>NZ_JAWQFO010000003.1:222782-424286 GCF_033436665.1 Roseobacter sp. FCG-D35
CCCCCCGCCGCCGGTGGCGGCTCCCCCCGAGGATATTTCTCAACCGAAGAAACATGGCCGCGCTGAAGGACCGGCTGGTGGCCCGGGCCCTCGAGGAGGGTTTCGTCGCGGCGCGGGTTTGCCGGCCTGACGCGGTGCCCGAGGTGGCCGCGCGGCTCGAGGCGTTTGTCGCGGCGGGATACCACGGCCAGATGGGCTGGATGGCCGAGCGGATGCACTGGCGCGGCGATCCGGCAGCGCTCTGGCCCGCGGCGCGCTCGGTGGTGATGCTCGTCGAAAGCTACGCGCCGGACTACGATCCGCTCGAAGTGCTGGGGCGGCGCGACCGGGCGGCGATTTCGGCCTATGCGCAGGGGCGCGATTACCACGACGTGGTCAAGAAGCGGCTGAAGCGCCTGGCGCGCTGGCTGGTGGCGGAGTCGGGTTGCGAGGTGAAGGTCTTTGTCGATACCGCGCCGGTACCGGAAAAAGCGCTGGGACAGGCCGCGGGGCTGGGCTGGCAAGGCAAGCACACCAACCTGCTGAGCCGCGAGTGGGGCAACTGGGCGTTCCTGGGATCGGTCTTCACCACGGCGGAGCTGGATCCCGATCCGGCCGAGAGCGACCACTGCGGGTCCTGCCGGGCCTGCCTCGACATCTGCCCCACGGCCGCCTTTCCGGCACCTTACCGTCTCGACGCGCGGCGCTGCATTTCCTACCTGACCATCGAGCACAAGGGGCCGGTGGAGATCGGGTTGCGCGAGAAGATGGGCAACCGGATCTACGGTTGCGACGACTGCCTCGCGATCTGCCCGTGGAACAAGTTCGCCACCGCGGCGCGGGATCTGCGCCTGGCCGGCGACGGCAGCCTGCGGGCGCCGGAACTGGCGGAGCTTGCGACGCTCGACGACGCGTCATTCCGCGCGAAGTTCTCAGGCTCGCCCGTCAAGCGGATCGGGCGTGACCGGTTCGTGCGCAACGTGCTTTACGCAATCGGAAACTCCGGACAGGCAGGCCTGCGCCCGTCGGCGCAGGCCTGCGCTGAGGATCCGGACGCGACCGTGGCCGAGGCGGCGCGCTGGGCGGTGGCACGGCTGGCCGAGCGGTGACGGGGAAGGGCAGGACATGACTCTGTTGCTGGGGATCGACACCGGCGGGACCTATACGGACGCGGTGCTGATGCGCGGCGAGCAGGCGGTCGTCGCATCGGCCAAGGCGCTGACGACGCGGAACGACCTCGCCATCGGCGTCGGCAACGCCGTGCGCGCTGTACTGGCCGAGGCCGGGGTCGGGCCGGAGGCGATCTCGATGGCGTCGCTGTCGACGACGCTGGCGACGAACGCGCTGGTCGAGGGGCAGGGCGGGCGCGTGGGGCTCATCTACATCGGGTTCCGCGAGGGCGATCCCGAGCGCCACGGGCTGAGCGCCGCGTTGCGCGGCGATCCGATCCTGTCCTGTGCGGGCGGTCACGGTCATTCCGGCGCAGAGGCGCAGGCGCTCGACGCAGCAGCCATCGAAGCGTTTCTGCGGGAACACGGGCGCGACGTCGGCGCCTTCGCGGTGGCCGCACAGTTTGCCACGCGCAACCCCGCGCACGAGTTGCAGGCTGCCCGTCTGGTGCGCGACATCACGGGCCGTCCGGTCTCGGCCTCGCATCAGCTTTCGGCCCGGCTCAACGGGCCGCGCCGGGCGATGACGGCGCTGCTGAACGCGCGGCTCATCGGGATGATCGAGGCGCTGATCGGCCGGGCGGAAGCGATACTGCGCGAGATCGAGATCGCGGCGCCGCTGATGGTCGTCCGGGGCGACGGGGCGCTGATGTCGAGCGCGCAGGCGCGCGAGCGGCCGATCGAGACGATCCTGAGCGGCCCGGCGGCCTCGGCGGTGGGCGCACGCTGGTTGACCGCGGCCGATCTTGCGCTGGTGAGCGACATCGGAGGCACGACGACCGACGTGGCCCTGTTGCGGGACGGCCGCCCGGCGATCGACCCGGAGGGCGCGCGCGTCGGACCTTACCGGACTATGGTCGAGGCTGTGGCGATGCGCACGACAGGTCTCGGCGGCGACAGCGAGGTGCAAATCGTTGGCGAAGGGCTTGCGGGTGGCGTCACGCTCGGGCCGCGCAGGCTACTCCCGGTCTCGCTGCTGGGCGCAGAGGCGGGACCCATCGTGCATGCCGCGCTCGACCGGCAGTTGGCCTCGGCGGTGCCCGGAGAGCTCGATGCACGTTTTGTCCGGGGGATTCTCGACGCCGATCCGGCCGGGCTTGGTCCGCGCGAGGTTGCGCTGCTGGCCCGGGTGGGCGACGCGGTCCACCCGCTGTCCGACATCCTGCGAGCACGCATCGATCACGGGGCGCTCGCACGGCTGGCCGAGCGCGGCCTCGTGCAACTTGGCGGTGTGACCCCGTCGGACGCGGCGCATGTGCTGGGCCTGTCCTCTGCCTGGGACCTTTCGGCGGCGGACAAGGCGCTGCGCTTGTTCGGACGCAGGCGCACGGGGGGTGGCGCGCTGCTGGCGGGCAGCGCGCAGGACATGGCGCGGCTGATCGTGGACCGGTTGACCGCACAATCCGCCGAAGCGCTGCTGGAAACGGCCTTCGGGGAAGAGCACGTCGGTTTCGACGCTCCGCCCGAGCAGTTGGCGCGGCACGAATTGATGCGGAGGAGATTGGCGTCGGCTACTGAATTCGTGCGGCTCGACACAGGGCTCAAGGTGCCGGTGATCGCACTAGGCGCGTCGGCGGCAAGCTATTACCCGGCGGTCGCCGCCGCTCTGGGCACGCAAGCCATCGTGCCGGACCATGCGGCCGTGGCCAATGCGATCGGGGCTGTCGTGGGCCGGATCGACATGCGGCGCAGCGGCACCGTCACCGTGCCGGGCGAGGGTCGGTTCCGGGTGCATCTGGCCACCGGTCCACAGGATTTCCCAGACCTGGAGAGCGCGCTGGAGCTGTTGGAAAGCGTGTTGCGCGACGAGGCGCGTGCGGCGGCCATGGACGCCGGAGCCGGCGAGGTCGCGGTGCAGGCGACCCGAGACGTCCGCAGCGCGGGCGTGGAAGGGCGCGAGGTCGTCGTCGAGGCGCGCATCGAGGTCGAGGCGGTGGGCCGGCCGCGCGTGGCGACCGGCACCTGAACGGCGTCAGTCCGCCGCTTCGACCTCGGCCGTGCGCTTGGGCAGCACCCAGCCGGGCCGGGCGAAATGGCAGGTATACCCGTTGGGCACCCGCTCGAGATAGTCCTGATGTTCGGGTTCGGCCTCCCAGAACTCGCCCACCGGTTCGACCTCGGTGACCACCTTGCCGGGCCAGAGACCCGAGGCCTCGACGTCGGCGATGGTGTCGAGCGCCACCTGCTTCTGGCCTTCGTCCACGTAGTAGATCGCCGAGCGGTAGCTGAGGCCGCGGTCGTTGCCCTGTCGGTTCGGCGTGGTCGGATCGTGGATCTGGAAGAAGAATTCCAGCAGGTGTCGGAAGCTGGTGACCGATGGGTCGTAGATGATCTCGATCCCTTCGGCGTGAGTGCCGTGGTTGCGGTAGGTGGCATTCGGAACGTCGCCGCCGGTGTAACCGACGCGGGTCGACACCACACCGGGCTTTTTGCGGATCAGGTCCTGCATGCCCCAGAAACATCCGCCTGCAAGTACTGCGCGTTCGGTCTTCATGCGATGTCCTCCACTTGGTTCAGGTATTCTGCATAGCCTTCGGCCTCCATGTCGTCGCGGTGGACGAAGCGCAGCGAGGCCGAGTTGATGCAGTAGCGCAGCCCGCCGCGATCGCGCGGGCCGTCGGGAAATACGTGGCCGAGATGGCTGTCGCCGTTGGCCGAACGGACCTCGGTCCGGATCATGCCGAGCGAGATATCGCGCTTCTCGACCACATGCGCGTGCTCGATGGGCTTGGTGAAACTCGGCCATCCGCAGCCGCTTTCGTACTTGTCGGCCGAGGCGAAGAGCGGCTCTCCCGACACGATGTCGACGTAGATGCCGGGCTCCTTGTTCGCCAGCAGCTTGCCGGTGCCGGGCCGCTCGGTGCCGTTCTGCTGGGTCACGCGGTATTCCTCCGGCGACAGCGCGGCGATCGCCTCGGCGGATTTTTCGTATCTGGTCATGTGACACTCCCGGTTTACTTGTTGCATAAATGGGGCGAGACGGCGGATTTTCAAAGGGCCGAAACTTGCCGATCCCGCGCCGCGTGTCTTGATCCGAAGCCGGGACACCTGCGTATCCGGTGCCAGGAGGAACATACCATGTCCCGACTGATTTTGCTTGTAGCGGCACTGGTGACGGCGACGGCGCTGGCCGCCGGGATGCCATCCCACAGGTTCGCATCGATCGACGGCGGAACGGTCGACACCGGCGACTGGGCCGGACGCCCGGTTCTGGTCGTCAACACGGCGTCACGCTGCGGGTTTACCTACCAGTACGAAGGATTGCAGGCTCTTTACGACCGCTATCGTGACCGGGGCCTCGTCGTTCTGGCGGTGCCCTCGGACGATTTCCGGCAGGAGCTGTCCTCGGAGGCGGAGGTCAAGGAATTCTGCGAGCTGACCTTTGGGCTCGACCTGCCGATGACCGAGATCACCCATGTCCGCGGTGCCGCGGCGCACCCGTTCTACCGCCAGGTGCGGGCCGAGGCCGGTTTCGAGCCGGCGTGGAACTTCAATAAGGTCCTGATCGCGCCGGACGGCTCGGTCGCGCAAACCTGGGGATCGTCCGTGCAACCGATGTCGCCCGAGATCGTCAACGCGGTGGAACGCCTGCTGAGATAGCCGGGCTGCCTCCTTGTCGTTCCGGCTCCGCTGTGCTGCACTCGGCAGCAGGTTGGCCGCGAAAACCTCAAGGAGATTGCCGATGTTTGATCTGTCACGCCGGGGGCTGTTCCGTGTCGCGCTGGGGGCGGGTGCGCTTCTGGGCATCGGTGCGAAGGAACGGCCTGCCTGGGCCGAGGCCCTGCGCTCCGCCGGTCCCCTGAGCAATCGCGATTTCGAACCGCTGGGCGGGCAGCCGCCGCAGGGCGCGATGCCTTCGGTGCAGGACTTCGACTATCAGATAAAGTACCAACGGGCGTTCGAGGCGGCGCTCTGGGCGATGCCCGCGCTCGCGATCTATCGTTTCCGGGCGGCGGCACTCGAGGATCTTGGCCTGCGCGACAACGACATCATCGCCTATTCCGGGGTCGCCACTGCGAAACTCGAGGCGACGACCGCCAACGCCTCCACGCCCTACATCACGGCCTTCACCGATCTGCAGGCCGGGCCGACGGTTCTCGAGATCCCGCCTGCGGGACCGGATGGCAGCCTCTACGGTCAGGTCGTGGATGCCTGGCAATACACGATCGCCGACGTCGGTCCCGCGGGTCTCGACGGCGGTCAGGGCGGCAAGTACCTCTTCACGCCGCCGGGCTATGACGACGAAATTCCGGACGGCTACATCCACGTGCCCTCACCGAACTACCGTGTGGCCTTTGCCTTCCGCTCGGTGCGCGGACCGGGGATGAGCGAGGCGGATGCATACACCTATGCCCAAAGGCTGCGGATGTATCCGCTGGCTGAGGCCGCGAACCCGCCCGAGCAGGTGTTCTTCGATCCGATCGACACGCGCTATCCGACGATGCCGCTCTGGGGTCTGGCGCATTTCGAGAACGTGCATGCCATTGTGACGGTCGAGCCTGTGAAAGCCGAAGACAAGCTGATCATGGGAATGCTGGCAACCTTGGGCATCCGGCACGGCGAGCCTTTCGCGCCCGACCCGGTCGCCGAGCGCGCCATGACCCAGGCCAGCTACGACGTCTGGTTCTACATGCAGGCTTGGTACGACAACTTCCCCGAGGACCAGCTGTTCTGGGAAGACCGCCACTACGCGTCACTTTTGCAGGCGGACGACAATAATACCTTTACCTGGACCTACGAGGACCGCGTCGACACGATCGAGCGCGCGGCCGAGTATTTCTGGTGCACCTACATGCCTCGCATGCTGTCCGAAAACCCGGCGACCCAGTACCTCATGGCCCTGAAGGATGCGGCCGGCGACCCGTTCGAGGCCGGCGAGACCTACGCGCTGGACGTGCCGGCGGACATGCCGGTGGAACAGTTCTGGGCGCTGACGGTCTATGACCGCGCGACGATGGGCTTCATCTATACCGCCGAGGACCGAACCACGCTGTCCTCCTATGACGTCGATGGGATGGAAAAAAATGACGATGGCGGCGTGACAATCTGGATCGGACCCAACGCGCCCGAGGGTCAGACCGCGAACTGGATCCCAACGGCGGGCAAGCGTCCGCTGCCGGCGATGCGGCTATACGGCCCGACGGAGGCGTTGAACAGCCGAAGGTTCAAGTTGCCTGACTTCCGGCGCGTGTCCTGACGCCGCGTGGAGTTCGAGCCAGAACAGGGATGATGACATGGCGAAAAAGCCGGGCCTCGACGCGGCCTATGCACTGAAGACCCCGGAGGACAGCCGGCGGCGCTACGCCGCATGGGCGGACACTTATGAGGACGGTTTTGCACGCGAGACCGGCTACCTTCTGCCGGCGCATATCGCCCGGATTTTCAGGGAGGAAAGCGGTCTCGGTCCGCTGATGGACCTCGGGGCCGGCACCGGGCTTGTGGCAGACGAGTTGTACAAGACGGGTACGCTGGAAATGGATGCACTCGACATCTCCGCCGAGATGCTGGCGGTCGCCGCCCGGAAGGGAAGATACCGCCAAACGCTTGAGGCGGATCTGACGCAACCCTTGAACATCGAGGACGAGACTTACGCGTCGGTCGTGTCGGCGGGCACCTTCACGCACGGCCACGTCGGGCCGGATGCTGTCGATGAAATTTTGAGGATTGCGGCCAAGGACGCGCTGTTTGTGCTGGCAATCAATGCCGAGCATTTCGAAGCGCTCGGGTTTGCGCGGAAGTTCGATGAAATTCAAAATCGAATTAGGGACTTCAAACTACAAGAGGTGCCGATTTACGCTTCGAATCCCGACCCGTCGCATGCGGACGACACCAGCATGATCGGTGTCTTCCGCAAGCGATGAGTCGGTCCGACAGGCCGCACCGACGTCACTTTAGTTGCGCGCCACGTTTTCCGGGTTGGTTACGCGCCGATCTGGCTTGAACTTCGGATCAGGCCGGCTGCGGGCCAGTGAAGACTGCTTCGAATTCGGATCGTGCAGTTTCTCTTCGGTCATCGATTTGCTGCGAAGTGCGATCAGGATGACTGCGCCGAACGTGAACAGCGACAGAATGACGATCAATCCCATATCCATTGTCTCTCTCCGTTTGTTGTCTCCGTATTCCACTTTGGATGCAGGAAACTAACCGGCACGACACGACACGGTTCCCGGGGATTTGTCGCGCTACGCGCGAATCCGCGCGTTCTCCGCGTTTCGTGAACGTCCGTCAGAGGATCGACGTGACCCGGTGTATTCTCAGGATGCCGGCGCGCGGTCGCGGTCGCGCCTCGGCTGACGCGCGATCTGGACGGCGAGGATGCCCAGCGTGATGACAGCAACCCCGAGAATGTCTCGGCCACCCAATGGTTCGGACAGCAGTAGTGCGGCGATGGCGACGCCGAAGAATGGATTCAGGAAATGGAAGGTCGCGGCCCGGGTGGCGCCGATCCGGTTCACCAGCCAGAACCAGACGAAGGTGGCGGCAAGCCCGGGCACCAGCGTCGTATAGGCGAACGCGAGCGCCAGCGGCAGGCTCGGTTCCAGTCGCGGCGTCTCGAACAGCGCAAGCGCGATGCCGCAGGCGAGGCATCCCACGAGCATCTGCAGGCCCACGATCATCAGGAAGTTGCCGCCCGAGGTCGCTCCGCGCACCGACAGCGTGGCGACGGTCAACGCAAGCACGCCGATGCCGCACAGGGCCAGCCCGAAAAGGTCCACGCCGCCGCTGATCCGGGCGCCCATGATGATGACCACACCGACAAGGCCGGCCACCAGCCCGGCGATCCCCAGCGGGCGCAGGCGTTCACCCAGGACAATCCAGGTGGCCAGCGCGACCAGAAGCGGCATGGTCGATGCGACGATAGCGGCAAGCGAGGCCTCGACCGTCTGCATGGCAACGAAGTTGAGCCCGAGATAGACCGCGTTCTGCAGCACGCCGAAGACGATGGTGGCGCGCCACTGCGCAGGCGTGAGCGACCACGACTGCCCCAGCGCGCGGGCGATGGCGACCCCGAGCAGCCCCGAGATCGCGTAGCGCAGGGTCAGCGCCAGCATCGGCGAGGCGTCGGCGACGATGATGCGTGCCGAGGTGAAGGCCGAGGACCACATGATCGCAAAGGCCAGGCCGGCCAGGATTGCCTTGAGATCCATCGTGTCCCACTCGTCTTGCGCGTTCGGGCGGACAGTTTCCCAAATCCCGGGGGAGGGCAAGGCCGTGTGCGCCATCGTCCGCCACGCGCCGGCGGTGGCATGGACACTGCCGCCGACGCGGCTAGGGTAGGTGGCGTGGTGGCATGGAAAGGGACCGCGATGACCGACCAGATGCTCGACGACACGGGTCTGCAGCCGGAAAAGGCACCGGCAGGGCAGATCGACAGCCTCTTCTTCCGCAGCCGGAACGTCCTTGTGACCGGCGAGATCAACGACAAAGTGGCGCAGAAGGCGGTGACGCACCTGCTGGCGCTGGCCGAAGAGAACGACGATCCGATCAACGTCTTCATCTCTTCGCCCGGCGGGCATGTCGAAAGCGGCGACATGGTGCATGACGTGATCAAGTTCATCCGGCCGAAGGTGCGCTGCATCGGTTCGGGCTGGGTGGCCAGCGCCGGGGCGCTGATCTTCATCGGCGCGGCGCGCGAGAACCGCTACTGCCTGCCCAACACGCGATTCCTGCTGCACCAGCCGTCGGGCGGGATCGGCGGGCAGGCCAGCGACATGATGATCCAGGCCGAACAGATCCGCATCATGCGCGAACGCTTCGACAGGCTGTTCGCCGATGCGACCGGGCAGACACCGCAGAAGATCGCCGCCGACACGGCACGCGACTTCTGGCTCACCGGCCCCGAGGCGCTCGACTACGGGCTGGTCGGCCGGATCATCAGTTCGGTGGACGATCTCGCCTAGGGCGACCGGTCTCAGCGATCCGGCGGCTTTGTGGTACACTGTCCCTGCATTACCGGAGGGGCACCATGTTTGATTTGGCCAATTTCGTTTCCGATTGCCGCAGCGCGGTGGATCGGGACAGCACCCACAAGAGCGTTGCGGAGATCATGCAAAAGGCGTTCCGTGATCCCTCTGGGATCACGGCGGCGCTGGGCGAACCGGAGGAAAGCGGGATCACGCCGCTTTACAAGTCGCACGACCTGACCATCGTCAACGTGGTCTGGAAACCCGAGATGACCGTCATGCCGCACAATCACGAGATGTGGGCCGTGATCGGCATCTACGGCGGACGCGAGGACAACATCTTCTGGCGCCGGGTCAAGGACGACCCCGCGGGCCTGATCGAAGCCGCCGGTGCGCGGGCGCTGTCGACGGGCGACGTCGCCCCGCTGGGTCCGGACATCATTCACTCGGTCACCAATCCCATCCCCAAGCTGACGGGCGCGATCCATGTCTACGGCGGGGACTTCTTCGAGACCGAGCGCAGCGAATGGGATCCCGAAAGGCTGACCGAGCAGGCGCTCGATATCGCGCGGGTCAAGGCGATGTTCGCGGACTGAACCGGCCGGAATGCGAAAGGGCCGCCTGACGGCGGCCCCTGGAGCATCGCGATCCGCTTGGGATCAGCCGTTGACGCTGTCTTTCAGCGCCTTGGCGATGGTCATCTTGACGACCTTGTCGGCGTCTTTCTTGAACTGCTCGCCGGTCGCGGGGTTGCGCACCATGCGCTCTGGACGCTCGCGGCAGTAGATCTTGCCGACGCCCGGCAGTGTCACCGCGCCGCCGCCGGCGACTTCCTTGGTGATCAGCGTGCAGACGGCGTCCAGCGCGCTGCTGGCCGTCTTCTTGTCTGAGCCCATTTCCTCCGCCAGAGCGGCGACGAGCTGGGTTTTTGTCATCGGTTTGGCCATTTTCTTCTCCTTCGTCTGCCCGACAGTTTGGGCTCAATTGCCGAAATCTACCCGGATGTTGTGTATCAACACAACGATTAGTGTACGTTTGCAAGGAAAAACGTGGCATTTTCCGCTGTTTTCCGCCTGTTTCGCACGGTCAACCGGGTCACAGGAAGGCGGTTTCGTCGAACGAACGCAATTTCCGGCTGTGGATGCGCTCCAGCGGCATGGTTCGCAGGCGCTCCATCGCACGGATGCCGATCATCAGGTGCCGCGCCACCTGCGTGCGATAGAAGTCCGTCGCCATGCCGGGCAGTTTCAGTTCTCCGTGGAGCGGCTTGTCGGACACGCAGAGCAATGTGCCGTAAGGCACGCGGAAGCGGAACCCGTTGGCGGCGATGGTCGCGCTCTCCATGTCGAGCGCCACGGCGCGGGACTGGCTGAGGCGCTGCACCGGGCCCGAATTGTCGCGCAATTCCCAGTTGCGGTTGTCGAGCGAGGCCACCGTGCCGGTGCGCATGATACGCTTGAGCTCGTACCCTTCGAGCGCCGTGATCTGCGCCACCGCCTGCTCGAGCGCGATCTGGATTTCGGCCAGCGCCGGGATCGGCACCCAGACCGGCAGGTCGTCGTCGAGCACCTTGTCCTCGCGCAGATAGGCATGGGCCAGGACGAAGTCGCCCAGGGCCTGGCTGTTGCGCAGCCCGGCGCAATGCCCGACCATCAGCCAGGCATGCGGGCGCAGCACCGCGATGTGATCAGTGGCGGTCTTGGCGTTCGACGGACCGACACCGATGTTGACCAGCGTGATGCCCGAGCCGTCCTTTCGCTTGAGGTGATAGGTCGGCATCTGCGGCGTCCGCGTGGGCCGGGCCAGTTCGCCGTCGCCGCTGGTGATCGTCGCGTTGTCGGTCGAGACGAAGGCGGTGTAGCCCGACTGCGGGTCGTCGAGCATCTTGCGCGCGTAGGCCTCGAACTCGGAGACATAGAACTGGTAGTTGGTGAACAGCACGTAGTTCTGGAAATGGTCCGGATCGGTCGCGGTATAGTGTGACAGGCGCGCGAGCGAATAGTCGATGCGCTGGGCCGTGAACGGCGCCAGCGGGCCGACTCCGTCCGCCGGCACGTAGGTGCCGTTTACGATGTCGTCGTTTGTGGTGGTCAGGTCCGGCACGTCGAAGACGTCGCGCAGGGTGAAATCGGCGACGCCCTCGTGCGGGATGGTAATCGAGGCATCGCCGGCGACGGCGAAATGCACCGGGATCGGCGTATTGGACGCGCCGATGATCACCGGCTGGCCGTGGTTCTCGATCAGCAGGCCGATCTGCTGGCGCAGGTAGTTGGCAAAAAGATCCGGCCGCGTGATCGTCGCGGCATAGACACCCGGAGCCGAGACGTGGCCGAAGGACAGGCGCGTGTCGACGCGCGCAAAACTCGCGGTGCGGAACCGGATTTCGGGGTAATAGGCGCGCACGCGGCCCTTCGGGGCGCCTTTGGTCATGGCGTCGACGAATTGCGCGCTGAGGAACTGGGTCGCGCTTTTGTAAAGCTCGATAAGGCGCTCAACGGCCGCTTCGGCGTGGTGAAATTCCTCGGCCTCCGGGACCTCGGGTTTGACGATCTTGGTCATGAAACAGACTCTAGGACGGGAATGAATTCGAAGCTGCGGACGTCGACGAGGCCGAGGTCCGAGATCCGCAGCGCGGGGATGACGACCAGCGCCAGCAGCGAGTGTTGCATGTAGGCGTTGTTGAGCGTGCAGCCGCAATCGCGCATCGCCTGCATCATCCGGTCTGCCTTGGCCGCGACCTCCGATGCCGGCGCGTCCGACATCAGCCCGGCGATCGGCAGGTCGACCAGCGCCAGCTCTTCTCCGTCACGCCAGATTGTGATGCCGCCGCCGACCGCGCCGAGCCGATTGGCGGCGAGCGCCATCTGTTCGTCATCAGTGCCGACGACGATCATGTGGTGGCTGTCGTGTGCCACGGTCGAGGCCATCGCCATCCGCCCCTCATAGCCGAAGCCCGACACGAAGGCGTTGATGACCCCACCGGTGGCGCGGTGACGCTCGACCAATGCGATCTGGCAGACCTCGCCGGTGGCCTGCACGCGGCCCGCGGTCACGGGAAGCTCGAACTTCAGCGCCTTGGTCGGGGCCTGGTTCTCGACCACGCCGATGACGTTGGCCTGCACTGCATTGGCGCCATCCGGCGCGGCGACGACGAAATCCTCCGCCGTGAGGTCACGCGCCATGTGCACCGTGCAGCGCGCGGCATCGGGCCAGTCGTAATGCGGGCAGTCGACAAGGCATTCGCCGTTCTCGGCCACGATGCGGCCGCGGGCGATGACGGTCTCGACGGGCAGCGTTTCGAGGTCCGAGGTCAGGATCACGTCGGCCCGGCGCCCGGGGGTGATCGAGCCGATTTCGCGCTCGAGCCCGAAATGCGTGGCGGTGTTGATCGTGGCCATCTGCAGCGCAACCAGCGGGTCGCAGCCGCAGGCGATGGCGTGGCGCACGACCCGGTTCATATGCCCGTCGCCGACCAGCGTACCCGAGTGGCAATCGTCGGTGCAGAGGATGAAGTTGCGCGGATCGAGCCCCTTCTCGGTGATCGCGGTGATCTGGCTTTCGACGTCGTACCAGGCCGAACCCAGCCGCATCATCGCGCGCATCCCGCCGCGGACCCGCGCGATCGCGTCGGCCTCGCAGGTGCCTTCGTGATCGTCCGCCGGGCCGCCCGCGAGGTAACCCGCGAAGGCCGGGCCGAGGTCGGGCGAGGCGTAATGCCCGCCAACCGTCTTGCCTACGGCCTGCGTGGCCGCGATTTCGGCCAGCATCTTCGGATCGGCGTTCGAGACGCCGGGAAAATTCATCATCTCGCCCAGCCCGATGATCCCGGGCCACTGCATCGCCTCGGCGACGTCCTCGGGCGTGATCTCGTGCCCGGTGGTCTCCATGCCCGGCGCGGACGGCGCGCAGGAGGGCATCTGCGTGAAAATGTTGACCGGCTGCATCAGCGCCTCGTCATGCATCATCCGCACGCCCTCGAGACCCAGCACGTTGGCGATCTCGTGCGGGTCGGTGAACATCGAGGTGGTGCCGTGCGGGATCACCGCCCGCGCGAACTCGGCCGGGGTCAGCATCCCGCTTTCGATGTGCATGTGCGCGTCGCAGAGACCGGGGACCATGTAGCGCCCGTCAGCCTCGATGATCTGCGTGTCGGGTCCGGTGCAGTAGCCCGCGTCGGGGACCACGCAGGCGATGCGCCCCGCGGTAATGGCGATGTCGTGACCCGGCAGGATTTCGCGGCTGTGCACGTTGACCCAGACCCCGCCCTTGATCACGGTATCGGCAGGGCGTCGGCCGGTGGCCGTCGCGATCAGCTCGGCGGCGACGTCGGGCCAGGGAGAAACGGGGAGGTTCGTCATGTCCCTTGGTGGCACGGGGCCGGGAAAGGTTCAAGCGGTGGCAGCGGACGCGCAGGACCTCGAGACTGTCAGCGCCGAGGACTTCGGCGCGTCCTTGCGCGGCATCGGCCTGAACCTGCTGGTGCGCGACGTTCCGGCGCAGGCCGCGTTTCTGGGCGAGGTCTTCGGCATGACAGCGCACAGGGTCAGCCGGGACTTCGCCATCCTGCGCTACGGCGAAATGCTGTTCCAGATTCACGCGGACGGAACCTATCACTCCAACCCGTTGCTTGGCCTGCTGCCCGAGACCCCGCCGCGCGGTGCGGGCCTCGAAATCAGGCTCTACGACAGCGATCCGGATGTTGCGGCGCAAAAGGCCGAGGCGGCGGGTGGCACGATCCTGCAACCGCCCACCGACAAGCCGCACGGTCTGCGCGAGGCCTATATCCTCTGCGCCGACGGATACGCCTGGGTGCCAAGCCGCCCGCTCTGACGGGAACCGGCGTGCTGCCGTTGGCGTTTCCCCGCCGAGGTGACCCCGACCATGCTGGCCGAACGCAAGATACCCGGACTTGTCTACTATCCCGATACCGCGCCGGGCATCACGCGCCGGCGGCAGGGGCGCGGGTTCAGCTACATTGCGCCCGACGGCACCCGCATCGACTGTCCCGACGAGCGCGCCCGCATCGCCGCCCTTGCCGTTCCGCCGGCCTACGAGGACGTCTGGATCTCGCCGCGCGCCAACGGCCACCTGCAGGCGACGGGCCGCGACGCGCGGCGTCGCAAGCAGTACCGCTATCACCCCGACTGGACCGAGTTCCGTGCCCAGCGCAAGTTCCACCACCTTCCGGCCTTCGGCGAGGCGCTGCCAGCCGTGCGCCGCGCGATCTTAAGGGACCTCAAGGAAGAGGCCGGCGACCGGCGGTTTGCGATTGCCGCCGTGCTCGCCCTGATCGACCGGTTGTCGCTGCGCGTCGGTCACCCGGCCTATGCCAAGGAGAACCGCAGCTACGGGGCCACGACCTTGCGCGCCAACCACGTCGGGATGAAGGACGGCGAAATCATGCTGAACTTCACCGCAAAGGGCGGTCTGAAAGTGAAACGGCACTTGAAGGACACCACGTTGAACCGCACGCTTGCGCGCCTGCACGATCTGCCGGGCAAGGCGCTGGTGTCCTGGCTCGACGAGGACGGCAATGCGCGCGAGGTCACTTCGGAAGAGGTCAACACGCGTCTTGCCGAGTTCACCGGCGACGAGACCATGACGGCCAAGACCTTCCGCACCTGGAACGGCAGCGTCGCGGCCCTCGAGGTCGCCCTGAAACCCGAGCCGCTGACCATCCGGGCGATGTCCGAGGCCGCCGCCGAGCGGTTGCACAACACGCCCGCCATCGCCCGCAAGAGCTATATCCATCCGGCGATCATCGAGCTTGCCGAACTGGATCCGGACGCGCGCCAAGAGGCGATCGGCGACGGTGCCGAGCGTGCCGGTCTGCGAAAGTCCGAGACCCGGCTTCTGTCCTTTCTCTCGGGCGGCTGACCCTCGGTCACGCAACGGCCTGTCCTGCAGCGACCGTCCCGGTCGCTTTTCGATTGGTCTTTGCCCGCCGGAAGTGGTGTCATGCGCGCGAATGCAAGACCGCAGAGGAGAGAGCCGATGACCGTAACCAGCTTGCGCCCGAACATGACCCACTGGCAGGAGCGGGTGGACCTCGCCGCCGCCTTCCGCTGGACCGCGCGCCTGAACCTGCACGAGGCCGTGGCCAACCACTTCTCGATGGCGGTTAACGACGACGGCACGAAGTTCCTGATGAACCCCAACCAGATGCATTTCAGCCGGATAAAAGCGAGCGATCTCATCGAGATGGACGCCAACGACCCGGACTGCATGAAGGACGTCGATGCCGACATAACCGCATGGGGCCTGCACGGCGGCATTCACCGGCACTGCCCGCATGCGCGCTGCGCGATGCACGTGCATTCGATCCACGCGACGGTTCTTGCCAGCCTCGCTGACAGCCGGTTGCCCGCGATCGACCAGAACTCGGCGATGTTCTACAACCGCGTCGTCGTCGACGATCACTACGACGGTCTTGCGCTCGAGGATGAGGGCAACCGCTGCGCGCGGCTCTTCGACGATCCGAAAAAGAAGGTTATGGTGATGGGCAACCACGGTTTGATGGTGATCGGCGATACCGTGGCCGACACCTTCAACCGGCTGTTCTATTTCGAACGCGCGGCAGAAACCTACATCCGGGCGCTGCAGACCGGGCAAGCGCTGCGCTACCTGCCCGACGATGTGGCCGAAAAGACCGCACAGATGATCGAGGACTACCCCGAGCAGGACGAGCGGCATCTGGCGGAGCTCAAGGCGATCCTCGATGAGGAAGGCTCCGACTACGACAAGTAGCCGCGAAGGTTCCGGGACATGACCGAAGACGGGCTGGAGCGGTTCGTGACGGCGCAGGCGCCGGTCATCGCGCGCGTACGCGCCGAACTCGCCGCGGGTCGCAAAGAGAGCCACTGGATGTGGTTCGTCTTCCCGCAACTGCGCGGGCTCGGGTCCTCGGCGATGGCGCAGCTCTACGGGCTTGCCGATGCGGACGAGGCCCGCGCTTACGACGCGCATGCCACGCTCGGCCCACGCCTGCAGGACTGCGCGGCACTGGTTCTCGGCCATTCCGGCCGCAGTGCCGCGCAGATCATGGGTGCCGTCGATGCGATGAAGCTGCGCTCCTGCGCCACGCTCTTTCGCGAGGTTTCCACCAAACGGGGCATGTTCTCGGATCTGATCGACACCTTTTACGGTGGAGAGGCCTGTCAGATGACGATGCGGATACTGGAAAAGCAGCGGCAGGAGAGCCGCAACACAAGGGGCAGGGAATGAACTACGGGCTGACCGAAGAGCACGCCATGATCGCGGACACGGTCCGCAGTTTCGTGGAAAAGGAAATCTACCCGCACGAGGCGCTGGTCGAGCGCACCGGCGAGGTGCCAGCCGAAATCGCGGCGGAGATCAAGCGCAAGACCATCGAGCTGGGATTCTACGCCTGCAACTTTCCCGAAAGCGTCGGGTGTGCCGGTCTGACCCATCTCGAATTCGCCCTGGTCGAGCGCGAACTCGGGCGCGGGTCGATGGCGCTGAACCACTTCTTCGGGCGGCCACAGAACATCCTGATGGCCTGCGAAGGCGACCAGGTCGACCGCTACCTGATGCCAGCGGTACGTGGCGACCGCATGGACGCCCTCGCGATGACCGAGCCGGGCGCCGGGTCGGACGTGCGCGGCATGAAATGCACCGCCGTACGCGACGGCGGCGACTGGGTGGTTAACGGAACCAAGCACTTCATATCGGGCGCCGATCACGCCGATTTTGTCATCGTCTTCATCGCCACCGGCGAGGACCAGACCCCGAAGGGCCCGAAGAAACGGATCACCGCCTTTCTTGTGGATCGCGGCACGCCCGGGTTCACGATCCGTGACGGCTACAGTTCCGTCAGCCATCGCGGCTACAAGAACATGATCCTCGATTTCGATGGCTGCCGGCTGCCGGACGCGCAGGTGCTGGGCGAGGTCGACGGCGGCTTCGAGGTGATGAACACCTGGCTCTACGCCACGCGCATCACGGTCGCCGCAATGTCCGTCGGGCGCGCCCGACGGGTCTTCGACTACGCACTGGGCTACGCTGCCGAGCGCGAGCAGTTCGGCCAACCGATCGGCAGGTTCCAGGGCGTGAGCTTCCAGATCGCGGACATGATCACCGAGATCGACGCCGCCGACCTGCTGACGCTGGCCGCCGCGGATCGGCTCGACCGTGCCATGCCTGCGAACCGCGAGATCGCGTCGGCCAAGCTTTACGCCTCGGAGATGCTGGCCCGGATCACCGATGCCGCGATCCAGGTCCACGGCGGCATGGGGCTGATGGACGACTATCCGCTGGAACGTTTCTGGCGCGATGCGCGGGTGGAACGGATCTGGGATGGTACCAGCGAGATTCAGCGTCACATCATCAGCCGCGAGTTGCTGCGAGCGCTCGGGGCATGAGGTCTTCCGCCGTGACTGCGTCACGTCGGCGGGCGCGGGGGCTCTGCCCCCGCACCCCCGGGATATTTGTGAACCAGAGAAGACGTGCGACGGCGGTCGAGCCTCCCGCCGAAAGATGCGACGGGAGGCCCTCTCCGGTTGCGGTCATCGGCGTCCCCGCCTGTACCGCACCGGAAATCTGTCCGGACAAGGTTGAGAAACCGTTACCTCTCTGGTTCAAAAATATCCCCGCCGGAGGCAAGAAACTCGCGGTGCGGCGCAGAGGCCGTCATGCGTGACTTTTCCCGGCTTTTCCGTCCGAGATCGATCGCCGTCGTCGGCGGCGGGACCTGGTGCCGCAATGTCGTGAGCCAGTGCCTCGAAATGGGGTTCGAAGGTGACATCTGGCCGGTTCACCCGACCCGTGCAGACATTGCCGGTGTCCTGTCCTACCCGGAGATCTCGGCCTTGCCCGACGCGCCGGATGCGGTGTTCGTCGGCGTCAACCGGGCCGCCACGGTCGACATGGTTGCGCAATGGTCAGAGATGGGCGCCGGCGGCGCCGTTTGTTTCGCCTCCGGTTTCTCGGAAGCATGGGCAGAGGACGGCGCGGCTTCGGAGCTTCAGGCGCGGCTGGTAGCGGCTGCCGGGGCCATGCCAATTCTCGGCCCGAACTGTTATGGCTACATCAATGCGCTTGACCGGGCGCTGCTCTGGCCCGACCAGCACGGATGCGTTGCAGTTGATCGCGGCGTCGCCATCCTGACGCAGAGCTCCAACATCGCGATCAACCTGACGATGCAGCGCCGGGCGCTGCCGATCGCCTACATGGTCACCTGCGGGAACATGGCGCAGACCGCGCAATCCGAGATCGCGGCGGCGCTGCTTGACGACGACCGTGTCACGGCCATCGGGCTGCATATCGAGGGCTTCGGCAACACGGTGGCGTGGCACGCGCTTGCGCTGAAGGCCGCTGAGAGGCGTGTTCCGCTCGTCGCCCTCAAGGTCGGTGCATCCGAACAGGCGCGGCGGGCGACCGTCTCGCACACCGCCTCGCTGGCCGGCGACGATGCCGGGGCGGCGGCGCTGCTGAGGCGACTCGGTATCGCGCGGGTCCACGATCTTCCGACCTTTCTCGAGACCCTGAAGCTGCTGCATTGCACGGGCGACCTGGAAAGCGGACGGCTCTCGGCGATCAGCTGTTCGGGTGGGGAGGCGAGCTTGGTCGCGGACGCAGCGTATGGCCGCGCGCTTGAGTTTCCGCATCTGACCGGGGCGCAGACGCGACATCTGCGCCAGGCGTTGGGACCGATGGTCGCGCTGTCGAACCCGCTCGACTACAACACCTACATCTGGGGTGACGCCGCGCGCATGACCGATGCCTGGAGCGCGATGGCTGCGGAGACCATCGGACTGACCTTGAGCGTTGTCGACTACCCGCATACCGATGCCGGCGACTGGGCCTGTGCGACGCAGGCGGCGATCGGCGCGCGGGCGCAGACCGGGAGACCTTTCGCCGTGGTCTCGACGCTACCCGAACTCATGCCGCAGGAGGTCGCCAGCGAGCTTCTGGCCGGGGGCGTCACCCCGCTCTGCGGTCTCGACGAGGCGATTATGGCGATCGAGATCGCGGCCAACCCCCTGACCCCCGCCGCGACGCCGGCCCTGCCGCCGGGGCCGGAACGGTCAGGCGTCGTCCTGGGCGAAGATGCGGCCAAGGCCTTGCTGAAGCAGCATGGGGTCGAGATCCCGAAGGGAATCGTGATCGACCATGCCGCGTTGACGAAGGAAGGGATCGGCGCACTCGAAGGTCCGCTGGTGCTCAAGGGTCTGGGGTTCGCGCACAAGTCCGAGGCCGGTGCCGTGTGCCTGAACCTCGACGCGGGTGCGCTATGCGAAGCGGCCCGTGAGATGGCCGCCGCGCAGTATCTCGTCGAAGAGATGGTCGAGGGCGGCGTCGCGGAACTGCTTGTCGGTGTGACCCGCGACCCGGCGCATGGTTTCCTGCTGACCCTCGGCGCCGGTGGCGTGCTGACCGAGCTCTGGCAGGACACGGTGGCGCTTTTGCTACCCGTCACAGCCGAAGATGTGGATGCCGCCCTGCGTCGCCTGCGGATCTGGCCATTGCTTGCCGGGTATCGGGGCAAGCCTGCCGCAAAGCTGGACGCGGTGATCGTGGCCGTGCTTGGTGTCCAGGATTTCGTTCTGGCCCATGTGGACCGGGTTGGCGAGGTCGAGATCAATCCGCTGATCTGCACCCCGGACCGCGCCGTCGCCGCCGACGCGCTGATTTCGATAGCCCCGGAAAGGAGAGACGAATGGAAACCGTGAAGACCAGGCGCGATGGCGCCGTGCTCGAGGTCACGCTGGACCGGCCCAAGGCCAATGCCATCGACCTTGCGACCTCGCGCATCATGGGCGAAGTCTTCCGCGATTTCCGCGACGATCCGGACCTGCGCGTGGCGATCGTGACCGGCGGCGGCGAGAAGTTCTTCTGTCCGGGCTGGGATCTCAAGGCGGCGGCGGATGGCGACGCGGTGGACGGCGACTATGGCGTCGGGGGCTTCGGCGGGCTGCAGGAGATGCGCGCGATGAACAAGCCGGTAATCGCCGCGGTGAATGGCATCTGCTGCGGCGGCGGGCTGGAACTGGCGCTGTCGGCGGACATGATCCTGGCCGCGGACCACGCGACCTTTGCCCTGCCGGAAATCCGCTCGGGCACCGTTGCGGACGCCGCCAGCGTGAAGCTGCCCAAGCGCATTCCCTATCACATCGCGATGGAACTCCTGTTCACCGGGCGCTGGTTCGACGCCGAGGAGGCCCATCGCTGGGGGTTGGTGAACGAGATCGTGCCGGCGGCGGACCTGATGGACCGGGCGCGGTCGCTGGCGGCCCTGCTTGCCTCCGGACCGCCACTGGTCTACGCCGCGATCAAGGAGATCGTGCGCGACGCCGAGGATTCCAAGTTCCAGGACGCGATGAACCGGATCACGCGACGGCAGCTCGGAACCGTCGACAGGCTCTATTCTTCTGAGGATCAGCTGGAAGGCGCGCGCGCGTTTGCCGAAAAGCGCGATCCGGTCTGGAAAGGCTGCTGAGCGATTTGCAATCGGCGGGCCTGTCGCGCTTTAGTATGGCGCGGGCGGGAACCGGAACCGGGCGAAGATGAACCTTCTATTCGTGCATCAGAACATGCCGGGCCAGTACCGCGAACTGGTGAACTGGCTGGCGCGCCGAGGCGGGCACCAGATCGTGTTTCTCACCCAGCGCCGCAATGCGCCGGAACTCGACGGTGTCCGGACGGTCGTCTACCGCGCGCACCACGAAGCCGCGCAGGACGGATACGGGCTCTCCAAGGTCTGGGAAGACGCTGCCGGGGCCGGTGTCGGCGCGGCGCTGGCGGTGCGTCAGCTGGAGGCGGAAACAGGGTTCAAGCCGGATATCGTCATCGGCCACGCGGGATGGGGCGAACTCACTTTCCTGAAGGACGTCTGGCCGGATGTGCCGGTCATCGGGTTCTTCGAATACTACTACAATCTTACAGGGGGGCTTGTGGGCTTCGATCCCGAGGACCCGGTGTCGGACCATGCGGGTTTCTTCGCGCGCGCCCGAAACGTCGTGCCGACGATGAACATCGAGAGCGTGGACATCGGCCAATGCCCGACGGTCTGGCAGCGTGACCGGTTTCCCGCAAGCTTCCATGACAGGCTCTATGTCTGCCACGACGGGATCCGCACCGACCGCCTGTCACCCGACCCGGACGTGAGCCTCGCGCTGGGCCGTCTCGACCGGCCGCTGACGCGCGACGACGAGATCGTGACCTACGTGGCGCGCAATCTCGAGCGGACGCGCGGGTTCCACATCCTGATGCGCGCGCTGCCGCGCATACTCGAGGAACGTCCCCGGGCGCGCATCCTGATCGTCGGTGGGAACGAGACCTCCTATGGCGAGACCAGTACCCACCCCGGCGGGCTGCGTGGCGAAATGGAGGCCGAACTGGGCGACCGCGTCGACTGGGACCGGGTGCATATTCTCGGGCGGGTTCCTTATGCCGACTTCTGCCGCATCGTGCGGCTCGGGCGTTGCCACATCTACCTGACCATGCCTTTCGTGTTGTCGTGGTCCCTGCTCGAGGCGATGTCGATGCAGGCGACGGTCGTCGCTTCGGACGTGGCCCCGGTGCGCGAGGTGATGACCCACGGCAAGACCGGTCTCCTGGTCGATTTCTTCGATCCCGACGCGCTGGCAGCACAGGTCATCGAGGTTCTGGCCCGCCCCGCGGATTTCGCGGAACTCGGGGCGGCGGCGCGCGCGCACGTGGTGTCCGAATACGATTTCGAAACCCGTTGCCTTCCGGTCCATCTAAGCAAGATCAACGATCTGGTTCCGGCGCGGCTGCGACTGGATCTCCCGGGATGAGGGGCGATGTGCTGGTGCTGGGTGCCTACGGTCGCCTTGGACGCATCTTGCGCTGCTACTGGACGGAAGGCGCGGCTGCCTGGCAAAGCCGGAGCGCGGCGCCGGGATACCTGAGCTTCGATCCGCTGGCGTCTCCGAGCGAGTTGCAGCAGGCCGCCCAAGGGCGACGCGCAATCCTGTGTCTCGCCGGGGTGACGCCGGCCGAGGCAGCCCGGAGCGGCGCGCCGATGCGGCGCAACATCGATGTCGCGCGGGCCGCCATCGCCGCCGCCGGTGCAGCCGGTGTGCCTCGGGTGCTGCTGGCCTCGTCGGCCGCCGTCTACGGACAGGCAGCGGGGCTGCTGGAAGAGACGCGAGATTGCGATCCGGTTTCGGATTACGGCAAATCGAAGCTCGAGATGGAAAGGCTCGGCACCGAACTGGGGGCCGACCTTGGGGTCGAGGTCTGCAGCCTGAGGATAGGAAACGTCGCCGGCGCGGATGTGATTCTCGGCGGATGGCGCGACGGGTTCGCGCTCGACACGCTACCGGACGGCACGACGCCCCGGCGCAGCTACATCGGGCCGAACAGCCTTGCCCGTGCGGTACACGGGTTGCTCGACGCGCCGCGCCTGCCGGAGGCCGTCAACGTTGCGGCGCCCGGCGCGGTCGAAATGGGCGCGCTGCTCGACGCGGCCGGGCTCGGCTGGCAGCCTCGTGCGGCCGGGCCAGAGGTGATCGCCGAGGTCGCGCTTGCCACCGCGCGCCTGGCGCAGCATATCGTGCTGGCCGCGGATGCCGGAACGCCCGAAGGTCTGGTTTCGGAGTGGCAGGATTACCGCAACCGGACACGACACGAGATATGACCTGGCGCAAGCGCATCTTCGACCTTTTCTTCGCCAGCCTGCTCGTGGTGATCCTCGGTCCGATCCTGATCTGGCTGCTTATCTATCTCTGGATCAAGCAGGGCCGCCCGCTGTTCTACGTCGCAGAACGCATGAAGACGCCCGAGAAACCCTTCGGGCTGTGGAAATTGCGGACGATGACCGTCGTCGACGGCGACAGCGGCGTGTCGGGCGGCAACAAGGCCAGCCGGGTCACCCCGACCGGTGCGTGGCTGCGCGCAAAGCGGCTCGACGAATTCCCGCAGCTCTGGAACATCCTCAGGGGCGATCTGTCCTTCGTCGGACCGCGCCCGCCGCTGCGCGAATACGTCGACCGATTTCCGGATCTCTACCGCGAGGTGCTCAAATCGCGCCCGGGCGTGACCGGACTTGCCAGCATCCGCTTTCACAAACATGAGAACCGTCTGCTGGAGCGCTGCAGCACCCCGGAAGAGACCGACGACGTCTACTGCCGGATCTGCGTTCCGCGCAAGGCACGGCTCGACCTGATCTATCAGCGTCACCAGAACGTCTGCTACGACTTCGATCTCGTTTTCGAGACGATCGGCTTCGTGTTTCGGCGCAGGAAGTGACGGATTGTTCCCATTTTGCATCTTGGCCCGGGGAAATGCCACCCGGGCCCGTTGACATTTGCAAGCTGCCGTTTTTTTGCGCTACCTTGGCGGCGCTGCCCGAGGAATGGACATGAACGCCGTGAATGGCGCGCTTTCCGTGGGTGCAAAAACGACAGACATGACCCCGCGGCCGGGCTGGGCCGACGACAAGCGGGTGGGACAGGTGCGGGGACATTAGCACATGCTGAGTTTGGTTAAGTCGTTGACCAGCGGCCAGAAGCGTACGATTTTCCTGGCGGTCGACGCGATCCTCGTCCCGCTGTCGCTGGTCTTCGCCTTCGCAGTGCAGTCGCTTCCCGGTTCCATCAGCGCGAACATGCAGTCTTATCTGCCGGTGCTACCCTATCTGCTCGCGGCACTTCTCGGGCTTTCGTACTGGCTCGGGGTCTGCAAGGTACAGTTGAAATACTACGAGACTCACGCCATGGGCCAGACGGCCCTGCTGTCGGCTGGCCTCGTCGGGCTTTCGGCGTTGTTTTCCTGGATCGGAGGCCTCGGGTTCCCGTTCGGCCTGCATGTCGTCTTCGGAATCACCTTCTTTCTGTTCTCGGTCATCAGCCGTGGCGTGATGCTGCAGATGTTGCTGACCGTCTATCGCCGGTCCCCGCGGCGCTGCCGGGTGCTTATCTATGGTGCCGGCACGACCGGGATGCAGCTGGCCTCGGCGCTGCGCAGCCATGAGACCATAGAACCGGTCGCCTTTGTCGACGACAATTCCGCGTTCTGGGGCGTGCGGCTCGCCCGCCTGCCGGTCTACGCGCCGGTCCGCATCGCGGAAGTCGTGGAGGAAAAGAAGATCGACCGGGTGCTGGTCGCCATTCCCTCGCTCAACCAGCCCAAGCAGGCGCAACTGGTCCGGCGCCTGTCGGAAATGGGGATCGAGGTGCAGATGCTGCCTTCCTTCGCGCAGCTGATCGGCGAGGAGGCGCTGGTCGACAAGCTGACGCCGGTCAAGGCGCACAAGTTCCTCAATCGCGCGGAGGTGCGCGAGACATCGATCGCCGAAATGAACTGCTATGCCAAGCGGGTGGTCATGGTGTCGGGGGCCGGCGGTTCGATCGGCTCGGAGCTGTGCCGGCAGGTGCTCGACTGTCGTCCGACCAAGATCGTCCTCTACGAGCTCAGCGAATTCGCACTCTACAATATCGACATGGAGATGCGCCAGCTGATCGAGGACACCGGGATCGAGGTGGTTTCGGTCCTGGGCTCGATCACCGATGCGCGCCACGTCCGCAAGGTCATGCAGGACCATGCCGTGCAGGTCGTGCTGCACGCCGCAGCCTACAAGCACGTGCCGCTGGTCGAGGCGAATCCGCTGTCGGGCCTCGTGAACAACGTCATCGGCACCCAGACCCTGGCCCACCAGGCGGCCAAGGCGGGTGTCGAGCGTTTCATTCTCATCTCGTCGGACAAGGCGGTGCGCCCGACCAACGTGATGGGCGCCTCCAAACGCCTCGCAGAGCAGGTCGTCCAGGATCTTGCACGGCGCGTGCCCGAGGGCAGCGGCCCGGTCTTCACCATGGTCCGGTTCGGCAACGTCCTGGGGTCCTCGGGCTCGGTCATCCCGCTGTTCCAGGACCAGCTCAGCCGCGGCGGGCCGATCACCGTGACCGACCCCAATGTCAAACGCTATTTCATGACCGTGCAGGAGGCCGTCAAGCTGGTGCTTCAGGCGGGTGCGATGGCGCGTGGCGGCGAGGTCTTCGTGCTCGACATGGGCAAGCCGGTGTCGATCCTGCACCTCGCGCGACAGGTGATCGAGAATGCCGGCTACACGGTGCGCGACGCGGCCAACCCCGATGGAGACATCGAGATCAAGATAACCGGCCTGCGTCCCGGCGAGAAACTTTTCGAGGAGTTGACCCTGTCGGGTGACCTCTATGGCACGCGTCATCCCAAGATCTTCTCGACCCGCGAGGACAGCCTGTCGGAGATCGAGATCGCCGCGGCCCTGCGCAGCCTGCGCGAGGCGTTCGTTGCCAGTGACGAGGACATGGCGCGCGAGGTGGTCATGCGCTGGGTCGAGGGAATGCGCGCCGCTTCGGATGCGAAATCCGACGACGCGCAGCGCCTCGGCACCTAATCGCGCAAACGTGTCACCGGAATGCTGCGGTCTGGCGCCAATCCCATGAAAATCGCCTCCCGGGTCGTTGCTTTTGCGAAACGGTGCGGGCAGTAACGGCTGAAGAATGAGGCAGAGGGGCTGAGAGACGTGCGGCGTATCTCCAGAGGGCGGAAACTGCTGTTGGGTACCGTCGCAGCCTGTGCCGGCGCCGCCGGCAGCATGACGTATTTCGGCGCGCGCGCCCAGGAAGCACCGTATTTCCCTGTTTACTACGTCAACAGCCAGCCCAGCCTCAACTTCTACGGCCTGCCGGGTCTCGTGGACATGCCGAGCGCCTTCGCGATGCCCGACGCGCAATACGCGACGACCCTGTCCTATTTCGGCGGGATCACCCGCGGCACGCTCAGCTTCCAGTTCACGCCGTTCCTGTCGGGCAGCTTCCGCTACTCGCGGATCTCGGATTTCAACACGGGTGGCTTCGAGAACTACTACGACCGGAACTTCGACGTGCGCCTGCGCGTGCTCAAGGAAGGTCAGTACGCGCCCGAACTGACCATCGGCCTTCAGGACCTCGCCGGCACCGGGATTTCCTCGGCGGAATACATCGTGGCGTCGAAGAGCTTTTCCGTTCCCTCGGTCGGCAGCGGCAACGGGTCGGTCCGGGTGACCGCGGGTCTCGGCTGGGGCCGGCTTGGCAGCGCCGGCAGCATCGGGTCGACCGGCACGCGCCCGAACGTCGATCTCAGCGGGCAGGGCGGCGAGTTCTCCACGGACCAGTGGTTCCGCGGCGATTTCGCGCCCTTCGCCGGTGTCGAGTGGCAGGTCAACGACCGGATCGGTCTGAAGGCGGAATACTCCTCGGACGCCTATTTTCGGGAAACCGAGCGCCGCGACGTTTTCGACAAGGACTCGCGCTTCAACTTCGGAGCCGAGTACCAGGTGACCGACGCCCTCCGCGTCGGTGCCTACTATCTCTACGGCAGCGAGGTCGGTGTCTCGGCCCAGTGGCAGATCAACCCGCGCAAGCGCCTGACGCCCCTGCGCGTGCCCGCACCCGCGCCGGTGCCGCAGCGCCCATCGCGCAGCTCGAACCCCGAGTTGTGGTCGACGGAGTGGTCGACTTCCGAGAAGGCGCCGGGCTTTCTTGCCAAGCAGATGGACCCGCTTCTGCGGAACGAAGGTCTGCGGCTCGACTCGCTGACCGTGAGCGGCACGCAGGCCGAGTTGCGGTTCCTGAACCTGCGGTACGAATCCATCTCGAACGCGCTGGGTCGCGCGGCCCGCGTCATGGCCGCGACCATGCCGCCCTCGGTCGAGACCTTCCGGCTGGTCCCTGTCTCCGACGGGCTGGCGCTCTCGGCGGTGGTGATCCAACGCTCGGCGCTCGAACAGTACGAGTTCGCGCCGAACGCGGCCGGGGCACTGCTGGCCTCGACGGCCTTCGACGAGGCCGCGCCGTCCCTGCAGGACGCCTACACGCCCGAAGATACCTACCCGAACTTCACCTGGTCGTTGGCGCCCTATCTCGCCACCAGCTATTTCGACCCGGACAAGCCGTTCCGGGCCGATGTCGGCCTTGCCCTGCGCGGCAAGTTCCGCCCGGCGCGTGGCTGGGTGCTGGCGGGGCAACTGCGGCACAGGCTCTTCGGGGACATCGCGGACGCCGAGGCGAATTCGGACTCCGTCCTGCCGCGCGTGCGCACCGATGCGACACTCTACGCGCGGGCCAGCGACACCTATATCGAGGACCTCTACGCCAGCTACCAATGGAAGATGAGCGAGGATGTCTATGCCCGCGTCTCGGCCGGGTATCTCGAGTCGATGTTCGGCGGCATATCGGGCGAGGTGCTGTGGAAGAAGGAAGAGAGCCCGCTCGCCATCGGGGTCGAGGCCAACTACGTCGCACAACGCGAGTTCGACCGGCATTTCGGTTTCCAGGACTACGACGTGGCGACGGGCCACGTTTCGGCCTATTACGAAATGGGCGAAGGCTATATCGGGCAGGTCGACGTCGGACGCTACCTTGCAGGCGACTACGGCGCGACTTTCACGCTGACCCGCGAATTCGCCAATGGCTGGAAAATCGGCGGATTCTTCACCCTTACGGACGTCTCTGCCGAGGACTTCGGAGAGGGCTCCTTCGACAAGGGCATCAACCTGACCATCCCGCTGAGCTGGTTCACAGGCACGCCGTCGACCCGGTCGGCGGAACAGACGATCCGACCGGTGCAGCGCGACGGCGGCCAGCGGCTCGACGTGCCCGGCCGGCTTTACGAGCAGGTCCGCAGCGGTCACCGCAATGCCGTCACCGACGAATGGTCGCGCGTATGGAACTGATGCAGAAAAGCCTGAAAGCGCTGGGCGCCGCCCTGTCTCTGCTAGTGTTGAGCGCCTGCAGCTCAGGCGACGAGGCGCTGAGCAACTACGACTTCATGCGCCAGACCGTGACCCAGGTCGCCAGCCAGCAGGGCCGGGGCGAGCCCAAGCCGCTGAAGATCAACCGCCGCCTGCTCGACAACACCAAGGAAGCGGTGCTGATGGGCACGCCGGAGATCACCGGCCAGGCCGCGCTGCTGCGCCGTGTCGCGCGCCGCAACGATCCCTATCCCGGCACGCTGGAGGTCTGGCTTGCCAGCAACGCGGCGCAGGTCTCCTTCCGCGACGGCGTCGTGGTCGGCAGCAAGGGCCTGGGCGCCGACATCCAGTCTTCGGACGTCAGCCAGACCCTGTCGCGCCTGGCCGCACGACAAAGCGGGCCGACCCGGAAGCAGCTGCATTTCATCCGCGGCGACAATGCGCCCGTGGTCGTCAACATGAGCTGCAACATGGCGGATCTTGGGGCCGAGTCGGTCACCATCGTCGACCAGACCTTCCCGGTGCGCCATTTCCGTGAATCCTGCGAGGCCGAGGGCGCGCCCTTCGTTTACGACTACTGGCTCGACTACCGCAGCGGCTTGATTCGCAAGTCGCGGCAATGGATGGGGCCCTCGAACGATTATTTCGAGTTCGTTCTTCTCAAGTCCTAGACCCGGCGGATATGCTCCCGTCACGAGAGAAAACTCGGAGGGGAAGATATGAGAACATTGAAATCGTGTTTCGCGCTGGTGATCTGCTCGGCCTGTCTGGCCGGCAGCGTTCAGGCGGGCTCTCCAGTTCCTGCACCGGTCGAGCCTGACGTCTTCGTCGAAAATGACGTTGGTCTCGGACCCTGGGCGATTGCGGGCATCGCGGCGGGGCTGGCCGTGATCGTGGGCGTCATCGCTGACGAGGACGACGACGGCGACGAAGAGCCCACTACATAGCGTCTTGGGTCGACACTCGGCACGGCAAATATGGATTTCGAGCCCCGGAAAACGTGATTCGGAACCCGGCCTGTCACCGGATTGCAACCGGTACGGGCGGGAATCCCGGTTGCCTAAAAACTGGGATTCTCTGCAACAGTCCACCGAAAGCGGGAAAAAAAACAAAAACGGGCTTTGAACTTAGCGTCACGTCGGCTAGTTATTCCGTGGAGTAAGTCGTGATCCGAAAAGGAATAGCTATGAAGAACCTGACCAAACTCGTCTCCTCGGCCGCACTCGTCGCAGCCCTGTCGACCTCCGCATTTGCTGGTTCGCCGGCACCCGTTCCGGTCGAGCCGGACGTCTTCGTGGAGAACGACACCGGTCTGGGCCCGTGGGCAATCGCAGGCATCGCCGCAGGCACCGCACTGCTGATCGCTGCAATCGCCGACGACGACGACGACGAAGATACGACGACGCAGGACTGATCCGGAACCCTCCGGACCTTCCGTCGGAAGAGTCTAACAAGACGGCCTCCCAGATCGGGGGGCCGTCCTCGTTTTGGGGCCTTGACCTTCGCGCCGCGTCAAGACACGCCTCTTCAGATGAGTTCCACACTTCTTTCGTTCGGTCACGGATACTCGGCCCGCGCATTGTCCCGCAGGCTGTTGGCGCGGAACTGGCGCGTGATCGGCACGACCCGCAGCGACGACAAGGCTACCGAAATCGCGGCCACCGGTGTGGAGCCGCTGATCTGGCCCGGTGACGATCCGGGTGCGGTCCTGGCGCAAGCCGACGCCTTGCTGATCTCGGCCGCGCCAGGTCCGGATGGCGATCCGGTACTGCACGCTTTCCGGGACGAGATTGCGCAGCACGCGCGGCGGTTCAGTTGGGTGGGCTACCTCTCGACTACGGGCGTTTACGGCGATCACGGCGGTGACTGGGTGGACGAGACGACGCCGCTTGCTCCGTCGACGAAGCGCGGGATGGCGCGGATGGAGGCGGAGGCTGCCTGGGCCGCGATCCCCGGCCTGCCGCTGCATATCTTCCGGCTCGCGGGCATCTACGGCCCCGGTCGCGGTCCTTTCGAGAAGGTCCGCAACGCAACCGCGCGGCGCATCATCAAGCCCGGACAGGTCTTCAGCCGCATCCATGTCGAGGATATCGCGCAGGCCCTAGAGGCGTCGCTTGACCGGCCGAACCCCGGCGCGGTCTACAATCTCTGCGACGACGATCCGGCGCCGCCACAGGATGTCATCGCCTACGCCGCGGAACTGTTGGGCCTGCCGCTGCCGCCGGCGCAGGATTTCGAAAGCGCCGACATGTCGCCGATGGCGCGCAGTTTCTATGCCGAAAGCAAGAAAGTGCGGAACGACCGGATCAAGGACGAACTGGGCGTGACGCTGCTTTATCCTGATTATCGGACCGGGCTACAGGCGCTTTTGGCCTCCGAGGCCTAGGTCTCAGGCGCGGGCCTCGCCGATCCGAGCCACACCGAGCACCTCGAGCACCTTCTTCTCGATATCACCGGCATTCATCGCCGCGACATCGTACATCTCGGCAGGCGAGGCCTGTTCGATAAAGATGTCGGGCAGCACCATCGAGCGGTACTTCAGCCCGCCGTCGAAGACGCCCTCTTCGGCAAGCAGTTGCGCCACGTGGCTGCCGAACCCGCCGATGGCGCCTTCCTCGATGGTGATCAGCGCCTCGTGGGTCGCGGCGAGACCGAGGATCAGGTCGCGATCGAGCGGCTTGGCGAAGCGCGCGTCTGCGACAGTGGGCGAAATGCCGCGGGCCGAGAGCGCCTCGGCGGCCGTCTCAACCTCGGAGAGGCGCGTGCCAAAGGACAAGAGTGCCACGCGGCCGCCCTCGCGGATCACCCGGCCCTTGCCGATTTCCAGGGGCACGCCGCGGTCCGGCAGGTCGACGCCATTGCCCTCACCGCGCGGATAGCGGAAGGCGATGGGGCCGGCATCGTGCGCGGCGGCGGTGGCGACCATGTGCTTGAGCTCCGCCTCGTCGGCGGCGGCCATCACGACGAACCCTGGCAGATTGGCAAGGTAGGCCACGTCGAAGGCACCGGCGTGGGTGGCGCCGTCGGCCCCGACAAGGCCGGCGCGGTCGATGGCGAACCGCACCGGCAGGCGCTGGATCGCGACATCGTGCACGACCTGGTCGTAGCCGCGTTGCAGGAATGTCGAATACATCGCGCAGAACGGCTTCATGCCGCCCGCCGCGAGGCCGGCGGAGAAGGTCACCCCGTGCTGCTCGGCGATGCCCACGTCAAAGCACCGGCTGGGGTAACGCTCGGCGAAAAGGTCAAGACCGGTTCCGTCGGGCATCGCCGCGGTCACCGCACAGACCCGGTCGTCCGCCGCTGCTTCCTGCAACAGGCTTTCCGCGAAGACCCGCGTATAGCTCGGTGCGTTGGACTTCGCCTTCTTCTGCTGGCCAGTGACCACGTCGAACTTCGCCGTGGCATGCCCCTTGTCGCGCGCGCCCTCGGCCGGGGCGTAGCCCTTGCCCTTTTTCGTCACCACGTGGATCAGGATCGGCCCGGTGGCGCGGGCCTTGACCGTGCGCATCAGCGGAAGCAACTGGCCCATGTCATGCCCGTCGATGGGGCCGATGTAGGAAAACCCGAGTTGCTCGAAGAGCGTGCCGCCCATCGCCATGCCCTTGAGGATATCCTTGGCGCGCTTGGCGCCCTCGCGGAACGGCGGCGGCAGCAGGCTGACGGCGCCCTTGGCGGCGGCCTTGAAGTCCTGAAACGGCTCTTCGGCGTAGAGCCGGCTGAGATAGTTCGACATCGCGCCCACGGGCGGGGCGATCGACATCTCGTTGTCATTCAGGATCACGATCAGCCGCTTTTTCAGGTGGCCGGCGTTGTTGAGCGCCTCGTAGGCCATGCCCGCGCTCATCGCGCCGTCACCGATCACCGCGATGGCGTCACCAAGCCCCTCGGCCGTGTTGCCGCCGAGATCACGGGCCACCGCAAAGCCCAAGGCCGCGGAGATCGAGGTCGAGCTGTGCGCGGCCCCGAACGGGTCGTAAGGCGATTCGGAGCGCTTGGTGAACCCGCTCAGCCCGCCCTTCTGGCGCAGGGTGCGGATCCGGTCGCGGCGCTCGGTCAGGATCTTGTGCGGATAGCACTGGTGGCTGACATCCCAGATCAGCTTGTCCCGGGGCGTGTCGAAAACCGCGTGCAGGGCGACGGTCAGTTCCACCACGCCCAGGCCCGCGCCGAGGTGCCCGCCGGTCACCGACACCGCCGAGATCGTCTCGGCGCGCAACTCGTGGGCCAGTTGTTCCAACTCGCGGTCGCTGAGGCGCTTGAGGTCGGCGGGACGCTGGATCGTGTCGAGCAGCGGTGTCTTCGGTCGCTCGGTCATGTATGTCCTCTGGGCTACCTGTCGCGCGCAATAACGAAGCGTGCCGCCTGCCGCAAGCAGTCCGCCTCTGCGCCGTAGGGTGCAAGCGCGGCGCAGGCCTCGTCGATCAGGTCCGCGGCGCGCCGCTTTGCGGGCTCCAGTCCGAGCAGGGACACGAAGGTCGCCTTGCCCGCCGCGGCGTCCTTGCGGGTGGCCTTCCCGACCGTCTCGGCGCTGCCTTCGACATCGAGGACGTCGTCGGCGATCTGGAAGGCGAGGCCGAGGGCGGCGGCGTAGGCCTCGAGTGGCCGGGCATCGGCATCGCCCATGCGCGGACCCACCGTGGCGGCCCAACGGATCAGTGCCCCGGTCTTGCCGTCCTGCAGTACGGTGATCTCGGCAAGCGTCAGGGGTTCGTCTGCGGTCTCGGCGGCGATGTCCATCGCCTGCCCGCCGACCATACCGCGCACGCCCGCGGCCCGGGCCAGTTCCGAGACAAGGTGCAGCCGGGCCTGCGCCGGACACGCACAGCGCGCCACGAGTTCGAATGCCAGGGTCTGCAGCGCGTCGCCGGCCAGCACTGCGGTCGCCTCGTCCCAGCGGCGATGCACGGTGGGCCGGCCCCGGCGCAGGTCGTCATCGTCCATGCAGGGCAGGTCGTCGTGAACGAGACTGTAGGCGTGCAGGCATTCGATGGCGGCGGCCGCGGGCAAGGCCGCCTGCGCGGAAAACCCGTGCAGTCGCGCGCTTTCCAGAGCCAGGAACCCGCGCAAGCCCTTGCCGCCTTCGGTGGCGTATCGCATGGCCTCGGCGACCGGGTCGCGAAGGTCGCCCAGCGCGTCGCGGATGCAGTCCTCGGCGGCCTGTCGCGCGGCCGCAAGCGCCGCGGGAAATTCGGTTGCTCCCTCCGGTGCAGACAGGATCTCCGGCGCCGCGGCCACCAAGCTCAGAGCCCCTCCACCGGGGTCGTGCCGACGGGGGTTCCCTCGCCATCGAGCGTGATCTGCGCGACCTTTTCCTCGGCCTCTTTCAACTTCGCCTCGCACCGGGCCTTGAGCTTCGCACCGCGTTCGTAAAGCGCGATGCTCTCGTCGAGCGCCACGTCGCCGCGCTCGAGCTGACCGAGAACCTTTTCGAGCTCGGCCATCGCCTGCTCGAATGTCATCTGGTCGACCGGGGTATCGTTCATGTCGCTGCCTCTTCGCCTCTTCGTCGGACCGACATTACCGGTCCTGCCGGTCACATGCCAGTCGCCGCCGGCGTCCCGGCGATCCTATTCCGGCGCCAGCATGTATCCCGCGCCGCGCACCGTCTGCAGGTAGCGCGGCTGTTTCGGGTCGGCCTCGATCTTTCGCCGCAGGCGGGTGATCTGCACGTCGACGGCGCGTTCCTGCGCCTGGCCCCGGTCCCGGCCCAGCTCCTCGACCAGCCGCGCGCGGCTGATCGGTTCGTTACAATTGGCCGAGAAAATCTTCATCAACTGCATCTCGGTCGCAGTCAGGCGCACCAGTTCGTCGCCGTCCCACAATTCGCCGCGCTCCATGTCGTAGCGGATCGGACCGAGGTTCAGCACCTTCGGGGTCAGCGTTTCGGCCGGAGTCTCGGGGACGCGGCGCAGGATCGCGTTGATGCGCAGCAACAGTTCTTTCGGCTCGAAGGGCTTGGCGAGATAATCATCGGCCCCGGCCTCAAGCCCCTCGATCCGGTTGCCGGTTTCGCCCCGTGCGGTCAGCAGCAAGATCGGCACCGCGCTGTCCGCCCGCAGGGCTTTGGTCAGCGCGACGCCGTCCTCGCCGGGCATCATCACGTCGAGAACGATAAGATCGAACTCGAGACCCGACAGGATCCTGCGGGCATGTTCGGCATCGCGCGCAGCGGTCACGAGAAACCCGTTGCGGATCAGGAACTTTTGCAAGAGCGTCCGAATGCGTTCGTCGTCATCGACGATCAGCAGGTGTGCGTCGACCTCGTTCATGTGCCCGTATCCCTAAGCCGCGTGTAGGTCTGGCGCAATTCGCGATCCATCATCGCCTCGAGCACGGTGCGAAAGCCCGCGACCGCCTCCGGGCCGGCGTCGCGGAACGCCATGCGCATGCGTGCGCGCTGCGCATCCGACAGCGTCTGTTCCAGCTCGCGCCCGGGCTCGGTGAGGTAGAGGTGCCGCTCGCGCTTGTCGTTCTGTCCGATCCGGCTTTCGACCAGCCCGTCCTCGATCAGGGTCCGCAAAACCCGGTTCAGCGACTGCTTGGTGACGCCGAGGATGTTCAGCAGGTTGTTCACCGTGGTTCCGGGCGCGCGGTTGATGAAATGGATGGCCCGGTGATGCGCACGACCGTATGCCATGTCCGACAGGATCCTGTCCGGATCGGCGGTGAACCCCCGGTAGGCGAAGAACATCGCCTCGATCCCCTGACGCAGTTGCTCGTCGGTCAAAAACAGCAGGGTTTCGCCGCTGTAATGCGCGCTCCCGCGTCCTTCTGCCATCTCGCGCCTCGTCGCCGATTGTTACGCCGCGAGCCCAGCATAAGTCAGCGTTATTGACATTCCAAGAGCGAAGGCGTATCGACTTTCAGGTTTTGCGCAATTTTGTGTCCGATACGGCCCTGATTTGCGCAACAAAAGGAAACGCAAGGCTCAAGCAAGGGAAGGAAACATCATGGCTGGCGCCTACAACGACCGCGACGGGTACATCTGGATGGATGGCAAGCTGGTGGACTGGCGCGAGGCCAACGTGCACATTTTGACCCATGCCATGCACTACGCCTCGTCGGTATTCGAGGGAGAGCGCAGCTACGGCGGCAAGATCTTCAAGAGCCGCGCGCATTCCGAGCGGCTGCTGTTCTCCGGACGCGAACTCGACATGGAGATCCCCTACACCGTCGACGAGATCGAGGCGGCGAAGTACGAGACGCTGAAGGCGAACAACCTGAGCGACGCCTATGTGCGCGCGGTCGCTTGGCGCGGCGCGGGCGAGGACATGGGCGTCAGTTCGTCGCGCAACCCGGTGCGGCTGGCGATCGCGACCTGGGAATGGGGCGCCTACTACGGCGATTCGAAGTTCAAGGGCGCCAAGCTCGACATCTCGAAATGGAAACGCCCGAGCCCGGAAACCATCCCGGTGCATGCCAAGGCCGCGGGCCTCTACATGATCTGCACCGCCTCCAAGCACGCCGCCGAGGCCAAAGGCTGCTCGGACGCGCTGTTCATGGACTACCGCGGCTACGTAGCCGAGGCGACCGGGGCCAACATCTTCTTCGTCAAGAACGGCGAGGTGCATACGCCCGACCCGGACTGCTTTCTCAACGGCCTGACACGCCAGACGGTGATCGGGATGCTCAAGGAGCGTCAGGTCAAGGTGCACGAGCGTCACATCATGCCCGACGAGCTGGAAGGGTTCGAACAGTGTTGGCTGACCGGCACCGCGGCCGAGGTCACGCCCGTCGGGCAGATCGGCGATTACAACTTCGAGGTCGGCGAGATGACCCGCGACATCGCCACCGCCTACGAGAAACTGGTCCGCGCCTGACCCTGCAGTCAATCGAGCGCTGCTGCGACCCCGCCCCGACAAGGGCGGGGTTTTCGCGTTCAGGACCCCGGACCGGCGTCACCAATTCTTCAGCAAAAATTCACTCTGTGGTAGTGTGCCGGTTACATGCCGCCGGCACGTCTGGTGCGGTCAGAGATGCGGCGCGCCTTTCGCCGCCCCAGCCCGCAGAGGATTGAACGAGATGACCCTGATCCGACCGACCCGGCGCGCCATACTTGCCGGTACATCCGCCTTCGCCGCTACCCTCGCCATGCCGTCGCTCAGCCGCGCAGCGCAGCGCCCGGCATTCACGCATGGCGTACAGTCGGGCGATGTCGACACCGGATCGGGGATGATCTGGACGCGGGTCGACCGTCCGGCGCGGATCATGATGGAAGTCTCGACCACCGAAACCTTCGAAGACGCCCGCAGGCTCACCCCGATGGACGCGCTGCCGGAAAGCGACTTCGCGATCAAGCGCCTGGTCGAGGGGCTGCCCTCGGATCAGGAGATCTTCTACCGCTTCGTCGCCGCCGACCTCAGTGACCCGACCGTCACCTCCGAATCGATCACCGGTCGTTTCCGCACCGCGCCCAACGCGCGGCGCGACATCCGCTTTGCCTGGTCGGGCGACACAGCGGGGCAGGGCTGGGGGATCGATCCCGAGGGCATGCTGACCTATGCCACGATGTCCGGTCACCGGCCCGATTTCTTCATCCATTCCGGCGACACCGTCTATGCCGACGGCCCGATGGAAGACGAGGTGTCGCTGCCGGATGGCGGAACCTGGACGAACGCGCTGCTGATCCCGGAAAAGCGCAAGGTGGCCGAAACGCTCGACGAGTTCCGCGGTCAGTGGAAATACAACATGATGGATGCGCATGTGCGAGCGATGAACGCGGAGGTGCCGGTTTTCATGCAATGGGACGACCATGAGGTGGTCAACAACTGGTCCGATGCCAAGAACCTCGCCGACGACGACCGCTACAGCGAGAAATCGGTGCATGTCCTCGCAGCCCGCGCAACACGTGCCTTCCACGAGATGGTGCCGCTGCGGATGACCCCGGCGGAACCCTCGCGGGTCTATCGCAAGATCGCCTACGGACCGATGCTCGATATCTTCTTTCTCGATCTGCGCAGCTATCGCGGGCCGAACAGCACCGGACTGCAGGACGAGATGACGGATGACAGCCGCATCCTCGGGCCGGACCAGCTGGCCTGGCTCAAGCGGGAACTGTCGATGTCCCAGGCGACGTGGAAGGTGATTGCCTGTGACATGCCCATCGGACTTGTCGTTCCGGACGGCGACTTGATCGAGGCGATCGGCAACCGCGACGGCGGCGCGCCGAAGGGACGCGAACTGGAAATCGCCGAGCTGCTGCGGTTCATCAAGACGGCTGGCGTGCGCAACACGGTCTGGTTCACGGCCGACGTGCACTACACGGCCGCGCACCACTACGATCCGAACCGGGCACAGTTCCAGGATTTCGAGCCGTTCTGGGAATTCGTGTCAGGTCCGCTGCATGCCGGATCCTTTGGGCCCAACGCGCTCGACGCGACGTTCGGCCCCGAAGTCCGGTTCTTCAAAGCGCCCCCGGAAGGTCAGGCGAACCTGCCGCCGTCGGCCGGTCTGCAGTTCTTCGGGTTGGTGGATATCGATGCTCAGACGCAGCAGATGACCGTGCGGCTGATGGACCGGGCCGACACCGAGCTGTGGAAGATCACTCTCGATCCGGCCGACGCTGCAATCTGAGCGATGCGGCGCAGGGCTCCGGAGACGCCGGTGCCCTGCGGTCCGGTCGCGGCGCGATGGCCGGGCGGGATGAGCCCAACGGCGGCCAGTCCGCCGTGGAAAACGCTCGCGACAGCCGGATCGAGATCGTCCAGAAGAGCCCAGTTGCTCATCGCCCCGTTCCAGAGCGTTCCGGTGCTTTCGTCGTTCACCCGGACCGAAATGCTGATGACCTTCACCTCGTCGCCGCGTCGCGTGCCGCGCACGCGCACCCGTGTCGCCGTCGTTTCGGGGTGAAACCAGTACCAGTCCGCCCCTTGTTTCTGCCAGCCTGCGGTTCGGAAGGTCGTCTCGGTCACCTGATCGCGCATCGATTGCTGTCCTTTGCCCTTTTCTCGTGATGCCGGCGCCGCTTGCGTGTTCGAGGGCGCCAAGCCCTGCTTGGGGAAGTGGCGGGACCGGGAGGCACCGGTCCCGCCGACTGCGCGGATCAGGCGGCGGCGGGAAGAAGCGACTCTTCGCCGGCCCGTGTCCGGTACTCGTTACAACTGCTCGCGAAGGCGTCGATGGTTTCGACGGTCAGGTCGCGACATACATCACCCGGCCCGACGCATGGATCTGCGGCATCCTGCGGGTAATAAAATTCACCCATACTTGCTGCGGTCGGGCTGATCATTTCTCGAAATCCTTTGAACGAATGCGACTAATGGACTTGCGCACCGGGAGTGGGATGCGGCGCTACACGTATTGCGCGATTAATGGATACCGCCGTTGCGCGTCGCGTGTATGTGACCTTGGTCACGTTCGCGGAGATTTTTCCGGATTGTAGATGCGAAAGTCGTGTCGCGTGCGCTTGGCGCACCCGCAAGCGGGTTCAGCATGGAGGGAACCGGGCGCGGCGCCGTCATCCTCATTGGCCGGAGCGGGCTGATGAAGCTTTCTGCCAAATCCGCGCCTTTTGAAGATGAACGCACGTCCGACTCGCTCCCGCCGCCTGCAGGCGACCGCTCAGCCTTGGCGCAGGGCCGGCAGTCCGACGCCGGTGCTTTCGAACCCGCCGTCGGCGGCGATGATCTGGCCGGTGACGTAGCTGGCCTTGTCCGAGCAGAGGAACACGATGACCTCGGCGATCTCGGTCTCGGTCCCGTAGCGATTCAGGGGGATGGCGTCGTGGTAGGCGTCGATGATGGCCTGGCTGTGCACCGCCATCGCGAGCTTGGTGCGCACCGGGCCGGGGCAGACGCAGTTGGCGCGGATGCCGTCCTCGCCCAGTTCCGCGGCCTGCTGCTTGGTCAGCTGGATCACGGCGGCCTTCGAGGTGCCGTAGGCGACGCGCAGGGTCGAGGCGCGCAGGCCCGAGATCGAGGCGATGTTGACGATCGCGCCGCCGGTCTTTTTCAGCGCCGGAACCGTGGCCTGCGAGACCAGGAAGACGCCGTCGAGATTGGTTTCCATAACACGACGCCACATGGCGAAGTCGGTCTTTTCGATGGGCGCGAAGTCGGCGACCCCGGCGTTGTTGACCAGCGCGTCGATACGGCCGAAGCGATCGGTCACCGCCACAACCATCCTGTCGACCGCCTTCGGGTCGGAGACATCGCAGGCGAAATCGGCCGTCGCCTCGTCGAACTCCGCCGCGGCGATGTCGAGCTCGTCGAGATCGCGGTCGACCATGGCGACCTTCCAGCCCGCATCGACGAACAGCCGGGTCGTGGCGAGTCCGATTCCGCGCGCCGCCCCGGTGACCAGTGCAACCTTCTCCGTCATCGCGCCCTCCTCAGTAATCCACGCCGCGCTGCGCCTTGATGCCGGCCTTGTAGGGATGCCGGACCTCGCCCATCTCGGTAACCAGGTCGGCATGCTCGATGATCTCGGGCTTGGCGTCGCGCCCGGTCAAGATGACCGCCGTGCGCTTGTCCCGCGCCTCGAGCGCCGCGAGCACCCGGTCCACGGGCAGGTAGTCGTAGCGCAGGGCGATGTTGATCTCGTCGAGGACGACAAGGTCGTAATCGCCGCTCATCAGCATGTCCTCGGCCTTGGCGAAGGCCGCCTCGGCGGCGGCGATGTCGCGGTCGCGGTCCTGCGTGTCCCAGGTGAAACCCTCGCCCATCGTGTGCCAGGTCACCCCGCCGAGATCCTCGAAGAACCGCCGCTCGCCGGTGACCCACTTGCCCTTGATGAACTGCACCACGCCGACGCTCTGCTTCCAGCCGAGCGCCCGGACGATGACTCCGATCGCGGACGAGGTCTTGCCCTTGCCGGCGCCGGTATGAACCAGCACGAGACCCTTGTCGGGGTCGCGCAACTCGGCGCGCTTGGCTGCCTTCTCGGCCTGCTTGCGCTGGCGGTCTTCCTTGTGCTGCTCGGCGGTCGACATGGCCTCTCCTTTCAACCCTTGTGAACCATCAGCGGCCGCGCCTTGCCGCGCGGCAGGCCCAGACGGTGTTCGCGCCAGATCACCAGAATGCCCGCCACGATGACAAGGGCCGATCCGATCAGCATGACGAGTGTCGGCAATTCCGAAAACCAGACGTATCCGATGATGATGGCGAAGATCATCGCGGTGTAGTCGTAAGGCGCCAGCATCGAGGTGGTGCCGAACCGGTAGGCCGAGGTGACGAGGATCTGCGCCACGCCACCCAGCAGACCGGCGGTGATGAGCAAGGCCAGCGTATCGCCCTGCGGCATCACCCAGCCGAAGGGCAGGGTGAGCAACGACAGCAGCGTGGCGAAGCTGGAAAAGTAGAAGACCACCGCGGCCGTGTGCTCGGTCTGGACAAGCTGGCGGATGTGGATCTGCACGAAGCTGCGCATGACCGTCGCGATGAGGATCAGCAACGCGCCCAGGGCCGCGGCATCCTCGAACCCGCCCCAACTGGAAAAGCGCGGCCAGAGGATGATGATCACGCCCACGAGTCCCAGCGCCACCGCGCTGATGCGGAATAGCCGGATGCGCTCGCCCAGCATCACGGCGGCGAGGATGACGGTGAAGATCGGTGTCGCGAAGCCGATGGCCGTGACCTCCGGAAGCGGCAGCAGGCCGAGACCGGCAAAGCTCAGGCCCATTGCCGTGGTCCCCAAGAGTCCGCGCCAGAAGTGACCCATCGGGTTGCTGGTCTTGAGCCCGTTGCGCAACTCCCCGCGCTGGGCCAGCCAGACCAGGATGATCGGGATGGCAAAGAGCGAACGAAAGAAGACCTGTTCGCCTGCCGGTACCTCGTCGGAGGTGGCCTTGATCAGGGCCGACATGACCGAGAACAGGGCCATCGCCGTGACCTTGAGCCCCACGCCGAGCGCCGGGCGCGTCGAGTGGTCGGCGACCTTCACGGCGCGGTGGCTTTCGCGGTGTCGCCGCTCACCCGATCATGCCGCGGTTCGCGCCGACCTGCCCGCGATGCAGCAGCATGTGGTCGAGGATCACGCAGGCCATCATCGCCTCGCCCACCGGCACGGCGCGAATGCCGACGCAGGGATCGTGCCGGCCCTTGGTGACGATCTCGGTTTCTTCGCCGGACTTGGTGATCGTGCGGCGCGGGGTCAGGATCGACGAGGTCGGTTTGACCGCGAAGCGCACGACGATGTCCTGCCCGGTGCTGATCCCGCCAAGGATGCCGCCCGCGTGGTTGGAGGAGAACTCGGGCCCGTTCTCGCCCATGAAGATCTCGTCCGCGTTGGCCTCGCCGGTGAGCATCGCTGCCGACATGCCCTCTCCGACTTCCACGCCCTTGACCGCGTTGATGCTCATCATCGCCGTGGCAAGATCGGTGTCGAGCTTGCCGTAGACCGGCGCGCCCAGCCCCGCCGGCACGCCGCGGGCGGTGACTTCGATGATCGCACCGACCGAGCTGCCCGACTTGCGCAAACCGTCGAGATAATCCGCCCAGGTTTCGGCGGCTGTCGGGTCCGGCGTCCAGAACGGGTTGCGCTCGATCTCGTCCCAGTCGAAGCGGTCGCGGTCGATCTCGTGCTCGCCCATGCGCACCATGTAGCCGTTGATGCGGATCTCGGGCGCCAGCGTCCGGATCGCCTCACGCGCCAGCCCGCCTGCGGCGACACGTGCCGCGGTCTCGCGCGCCGACGAGCGCCCGCCGCCGCGATAGTCGCGGATGCCGTATTTCTGCCAGTAGGTGATGTCGGCATGTCCGGGCCGGAATTTCTCGGCGATCTCGGAATAGTCCTTCGACCGCTGGTCGGTGTTCTCGATCATCAGCTGAACGGGCGTGCCGGTTGTCACGCCCTCGAAGGTGCCGGACAGGATCTTCACCCCGTCGGCCTCGCGGCGCTGGGTGGTGTACTTGTTCTGCCCCGGTTTCCGGCGGTCGAGCCAGTGCTGGATCGTCGCCGCATCGATCGGCACGCCGGGCGGGCAGCCGTCGACGGTTGCGCCAAGCGCGGGTCCGTGGCTCTCGCCCCAGGTGGTGACGCGGAAGAGGTGGCCGAAACTGTTGATGGACATGGAAAGGCGGCTCCTTCGCCCCCTCTGTTAGCCGCGCGATCCGACAGCCTCAAGCCTTATCGCTTGCCAATCCCCGGAGCGCGTTCTAGGTCTTGCCCCACCTCGGGGGGCCTCGAAAGGCTGAGATGCGCGACGCGCGGACCCGTTGAACCTGAACCGGTTAACACCGGCGGAGGGAAGGTCTGGACGCACTCCATTCTTTTTCTTTCGCCGCATAATCCTTGGAGTATGCGATGAAAACGCTCACCCTTGCCGCGCTCGTCACCGGGCTTGCCTCGGCCGCCGTGGCCGAGACGCCCGTGCTGACGATCTACGCGGGCGACTACTTCACCTCCGAATGGGGTCCCGGCCCGATCATCGAGCGGGAATTCGAGGCCCGTTGCGACTGCGACGTGCAGTATGCCACCGGTGACCTGCTCCCCCGCCTGATGCTCGAGGGCGAGCGCACCCGCGCCGACATCGTGATCGGCCTGACCTCGGATGTCAGCGCCAAGGCGCGCGCGACGGGGCTCTTCGCACCGCACGGGCAGGACAACGCGGCGCTGACCCTGCCGATCGAGTGGACCGACGACACCTTCCTGCCGTTCAACTACGGCCACACGGCCTTTGTCTATGACGAGACGCGCACGCCCCAGCCGCCGCAGAGCTTCGACGCGCTGCTGGAGATGCCGGAAGACGTCAAGATCGCGATCCAGGACCCGCGCACCTCGATCTCGGGGCTCGCGCTGGTGCTCTGGGTGCAGGCGGTCTACGGCGACGAGGCCGAGGCGGCCTGGGAAAAGCTCGCGCCGAAGATCCTGACCGTCACCAAGGGCTGGTCGGAAAGCTATGGGCTTTTCACCGATGGCGAGGTGGACATGGTGCTGAGCTACACGACCTCGCCCGCCTACCACATGATCGCCGAGGAAGATTTCTCGAAACATGCCGCGATCTTTCCCGAGGGCCACTATTTCATGGTCGAGACCGTCGGCAAGATCGCAGGCACCGAGGAGCCGGAACTGGCTGACGCGTTCATGGCCTTCGTGATGTCCGAGGATTTCCAGAAGCTGATCCCGACGGCGAACTGGTCGCTGCCCTCGGCACTGCCGAAAGCGGACTGGCCCGAGGCCTGGTCCGACCTGCCGCTGCCCGAGAAGGTGCTGTTCTATGACGAGCAGGAAGCAGCCGCGGTTCAGGTCGAGGCGATCGAGGCATGGCGCCGCGCGCTGTCGCAGTAGGGACGCGGCCCGGCCCCGTCGCCGCGGCCTGCGTCGCGGCGCTGGTGCTGGCGGCCTTTGCCGGCATCGCGACCCGGGCCGAGGTGGGCCGGGGCCTCGGCCCGGCCGACTGGGCGGCGATCCGCTTCACCGCCTGGCAGGCGTTCCTCTCCGCGTTCCTGTCCTGCCTTTTGGCGGTGCCGGTTGCCCGCGCACTTGCCCGGCGCGATTTTACGGGGCGCGGCTTGCTGGTCACGCTGCTCGGCGCGCCTTTCATCCTGCCGGTCATCGTCGCGGTCCTGGGCCTGCTGGCCGTGTTTGGCCGCTCGGGGTGGCTGAATACGCTATTCGGCGCGCTGGGCCTGACCGAGCTGTCGATCTACGGGTTGCAGGGCGTCGTGCTGGCGCATGTCTTCTTCAACCTGCCGCTCGCCACGCGGCTGCTGTTGCAGGGCTGGCAGGCGGTGCCCGCCGAACGCTTTCGGCTGGCCGCACAGCTGAACCTGCCGCCGCGCACGGTGTTCCGGACGCTCGAATGGCCGGTGCTGGTGCGGATCCTGCCAGGGGCATTCGGCCTGATCTTCGTGATCTGCCTGACCAGCTTCGCCGTGGCGCTGACTTTGGGCGGCGGGCCGCGGGCCACGACCATCGAGCTCGCCATCTATCAGGCTTTCCGCTTCGACTTCGATCTGGCGCGGGCCTCGCTGCTGTCGCTTGTGCAGCTATTGCTTGCCGGGAGCGCCGCGCTGGCGACGCTCTGGATCGTGCCACGCTTCGGCATCGGCGGGGGGCTCGACCGGCCACCGCAGCGCTGGGACGCGCGCGGCGGGCACCAGCGCGCGGCGGACGCCGGGACGATCGCGCTCGCCGCTGCCTTCCTGCTGTTGCCGCTTCTCGCGGTGACGGTGTCGGGCCTTGCCGCGCTGCCCGGAATGCCGGCAAGCGTCTGGTCCGCGACGCTGACCTCGCTCTGGGTCGCCGGGCTGAGCGTGACGCTCCTGCTGGCGCTGGCGCTGCCGATGGCGGGCTGGATCGCTTCGCGCCGGCGCGGCGGGGCCGAGACTGTCGGCATTCTCGGGTTGGCGACCTCGCCGCTGATGATCGGCACCGGCTGGTTCATCCTGCTGAACCCGTTGGTGAATCCGGCGAGCCTGGCGTTGCCGGTGACGGCGCTCGTCAACGCGCTGATGTCGCTGCCTTTCGCGCTGCGCATCCTCGTGCCGCAACTGCGCGACACGCTCGACACCTACGGGCGTCTTGGTGCGGCGCTGAACCTGCGTGGTTGGACCGCCTGGCGCTGGATGATCCTGCCGCGTATCCGGCCGCAGATCGGCTTTGCCGCCGGCCTCGCCGGTGCGCTCTCGATCGGCGATCTTGGGGTGATCGCGCTGTTTGCCGATCCTGACAGCGCGACACTGCCGCTGCAGATGTATCGCCTGATGGCCGCCTACCGGCTCGAGGATGCCGCCGGGGCAGCATTGCTGCTACTGCTGCTGGCGCTGGCCGTGTTTGTGGCTTGCGAGAGGGGAGGGCGCTGGAATGCTGCAGATTGAAGACATGCGGGTTCGCCTCGGCAGCTTCGAGCTCGCCGCGGATTTCTCGATCGCCGAGGGGCGTCGCGTGGCGGTCATCGGGCCGTCGGGGTCCGGGAAGTCGACGCTGCTATCGTCCATCGCGGGCTTCGTCGCGCCGGTGCGTGGAGAAATCCTCTGGAAGGGCGACGAGATCACCCGGGAGCGGCCGGGAGACCGGCCGGTTTCGATGCTGTTTCAGGACAACAACCTATTTCCGCACCTCAGCGTGATGCAGAACGTCGGCCTCGGCCTGCGGCCCGACCTGAAGCTCGAAGCCGCGCAGAAAGCGCAGGTTGTTGATGCCTTGCGGCGCGTCGAACTTCAGGACCATGCCGGCAAGAAGCCTGCGGCGCTGTCCGGTGGACAGCAGAGCCGGGCGGCGCTGGCGCGGGTGCTGGTGCAGGACCGCCCGCTCGTGCTTCTCGACGAACCTTTCGCCGCTCTGGGTCCCGCGCTTCGGCGCGACATGCTGGAGCTGGTGCGCGAACTCGTCGCGGAGACCGGGGCTACCCTTATGATGATCACCCATGCGCCCGAAGACGTGGGCCGCATCGCTGACGACGTGATCTTTGTCGACGCCGGGCGCGCGCAGGCCCCGATGCCGGCGGCAGATCTCCTTGAAAATCCGCCACCGGCTCTTCGGGCCTATCTGGGCTGACCTGCGGCCACCGGGGACCCGGAATTTTGAAAAATTCCGGCCCGTTTTCTTGCAAGAAAACGGATCACGCGGCGGCCTCGGGTGCCGCGATTCGGAATCGGGCGTCGACGATCCCCAGCGCCGCCCGAGCGGCTTCGCGCCCCTTCTCGCGGAAATGCGCGCGGAAGATCGCGTCGTGATGCGCGGTCTCTTGGTACTGGTGCGGGGTCAGAGACACCGAAAGCACCGGCACGCCGGTCTCCAGCCCGGCGCGCATCAGCCCGTCGACGACGGCCTGCGCCACGAAGTCATGCCGGTAGATGCCGCCATCGACGACGAAGGCGGCGCAGACCACGGCGGCATAGCGCCCCGTCGCGGCAAGGTCACGCGCCATCAGCGGCATTTCGAAGGCCCCGGGCACGTCGACGACATCGACCTCGCGTGCAGGAACGATCTCGAGGAACCCCTCGAGGCTGCGGTCGACGATTTCGGCATGCCAGCGGGCCTTCACGAAAGCGAAACGGGTGTGTGTCATCTGCGATCTCCTTTTCGAAACGGACACGTCCACCCAAGGCGATCACGCATGAAACGGTCGCCCGCGGGCGGCCGCCGTCTGCATTCTCTTCCATCCGGACTGTCACCGTCGGCCCCGGCTTCGCACCGGATCTGCTGACCCTTGCAGGCATGCCGCCTGCAAGGCGCTCGCGGGCTCGCAGGTCACCGGATGACTGGGCCTGCATACCGCCGGTGGGGAATTTCGCCCCGCCCTGAGAACCCATCCAGCTTGCCAAGTCGCCCGGTTCGCTGCAAGAGCGGAGACAGGCGACCCGGAGACCCGCAGATGCACCCCAATCCCGTCTTTCACACCGAATCGGATACCGCCAATCTCGCCTATGCCCGCGCGCGCGGTTTCGGCACGCTGACGGTCTGCGGCGGCGACGGACCGCTTCTGAGCCACGTCCCCTTCGTGCTCGACGAGACCGGCGTGACGGCGGCGCTGCATCTGTTACGCTCCAACCCGATCGCCCGTGCGCTGCGCGGAACGGACCTGCCCTGCAAGATCGCCGTTACCGGCCCGCACAGCTATGTCTCGCCCGACTGGTACGGCATCGACGACCAAGTGCCGACCTGGAACTATGTCGCCGTGCATCTCACCGGCACGCTGTCGCTGCGGCCGCAGGAAGAGCTGCGCGCGCTGCTCGACCGGCAATCGGCGCAGTTCGAGGAGCGCCTCGCGCCCAAGACGCCCTGGACCGCGGACAAGATGACAGGCGACACGCTCGAGCGGATGATGCGCTCCATCGTGCCCTGTCGCGTTACCGTGACCGGGGTGGACGGGACCTGGAAGCTCAACCAGAACAAGCCCGACGAGGTGCGCCTGCGGGCCGCCGATGCCGTCGAGGCCCACGGCATCGGCACGGATCTCGCCGCGCTCGCCATCCTGATGCGCGAGGCCTGAGCTTCGGACCGCCGGGCCGGGTCCCGCCCCGGATGGACAGTGGCCGGGCCTCTGCTAGTGTGCCCGCGACCCCTTCAGGAGCGTGCCATGAAGCTATTCCATTCCCCCGCCTCGCCCTACGTCCGCAAGGTCGTCGTCCTGCTGCACGAACTCGAGCGTGCCGACGCGGTCAGCCTCGAGACGGTGACCACGACGACGTTCGCGCCGTCGGAGGCGGTGACGGCCGGCAACCCGCTCAGCAAAATCCCGGCGCTGGAACGGCCCGAGGGTCCGACGCTCTATGACAGCCGCGTGATCTGCGCCTATCTCGACGACCTGTTCCACGGCGGGCTCTATCCCAAGACGGCGGCGCGCTGGGACGTGCTGACGCTGGAGGCGACGGCCGAGGGGATCATGGATGCTGCGGTGAACATGGCCTACGAGGTGCGCCTGCGCCCGGAAGACAAGCAGTTCGACCAATGGCTTGACGCGCAATGGGGAAAGGTCTCGCGCGCGGTGGCGGCACTCAACGCGCGCTGGATGAGCCATTTGCAGGGGCCGCGCGACATCGGCCACATCGGGGTCGCCTGTGCGCTGGGTTATCTCGACTTCCGGCACGACGCGCGCAACTGGCGCGCGGGCAACGATAGCCTTGCGGCGTGGTACGAAACCTTCGCGCAGCGCCCGTCGATGCAGGCCACAGTGCCGCCCGCCGCCTGAGTCTTTCGGTCACATCCGGATCGGCGGTTCCCTGCGACCCTTTGCGGCACTAACATGTCTGGACGGGGCAAAGCGACAACGATACATAGCCCCCTAAGATCGGCTGTGCCCCTGCGCGGCCGCGGCTTGCGTCGGCCGCCTCAAGGCCAAGAACTGGAGTAGACCCGTGTCCCAAGCAGAAGATCACTCAGGCACCCGGAGAGATTTCCTTTATTATGCAACGGCCGGAGCCGGGATCGTCGCGACCGGCGCCGCCGTCTGGCCGCTGGTCAACCAGATGAATCCTTCGGCCGACGTTCGGGCGCTGGCCTCGATCCGCGTCGACGTGAGCGGGGTCGAGCCCGGAACCCAGTTGACTGTCAAATGGCTCGGCAAGCCGGTCTTCATCCGGCGCCGCACGGAGGAAGAGATCACCGCCGCGCGCGACGTCGACGTCTCGACCCTGCCGGACCCCTCGGCCGAGAACGCGAACCTCGCCGGCGAGCAGCTCGCCACCGACGAGAACCGCGCCATGCCGGGCAACGAGGAGTGGCTGGTGATGATGGGTGTCTGCACTCACCTCGGCTGCGTGCCGCTCGGCGATGCGGGTGACTTCGGTGGCTGGTTCTGCCCCTGCCACGGATCGCATTACGACACCGCGGGCCGCATCCGCAAAGGCCCCGCCCCGACCAACCTGCCGGTTCCGGTCGCTGAATTCGTGGACGAGTCCACGATCAAACTTGGTTAAGGGAGAGACCTGATGTCCGGAATTCCTCATGACCATTACGAACCCAAGTCCAGCGGCGAAAAGTGGGTCCATTCCCGTCTGCCGATCCTGGGACTGCTCTACGACACGCTGATGATCCCGACGCCCAAGAACCTCAACTGGATGTGGATCTGGGGCATCGTGCTGACCTTCTGTCTGGCGCTGCAGATCATCACCGGCATCGTTCTGGTGATGCACTACACGCCGCATGTCGACCTTGCCTTCGCCTCGGTCGAGCACATCATGCGCAACGTGAACGGCGGCTACATGCTGCGGTACCTGCACTCGAACGGCGCCTCGCTGTTCTTCGTGGCGGTCTACCTGCACATCTTCCGCGGTCTCTACTACGGCTCTTACAAGGCCCCGCGCGAGATCACCTGGATCATCGGCATGCTGATCTACCTGCTGATGATGGGCACCGCCTTCATGGGCTACGTGCTGCCCTGGGGACAGATGTCGTTCTGGGGCGCCACGGTGATCACCGGCCTCTTCGGCGCGATCCCGTTCATCGGCGAAAGCATCCAGACCTGGCTGTTGGGCGGGCCGGCCGTCGACAACGCCACGCTGAACCGCTTTTTCTCGCTGCACTACCTGTTGCCCTTCGTGATCGCGGGCCTCGTGATCGTGCACATCTGGGCCTTCCATACCACGGGCAACAACAACCCGACGGGTGTCGAAGTGCGCCGCGGCTCGAAGGCCGAGGCCGAGAAGGACACGTTGCCGTTCTGGCCCTACTTCGTGATCAAGGACCTCTTCGCGCTGGCCGTGATCCTGGTCGTGTTTTTCGCCATCGTGGGCTTCATGCCGAACTACCTCGGCCACCCCGACAACTACATCGAGGCCAACCCGCTGGCGACGCCCGCGCATATCGTGCCGGAATGGTACTTCCTGCCGTTCTACGCCATCCTGCGCGCCTTCACCTCCGAGGTCTGGGTCGTGCAGATCGCGTCCTTCGTGACGGGCGGCATCATCGACGCCAAGTTCTTTGGCGTGATGGCTATGTTCGGCGCGATCCTCGCGCTGGCGCTGGCGCCCTGGCTCGACACCTCCTCGGTGCGTTCGGGCCGCTACCGGCCGATGCTCAAGTGGTGGTTCTGGCTGCTGGTGATCGACTTTTTCGCGCTGATGTGGCTTGGCGCCATGCCGGCCGAAGAGCCCTATGCCAGCTTCTCGCTGATCGCCTCGGCCTACTGGTTCGCTTACTTCCTCGTGATCCTGCCGTTGCTCGGCGTGATCGAGAAGCCGGCCAAGCAGCCTGCCACGATCGAAGAGGATTTCGCCGAACACTATGGTGCGAAATCCGATGCAACGCCTGCCGAATAAGGGAAACGCCGCAATGTTCAGAACTCTCGCTCTCAGCGCCGTGGCGGCCCTCGGCTTTGCATCGGCTGCAATGGCCGCCGGTGAAGGCGGCCACGTTGAGAATGTCCGCTTTTCCTTCGACGGACCGTTCGGCAGCTACGACCAGAACCAGCTGCAGCGTGGCCTGAAGGTCTACACCGAAGTCTGCGCCGCCTGTCACGGGCTGCGCTACGTGCCGTTCCGCACGCTGGCCGACGAAGGCGGGCCGCAGCTTCCGGAAGACCAGGTGCGGGCCTATGCCGCCAACTTCGAAGTCTTCGATCCGGAAATCGACGACTTTCGCCCCGCGCGCCCGTCGGACAACTTTCCGGTCAACGACGCGGTCGGTGCGCCCGACCTGTCGCTGATGGCCAAGGCGCGGGCCGGTTTCCACGGCCCTTACGGCCTTGGCATCAACCAGTTCTTCAAGGGCATCGGCGGTCCGGAATACATCACCTCGCTCCTTGTCGGCTACACCGGTGAGGAAAAGGAAGAGGCCGGGACGATTCTTTACGAGAACACCGCCTTCCCGGGTGGCTATATCAGCATGGCCCCGCCGCTCTTTGATGGCATGGTCGAATTCGACGACGGGCACGAAAACGATCTGCATCACCTCGCCGAGGACGTGTCGGCCTTCCTGATGTGGACCGCCGAGCCGAAGATGATGGCGCGCAAGCAGGCAGGCTTTGCCGGCGTGCTGTTCCTCACGCTGCTGTCGGTGCTGCTCTATCTCACGAACAAGCGTCTGTGGGCGCCGGTGAAGGGCAAGAAGATCGACTGATCTTCGCGGAGCGCCCAGGCGGGCCCATATCCGACCCCGAAAACATCGAAAGCCCCCGAAGCGCCGCTTCGGGGGCTTTCTAGTCCGCACCTGGGGAGGCTAATTACGGACGATCGTTGAGGCTTTCAATATAGGACTGAGCCGAAGCCAATTCGCGGTGGGTCTCAACCATCCAGTCGAAGAAACTCTTCATCTTGGAGGAGGACGGCCCGCTCGTCTTGATCCGTTCCATCCTTGACCTTTCTATCGGTTACGTCACTTCCTCTTCACTGTGCCCCGGAAATGCGAGGCGTCACTCACAACTCTTTGCTTCCAATGACCGGGACATTGCCTTGGAACTTGTGGCGGGTCTGTGAACTGGGTCACAGAATCCGACTTTTCCGAAAATTTAATTCAAATCTGGTGGAGATCGGCCATGACCTGGAGCGCCTCGCGGTCCATCACGATCAGCCCGCCGCGCGTCGCGTCTATGACGCCGGCGCGTTTCCAGATCGACAGGGTCTTCGAGACCGCCTCGCGCGTCGCGCCGACGAATTCGGCAAGCTCGGCCTGCGAGAAGGGCAGCTTGCTCAACTCGTCCGTATTGGCCTTCGAAAGATAGAGGATCTTGCGCGCCAGCCGTGCGGGCATCGACAGGAACACCTGCTCGTTGAGCTGGCTGTTCATCCAGCGCATGCGCTGGCCGGCAAGCTGGATCAGGTCGACGGCGAATTCCGGTGATTTCCTGACGGCCCGCAACACATCGGCGCTGCGGATTTCGCGGACGATGCTGGGCTCCAGCGCGGTCACAGTCGCCGTGCGCGGACCCGGATCGAAAAGCGCGATCTCGCCGAAAAGCGCCCCGGGGCGCATCACGTCGAGCGACAGCTTGCGGCCTTCGCTGGAGATGATGCTGAATTCGAGCGATCCCGAAATGATTGCGTAGATGGAATCGCCCTCGTCACCCTTTTCGAACAGCACCTGCCCCTCGTCGAGGCGGGTGTCCGACGCCAACGACTCCAGCAACTCGGTCAGATCTGCCGATGCATTCGCGAGAAAGCCGGATTTCGGAAGGGATACGATTTTTGTCATTCCTGTCAGGACCTCCGGGCGATCTTAGCAAAGTCTCTGCGCGATTGAACGCCCCATCGAGCGATGTCGCATCCCGTAAGGCGGCGGCACAGCGTAAACATGCGGTGCGCGTGCGGCCGAATGTCGTCCGCAAACGCACGCGCCGACCGGCTCGGGAGGTCGGCGAGCGGCCTCCAGCCCGTTCCCTTGTACATTGTCGTAGCCTCCGCTTGTCCGACGACCATGCGATGGAACGGAAAGGCTGTCACGGGATTCCTTCGTCGCGTGGCGCGCTGTCAGGCCAGCAACTGACCGTCGCGTATGCCCGTCACCGTGGCTTGGACGATACTGCCCTCAGTCTGCGGCACGTCGAAGACGACGGGCGCGAACTGCTCGGTCCGACCCATGATCGTGCTTTCCATCAGCACCTTGTGCACCCGGCCGGTTTGCGCCGCGAGGTGTGCTGCGACGGCTGTGTCGCCACGCGCCCGCAGGCGCGCCGCACGGTCCCGGATCGCCGCTCCGTCGACCGGCGGCATCCGCGCCGCCGGCGTGCCGCGCCGCGTCGAATAAGGGAACACGTGCAACCAGGTCAGACTGCACTCCTCGACGAGCCGCATGGAATTCTCGAACATCGCCTCGGTCTCGGTCGGGAAGCCCGCGATTATGTCGGCCCCAAAGGTCATGTCGGGTCGCAGTCGACGGGCCTCTTCGGTGAAGCCGATGGCGTCGTCACGCAGGTGGCGTCGCTTCATGCGCTTGAGGATCATGTCGTCGCCGTGCTGAAGCGACAGGTGCAGGTGCGGCATGAGGCGCGGCTCGGTCGCGATGGCGCACATCAGGTTCTCGTCGGCCTCGATCGAATCGATCGAGCTGATCCGCAATCGCGGCAGGTCCGGCACCAGCCGCAGGATGCGCATGACCAGGTCGCCCAGCCGAGGCGTTCCGGGCAAGTCGCCGCCCCAGCTCGTCAGGTCGACGCCGGTCAGCACGACCTCGTTGAACCCCTTGTCGACGAGTCGGCTGATCTGATCCACGACAACCCCGGCCGGAACCGAGCGCGAATTGCCGCGGCCGTAAGGGATGATGCAGAAGGTGCAGCGATGGTCGCAGCCGTTCTGAACCTGCACGTAGGCCCGGCTGCGGGTGCCGAAGCCGTCGATCAGATGGCCGGCCGTTTCGGTCACCGACATGATGTCGTCGACCTGGACCGCCTCGGTCTCGCCGATGAAATCGGCGGCGAGACCCTGCCACGTGGCGGCATTCATCTTCTCGGTGTTGCCGATCACGGCGTCGACTTCGGCCATGGCGGTGAAGGTCTCGGGCTCGGTCTGGGCCGCGCATCCGGTCACGATCAGCCGGGCATCAGGATGCCGACGGCGCAGGCGACGGATGTCCTGCCGGGCCTTGCGCACGGCCTCGGCCGTCACCGCGCAGGTGTTGACCACGACCGCGTTGCCAAGGCCCGCTTGCGCCGCAAGGTCCTTCATCGCCTCGGTCTCGTAGGCGTTGAGGCGGCAGCCCATCGTGGAGAAAACCGGCGTGCTCATTCCAGCGTCTCCAGGAACGCGGAGGTCAGCGTGCCGGAAAACACGTGCATCGTCGGCCCGGTCATCCAGACCCCGTCTTCGCGCCAATCGACGACGAGCGTACCGCCGTCGAGGTCGATTTGCACCTTGCGGCCGGTCAGCCCGCGCCGCGCTGCGGCCACGGCGGTTGCGCAGCTCGACGACCCCGAGGCCAGGGTGATCCCGGTGCCGCGTTCCCAGACCCGCATCCGCAGGTGATCCGGCCCGACCAGCTGTGCGATCTGGACGTTGGTGCGTTCGGGAAACAGCGGGTGATGCTCCTGAGCGGCGCCGACCTTTGCCAGGTCCACGGCGTCCGCATCCGCCACGAAGTAGGTGCAATGCGGATTGCCCATCCCGGTCGCCGTCGGAGCGCCTTCGATCGGCAGTTCCAGCGTATCGACAGCCTCTGCCAGCGGGATCTCGCGCCAGTCGAGCTGTGGCTGGCCCATGTTGACCGAGGTCAGCCCGTCGCCCGCATCGACGGCTTCCAGCGGGCCGCGGTCGGTGGTCAGGCGCAGCGCTTTCTGCCCGGTCTCGTCCATCACGTAGCGCGCGATGCAGCGCGTGGCGTTGCCGCAGGCTGCCGAGGGTGACCCGTCGGCGTTGAAGAAGGCCAGGTGCAGGTTGTCCGACCCGTTCGTCATTACGGCCAGTTGGTCGAAACCGACCCCGCGATGCCGGTCCCCAAGCGCCCGCGCCAGCGCCGGTGAGACCTCGATGACGCGCGCGCGCGCGTCAACGACGACAAAGTCGTTGCCCAGCCCGTGCATCTTCATGAAGGGCAAGCCGATCGGGGTTCCATCCTGCATTGCGCGCATATAGACTCTCGCCGTGGCGTTATCCAGAGCCTGCTTCAGAAAGTGCGGAATTGGGCTTGACCCGGTCCCTGCCCCTTTCTAAGTAGGCCGCCGAGTGGGCCTGTAGCTCAGCTGGTAGAGCAACTGACTTTTAATCAGTAGGTCTCGGGTTCGAACCCCGACGGGCTCACCACATTTACATCTTTTCATTCGCGCGCGTCCCTTTGGGGCGTCGGGTCCTGGTCGGGACGCTTACGGCGAACACTTGGCGCCTTGAGCAACGGCTTGGCGTCGGCTGCCGCTTGTTCTGCGATCCGAAAGTTTCTGCAAACGGTGTCGGTCAACGCTGCTATGCGACCGGCGTGCACCGCCGCGCTGGGCCCGACGCCATGGGCTCGGTGCCTGCGTCCAAGAGCGCCGGCTCGTTTCGCTCCCCTCGGACTCTTCGTCCTGGCATTCGCCCGCCTTCCACACCGGTGTTGGCGCAGCGGCTGCGCGGTTCTATGGTTGCCGGAAGAAGGCGGAGGTTCAGGCGTGATGGGGATCCCGAGGCGGGGCAGGGGATTGGCATCGGGTCTGGCGCTGGGTGGCCTTCTGCTTTTCGCGCTTTCCGGGTGCGACGAGCGCAGGGAGCCGGTGACCGAGCAGGTCATCACCGATGCGCCGCTCGACCCTGCAAGCTACGCCGGCGAGCTTGTCTTCGGCATCGCCGAAACCCTTCCGACAGAGACTGCGGACATACCGTTCGTTCTGAAAATCGGTCTGACCCCGGAGAACCGGACGCAGATCGCCGTGAAAACCGCGCTCGACCTGCGCGAGTTGCAACGGCAGCTGCCGCAACTCGTCTCCGGGCGTCACGATCCTTCCTGCGGGCTGGGCCTTGATGTCACGCTCGCCACGGTCGAGGCCGTGAACGACGCGGTCCGCACGCGCGGCAGCGTGCAAGCCGAGCTTTACAGGTGCCGCGGCGGCACGGCCGATCGGGACCGTGGGTTCCGGATCTGGAGCGAAGACATCGCCTTCGAAGCGTCCTTCGGTGCAGCACTCGACGGTGATTGCCTCGATTTCCATCTGCGTGACCTCGCGCTGGATCCACAGGGGGTGCTGGGCAGGCTCGGCACAGTGTTCGGCATCACCGAGCGTGTCCGGAAAGCCGGTTTCGCTCAAGTGAACAAGGCACTGCAGGCCGCGCCGATCTGTCCCGAGATTCCGCCCGGTCTGGCCGTGCTTTCCCCAAAGTTCGAGAACGGAGCGCCGATGGAAATCGGCGCGGGCGGCCTCGGGGCGACGCTGTCGGGACGTATCACCACGGACGCGGCGCGGCTGATCGACCTTTTGCGGCTGGGACAGGCCCGCGGCCTGCTGGCGGGTGATCCGAACGCGCCGCAGGGCAGCGCCGCCATCCGGATCGAGGACACGCTTCCGGGCGTGGATCCGCCCGTCGGCTACCGGGTCGATCTGGGTCTCAGGGCGGAGTCCGCGACGCGGATCGGCGTCGACGCTCTGCTCGATCTGCGCGAGCTGCAGCAGGCCCTGCCGGAGCGTGCCGAGGGCGCGTTGCTGGTCGATGACTGCGCATCGCGGGTCGAGCTGACGGCGCTCGAGACAACGGCGGCGGGCGCGAACCTGGTTGCGCTGGCGCGGCTCGATGCGCGCAGCTTTGCCTGCGAGCGGTCAGGCGACACGTCCTGGCAGCGCGGCGCGCTCGAGCGGAACGAGACCGTCGATGTGCGCGCCGAGGTCTCCGCCAGCATCGAGGAGGATTGCGCGGTCTTCCACCTCGTCGACATCGCCCGCGATCCGCCGATGCGGGTGCTGTCGGGCGGACGGCAGGGCGAGCGCACGCAGGCGGCGCGCAGCCTGTTCATCGATGCCGTGGACCTCTTGCTCAAGGATCATCCCTTGTGCCCGGATCCCCCGGAGTGGCTGGATCTGCTCGACCCCGATTTCGCCAACGGTGCCCCGCGCGAGATCGGCGAAGGCGGGCTGGGTCTGGGTCTCGACGGCTCGATCGACCTCGATACGACGGCGATCATCGCGCTGCTGAAGCTGTTGCAGGCGCGCGGTGCGCTTCCCGCCCCGTAAAAAAAGCACGCAGGCGATGGCGCTATTCGGCGAGCCAGCTTTCGGCGGCTTCTTTCTGTACGAGCGGGAAGGCCTTGATGCGCAAGCCCGGGATCAGCGCGCCCTCAATCTCGGCGACGGATCTGATCCAGGACTGATCGCAGAGGACGGCACAACGGTCGAAGCGCGAGATCATCGAAAAGAGCTTCGGCAAGCGCCCGAACTCGACGCCGAGCGCGGCCGCGGACGGCATCTCGAAGTCGGTCACCGTGTAGAGCATCCGCCCGTCCCGCAGGCCTTCGGACATCTCGACAAGGTCGTCGAGCCCCTTGCGCATGTCTTCGCCTTCGAGACGCCCCTGCAAAACGAGGTCGACTCGGTTGGGCGCCACCTTGGTCACCTTCAGCATCTGTTCGTCCTCCTTGCCGGTTTCCCGGATACGACTCCGCGAGCCGCCCAGGGAATTGCATCATCCTGGCGTCACGACCGGCGGCCCAGCCAGGTTTCGAACTCGCGCTGGGCGGTTTCGAGCGACTCGATGTTGATCGTCCGGGTGACCAGGGCGCGGTTCAGCGCCCGCACGCGCTTGTTGAGCGAAACCGCTCCGTCGCCTGCGTCCACATCGAGTTTTTCATAGAGCGACAAAAGCCGGTTCTGGACCGTGCGCAGCGACATGCCGCGCCGTTCGGCGATCAGCCGGTCCTGCAACCCGAGCGCCAGGTCCAGCAGCACCGCGAACTCGCTGTCGTCGAGCCGGGCACCGGGCGAGGCCGCGCGTTTCTGGAGCCTGTGGATCTCGCGGTCGACCATGATCTGACCCTCGACCAGCACGGCGCGCAGGGCGAGTTTCAGCCGGTCGCGCGAGGCGGTCTTGAGGACGTAGCCGTAGGCGCTGTCCTCGGGAACGATCCGGGCGATGCCACGCACGTAGGCGTCGTCGGCGTAATTCGACCAGAACAGGATGCGGGTTCCGGGCCGTTCGGCCCAGATCGCACGGGCCGCCTCGATGCCGTTGCGCCGCTCCATCTGCAGATCCATCACCACGCGCTCGATCGCGCCCTGCCGCGCCTCCGCCGTGCCTTCCGCGCCGTCGGTGGCATGGAAGATCTCGGTCACCTCGGGCAGCGCCTCGGCGAGGACGTCCTGTAGGTAGGACGCGTGGAACTGGTCGTCCTCGACCATGAGCACCCTCATGGCTGTCCCTCCAGCGCGACCCGGACCGTGGTGCCGCCGGCGCTTGCGATATCGAGACGCGCCGAGATCAGCCGTGCCCGGGTGCGGATGTTGGTCAGGCCCGACTGGCGCGGCGGCTCAGCCGGAATGCCGCAGCCGTCATCGCGCACGGTCAACACAAGGCCGCCCGGCGGCGCGGGGTCGATGCGCACCTCGATCCGGCGTGCGCCGGAGTGTCGCGCGGCGTTGTTGATCGCCTCCTGTGTGATTCGAAACAGCGCTGTGCGCACCGTGGGATCGAGCCGTTCTGGCGCGCCGTCGCTGTCGTCGGTGACCTCGATCCGGATCGGCGCCGATCCGACGGCGCGTTCGAGATGAACCCGGACGGCATGGGCGAAACCGAACAGTTCCAGCAGCGTCGGCACCGCGGTGTCGATGATGCGCCGCAGGTCGCCGATCGTCTCGGTGATCCGCTGCGCCAGATCGTTCGGAGGAACCGCAGCCTCCGAGGTCACGTCTCGCAGCAGCCGCGTGAGGTCGGCGAGCGTCTGGTCGTGCAGGTCCATGCCGATGCGCTGCTGCTGCTGTTCGAGCGCCTGTGTCAGTTCCAGCGCGCCCTGCCGCAGCCCTTCTTCGCGCGCGCGGGCTTCGTGGCCCACCCGGGTTGCGCGCTGGGCCAGTTCGGCGGTGTGCAGGGCGTGAAAATAGGGCGACAGCACGTCGGCGATATGCTGGGCGCGCGTGACGGTTTCGGGCGTGTAGAGCCCCGGAGTCGCGTGAGAGATGTTCAGCGTGCCGATGGGCTGGCCCATCACCTTCATCAGGACATGGACGCGCGAACGCAGCTTGTGATTGAAGATCGGTTCCGAACAGGCGCCCGGGAAGGTCTGGCGCGGATCGGTCATCGCGTCGTGGCACAGCATGAACTCGCACTTGCCGGTCAGCAGGTCGCGGATCGGGGCGGCGTCGAGCCGGGTGCGCGCCCGCGACCAGCGGGTGCGGATTCCGACCTCGTAGCTGGCAAGCCAGCCGGGGCGGTCGATCAGGCAGAGGTCCGCGTGGGTGAAGGGGATCACCTCGGCGATCTCGTCGGCCACCGCCGCTAGCGCCGAGGCGATATCCGTGCGTTCGGCCAGATGGGCCGAGATGCGCAGGAAGACATCCCCGCTCTGCGGGGTCGGCAACGCCTGTGGCATGGTCTCCTCCGTCGCGCGATGCGCGTCCCCGCAATTCTGCCAAGGCCGGAACCGGTTGGAAACACCTTGAAGCGCAGGTCGGTTGCGGGAACCCGCAACATCTCTGCGCGGACGTGCCTTTACAGCGCGCGCGGCGGGGTCCCATCATCGCCGCGTCCGCGTCCCTTCGGGCCGGCATCAGGCGCATCGCGGGTGCGCGTCAGGGAGGATAACATGAAGATTTCGAAAATGCTGCTCGGCGCGGCAAGTCTCGTCTTGGCTGCCGGGGCGGCCCAGGCACAGTCCGATCTGTCCAGTACCGAGGACAAGCGCATTGCGCTGTCGAACAATTATGCCGGCAACTCGTGGCGGCAGGCCATGCTGCAAAGCTGGGAAGAGACCGCCGGCCAAGCCGTTGCGGACGGTGTCGTGGCGGCGGCGGACGCCTACACGACGTCCGAGAACCAGGCGACGGAACAGGCCGCACAGATTCAGAACATGATCCTGCAGGGATACGACGCCATCGTGCTCAACGCCGCGTCGCCGACGGCGCTCAACGGTGCGGTCAAGGAGGCCTGTGACGCCGGGCTGACCGTCGTCAGCTTCGACGGTATCGTGACCGAACCCTGCGCCTGGCGCATTGCCGTCGACTTCAAGGCCATGGGCAAGGAAGAGGTCGAGTATCTCGCCTCGCGCCTGCCCGAAGGCGGCAACCTGCTCGAGATCCGCGGCCTCGCCGGGGTCTTCGTCGATGACGAGATCAGCGCGGGCATCCACGAGGGCGTGGCCGAGAACGACAAGTTCGAGATCGTGGGTTCGGTCCACGGCGACTGGGCGCAGGACGTGGCGCAGAAGGCGGTCGCAGGCGTGCTGCCCTCGCTGCCGGACGTCGTCGGCGTGGTGACCCAGGGCGGCGACGGTTACGGCGCGGCGCAGGCCTTCAAGGCGGCCGGCCGCCCGACGCCGCTGATCGTGCTCGGCAACCGGCAGGACGAGATGAAGTGGTGGGCCGAGCAACGCGACGCCAACGGCTACGAGACGCTGTCGCTGTCGATCGCGCCCGGCGTGGCGACGCTGGCCTTCTGGGTCGCCCAGCAGGTGCTGGCCGGCGAGGAGGTCCCGAAGGACCTGACCGTTCCGTTCCTCAAGATCACTCAGGACACGCTCGACGAGGCACTCGCCAGCACGCCCGAAGGATCGGTCGCCAACGTGATCTACTCGCTCGAGGATGCCCAGCAGGTCATCTCAGAGGCGAAGTGACAAGGTGGGCGCGGCCCGCTGCATTGGCGGGCCGCGCATCTGTGGCAGGAACACGTCGATGACGGAACGGGCAGCCGCCCCGATCGTGACGCTTGAACGCGCAAGCCGGCACTTCGGTCCGGTGCGCGCGCTCGACGGGGTCAGCCTGTCGGTCGCGCCGGGCGACTGCATCGGCCTCGTGGGCCACAACGGCGCGGGCAAGTCGACGCTGGTCAACCTCGTCAACGGCGGCCTCGCGCCGAGCGGCGGAGACATCCGTTTTGATCGCGGCCAAAGCGCGCGCGAGGCGGGTGTGCGGTCGGTGTTCCAGGAACTGTCGCTGTGTCCGAACCTCACCGTCGCAGAGAACCTGCGCATCTCGCACGATAAGCTTTCGGGCCTGGCCTGGCGCCGGCAGGCGCGTGCGGAAATCGTCGAGAGCCTCGACACGCTGTTCCCGGGGCACGGGATCGACCCGGACGCCGAGGTCGATACACTCTCCATCGCCGAGCGCCAGATGGTCGAGATCGCCATCGGCTTCGCACCGCGCGGCAGCGACGCGCGGCTGGTCATCCTCGACGAGCCGACCTCGGCGCTCGATGCCGGCATCGCGCGGCAACTGCTCGCCCATGTCCGCACGTTCTGTGCCGAAGGCGGCGCCGTGATCTTCATCTCGCACATGCTGGGCGAGGTCTTCGACGTGGCCAGCCGGATCGTGGTGCTGAAGGACGGCAAGGTCGTAGCCGAGCGCCCGGCACGGGACTTCACGCGGCAGGGTCTCGTCGACGCGATGGGCCATGTTGCGGCCGAGACGGGCGAGACCGCCCGCGCTGCCAGTGACCGCGGCCCCGAGGTGGTGCGCACCGATCAGGGCTTGGCCGCGCGCCGCGGCGAAGTCGTGGGCCTGTCGGGTCTTGCCGGCCACGGACAGGCGGCGGCGCTCGCCCGGCTTTACCTGTCGCGGTCCTCGTCATGGCGCGCGGGCCGGTCGCCCGATGTCGTCTTCGTGGCTGGCGATCGCGGGCGCGACGGCATCCTTCCGCTCTGGTCGATCCTGCGCAACGTCTCGGTCTCGGTGCTGCGGCAGGGCGCGCGCTGGGGGCTCGTCGATCGCGACGCCGAGGCGCGGGTCGCGGCGGACTGGAAGGCCCGGATCGGCATTCGAACCGACGACGTGCGCAACCCGGTGCTGTCGCTCTCGGGGGGCAACCAGCAAAAGGTCCTCTTTGCCCGCGCGCTGGCGAGTTCGGCCCCCGTCGTGGTCATGGACGATCCGATGCGCGGCGTCGACGTGGGCACCAAACGGGACGTCTACGCGATGATCCGGGCCGAGGCGGCGCAGGGCCGGACCTTCCTGTGGTACTCGACCGAGACCGAAGAGGTCTGCCAGTGCGACCGGGTCTTCGTGTTCCGCAACGGCGAGATCAGCGCCGAACTCACCGGGGCCGGGATCAACGAGGAGAACATCCTGCAGGCGTCCTTCGAGATGCAGGAGGCGTCGTGAGCGGCCTGTCGCGCTACCGCATCCTGCTGCCTGTCGTGTCGCTTGCCGTGCTTCTGGCGGCGACGTTCTGGATGCAGCCGCGCGCGATGAGCTATTTCGGTCTGAACCTGCTGTTCAACCTCGCCGTTCCCATCGCGCTCGCCACCATCGCGCAGATGATGGTCATGATGGTCAACGACATCGACCTGTCGCTTGGCGCCTTCGTCAGCCTCGTGGCGTGCATCACGGCGACATATCTCAACGATACGCCTGCGCTCGGTCTGGCGATGCTGATCGCGCTGATCCTCGCCTACGCGGCGCTGGGCGCGGTGATCCACGCGCTCGAACTGCCGGCCATCGTGGTCACGCTGGGCATGTCCTTCGTCTGGGGCGGGCTTGCGCTCTTCATCCTGCCGAGCCCCGGCGGCGCGAGCCCGGACTGGCTGCGCACGCTGATGACGGTCAAGCCGCCCTTCGCGCCAATGGCGGTGGTCGCCAGCGTGGTCATTGCCGGCGCGACGCACCTTCTGATCATGCGGTCGGGTATCGGCACGGTACTGCGCGGTGTCGGCGGCAACGCCCGCTCGGTGGCGCGGGCAGGCTGGTCGGTCCTGCGCCTGAAGGCGTTGGCCTACGCCCTGGCAGGGCTCTTCGGCGTGCTGGCCGGCATGGCGCTGGTCGGCCTCACGACGTCGGCGGACGCCAATATCGCGCTGCGGTACACGCTCTTGTCGATCGCCGGCGTGATCCTTGGAGGCGGCGAGTTCATCGGCGGCAAGGTTAGTCCGGCCGGCGCGGTTATCGGCGCGCTCACCCTGACCCTTGCCGCGTCCTTCCTGAGCTTCCTGCGCCTGTCGCCGGACTGGCAGATCGGCGCACAGGGCGCGATTCTCATCCTCGTGCTGACCGCGCGCCTGATCTTCAGCCGCCGGAGGGCAGAGGCATGAACCCTTTCGCGCGGCCTTGGATTTGGTCTTGGGGCGCCGCGGCGCTGGCCTTTGCCCTGACACTTGGCCTGACTTCGGGGCGCGGCGCGGGCGAGCTGGCCTATGCGGCGCTTAGTTTCGGTGCCTTCGCGGCCATCGTGGGGCTCGGGCAGATGCTGGTGATCACGCTCGGGCCCGGCAATGTCGACCTGTCGATCCCGGCAACGATGACCCTGTCGGCTACGCTGGCGCTCAAGGTGATGGGATCGGAGCCCGGGACCGCCTTGCTTGGCCTCGCGGTCGCGCTGGCTGTCGGGCTCGGCGCCGGGCTTGCGAATTTCGCGCTGATCTACCTTTTGCGCCTGCCGCCGATCATCGCCACGCTCGCCGCCTCGCTGATCTACCAGTCGCTTGCGATCTGGTCGAACCGCGGCTTGCGCATCAAGCCGCCGCCCGAACTGGCCGACTTCGCCACCGGCCGTCTGCTCGGCGTGCCGAACGTCGCATGGGTCGGACTCGGTCTGGCCGTTCTGATCTGGCTCGTCCTCGAACGCTCGGTTTGGGGACGCTGGCTGCTGGCCAGCGGTCAGAACATGCGCGCGGCCCGGCTGGCAGGCGTTCCGGTCGAGATGGTGCGCGCGGTGACCTATCTCTCGGTTGCGGTCTGCGCCGGACTGGCGGGCTTCCTGCTTGCCAGTTTCTCGGGTGGCGCGGCGCTGAACATGGGAAGCGAGTACCTGCTGATGTCGATCGCCGTGGTCGTGATCGGAGGCAGTTCCATCGCCGGCGGCAATTCCAACGTGCCGGGGGTCTGGGGGGCCGCGCTCTTCATGTTCCTTGTTGTCTCGATGCTCAACAGCTACGGGGCCGCCGCCGGCGCGCGCAACGTGCTGACCGGGGCCATCATCATCGCCATCGTCATCGCAGCCAGCACAGGGAGGGTCCGCACATGATCACCATGCCGCCGCATCTGGAGGTCCGCGATCCGCGCTTTGCGAATCTCGTGCACCCGATGTCCGCGCTCGAAGCCATTGCGGAAGGCTTCACCTGGACGGAGGGACCGGTCTGGTTCGGAGAACACGACTGCCTGCTCTTCTCCGACATTCCGAGCCGCCGGATACTGCGCTGGTCGGAGACCGAGGGCCTGTCGGTCTTCCGGTCCGACTCGCAGTTCAACAACGGCAACACGCGTGACCGGCAGGGCCGCCTTGTCGGCTGCCGGCACGGCACGCGCGACGTCGTGCGAACCGAGATCGACGGACGGTTGACCGTGCTGGCCGACCGCTTCGAGGGCAAGCGCCTCAACTCACCCAATGACGTTGTGGTCAGCGCCGATGGCGCGATCTGGTTCACCGATCCCACCTACGGCATTATCTCGAATTTCGAAGGCTTCCGGACCGAGCCCGAACAGGCGACCCGCAACGTCTACCGCCTGTCGCCGGAGGGTGATCTCGCCGCGGTCGTCACCGATTTCGCGCAACCAAACGGATTGTGCTTTTCGCCGGACGAAACCCGTCTCTACATCGCCGAAAGCGGGTCGAGTCATGATGACGACGTGCCATCCGTCATCCGCCAGTTCGCCGTCGATGGCAGTGCCCTGCGCGACGAAGGGGTCTTCGCGACCATCGACACGGGCCTTCCCGACGGCATCCGCTGCGACGTCACCGGGAACCTGTGGTCTTCTGCGGCGGACGGGGTGCATTGTTTTGCGTCCGACGGGACCTTGCTTGGCAAGATCCTCGTGCCGCAGACGGTTTCGAACATCTGTTTTGGCGGGCGGGACGGGCATCGGCTGTTCATCACGGCGACCACCTCGGTCTACCGTGTCTTCGTCGATGTGCAGGGAGCCGAGCCCTGGACCCGCGGAAGCGGCTGAGACCTCCGAATGCGCGGCGGAACGCAAGACGTTTCCGCCACGTCTGACGGTGCAATCAGGTGACGCGACTGCCTTGCGTCCTATCTGCTGCCGCAGGCCGAAACGAAACCGGAGTTCCTGTCGATGCGCGCCGTCGCGATGTTGCTATGCTGTCTTGTCGTTCTTGCGGGCTGTGCGGGGCGCCCGTCGCTCGACGATCCGTCGATCGGTGACCAAAGCCTGGCGCTCGAGGAATACTTCGACGGCGATCTCACCGCCTACGGACAGTTTCAGGACGTGTTCGGCACTGTGCGCCGCAGCTTCACGGTCGACATCACAGGGCGCTGGGACGGACTGCGGCTGATCCTGGACGAGAACTTCGTCTACGAGGACGGCGCGCGGGAGCGGCGAGTCTGGACGCTGGTGAAGACCGGTCCGGACACCTGGCAAGGCACCGCCCCGGGCGTGATCGGCGTGGCGACGGGGCGCGTGCAGGACAATCGTTTCAACTGGCGCTACACGATCGACCTCCCGGTTCCCACCGCGGATGGGCCAGGCGAGACCACCCGCGTGTCGTTCGACGACTGGATGTGGCTGCTCGAGGACGGCCGGCTTCTCAATCGCGCCTACATGACGCGCTACGGCGTCTACGTGGGCGATGTCACCATTTTCTTCGAAAAGCGCTGAACGCGCCCACGGTACGGTCGCCGGCCACGTAGACGTGGCCTGCGCCGTGCGATCAAGGAGGTCCGATGTTAAAGATCCTGCCGTTTTAAAGGAGATTAATCATGAGCACCGTCAAACTGACCATCGTCTTCTACTCCTCCACCGGAACCAACCTCGAGATGGCGCGCGCCGCGCAATCCGCCGCCGAGGAGGCCGGTGCCGAGGTGCGGCTGCGGCGTTGCGCCGAAACCGCCCCGGATGAAGCGGTCAACAGCCGCGATGCATGGAAAAGTACGCTGGAACGCATGCAGGAGATCGACATCGCCGCACCCGAGGACCTGGAGTGGGCCGACGCGCTTCTCTTCTCGGCGCCGACCCGGTTCGCCGCCGTTCCGAGCCAGATGCAGGCCTTCATCGACACGCTCGGCCCGCTCTGGAACAAGGGTGCGCTGGCCGGCAAGGCCGTCAGCGCCATGACCTCGACCGGAACCCGCCACGGCGGCCAGGAAACCACGCTGATCGGCTTCTACACGACCTTCATGCACTGGGGCGCGATCCTTGTGCCTCCGGGCTACACGGGCGAGATCATGTTCGAGCATGGCAACCCCTACGGCGCGTCGGCAATGGCGAACGATGTCGACGACACGCTCAGATCGGTGGTCGAGCACCAGACGCGACGGCTGCTTGACGTCGCCGGCAAGCTTTCCGCCTGAGGGATCTTGCGGCCGAAAGAACCTAAGGCGGGGCGTTGCGTGCTCCGCCGTCGGCTTGCCGGAAACACTGTGACGACGCCCGCGATGGGACCGGCGCCCCGCGTCGCCGCAGCGCGTTCACAGGATCAGGCACAGGAGCGGACGATTGGTTGTTTTCAGTGAACGATCGCCGCGCGCTGCGTTTTAACGGCGTAACGGATTTATGACCGTCGACGTTCGGACGCTTCCACGACTTCCGTGCAATACGGATAAATAACTGTGCAGGCCGAAACACAGTGCCCGTTGGCGCCCCTCAGGTTCGTGAGCTTGTACCGGCGCATTCGTTAACGGTGGTCTGTCTTGCACCTCACCTCACGTTCAGTTTCGCGATCAGGCTGTTCAAAGGCATGCCGGTCCGCGATGGCGTCGATGTGAACGGGCCGCACTGGACATGCATCGTGGCATCTCATCTCTAGTGAACCGGGCACCTGTGCTCAGCCGCCAGACGCCCGGCGATGACATTCCTAAATTTGGTCCGCCCGCCGCCGATTACAGAATTGGTTCGCCTGGGCCTCAGTGTCGCGGGGAAACAAAGGAACGCGGTCCGGAAGGTGGTGGCCTCCAAGAGGCCGCTGCCCAGCCCGATGATGTCCCACCGCCCCGCGGTGCAAACGGCGGCGATTGTGGCTGTCATCAAATATGGGCGGACGGCCCAGCGATGCAGCGGGGGACATCCGGTTCTTTGCGGGAGTGTCTTCGTCAGATCGCCCGCGGTTCGCGCAGCGCGCTGACATCCGATGCGGTCACCTCTGCGCCGCTGTCGAGAACCAGCACGGCAGCGCCGTCGCTGTTCCGCACCTCCGTCACGCGCGTGAAGGTTTCGGGCGTGGTCGTGCCGATCACCTCGCCGGCGGTACGGAATTCGAGGATGAAATCGTAAGTGTCCGCAGGCAGCGGGCTGCCACCGAGGTCGAGCCCTTCCCAGGTGAGCGAGCGAGCGGATTCGGAGACCTGGTAGCGTTGCACTTCCCGCCCGTCCGCCCCGCGCACGATCAGGAAGGCCTGCTCGGCCCCGTCGATCGGCTCGGTGGTCAGTTCGATCGGCTGGCCCTCGAAACGCGCAGGCGCCGCGCTACGCGCGTCCATCCCGATCCATCCGGCAACCTGCGCAATGCCACCCGTGCCAAGTCCGACGCTCAGCGCTTTGAGCAAGTCGTTGGAGAGCACCTGCTGCTCGACCATCGAGAACTGGGCCAACTGGGCGGCATACTCCGTCGACTCTATCGGCTCCAACGGATCCTGGAACCGGGCCTGGGCTGTGAGCATCTTGAGAAACGTCTCGAAATCGGACGACAGCACGCCTGCCTTTTCCTTGGGTTCAGACACAGGCGGCGCGGTGGCTGCCGTGCCGGAGGCCGTGGGGTTAATATCCATGTCGTGTCTCCTAGAGCCTGATGTCCAGGCCGGACGTTTTCCCAAGCAGCAACGTGACCGGCGCGTCTACACTCTCGCGCCCGCGTACCCTGCCGGGCTCTGCGCGCTCTGCCGCAGACGTGTCGTGGCCATCATCGGCAGAGGCTTCCGCACCAGCCTCGCCCTGAGCAAAGCCGAAGGCGATGTCGCCGTACCCGATGGCGGCGAATTCGCGCGCCAGCGCGTCGATGTGGCGGCGCATCAGGTCGAGCGTTTCGGGGCGTTCGGCCAGGACGTTGACGGTGATCGCGCCTTCGGCTGTCGAGATGCTGAGCCTGACCCGGCCGAGCTCTTCTGGATTGAGCGACAGTTCGACCGGCCTGTCGGGACGGTTCTGCAGCGCCTCGGCCATCTGCCGTCCCACCTGCGCTGGCAGTTCCGGCCGCGGGCTCGTGGCAGACGTTGCGGCGGGCGCCGCGGCACGGGTTTCCCACGCTGCCACCGCTTCAAGGTTTAGCGACCGGGACATCGTCGTTTCGCCGGCGGTCTCCCCACTTCCGGACAGCGCCAGGTCAAGAGGATAGGCCGGACCTGATACGGAAGGCTGCGGGACGGCGCGCGTTTGCACCTGCGCCCTTGTCGTGGCGGAAAGGACCGGCGTTGCAGGTCGGTGCGTCGGTCGCTTGGCGTCCAGCGTCGGCAAACCGCCATCCGGATGTCGGATCGCCGCGGACGGGACCGATGTCGGTGCAACACGTTCCGACACTTGGTTGGGGATGGCGATTGGTCTGACCGCCGCGTGCGCGACGGGCGCAGCCGGGTACACGGTCTTTTGCGCCGCATCTGCTTCGCCTGCCGCGATGACCGGTGTGGCGCGGACCTCTGCGACGGACGGCAGCATGCCCGGAGCCTGGGGGCTCTGTGCCGTCGTTGCGGCCGCCGCGCGATCGATGTCCGCGCGCGCAGGCACCGTATCGCGTTGCGTCGGGTTGAGGATCGTCGGCACTGCGACGTCTGCCTCTGCCATCCGAGCATCATTTCCCAGATCTGTCCTCTGGTGCCCGGGAACCGGATCGTCCGGGGCTTCGGGCCACGTTTCGGCGACGGTCCCGATTGCATCGTCGGTATCCTCGAAAATGGACAACAGAGCCTCGCTGTCCTCGGGCGCGGCGAGGATGTCGTCACCTGCTTCGGCGCTATCGGTCACATCCAAACCGGCGTCCTTGGCTTTTGCTTTTTCTTGCGGCGGCGCGGTGGTGGCCGCGCCCGCATCCTCATCGCCGGCATACGCCGCCTCGAACCCGCGCTCGTCGGCCGGGTGATCCGGGTTGGCGCCCTTCGACATCGAAGCGGAATGCCCGGAAACGGGTGTCAGGGACAAAACGGACTGCATCGCGCACCTCTCGAGGGAGTCTTCCCGGCCTGACGCCTTATGCACGCCGCGGGTTACCGCATCTTTACCGCTACACGTCATTGTCCCGGATATTGACTGCAATTGGAGAGATCGATGATCACACCCCCGTCACCGGCGGCGCCCGGAGCCGCGGCGAAGCACGAACCGGCCCTGCGCGCGGCCGCGCAGGAACTCGAAGCCAGCTTTCTCGCCGAAATGCTGAAGGCCGCGGGCCTCGGCGAGAGCAGGACCGCGTTCGGCGGCGGTGCGGGCGAGGATCAGTTCGCCTCGCTGCTGGTCGCCGAGCAGGCGAAGGCGATCGTGCGGACCGGCGGGATTGGCCTTGCGGAGACCTTATACGAGGCCCTGAAGGAGACGCGCCATGACAAGTGACTCCGCGCACGAAATCATCGCCGCGCTCGACGAATTGCTCGAAGAGGAACGCGCCGCGTTGCTGAAAGGCGATCTCGAAACGGTGTCCCAGCTGCTCGACAGCAAGACCGAACTGATAGAGCGGCTGTCACGGCTCGAGCTTGAGAGCGCCGCGCTGACGACACTCGACGGCAAGGTTCGCCGCAACCAGGCCCTGCTTGAACAGGCAGCGGCCGGTATTCGCAAGGTGGCGGCAAGGCTGGCCGAACTGCGACAGGTGCGCGCGACGCTCGACACCTATACCCAGCGCGGTACCCGCGAAAGGGTCGAGCTGGGGCCCGACTCTTCCGTCGAGCGACGCGCATGAGGTGGATTTGCTAAAATCCGAAACAGACGAAAGGGAGGTGTTAGTGCGCCGTTAGGCATTGAAACGACATGGTGCGCGTGCATCCGAGGTCGGGTGGCGCATCGTCCCCAAGGTTGGCGACTGCATTGGTCAGAAAGACAGTTATTGCCCGGACGGCAAAGCCGAACGGGTCTCACCAACGCAAAAGCGTTTGATCGAAGGAACATGCTTATGTCGAGCATTCTTACCAACAACGGCGCCATGGTGGCCCTGCAGACCCTCAAGAACACCAACATGCAGCTGGAGAGGGCGCAGAATTCCATCGCCACCGGCAAGGACATTTCGGGCGCCAAGGACAACTCGACCGTCTGGATGACCTTGGCATTGGAGGAATAGGCGCGCTGCGTCTTGATCATGGAGGTCAGCTCTCCGGCGACGTCGGTAGCCGATTCCTCGCGGGCGAATGAGGCGATGTCGCCGGTCGGTCCGTCACCGGCATCCCAGAGATAGAATTCGCCGCTGTCCCGGGTCGGCGTGTAGATCTGCGAGTCGCCGGCGATCAAACCGTTGGGGTTGGCGACATGCACCAGCGGAACCTTGTAGATCGTCCGGATCTCCCCGGTGTCGAAATAGGCCCGGACGTAGCCGTTGGGATCGACATCGATGTTGGTCAGGTTGCCGACCGGCGAGCCGTCCTTGGAGACCGCGACCGGCGCGAAATTGTAGGACAGCTGGGTCATCCCTTCGGTATCGCCGATGGCGCCGATGTCGATCTCGATCGGGCCTGCAGGCACGTTGACGATCAAGGTTCCCGCGACCGGGTCGTAAGCGCCGCCGGTCACCGTGGTCACCGAGGCCAGCTGGCCGCCGGCGGTGCGCGAGTCGGTGAAGGTCATGACATATTCGCCGATCGCCGTCGCCGGGTCGCTGGCGTCGAAAAGCTGCATCGTCCATTCGTTCGAGGCGCCCGCGGCGGGCACCGTCGGCGTGAAGGTGATGTTGATGCTTTGCGACGTGCCGAGGTTGTCGAAATACTCGATGGACAGGTTTTCGTCCGCGCCGGCTCCGCCGGCCTGGGTTTCGGTCGCCGGCAGATTGACCCCGAGATTGATCGAGGTGGTCGGATTGGCCTCGAGCGCGCTGGTGTTGATCTTGACCGGGACCAGCGCATCGGACGTGTCGCGCGGATAATTCGGGATGCTGCCATCCTGAAGGGCCGGCCAGCCCATCAGGACCAGCCCGGTGTCGGATTTGAGGTACCCGTTGGCATCGGTACGGAACGAGCCTGTCGTCGTGAGGAACATCTGCGAATCGTCGCCATTCACCGAGACGTCGGCGATCTGGGCCACCGGCAGCATGCCCGCGCCGCGCACCGCGAGGTCGGTGGCGTTGGATGTCGCGACAAGCGTCCCGCGTTCGTCGATGAGCCGCGTGGTCGAGGTGCGCACGCCGCCGGCAGCATAGGAGCCGCCGTTTCCGGACAGGACCATCGAAGCGAAATCCGTCTCGACCCGCTTGTAGCCGTAGGTCGAGGAGTTCGCGATATTGTCCGAAATCGATGCGAGCCGCGTCGCATTCGCCTGCAAGCCCGCCACCCCGGCATTGAGCGAAGAAGAAATGGTCATGTGGCGCACTCCCCTGGATCTGCAAAACCTTGGAGACTTCCCTAAGCGCCCCGGCTTAAGGCGGCGCTAACAGATAAAATGCAGGGCATTCGGCGCGGATCACTTGCGCAGCAGGACGATTTCGACCCGGTCATTGCGGGTCGCCATAGTGTTTCTGACTACCGGTTCGCGGTCCGCGTGGCCGGTGACGCGGGCCATCCGGGCCGAGTCCACGCCATCGCCCTCGAGCATCTGGCGCACCCGCGTGGCGCGCGCCGCGGACAGGTCCCAGACCGGGTTTTCGCGGAGGACGATGGCGCGCGCGCGGACATGGCCGCCGACGGCGATCTCGTTCAGAACGAGGTTCGACACCGACGCAACCAGATCCACCAGTTGCCGGAGCAGCGGCATCGGCGCATCACCGTCCTCAAAAAAAAGCGGTATCCCGTCGAGCGCGAAGAGCTCGATCACGAGACCCTCGTCGGTGATCCGGGTCGTGATGTGTTTCATCAGGTTCTTCATCACCGTAGATTCGCCGCCGCGACCCAGCAGTTCCTTTTCGAGCGCGCGCAGCTCGGCATCGGCCTGATCGAACTCGCTTCCGGTCGCGTTCATGCCGCTGTCGCCGCGCGCCTGCGCGGACTCGGTTGCATGCCTCGAAGAGGATCCGGCACCGTTCTTGGCCAGCACATCCTCGGACAGGATGCTCTGGCCCGAGAACACGTCCTCGCCGCCGCCCGAGACGCGGTTGACCGCGATCGTCGGCGAGAAATAGTCCGCAAGCCCCTTGCGCTGCTGTTCGGTCGTCGCATTCAACAGCCACATCATCAGGAAGAAGGCCATCATGGCCGTCACGAAGTCGGCGTATGCCACCTTCCAGGCCCCGCCGTGATGCGTGGGGCGACCCACGACCTTCTTCCGCTTGATGATGACCGGTGCGAGGTTGCCCCGCGCGCCCATAACTTCACCACACTCGTTTTACCCGTCCCGTAGATACAGGCGAGCCGTTACGGGCGGCTTAACGGCGTTCAGGGCGACGGATCGGCGGCGCCGCGCGCCCGGGCCAGCGCCATTTGCCGCTGGCGCTCGCGGAAGCGCTGCTTGTCGCTTTCCGAGGTCTCATCGACACAGTGATGGCAGCTGACCCCGGCCTCGTAGCCGGGCTGCGCGCGATCCTCCGGAAGGATCGGACGCCGGCAGCCGTGGCAGAGCAGATGCCGGCCCTGTTCCAGCCCGTGCACGACGCTGACGCGGTTGTCGAAGACGAAGCATTCGCCCTGCCAGGTGCTCTCGTCCGGCGGCACCTCTTCAAGATATTTCAGGATGCCGCCCTGGAGGTGGTAGACGTCCTCGACACCCTGGCCCAGCAGGTAGTTCGTCGATTTCTCGCAGCGGATGCCACCAGTGCAGAACATCGCGATCTTCTTGTTGTGGAACCGATGCCGATTGGCCTCCCACCAGGCCGGAAACTCGCGGAAGCTCGCGGTTTCGGGATCGACCGCACCTTCGAATGTGCCGATGGCGACCTCGTAGTCGTTGCGCGTGTCGATCACGGCGACGTCGGGCCGGCTGATCAGCGCGTTCCAGTCGCCGGGTGCCACGTAGTTGCCGACCCGCGCGCGGGGATCCACGTCCGGTTGGCCCATCGTCACGATCTCGCGCTTGATCCGCACCTTCATGCGCCGGAACGGCGCGCGATCGCTTTGCGATGCCTTCCAGTCGAGATCGGCGCAGCCTGGCAGGGCGCGCAAATGCGCAATCACAGCGTCGATCCCGTCACCGGGCCCAGCGATGGTCCCGTTCACGCCTTCCGGCGCGAGCAGCAGCGTACCGGTCACGCCTTCCCGCGCGCAAAGCTCTGCAAGCGCCGGCTTGAGTGCTGCCGGATCGTCGAAACGCGTGAAATGATAGAGGGCGGCGATGGTGTACATGGCGCGTCAGATAGGTCCGATGACGCTGGTTCCGCAAGAGGCGCGCGGCCAAAACCGGCCTTACAATGGCGCCGGGCCGCCGGTAGACTGGCCCTCGCTGTTCAAGGAGACACCATGCAGGCCCTGATCGTGATCGACGTGCAAAACGATTTCTGCCCCGGCGGGGCGTTGGCGGTGCCCGAGGGCGACGCGGTCGTCGACGGCATCAACGCGCTGATGGCCGAGTTCGACGCCGTGATCCTGACCCAGGACTGGCACCCGGCGGGGCATTCGTCGTTCGCGTCGTCGCACGACGGGAAGGAGCCTTTCGGCGTCGTGGAGATGGCCTACGGGCCGCAGGTGCTCTGGCCGGATCACTGCATCCAGGGCAGCGTCGGGGCGCAGTTCCATCCCGATCTCGCGTCGGACCGGGCCGACATGATCGTGCGCAAGGGCTACAATCCGGCAATCGACAGCTACTCGGCGCTGTTCGAGAACGACCACGAAACCCCCACGGGGCTCGAAGGGTACCTGCGCACGCGGAGGGTCGAGCGGCTGGTGATGTGCGGTCTCGCGCTCGATTTCTGCGTGAACTTCTCGGCCGTCGACGCCGCGCGCCAGGGCTTCGATGTCGAGGTGCGGCGCGATCTGTGCCGGGCCATCGATCTGGACGGATCGCTCGACGCCGCGCTCGAAGGCATGACGGCGGCGGGTGTTCGTCTGACGTAACGCGCAACCCGACGAGCGGCTTGGCGCTTGTCTCCGCTGCGGTGGGCTGGTCTAACCGTCGCGCCAAGGAGGAGAGACCGATGGTCGACATCGCCACGCGCGTCTGGAACCACAAGTGGAAGATCGATCCGATCGTCCGTTCGTTGATCGACACCGATTTCTACAAGCTCCTGATGTGCCAGTCGGTGTTTCGCAACAAGCCCGACACGCGCGTGACCTTCTCGCTCATCAACCGCTCGACCGAGGTGCCGCTCGCGCGGCTGATCGACGAAGGCGAATTGCGCGAGCAGCTTGACCACATTCGGTCGCTGTCGTTGAGCCGTGGTGAGTCCACCTGGCTGCGCGGCAACACCTTCTACGGCAAGCGCCAGATGTTTCGGCCGGATTTCATGGAGTGGTTCGAGGATCTGCGCCTGCCGCCTTACAACCTGGAACGCAACGGCGACCAGTACGAGCTGACTTTCGAGGGCGCCTGGCCAGAGGTGATGCTTTGGGAGATCCCGGCGCTGGCTGTGCTGATGGAGCTGCGCAGCCGCGCGGTTCTGAACGACATGGGGCGGTTCGAGCTGCAGGTGCTTTATGCCCGCGCAATGACCCGGGTCTGGCAGAAGATCGAGTCCCTGCGCGAGATCGAAGGTCTTTCCATCGCCGATTTCGGCACCCGTCGCCGCCACAGTTTTCTCTGGCAGGACTGGTGCGTGCAGGCGATGCAGGAGGGGCTCGGGTCTGCCTTCACCGGCACCTCGAACTGCAAGATCGCCATGACCCGCGAGCTCGAGGCGATCGGAACCAACGCGCACGAGCTGCCGATGGTCTATGCCGCCCTGGCCGAGGACGACGCAGCGCTTGCTCGGGCGCCCTATGATGTGCTGTCGGACTGGCACGAGGAGCACGAGGGCAACCTGCGCATCGTGCTTCCGGATACCTACGGCACCAAGGGCTTTCTCGATCGGGCGCCGGATTGGCTGGCCGGCTGGACCGGCGTGCGCGTGGACAGCGGTGACCCGGCCGAGGCGGCGCGGATCGCGATCGACTGGTGGCGTGCGCGCGGCGAGGATCCCAAGGCCAAGCGCGTGATCTTCTCGGACGGACTCGACGTCGACAGGATCCGCGCGCTGCATGCCGAATTCTCGGGCGAGGTGCAGGTGTCTTTTGGCTGGGGCACCTTGCTGACCAACGATTTTCGAGACCTCGTGCCAGGCGACGCGCTCGCCCCGTTCAGCCTGGTGTGCAAGGCGGTCTCGGCCAACGGGCGGCCGACGGTCAAGCTCTCGGACAATCCCAACAAGGCGATGGGACCACAAGACGAGATCGAACGCTACAAGCGCGTGTTCGGTGTCGGCCATCAGGACGCGCTGTCGGTCGTCGTCTGAGGCCGTCACGCGTCAGCCCGTGGGCAACGAGAAGCCGAGGATCGCCCCGCCACGGTCAGAGTTCCGGGCCCAGACCTCTCCCTGCCAGCGTGTCACGATGCGCCGCACCAGCGCGAGACCGAGTCCCGAGACCTCGTCGCTGTTCTGGTGCCCGTTGAGCGACCAGAACATGTCGAAAACGCGGTCCATGACCTCCGGCGGAATGCCTTTGCCGTCATCCTCGACTTCGAAATGGTGTGCGCCGCGCATGCGCCGGTGTCGGACCGTGATCTTCGGAGAGCGGTTCGGGTGATGCTTCACCGCGTTCGACAGCAGGTTGCGCAGGACGATTGCGAGTTCGACCTTCTGCGCGGTGATCTGCGGAAACGCCCCGTCGAGACACAGAGAGGCGCCGACGGGCAAGTGCAAATCGGCGACGTCGCGCATCAGTGCCGCCAGATCGATCTCTTCCCGCTCTTGTGCCGCGCCCACGACGCGGATGTAGCGGAACACCGCGCGGACCATGGCGTCGAGCTTGGCCACGCGCCCCGAAATCGTTTCGAGATGCTCGTCGATCTCGGCACGCGCCGCGGCGGGAACATCCTCGAGGTCGTCGCGCGCGAAATCGAGCAGCGCGCCGATCTGCAGGAGCGGCCCGCGCAGATCATGTGCGGCGATCTGCGTGAACTGCTCCATGTCGTCGATACGGACCTGGTCATGCTCGCGCCGAAGGCGCGCCCGCTGGCGGACCAGAAGCGTGAGCATGCTCGAAACGAACACGATCAGAGCCATCGGGATCAGGAACGTGAACGTCCGGCGTTTCACGAGCGTCGCCTCGTAGGACCGCATCTGTTCGATCAGGATGGCATGCAGCCGTCGCAGACCTTCCAGCGCGTCCGCGTCGTCCACACGGACGGCGGTATCGATCTCTTTCGCGGTATGACCCAGCGCGTGCATTCGGCTGACCGTGTCCACGCTGTCGCGGTAGGCTTCGAGCGTGTGCCGCAGACCGTCGAACCGCGGGTCGTCCGGAACCGTGGTTCCGGCCTGAATTCTTCCAAGCAGGTCCAGCGCGCGGTCTGCGGAAGCCTTGGCGGCGTCGCGATAGCGGCGTTCCTCCGGCCGCAGGATCCAGTTCTTGAAGCTGTGGATCATGCCGCCGTAGCCCATGACCTGCTCGAGCGCGACCTTGTCGTTGTAATGTGCCAACTGGCGTTCGACGATCTCGGCCTGGTCGATACGGACATAAATCAGGATCGCGCCAAGCAGCGTCGACACGGCAACGCAGATCGCGCCGGTCGTCCAGGCGACCGTCCGCAAATTGCGCTTGAGCTGTGCTTGGGGCGTCATGCGACGATGCTTTCTGCGAGGGCCGCGCCCGGTCCCGTCCGTGTCTAGGCGACAAGGTTTAAGAAAGCACAAGCGCGCGCCGGATCACCCCGGCGCGGTCGCGAAAGCTATTCGGGCGGATCCACCTTGCCGCGCAGCGACTTCACCTCGCCGCGCGCCTTTTTCGCCTTCAGGCGGCGTTTCTTCGATCCCAGCGTCGGCCGCGTCGGAATCCGTCTTTTGGGCGCGACAAACGCCTTGCGCACCAGCTCGGCAAGCCTTTCGCGCGCGATTTCGCGGTTACGCGCTTGCGAACGGGTCTCGTCGCACTGGATCACGACGGCGCCCTCGGTGGTCCAGCGCCGTCCGGCCAGCCGCTTCAATCGCGCCTTGACCGGCTGCGGCAGCGACGGTGATCGCGCAGCCTCGAACCGCAGTTCGACCGCCGAGGACACCTTGTTCACGTTCTGCCCGCCGGGTCCCGAGGCGCGCATGAAGCTCTCGGTCAATTCCCAGTCCTGCAGGGCGATGTCCTTGTCGATGTTCAGCATGCGCAACCTCCTCGACGGCACTTAGCGCCGAAACCCCCTGTCGTGAAGGGGCCGATACCCGCGGGACCGATGACACGAAAAGGGCCGCCCCCGGCGGGAGCGGCCCAATCGAATGGTGCAAGGAGGTGGTTCCGGTTAGATCGCGATCCACCTTGGCGGTTCATCCCACCGAGGGTTGCCTCAGCGCGTGACCTCCAAAGCTGTTCCGGCACCTCTCTCCAATCCCGTTCTCGACACTGGATCACCTCCTTTGCATATCTGTTGAACCTGCGAGAATCATTCCACAGGTTCCTCCGTTCGCAAAGGATTTTCTGTCAGGCAGGCTGCAAAAGCCGCTGCGTGATCACCCGGAAGGGGATAAGTGCCACCAGAGCGAGCGAAAGCTTTACCATCCAGTCCGCAAAGGCGAGCGATACCCAGAGCGGCGCGACGGGACCGACGCCCAGAAGCGGCAGCATCTCGCCGGCCCAGGACACGTCGTTGTTCGGCTCGAGAAAGCTCAGGCTGGCCGAGAAGGCGAGCGTGAAGAAAACCGCCGTGTCCACCGAACTGCCGATCAGCGTCGAGGCCAGCGGAGCACGCCACCAGCGCCCGTCGCGCAGGGCCGAGAAGATCGAGACGTCGAGCAGTTGCGCGGTCAGGAAGGCAAGACCCGAGCCGATTGCGATGCGCAGGGTCACGAGCGGGCCGAACTCGCCCATGATTTGCGTGCCGATCAGAGAGCAGATCACGCCGACGACGAAACCCGCAAGCACGACGCGCCGGGCCGGGCCTGCGCCATAGACGCGGTTCATCACGTCGGTCACGAGGAAGGCGAGCGGATAGGTGAACGCACCCCAGGTCAGCCATTGGCCGAACAGGAACTGCACGAGGATGTTGGAGGCCACGACGATGGCGGCCATGGCAAGAATGCCGGGAAGGTGGGCACGGGTCATTTGAAACGGGTCCGTTTTGGCAAGGGTGCGGCGACTTGGTCGGCGATCCGGCCGACCCGCGGTCTTTAGGCGCCGCGAAGCGCCGACGCAAGTCATTCCGTCAGCGCGTATTCGACGATCTGGTTGCGCTGGATCGGCAGGAAGTTGTCATCGGCCACCATCGTCAGCCGGATCCGGCCCGCGCCATCGCGCCAGACGCTCAGACCTTCGAGATTGCCATGGGTGCCGAGGCGGGTCTGAAGGACCGTCCTTTCGCGCGTCAGCCGTCGCTCGGTCACCGTGAAGGCGCGCACCCGGCTGCGGAACCCGAAGGGATAGACGTGCCGCTCGAGAACGTAGAGCCGCCCGTCTGGTCCGAAATCGCCGCCGACCGGCAAAAAGCGGTCATCGAGGGGCAGGGTGACGGGTTGATCCCACCTGGCGCCGGGCCGCCGGCGGTGGATCAATGTCTCGCGTGCGCCGCGCCCGGTTTCTTCCTCGATCGCGTAGAGGCTTCCGTCGGGAGACAGGGCAAGCGCCTCGAGACCTCCGTTGTTCGCCATGGCGCGCCATGCGCGCGTGTAGGATTCCCATTCGGCCGGCCCGTCTACGGTGCCGTAGGACCACACCCGGTCGACCCGCTCGAAGGACACGTAGATGCGACCGTCCGGACCGACGGCGAGCCCCTCGGCGTCGATGCGATTTTTGACCACGTCGGCCCCGTCGGGGTCACGAAGCAGATTGACGGACCGTAAGGAAATGCCATCGATCGCACCGGCATCGTCGCGGGAAACATCCGCGTCGATGATCCTGCCCCTGTCGGTGACGGCCAGCAACCGATCCCCGGCAAGGGACATCTCTATGCCCGAGATGCCACCGAACCAGTCTTCATCGACCGACCATCGGTAGGCCGAAACAAGTTGCGCGGGCTGGTCTTCGGGCGCGACAGACGGGCCCGCCGGGTAGTACCTGTAATAGGTGCCGAGTACCGCGACCGCCGCGATCAGTCCGACTGCAGCACGCCAGCGCATTGGGCGGGCAGTTCTGCCATGACGATGTCACGCTTGGGCTTCGGCTTGACCTTGGGCGCATTCGGGTCCGGCGGCGGCGGGTTGAGCAGGTTGTTCACCCAGGTCTGCGCGTCGGCGCAGCCGTCGCCCGGCGGCGGCGGGGTCTGGTTGATGCAGCCGCGCACCCCGCTGGGGCATTTCAGGCGGACGTGAAAGTGATAATGGTGTCCATACCAGGGCCGGACCTTGTTGAGCCAGCTGCGGTCGCCGGTCTCGTCGTTGCACATCTGAACCTTGGCGCCGGCGAAGATGAAGATCCGCGCGACGCGTGGATCAGACGCCGCGGCCTTGATCAACTCGTGATGCGCCCGCGTCCACTGGTCGTTGACGTAGGCGCCCTTTGCGCGCTGCATCGAGATCGACGAGATGTTCTCTCGCTGGCTGGCTGACAGGCGCATGTTGTCGGTCGGGCGCAGCCAGATGTCGGCGTCGAGTCCGATCTGGTGGCTGGCGTGGCCCGAGGTCATCGGGCCGCCGCGCGGCTGGCTGAGATCACCCACGTAAAGCCCGTTCCAGCCCGGCAGGCGGGCCGCCTTGGCGCTGAGGTCCTGCACGTAATCGACGGTTTCGGGATGTGCCCAGTTGCGGTTGCGCGACAGGCGCATCGCCTGCCACGTCGGTCCGGTCTCCGGCAGTTGCGCACCCCCGGCCATGCAGCCCTTGGAATAGCTGCCGAACGCGGCCGGGGACTGTTCGGAGCTTCTGGCCTCGGCCCCGAAAAGCCGCTTGGCCGGTACGTTGGCCAGCGCCGAATTGCTGCCGATGGTGGGAAGCGGGGCCTGGTCGGCCTCGCTTGGCGCGTCGCCGCCACCTCCGCAGGAGCCGAGTGTCAGCCCGAGGGCGCCGGCGATCAGTAGACGGTACAGGTTCATGCTCGTGCCTCTCCGTTCGTTTTGACCCATGATAGCAGAATCAACCCCGCGATGAATAGCCCGACGACAGGCAGGACGCCGGTTCGCTGGCTTCCGCTCAGATCCGTGGCGATCGCGATCAGGGCAGGGGCGAGAAACGAGGTCGCCTTGCCCGAAAGTGCGTAGAGCCCGAAGGCTTCGGTCATGCGCTCGGGGTTGCCTTGCAGGGTCAGCATGTTGCGCGACGAGGCCTGCAGGGCGCCGCCCGCAGCCCCGATCAGTGCCCCGGCGAGGTAGAACAGGATGTCCGGCAGAGGCGATCCCGCCGCGAGGTCCATGCCTAGCGCCGAGGTCGGCGTCAGCGTTACGACCATGCCCGAGGTCAGGATCAGCAGCACGCAACAGGCTCGGATCACCGGCATCGGTCCGATGGCGCTGTCGACGCGCCCGCCGACCCAGCAGAAGACCGCGCCGCTGATCGCCGCGACGATGCCGAAGACGCCGATGTCGACGATGCTCCAGCCCAGCACGCCGAAAGCGTAGATGCCGCCGAACGTATAAAGCCCGTTGAGCGCGTCGCGGTAGAACATCGACGAGCCGAGATAGGCCAGCAGCGACGGCGTTTGCGGCAGGCGGCGCAAGGTCTGCCACAGATCAGCAAGCCCCTTGCCCAGCTGGAAGCCCGAACTTTTTCGTGTCACCGGAGCCGCGCGGAAGGCGAGGAAGAACGGCACCATGAACACCGCGAACCAGATCGCAACGAACGGTCCGACCACGCGCGTATCGGCCCCTGTCGCCGGGTCGAGCCCGAACAGCGGCGCAAGGCCGGCCATCGTGCGGCCTCCGCCGGCGTCCTGGAAAAATGCGATCATGATGATCAGCGCCAGAACCCCGCCGGCATAGCCGAAGGCCCAGCCCGACCCCGAGATTCGGCCGCGCGTTCCTGCGTCCGGGGTGAGATCGGGCAAGTAGGAATTGGTGAAGATCGTCGCGAACTCCATGCCGATCAGCCCGATGCCGAAAAACGCTAGCGCCCAGAGTACCGAGAAGGACTGCGGCGCCGTCCACCACAAAGCGAACGAACCGATCACGTAGAGCGCCGAGAATCCCCAGATCCACGGCAGGCGTCGGCCGGAACTGTCGGCGACCGCCCCGAGCATCGGGGCGAGAAGTGCAATGACGACGCCTGCTGCGGTCAACCCGTAACCCCACCAGGCCTGCGCCTGCGCCTTGGCGGCTTGCTCGGCCATGCCGCCGTCCATCAAAACCTGCGACGCGGTCTGGGCGAAATAGGGTCCGAAGATGAAAGTCAGCAGCAGCGTGTTGTAGGGCTGGCTTGCCCAATCGAAGAAGTACCAGCCCCAGATGCGCCTGCGCGCCGAGATGTCCGCCATGCCCCGCCTGTCCTGCCAGTCCTCGCTGCGAGGTAGATCAGGCCTGCGGACCGGGCGCAATAGAGCGCTTGACCCGGCGGCATCCGGCCGGTGCCGCAGCCTTGCCCTTTGGCCGTGCGGTGCTTAATTGAAGCCGGACGCAAGAAGAGGGCCACCCATGCAATCGCTGTTCGAAATCCTGATGCTGCTGCTCAATATCGTGTGGTTCTTCATCATCGCTCACGTGGTCATGAGTTGGCTGATCAACTTCCAGGTCCTGAATTTGCGCCAGCCCCTGGTTTCGCAGATCTGGTACGGCCTGAACCGGTTGCTCGAACCGCTTTACGCCCCCATCCGACGCATGCTGCCGCAGATGGGCGGCATCGACCTTGCGCCGCTCGTGGTGTTGGTCGGCGTGGCGATCCTGCGGATCATCCTGATCAACAACTACGCCGCCTTCGTCTGACCCGGCCGCGATCCGCCCCTGTCCGGCCCGCGACGCGCGGTCCGGGCTTGTTCACGGAATCTTAGTGTGGGAGTCTGCACTCAACGAGCAGGCAGACAACAGGATCCCCCATGACCGGCGCAGCCCCGCTGCTGAGCGACGTATTCGGCTTCGACGCGTTCCGGCCCGGCCAGCAAGAGATCGTCGAGGCGGTCGCCGCGGGACGCAACGTGCTCGCGATCATGCCGACCGGCGGCGGCAAGTCGCTGTGCTTCCAGTTGCCGGCGCTCATGCGCGAGGGCGTGACAGTGGTGATCTCGCCGCTGATCGCACTCATGCGCGACCAGGTGCGCGCCCTGCAGGAAACCGGCGTCGCCGCGGGCGCGCTGACCTCGGGCAACACGTCCGATGAAAACGATGCGGTCTACGAGGCGCTGACCTCAGGACGGCTCAAGCTGCTCTACATGGCTCCGGAACGGTTGGGCAGCGCGTCGGCTGCGGGCATGCTGCGCCGGGCCAACGTGACCGGAATCGCCGTCGACGAGGCGCATTGCGTCAGCCAGTGGGGTCATGACTTCCGCCCCGACTACCTGCGCATCGGCGCGCTGCGCCGCGCGCTCGACGTGCCGCTGTTTGCCTTCACCGCGACGGCGGATGCCGAGACCCGCGCCGAGATCGTCGAAAAGCTGTTCGGCGGCGAAACCCCGCAGAGCTTCCTGCGCGGCTTTGACCGGCCCAATATCCATCTCGCCTTCGCCGCCAAGGACCGTCCGCGTGCTCAGATCCTCGATTTTGCCGGCCAGCGTCGCGGCCAGTCCGGGATCGTCTACTGCGGTACCCGCGCCAAGACCGAGACATTGGCCAAGGCGCTGCGCGACGAGGGTCACGAGGCGCTGCACTATCATGGCGGGATGGAGGCCGACGACCGGCGCCGCGCCGAGGCGCGGTTCCAGCAGGAAGACGGGCTGATCGTTGTCGCCACGGTGGCCTTCGGCATGGGCATCGACAAGCCGGACATTCGCTGGGTCGCGCACGCCGACCTGCCGAAATCCATCGAGGCCTACTACCAGGAGATCGGCCGCGCGGGCCGCGACGGCGCTCCGGCAGAAACCCTAACGCTTTACGGCCCCGACGACATCCGCCTGCGCCGGGCGCAGATCGACGAGGGCATCGCCCCGCCGGAACGGCGCAGTGCGGACCATGCAAGGCTCAACGCCCTGCTCGGGCTGGCCGAGGCCCAGACCTGCCGCCGCGCGTCGCTGCTGGGCTATTTCGGCGAGACCGACGTGACCTGCGATCGCTGCGATCTCTGCGACAATCCGCCCGAGCTCTTCGATGCCACCACCGCCGTGCGCAAGGCACTGTCGGCAGCCCTGCGCACCGAGGAACGCTTTGGCTCGGGTCATCTGATCGACGTGCTGACCGGCAACGCGACCGACAAGGTGGCCCGGCACGGCCACGGCGATCTGCCGACCTTCGGGGTCGGCCAGGAGTACTCCCGCAGCCAGTGGCAGGCGATCTTCCGGCAGATGATGGGCCTCGACCTGCTGCGCCCCGATGCCGAACGGCACGGCGCACTGGCGATGACCGACGACGCGCTGCCGCTTTTGCGTGGCGAGGCGACGATCGCGCTGCGCAAGGACACCGTGCGCGCTGCCGCCGCGCGCAGGCCCGCGGCCAATGCGATGGTGTCGGACGAGGACGCGCCGCTGCTCTCGGCGCTGAAGGCGAAACGCCGCGCGCTGGCCGAGGCGGCGCGGGTGCCGGCTTACATCATCTTTACCGACCGCACCCTGATCGAGATGGCCGAGACCCGTCCGGGCAACATCGACGAGATGGCGCGGATCGGCGGGGTCGGGGCCAAGAAGCTCGAAAGCTACGGCGACGCGTTTCTCGAGGTCATCGCCGGCGAGGCTGCGCATATGCACCCCTCGCGTCGCAAGCTCGCCGGGCGCGAGGCGGGCGGCGTCTACGACCGACTGCTCGAAGCGCAGGCGCGGTTGGCGCGCGGAGAGATGGGCACCGACAAGCCGCTGAGCTGTTCGGCATCGCTGCTGGCGCGTCTTGCGCGGCTCGGTAGCCCGGATCCGGACGCAGTGACGCGCCTGCTGGGCGAGAAGCGGGCCGAACGTTTCGGACCGGCCTTTCTGGACGTTCTGCGCGAAGCGGGCTAGGTGCCGGCGGGTCAGAAGAGGAACCTGCCGATGCTCGTCGTGATCTCACCTGCAAAGCGCCTCGATTGGAGCGACCGCGACGTCGAAATGACCGCGCCGGTGTTCCGCGACGATGCGCTGCGCCTCGCCAAGACCGCCCGCAACCTGACGCTGGGCCGGTTGAAGGCGTTGATGGATCTTTCCGATGATCTTGCGCGGCTCAACCGCGACAGGTTCGCCGCGTTCGGGGCATCGCCGGATCCCGAAACCCTGCGGCCGGCAGCATTCGCCTTTGCCGGCGATACCTATCTCGGGCTCGATGCCGCCAGCCTCGATGCCGACGCGCTGCGCTATGCGCAGGATCACCTGCGGATCCTGTCGGGGCTTTACGGCCTGCTGCGTCCACTCGATGGGATCCAGCCTTACCGGTTGGAGATGGGCAGCCGGCTAAAGACACGCCGGGGCGATACGCTTTACGACTACTGGCGCGACACCCTAGCCAAGGCCCTGAAGGCCGAGGCGGAGGCGCTGGGCTGCGAGACGTTGGTCAACTGCGCGAGCCAGGAATACTTCGGCGCGGTGCCGCCCGCCGCGCTGGGTCTGCGGATCGTCACGCCGGTCTTTCTCGAGGACAAGGGCGACGGGCGCGACCCCAAGGTCGTGAGTTTCTTCGCCAAACGGGCGCGCGGGGCGATGGCCCGGTTCATCGTCGAGCGGCGGGTGACCGACCCGGACGAGTTGAAAGACTTCGACACCGGCGGATACGCCTTCGATACCGAACGGTCCTCTGCTGATCGTCCGGTTTTTGTGCGCGCCTATTCGGCGGCCTGAACTCCGCTGGAGCCCAACGGCGCGGGGGCCGCGGCCCGGATCCGCTCGACCAACTCGGCCTTGCGCAGCGGCTTGGTCATGTAGTGATCGAGACCCGCGGCGAGGATCGCGGCGTCGTCGCCACGCATCGCATGCGCAGTGAGGGCCACGATGGGGACATGCCGTCCGGTTCCGGCCTCGTCCGCCCGGATCCGCCGGGTTGCCTCCTTGCCGTCCATCTTCGGCATCGAGATGTCCATGAAGATCAGATCCGGCTGAAAATCGCGGTAGAGTTTCACCGCCTCTTCGCCATTGGCCGCGAAGCGCAGGTCGATGTCGAGATCCTGCACCATCTTGCCGAAGACCAGCCGGTTGGTCCGGTTGTCCTCGGCGGTCAGCACCCGCAGGCGCGATCCAGATTCGTCCGGCGGCGGCGTGGCCTGCGCCGGACGGGGTGCCGCGCGGTGCGAAAACACCGGCACCGGGGCGTCATTCACCTCTGATCCCCTGCATCCTGCCGCGATTCCCACCCGGGCGACGAGGTCTTCGCGCAGATAGGGGCGGGTCAGGACATCGCCGACTTCGCCCGCTGTCGCGAGGGTCGACCGCGCCGTCAGCCGCAACAGGGCGGGCGCGAACCCGTCCCCGGTGAACTCAGGCATCCGGTCGGCGATCACCAGGTCGGCATCATCCGCGGCGGCGTCGAACGTGGGCCCGCCCGTCACCTCGAACCCAAGGGCACGCAACTGGCGCTGCAGAATGTCCCGCGCCGTCGCCGAAGCATCGACCACGTGCACGCGCGCCACGCCGTCCGGTCTGTCGCGTTCCGGCGACGCGCCGTCACCGGACAGCGGCAGGTCGATGTCGAAACCGAAGCACGTTCCCTCGCCTTCCGTCGACTTCACCCAAAGTTCGCCGCCCATCTTCGTGACCAGCCGCTTGCTGATCGCGAGACCGAGGCCGGTGCCGTCGAATTTGCGGTTGCGCGCGTTTTCGACCTGATTGAACTCGCCGAAGATGTGATCGATCTTGTCCGCCGGAATACCGATCCCGCTATCCTCGATCTCGACGATCAGGCTGGCCGACCCCTCGCTGGCGATGCCGCGGACGCGCACCACGATGCCGCCGCTGGCGGTGAACTTGATCGCGTTGCCGACGAGGTTCGTCATGACCTGCCGCAGCCGGCCCGGATCCCCGAGAAACCGGCCCGGAAGCTCCATGTCGTAATCGAGCGCGATCTCGAGACCCTTTTCGCTGGCCGCGGGTTCGAGCAACACCATGACCTCGTGGATCAGGCGTTCGAGATCGAACGGGTTGTGCAGCAACTCGAGCTTGTCGGCCTCGATCTTCGAGTAGTCGAGCACGTCGTTGATGATCACCAGCAGCGCCTCGCCCGAGTGCTTTATGGTGTCGACGCACAGGCGCTGATCGGCGGTCAGATCGGTTTCCGCCAGCACCTCGGCCATGCCAACGACGCCGTTCATCGGGGTGCGGATCTCGTGGCTCATGTTGGCGAGAAAGGCCGACTTGGCCCGGTTCGCGCTTTCCGCGACCTGCCGCGCCTCGCGCAGCTGTGCCTCGTACCGAACGGCCGCCGTGATGTTGAGACCCAGCGAGACGATGTCGCCGTCTGGTCCGCGCTGGTCGATCAGCTTGATGTAGCCGCCGTCCCAGAGCCTTACCGTGACCGGATCCGGGGCCGGCTCCTGGATGCGTTCGGTCATCATCCTGCGCCATTCGTCGGGTGGCAGGTCGCCGGTGTTGACGATGCCCTCGTCGGTCATCATCTGCAGCATGGTGACGTAGTTCACGCCCGGACGAATGATCTCGAGCCCGTCGAAGACCGACAGGAACGACCTGTTGGCCATGATGAGTTCAAGATCGGAGCTGTAGAAGGCGAACCCGTCGTTGATCGTCTCGATCGTGTGCCACATGCGGCGTTCGACCTGCTCGATCTTCTGATGCGCCGTGGTCAGCTCTGACTTGACCCGAAGGTTCTCGTCGCGGACGATCGCGACCTCAGCGCGGGTTTCCACGATTTCTTCCGACAAAGCACGAGCATGCAGGCCCAGTTTGCGGTTGGCGGCGAAAAGTTCGGCCTGCTTGAGTTCAAGCATCCGTTCCGCGGCCAGGCGACCGCGCCGTTCCTCTGCCAGCTTGTTTGCCAGACTCATCCCGTCGGCAGCCCCTCTTTCCGCGTGACGCGATCATCGGGGCGCGGCGTGAAAAACTGCTTAAGGCGCCGCGCCATGCAGGGCGCTGCGGCGCAATTCGCGGCTGAAGTGGTGTTAGCGGCGGCCTTCGCGCAGCCAGGCCGCGGTGATCAGGCCGAGGCTCAGGAGCAGCACGAGCCAACCGGGCAGGAGCGCCGTCTGCCGCACGTCGCGGGTCTCGTAGGCATCGCGCGGGGTCAGGCCGATCCACCCCCGTCCTGCAGCGGGGCGTCCGGCGCGCACCGAGCGGATGCGCGGTAGGCCATCCTCGATCCGGACCGTGCCGCCACGCATCGCAGCCATGACAGGTTCCAGGATCTCTCCGGTCGCGATGGTCGCTTCGAACTCGCGCGGGGCGGCGGGACCAAGGCCGATGACGGACGACTCGTCGCCGTTCTCGAGCCTGTAAAGGCCGATCTCGGCCCCCTCGAACACGCCCTCGAACACGCCGGGATCGCCTTCGGAGAGCTCCAGTTCGGTCACGTTGCCCGACGGGTCGGTGATCGTGACCGGTGGCACATTTTCCTCCAGCGTCCGTCGCAGGATCCGCATGGTCTGGCCTGTGGCCTGCGCGGTCAGCGCCTCTTCCTCGAGCTCCGGCTCCTTCATCATCCAGTGCGCGAGGCGTCTCAGCAGTTCGAGTTGCGGTCCGCCGCCCTCGTAGCCGCGGTTCCACAGCCAGGCATGGTCCGAGGCCAGAAGCGCGACGCGGCCTTCTTCGACGCGGTCGAGGATCAGCAGAGGGCGGCCGTCGATTCCCTCCATCACCACGTTACCTTCGGACCCGGTGAGGTCGATCTGACGCAGCCAGCGGCCCCAGTCGCCCCGACCGGGCAGGTTGGTGGTTACGGGATGGCGGTCGCCGAGGTCGGTGACGACCGGGCGGTAGGGCTCTTCCAGCACCCGCGCGGAGGGTGCCGCGGGCAGCAACGGCCCCAGCGGCGAGCGGTAGATGCTGTCCGCCCCGGCGAAGTCCGGCCCCGCCGCGACCAGCACCGCGCCGCCCTGCCGAATGTAGTTTGCCACGTTGTCGAGATAGAGGCTGGGCAGGATGCCGCGGCGCTTGTAGCGGTCGAAGATGATCAGGTCGAAGTCGTTGATCTTCTCGAGGAACAATTCCCGGGTCGGGAAAGCGATCAGCGACAGCTCGCCCACCGGCACGCCGTCCTGTTTCTCGGGCGGGCGCAGAATCGTGAAATGCACCAGATCGACCGAGCTGTCGGATTTCAGCAAGTTGCGCCAGGTGCGTCCGCCGGGATGCGGCTCTCCGCTGACCAGCAACACGCGCAGACGATCGCGCACGCCGTTCATCTGGATCAGCGCGGTATTGTTGCGGTCGGTCAACTCGCCCTCGGCCTCGGGCACGGTGAACTGCAGAACGTTGCGCCCACCGTGCGGCAGGGTGACCGGCAACTCGATGTCCTGACCGATGGGCACGTTGAAGCTTTGCGGTTCCTCGCCGTCGACGGAAATCTCAAGCGGCGCGGTTGCGGCAGCTTCGGGCGCCGCTCCCATGTCCTCGATGCGCAGCGTCAGGGTCACCGGTTCCCCGATGATCGCGAAAGCCGGGGCGTTGCGGATGATCAGGCGCCGGTCCCAGTCCTCGGCGCGCCCGGTCAACACCAGGTGCATCGGCGCGGGCAGGTCGAGCGGCAGGTCCGCGTCATGCACCCGCCCGTCGCTGAGCGCGACAACGCCCGCGATGCGCGCGCGCGGCTCTTCAGCCAAGGCGCGCGACAACGTGGTCATCAGCTGCGTGCCGGCGTCTCCCTCGCCATCGGGCACGGCGATCCGGCGCACCTCGGTATTCGGACGCCCAGCGATCTCGGCTTCGAGCGCCTCGGCGGCATCGCGGGTCTGCGCGGGCCGGTCCGACAGGCCCTGGCTGGCGCTTTCGTCCTCCAACAGCATGACGATGTCGGTCAAAGGTGCGCGGTCCTCCTGCTGGTAGGACGGGCCGAGAAGCGCCCCCAGCACGACGAGGGCCGCAAGCCCGCGCAGCGCCCAGCCCGTGAGGCCGCGCAGCAGGGCAAGGCCGACCATCAGCACGGCCACAAGGGTTACCGCGGCGAGGAAGGGCCACGGGATCAGCGGGTCGAGGACGATCTGTCCGACGGCGTTCATTGGCCGAGCCTGTCGAGCAGCGCAGGCACGTGGACCTGGTCCGACTTGTAGTTGCCGGTCAGCACATGCATCACGAGATTGACGCCGAACCGGTTGGCCAGCTCGCGCTGGCGCTCGCCGGCGAACCCGCGCCCGATCGGGACCAGCGGCGCGCCGTTCGCACCCACCGCCCAGGCCGCGGCCCAGTCATTGCCGCCGATGACAATCGGCGTCACCCCGTCGTTGAGGTTGCGGAACGGCATGCCCTCGACCTGCTCGGCATCCGGCGGCGCGGCCTCGACCCAGACGTCGCGGCTGGCGTGGCGGCCGGGAAAATCCTGCAGCAGGTAGAAGGTTCGCGTCAGCACATGATCGGCTGGCAGCGGCTCCAGCGGCGGGATGTCGAGCGGGGCGGCGAGGTCCTGCAGCTTGCGCCCGTTCGGGCTCGAGGTGCCGAAGCGCGCGATGTCGGCGTCGCGGGTGTCGAACAGGATCAGCCCGCCCGAGCGCAGGTAGGTGTTGAGCCGGACGTAGGCTTCGTCGGAGGGACGTGGCTGGTCAGGCGTGACCGGCCAGTAGAGGACCGGGAAGAAGGCCAGTTCGTCGCGCTCGAGGTCCACGCCCATCGGTTCGGCGGGCTCGACCGAGGTGCGGTAGAACAGGGTCTCCGACAGCCCGCGCAATCCGGCCTGCGCGAGGTCGTCGATCCGCGCGTTTCCGGTCAGCACATGGGCCAGCACGACCTCGGACGTCGCTTCCAGCGCGAAAAGTTCCTGCTCCGGCGAAGTCTCCTGCGCCGTTGACGTCCCTGGCGGAAGGTGGCCCGCGGCGAGTGCGAGCGCGGCGATTGCGGCCGTCCGGTGCAAGCCTCCGCCAAGCCGGCCCGAGAGCGCAAGCGAGGCGATCACATCGGCCAGCAGCAACAGGATGGCAAGGCTCAGAAGCCAGCCGGCAAGGGGGCGTTCAGGCGGCATCGCGAAGCCTCGGACGGGGATGTCCGATGGCCAGCTTGTCGGGCGCAGCACGTCCTCTGCCCCGACCACGTTGCGCGCAAGGCGCCTCTCGCCCGAGGCGTAGATGCCTGGGCGCATCTCGGGACCCGGCGGGGCAGAGACCAGGTCGGGACCCGGAACGCCCGGCAGGTTGCCGGCATCCTGAAGTGTCCCGTACCCGTCCATGACCTGCAACGGCCGCCATGTCGTGCCCTCCAGGCTTCCCGCGTCGGGACCGGCGGTCGAGGCCGAGATCGCGAGACGTTCCAGCATCTGCACGAAAAGGCCCGACAGCGGCAGGGTTGACCAGTCCGCCGTGGCTGTGACGTGGAAGAGCACGATCTGGCCTTTCTCGCGGGCCTTGCGTGTAACCAGCGGGGTGCCATCGGCCAGCTCGGCGATGACCCGCGCGGCGAGCGTCGGATCGGGTTGCGCCATGACCTGGCTCGTCACTTGGACGTCGTCGGGGATGGTCAGGCCGAAAAACGGCGAGGTTTCCGAGAACGGGGCGAGGGACTTGGGCTCGCCCCAGCTCATCGCACCGCCCACCGTGCGCCCTCCGCTACGCAGGCGCACCGGCATCATCGGATCCTCGTCGATCCGGCTGACGTCACTGGCCGCGACACGCGGCCCGGCAAACCGCACCAGCATGCCGCCCTCGTCGATCCAGTCGCCCAGCCCCTCGGCCTCGGCCTCCGAAAGTGTCGCGACATCGGCAAGGATGATCACGTCCGGGTTCGCCGGCAGAACCTCGCTAAGCGCGCCGTCGATCAGGTCGGCTGTCGGTGCCAGCGCCTTCTCAATGTAGTGCAGCGGCGACAGCAGCTCGAGCCCCTCGCGGTTGTCGCGCCCGGCGATCAGGGCCACCTCGCGGCGCCGCAGCGCATCGTCGGCTAGCGTGACCGCCCCGGCGGACCGCTGACCCTGGATGTCAAAGCGCGAGATCCGCGCGCGCATTTCGGATGGCAGCGACAGGGCGGCGGAGGCTTCGGTCTCGCCGTCCGCGAACTCGACCGGGACCGAGGCGAGCACCGTGGCGTTTCCGGCCGGGTCGCGGCCTTGCGCCTGAACGGTCACGGCGCGCGCCGGCCCCGGCGCCGCGCGGGTCGCCGTCAACTGGACGGCCCCGTCTTCGTAGCCCGCCGGTCGAAGCGCCAGAACGTTGCCTGCGGTCTGGTAGACCTCGACGGCGCCCTTTGCGCGAAACGCGGCGAGCAGGTCGTCGCGGCCCGGATAATCCAGCCCGTCGCTGAACCAGAGCGTGTCGAACCCCTCCATCGCCTGCACGAGACCCACCGCTTGCGCGGCTCTTGCGGGGCCTGGCTGCCAGGGTGCCGGCAGGAAGCCCGGCAGGCGGCTGCGCCAGCTGTCCGCGGCCTGGAACACCGGTGCTTCGGGCCGCGCGAGGTCAAGCATGGCCACCGTGTGTCCGGCGCGGCTGGCCCGGCTCAGCTGTGCCTCGATCGCCTCGGCCTGATCGCTCCATCGCGTGGCGCCCGCCCAGCTTCCGTCGAGCACCAGCAGCAGCGGTCCGCTGCCGCGTTCGCCGCCGTCCTCCGGGTTCAGCACCGGACCGGCAAGGCCGATGATGATCGCCGCGGCGGCCAGCATCCGCAGCAGCAGCAGCCACCACGGCGTGCGGTCTGTCACACTTTCGTCGTCCGTGAGCCCGAGTAGCAGCGCGACGCCCGGAAAACGACGCCGGATCGGCGCCGGAGGCACCGCACGCAGGATTAGCCAGAGGATCGGCAGCGCCAGCAACGCCAGCAGAAGCCAGGGGGCGGTGAAACCTATGGGGCCCAGAACCGTCATCGCGCGCTCGCCGTGTCGAGAGCGCGGTAGAGCCACAGAAGCGCCGACTGCGCCGAGGCGTCGGTGTGATGCAGCCCGTACTGCCAGCCGGTCACGGAGCAAAGCCGCTGCAGCTCGGTCTTGCGCGCGGCGAGACGTTCCAGATAGCGCCCGCGCAGGTCGCTGGCTTTCAACGTCTCGTGGCTGAGCGTGCCACCGACGCTTTCAAAGATCGTCCGGCCTCGGAATGGAAACGCCTCTTCAGACGGATCAAGCAGCTGCAGGACCACGCCGCGCACGCCGCGATCGGCGGCCTTGGTCAGCGCGGTGCGCATCTCGTCGATGTCGCCGAGGAAATCCGAGATGAAGACGGCGCGGGCAGACGGGATCATCGCGCGATGCTCGGGCGGTTCGTAATCGGCCGCGGAATCGCGCGAGAACATCTCGGCCAGCCGCAGGATCTGCGCATTGCCACGCCGGGGCGGCAGGCTGGTGCCGGTCAGGCCCACACGCTCGCCGCCGCGCACCAGCAGGATCGCCGTCGCAAGCCCGAGAAGCCGCGCCCGGTCGGCCTTCTGCGGCAGGTCGGGCGATGAGCCGAAGCGCATCGAAGCGCCCTGATCGACCCACAGCATTACCGATTGCGCGATCTGCCACTCGCGCTCGCGCACGAATTGCTGGTCGCCGCGCGCCGAACGCCGATGGTCGATCAGCCGTCGGCTGTCACCCAGCTGCGCCGGGCGATATTGCCAGAAGTCGTCGCCCAGCCCGGCCCGGCGCCGCCCGTGGTCGCCCAGCAGCACGGCGCCGGCCAGCCGCTCGGCGCGCGCCAGCAGCGGCGGCAACCGACCGGCTTCGGTTTCGGCGGCGGACCGAAGGGTGACGGGTCGGCTCACGCGGCGGCCCTGGACCCGGCGAGGCTGTCGGCGGTGTTGTCGATGAGACCTTGCAGGCTGTCGCCGCGGGCGCGGGCAGCGAAGTTCAGCGCCATGCGGTGGCTCAGCACCGGCCGCGCCATGTCGAGCACGTCTTCGGCCGAGGGCGCAAGCCGGCCCTGCAGCAGCGCCCGCGCGCGGACCGTCAGCATCAGCGCCTGCGCCGCACGCGGCCCGGGGCCCCAGGCGACGGTGTCGCGCACCGTCTGCGACGCGTTCTCGTCCTCCGGCCGGAAGGCCCGGACCAGATCGAGGATCATCTCGACCACGCTGTCGCCGACGGGCATGCGCCGCAGCAGGCGCTGCGCGTCGAGCAGTTCGCCATCGCTGAACACCTGCGTCGAGGCTTCCTCGGTCTCCCCGGTGGTGGCCAGCAGGATGTCGCGCTCGGTGTCGCGGTCGGGGTAGATCACGTCGATCTGCACCAGAAAGCGGTCGAGCTGTGCCTCGGGAAGCGGGTAAGTGCCTTCCTGCTCGATCGGGTTCTGGGTCGCGAGCACGTGGAACGGCACGCCCAGCGGACGGTCGGCGCCGGCCACTGTCACGGTCTTTTCCTGCATCGCCTGCAACAGCGCAGATTGCGTGCGCGGCGAGGCGCGGTTGATCTCGTCGGCCATCAGCAGCTGGCAGAACACTGGACCCTGAATAAAGCGGAAGGCGCGCGATCCGTCGGCGCCGGTCTCGAGCACTTCGGAGCCGAGAATGTCGGCAGGCATCAGGTCGGGCGTGAACTGGATCCGGTTGCCATGCAGGCCCATGACGGTCGACAGCGTCTCGACCAGACGCGTCTTGCCGAGGCCAGGAAGGCCGATCAGCAGCCCGTGTCCGCCGCACAGCAGCGCCGCAAGCGTGAGTTCGACCACGCGCTCCTGCCCGATGAAGCGGCGGGTGATCGAGGCCTTCGCCTCGGCCAGCTTGTCGCCCAGGGCTTCGATCTGTGCGACCATGTCGTCGGCTTCGCTCATGACAATCTGCTCCAGTGTCTTATATCTCGATAAGTCTATCGCGGCGCGGAGAAATGGCAAAAGCAATGAGCGGACAAAACTCCGTGACACCTTCCGCCGAAAGCCTTGCGGCGTCGTTAACCGCCGCGAAAACAAGCGGAAAGCCCCCCGTACATCTCTGGGATCCACCGTTCTGCGGCGATCTCGACATGCGCATCGCGCGCGATGGTACGTGGTTCTACCTCGGCACACCGATCAACCGGCCCGCCCTGGTGCGTCTGTTCTCGTCGATCCTGAAGAAGGAGAAGGGGCGCTATTTCCTCGTCACACCAGTCGAGAAGGTGGGCATCGTGGTGGACGATGCCCCTTTCGTCGCCGTGGATTTCGATGTCGAGGGCCAGGACGAGACACAGGAGCTGACATTCGAGACCCATGTCGGCGACAGGGTGGCGGCCGGACCGGACAACACAATCCGTGTCGCGCGCGATGCGGAGACCGGTGAGCCGTCTCCTTACGTGCATGTTCGTGCCGGTCTCGAGGCGCTGATCGACCGCAAGAGCTTTTACCGCCTCGTCGAACTCGGGACCGAGCGGGACGGCTGGTTCGGGGTCTGGTCCGGCGGCACGTTCTTTCCAATCATTCCCGCAAAGGAGTTGCCATGACCCGCAACGTCGCCGTCATCGTTGGAACCGGAAGCGGGTTATCGGCGTCCCTTGCGCGCCAGCTTGCCGCGCGCGACATGCAGCTGGTGCTCGCCGCACGCGATACCGGCAAACTGAAGGATCTGGCCGGCGAGACCGGGGCCGAGACCGTGGCGATGGATGCCAGCGACCCGGCGCAGATGGCCGCGCTGTTCTCCGACCTGCCGGGGCGGTTGAGCATTGCGATCTACAACCCGTCCGCCCGCCAGCGCGCGCCGCTTGTGGAATTGGACCCCGAGTCGGTCCGCACGGCGATCGAGGTGACCGCCTTCGGCGCTTTCCTGATGGGCCAGCAGGCGGCGCGTCTGATGCTTGAGAACGAGGGCGACGTTAAGGGCACGATCCTCTTCACCGGCGCCTCCGCCGGGGTCAAGGGTTTCGCGAAATCCGCACCCTTCGCCATGGGCAAGTTCGCCCAGCGCGGCCTCGCGCAGTCGATGGCCCGCGAGTTGCACCCGCAGGGGATCCACGTCGCCTGGGTCAACATCGACGGCGCCATCGGCGACGCGCAGCCCACAGCGGCGGACGGCGACCGCAGGCTCGATCCCGATGCGATCGCGACCGCTTACATGGCGCTGATCGATCAGCACCGCTCGACCTGGAGCAACGAGCTGTCCCTGCGGCCTTGGGTCGAATCGTTCTGAACCGTCAAAGGTGTTTCGATCACTCAGCGAAGGGTAAAAATTCTTCCAATTGGATTGCGCGGCACGGGCGGCTACCAAATCCCAAAACGGGAGACGCCATGCTGAAATTCGCCGCGAATCTGAGCCATCTCTGGGTCGAACTGCCCTATCTCGACCGGTTCGAGGCCGCAGCCGCGGCCGGGTTCGAAGCCGTCGAAGTCCTGTTTCCTTACGATGTCGCCGCCAAGGACACACGGCGCGCGCTGCTGAGCAGCGGTCTCGAGATGGTGCTGATCAACGCACCGCCGCCGAATTACACCGGCGGCCATCGCGGGTTTGCCGCCGTTCCGGCGCTCCGGGAACGGTTTCGACGGGATTTCGCACGGGCGCTCCGCTATGCCGACGCGCTGCGCGTTCGGGTGCTGCATGTCATGACCGGCGTGGCCGACGGCATCGATGCCCGCGCCACCCTGATCGAGAATCTGCGCTGGGCGCAGGCCGAAATCCCTGACGGGCTGACGCTGACGCTCGAGCCGCTGTGCGACGAGTCGCTGCCCGGCTACTTTCTCAACGACTACGCGCTTGCGGCAGAGGTGCTCGACGAAGTCGCGTCCGACCGGATCGGGCTGCAATTCGACAGCTACCACGCCCAGACCATCCACGGCGACGCCACGGAAGTTTTCGAGACCTATCGCCGTCATGTCCGCCATATCCAGATCGGCGACGCGCCCGGCCGGGGCGTGCCAGGGAGCGGGACGGTGGACTTCGACCGGCTGTTCGCCGCCATCCGTGCCAGCGGCTACGACGGCTGGGTAAGCGCCGAATACACACCCGGGCCGCAGACCGAGGCCGGGCTCGGTTGGCTGTCGGCGGCGCGCGGATAGCGACGGGGTCAGACAAGCTATCGGCTTGCCGCGCCGTCAGCGGGGAAGACCGCGCTTCAGTGCGCCTCGGCCCAGTTCGCGCCGCGGCCCGCGTCGACAGTCAGGCTGGTGTCGAGCTTTACGACCGGCGCCGCCGCGCCTTCCATCACGTCGCGCGCCACGCCGATCAGGTCGTCCGCTGCACCCTCGTCGACCTCGAAGAGCAGTTCGTCGTGGACCTGCAGCAGCATCTTCGCCGGCAGCTTTTCGATCGCTTCGGGCATGCGGATCATCGCGCGCCGAATGATGTCGGCCGCAGTGCCCTGGATCGGCGCGTTGATCGCCGCGCGCTGGGCAAAGCCCGCATGCGGCCCGCGGGCGTTGATCTCGGGCGTGTGGATCTTCCGCCCGAACAATGTCTGGACGAAGAGGTTTTCCTTCGCGAAAGCCTTGGTGTCGTCCATGTAGGCACGGATGCCCGGGAAGCGTTCGAAGTAGCGGTCGATGAAGCCCTGCGCCTCGCCGCGCGGGATGCGCAGGTTGCGCGCCAGCCCGAAACCCGAAATGCCGTAGATCACCCCGAAGTTGATCGCCTTGGCGCGTCGCCGGATATCGGGCGTCATCTCGTCCAGCGGCACGTCGAACATCTCAGACGCGGTCAGCGCGTGGATGTCGAGCCCGTCCTTGAACGCCTGCTTGAGCTCGGGGATGTCGGCGATATGCGCGAGGATCCGCAGCTCGATCTGAGAATAGTCGAGCGAGACCAGAACCTTGCCGTCTTCGGCGACGAAGGCCTCGCGGATGCGCCGGCCTTCCTCGGTCCGGATCGGGATATTCTGCAGGTTCGGATCGGTCGAGGCGAGCCGGCCGGTACTCGCGCCCGCGATCGAATAGGAGGTGTGCACGCGCCCGGTTTCCGGGTTCACGTGATCCTGCAGCGCGTCGGTGTAGGTCGATTTCAGCTTCGAGATTTGCCGCCAGTCGAGGATGCGGCGCGGCAGTTCATGCTCGGTCGCGAGGTCCTCGAGCACGTCAGCGCCGGTGGAGTAGGCTCCGGTCTTGCCTTTCTTGCCGCCCGGCAGGCCCATCTCGTCGAAGAGGATCTCCCCCAGCTGCTTGGGGCTACCGACATTGAACTGGCGTCCCGCAAGCCCGTAGATCTCGTCCTCGAGCCCTGCCATCTTTTGGCTGAAGGCGTTCGACATCCGGCTCAGCGTGTCGCGGTCCACGCGAATCCCCGCGCGTTCCATCTCGGCGAGCACGCCGACCATCGGGCGTTCGAGCGTCTCGTAGACCCGCGTGACCTGCGCCCGATGCAGCTGCGGCTTGAACATCTGCCAGAGGCGCAAGGTGATGTCGGCATCCTCGGCGGCATAGGCCACGGCGTCCGCCACCGGCACCCGGTCGAAGGTGATCGCGGATTTCCCCGACCCCAGCAGCGGCTTGATCGGGATCGGAACGTGCCCGAGGTAGCGCTCGCTCAGCAGATCCATGCCGTGCCCGTGCATCCCGGCATGCATCGCGTAGGACATCAGCATCGTGTCGTCGATCGGCGCGACGGAGATCCCCTGCCGGGCGAAGATTTTCACGTCGTACTTCATGTTCTGTCCGATCTTCAGGATCGACGGATCCTCGAGCATCGGTTTCAGCATCTCCAACGCCTCGTCGAAGGGCATCTGCCCCTCGGCCAGATCGTCGGAACCGAAAAGACCCTCTCCGGCGCTCGACTTGTGGGTCAGCGGCACGTAGCAGGCCTGCCCCGGTTCGACCGAAAGCGACACGCCGACCAGTTCGGCCTTCATCTCGTCGAGCGCGGTGGTCTCGGTGTCGACCGCCACGTAGCCGCGCTCATAGATCCGGTCGAGCCAGATCTGCAGACCCGCGGCGTCCTTGACGTGCTCGTAAGCCGCGGTATCGAACGGTGCCTGTTCGACCTCTTCCGGCGCGTCCTCGGGTGCGGCGGGCTTTTCCTCGATCACCGGCGCCTCGACGCCCAACTCCTCGGCGATGCGGCGGGTGAGCGTGCGGAACTCCATCTCGGCGAGGAAAGGCATCAGCGTTTCGGGGTCTGGGTCGCGTACCTCGAGATCGTCGAGCGAGAAGTCCAGCGGGGTTTCGCAGTCGAGCAGCACCAGCTTGCGACTCAGCCGGATCTGATCGGCATGGGTCAGCAGGGTCTCGCGGCGCTTGGGCTGCTTGATCTCCTCGGCGCGCTCCAGCAGCGCGTCGAGATCGCCGTATTCGTTGATCAGTAGCGCCGCCGTCTTCACCCCGATGCCCGGGGCTCCCGGCACGTTGTCGACCGAATCCCCGGCCAGCGCCTGCACGTCCACGACCCGGTCGGGATAGACCCCGAACTTCTCGAAGACGCCGTCGCGGTCGATGCGCAGGTTCTTCATCGCGTCGAGCATCTCGACCCCGTCGCCGACAAGCTGCATCAGGTCCTTGTCCGAGCTGATGATCGTCACTCGTCCGCCCGCGTCCCGGGCCTGGCAGGCCAGCGTCGCGATGATGTCGTCGGCCTCGAAACCTTCTTTCTCCTTGCAGGCGATGTTGAAGGCTTCGGTCGCACGCCGGGTCAGCGGGATCTGCGGGCGCAGATCTTCGGGCATTTCGTCCCGGTTGGCCTTATACTGGTCGTAAAGATCGTTGCGGAAGGTGTGACTGCCCTTGTCGAAGATCACCGCCGCGTGGGTGGGCGCGTCGGGGCCCTTGGCGTCCTGGATCATCTTCCAGACCATGTTGCAAAAGCCCGCGACCGCCCCGATCGGCACGCCGTCGGACTTGCGCGTGAGCGGTGGCAGCGCGTGGAAGGCGCGGAAGATGAAGGCCGATCCGTCGATCAGGTGCAGGTGGTGACCCTTGCCGAATGTCCCGGCCATTGCGCTCTCCTCAGGTTACGGCGCCCCTTGTGCCACGAAGCGGGGCAGGCGGGAAGCGCCCGCAGGCGGCAGGGCGCCGCCGGCGCGCCGGACGGGCCGCCTGCTGACAGCGCGTGACGGCAGGCTCACGCCTTGGCCGCGTGGTCCTTGTGGATGTACTTGCAGTCGCAGTAGCCGCATTCGACGAAACCCGTGTCCAGCGGGATCTGAAGCCAGACGCGCGGATGGCCAAGCGCGCCTTCGCCGCCGTCACAGGCGACGCGGTAGCTCTCGACGATCTTGGTTTCGGGCGCGGGCAGGCTCATCGGGCGGGTCCTCGGATCTTGCGGCGGAACGCCTTTCCTTATGACCAAGATGGCCTGCCTCGGCAAGACCGGGGCGCGGGTTTGGCTCAGGTCCGGTCGATGCGCAACTGGTAGCAGTTGTTGCGCGCCGACCGGACGTGGATCCAGGCGACGCACGGGTCTTCGAAAATCGCTTTGGCTCTTGTGGCGAGGCTGTCGCGGGGCACTACCGCCCCTGTGCCGTAGACGATGCGCTCGTTCGCCGAATAGCCCTTGATCAGGTAATCCGGCGAGGTGGTCAGGATGTCCGGAGTGTCCGCGCCGCCGCCGCGCTCGCAGGCATCGGCGCAGAGAAAGATCGGGCCGGTCTCGGCATAGGGATGCAGATGCGCGAAAGGACGATGGGCCAGAATCAGCATGTCCGCGCCTGCCGGGACGTCACGCAGGCAATGCCGGCAGGGATTGCCCTCCCCGTCCGAGACGGCGCGTTCGGGGGGCGTGCCGTAGGCGTCGGGCGCGCCGTTTCGAAGCGCTTGGACGGTCTCGGTCGGCAGGGCGGTGTAACGGATCTGGGTCATGACTGGCTCCTGTTGTCGGTTGGTTCTCTGCCAGATGCTACCGGGTGCGCGCGACCCGGATGATGCGCTTTCCCAAAGGGACTCCAAAATAGAACAAAAGGTGAATATTCTGTCGGTCGCTGCCACCGATTCCCTGCCTGTGCCATGTTCATCGAGCTTTCCGCGACCTCGAACTTCTCGTTCCTGAAAGGCGCCTCGCATGCCGAGGAATACATGGACCGCGCCGCGGCCCTGGGTATGGCGGCGCTGGCCATCGCCGACGAGAACTCGGTCGCCGGCATCGTGCGCGCCCACACCCGCGCGCGCGAGATCGCGCGGCAGGCGGCCGAGCGGCGTGACTGGGACGCGCGTCACGGCCCGATTGGACCGCCGGCGCCGGAGGGGTGCCCGCGCGATCCCGGATCGTTTCCGGTCTTCGCCAGCCCGCGCCTTATCCCCGCGGCGCGGCTGGTCTTTCGCGACGGGCCGGCGGTGACCGCGCTGCCGGAAAGCCGTGCGGGCTGGAGCCGGCTCTGCCGGCTGATCTCGACCGGACGGCTGCGGGCCGAGAAAGGGACCTGCGCTCTCGACTTTGCGGAGCTCGAAGAGCTTGGCGGGCCGTTGCAACTGATCCTCTGGCCACAGGCGCTGCCGGTCGAGGGCGGCGCGGACGGGTGGGTGCCATTTGCGAAACGCCTGACGCGCCGCTTTGCCGGCAAGCTGCACATCGGCCTTGCCCCGCAGTACGACGGGCGCGACCGCCAGCGCTTTGCGCGCCTCTCGCGGCAGGCCGAGACGCTGGGCCTGCCGACCGTGGCTAGCTCGGCCCCGCTGATGCATCACGGCGCGCGGCGCAAGCTGGCCGACGTGGTCACCGCCATCCGCCTGCGCCGCCGCGTCGACGCGCTGGGCCGCGAGGCCCTGCCCAACGGCGAGGCGCGGTTGCGCTCGGAGGCCGAGATGCGCCAGATCTTCCGCGGGTTCGAGGCGGCGGTCGACCGCAGCGGCGCGCTGGCGGGCGGGCTGCACTTCTCGCTCGACGAATTGCGCTACGAATACCCCTCGGAAATCGCGCCGAACGAAACACCCGCCGCGCGCCTGCGCCGGCTCTCGCTCGAGGGGCTGCGCTGGCGCTATCCCTCGGGCGCGCCGGAGAAGGTCGAAAAGCTGCTCGAACACGAGCTCGCGCTGATCGCCAAGCTGAAATACGAGCCCTACTTCCTCACCGTGCGCGACATCGTCGCCTTCGCGCGGGAACGCGGCATTCTTTGCCAGGGGCGCGGCTCGGCGGCGAACTCGGTGGTCTGTTACTGTCTCGGGGTCACCTCGGTCTCTCCCGAGATCGGCACGATGGTTTTCGAGCGTTTCGTGTCGGAGGCCCGCGACGAGCCGCCCGATATCGACGTCGATTTCGAGCACGAACGCCGCGAGGAGGTGATCCAGCACATCTACGACCGCTACGGTCGGCACCGCGCCGGGCTTTGCGCCACGGTGGTGCATTATCGCGGCAAGCGCGCCATCCGCGAGGTCGGCCGCGCGATGGGGCTGACCGAGGACACGATCTCGGCGCTGTCCTCGCAGCTCTGGGGGTTCTTTTCGAGTGCGGGAATGGAGGACACGCGGATGCGCGAGATCGGGCTCGATCCCGAGGACCTGCGCCTGCGCCAGACCATGGAGCTGATCCACGAGATCGACGGCTTCCCGCGGCACCTCAGCCAGCATGTCGGCGGCTTCGTGATCACCGAAGGGCGGCTCGACGAGCTGGTGCCGATCGAGAACGCGACGATGGAGAACCGCACGGTCATCTGCTGGGACAAGGACGACATCGACACGCTGGGCATCCTCAAGGTCGACGTGCTGAGCCTGGGGATGCTGACCTGCATCCGCAAGGCCTTCGACCTTCTGAAGACCCACCACCGGGTCGAGCACACGCTGGCCACCCTGCCGCCCGAGGATGGTCGGGTCTACGACATGCTGTGCGCCGCCGACAGCGTGGGCGTGTTTCAGGTCGAGAGCCGCGCGCAGATGAACTTCCTGCCGCGGATGCGCCCACGCTGCTTTTATGATCTCGTCATCGAGGTGGCGATCATCCGGCCCGGACCGATCCAGGGCGACATGGTCCATCCTTACATCCGGCGGCGCAACGGCGAGGAGGCGGTGAGCTTTCCCTCCGACGAGCTGGGCGCAGTGCTGGGCAAGACCCTGGGCGTGCCGCTGTTCCAGGAACAGGCGATGCAGATCGCCATCGTCGGGGCGGGCTTCACGCCGGACCAGGCCGACCGGTTGCGGCGTTCGCTCGCGACCTTCAAGAAACACGGCAACGTCAGCGAGTTCCGCAGCCTGTTCCTGCGCGGCATGGCGCGCAAGGGCTATGACAGCGACTTCGCCGAGCGCTGCTTTTCCCAGATCGAGGGGTTCGGCTCTTACGGCTTTCCCGAAAGCCACGCGGCAAGCTTCGCGTTGCTGGTCTACGCCTCGGCATGGATCAAGTGTCACCACCCGGGCATCTTCGCCTGCGCGCTGCTCAATGCACAGCCGATGGGCTTCTACGCCCCAGCGCAGATCGTGCGGGATGCGCGCGAACACGGGGTCGCGGTGCGGCCGATCTGCGTGAACGCGAGTTTCTGGGACAACGTGATGGAGCCCGACGGCAAGGGCGGGCTGGCGCTGCGGCTCGGGTTTCGGCAGATCAAGGGGCTGGCCGAGGAGGATGCGAGCTGGCTGACCGCGGCGCGCGGCAACGGCTACCGCACGGTGCGCGACGTCTGGCGCAAGGCGGGGCTTGCGCCGGGGGTGCTGGAGCGGCTGGCCGAGGCGGATGTTTTCGCCGAACTGGGTCTCGAACGGCGCGCGGCGCTCTGGGAGGCCAAGGCGTTGGCCCCCGGCGCGCCGCTGCCGCTGTTCGCCGGCGACCTCGACGGCGAGGCCATCGACGAGCCGGCCGCCCTTCTGCCGGAGATGACCGCGGGCGAGGCGGTGGTGGAGGATTACGTCGCCACCCGGCTCACCCTGCGGGCGCATCCGGTGGCGCTGTTGCGGCATCTGCTGACGCCGGAGGCGGGCGTCGCGCATTGAGGACTTTCTTGCCTCCGGCGGGGATATTTCCGAACCAGAGAGGGCCTCGGAAGGGAAAGAGGTTCACCCGGGCGGGCCGAAGCGGTACAAGGCGCAAAACCCGCGAAAAGGGAGATCCGAGCAGATGAGCCATCCCAAACCCGTCGTCCTGTGCATTCTCGATGGCTGGGGCTTGAGTGAGCGGGGCGACGGCAACGCGCCGCTGCTGGCCGAGACGCCGACGATGGATCGGCTGATGGCGGATTGTCCGCACGCGACGCTGACGACTTTCGGGCCGGATGCCGGGCTGCCGAGCGGGCAGATGGGCAACTCGGAGGTCGGGCACACCAACATCGGCGCGGGCCGGGTCGTGGCGATGGACCTCGGACAGATCGACCTTGCCATCGAGGAAGGACGGTTTGCGAAAAACGACCGGCTTGGGGCGTTCATCGCGGCGCTGAAGCAGAGCGGTGGTGCGGCGCACCTGCTGGGCGTCGTCTCGGACGGCGGGGTGCACGGGCATGTCGCACACCTCAAGGCGGCGGCCGCGGCAATCTGCGACGCGGGCGTGCCGGTGGCGATCCATGCGCTGGCTGACGGCCGCGACGTGGGGCCGAAAACGGCCGAGAAATATCTGGCCGATCTCGAGCCGGCCCTGCCCGAGGGTGCGCGGATCGCGACGGTGATCGGGCGCTATTTCGCGATGGACCGCGACAACCGCTGGGACCGGGTGGCCAAGGCCTATGCCGCGATCGTTCAGGGCGAGGGCGCGCGCGCCGAAACCGCGCAGGAGGCGATCGAGGCGGCCTACGCGCGCGGCGAAACCGACGAGTTCATCGCACCGACGGTAATCGGCGATTACGCCGGGGCGCGCGACGCGGATGGGGTCTTTTGTCTCAACTTCCGGGCCGACCGGGCGCGCGAGATCATGGCGGCGATCGGCGCGCCGGAGTTCGATGCCTTCGAGACCGGCGAGCGCCCGGACTGGGCCGCGCTGATGGGCATGGCGCAATACTCCGAGGCGCATTCGACATACATGAGCGTGATGTATCCCAAGCCCGAGATTTCCAACACGATCGGGGAGTGGGTGGCGAACCAGGGCTTGCGTCAGTTCCGGTTGGCCGAGACCGAGAAATACCCGCACGTCACCTTCTTTCTCAACGGCGGAGAAGAAAACGCCTTCGAGGGCGAAGAGCGCTTCATGCCGAAATCCCCCGATGTCGCGACCTATGACCTCAAGCCCGAGATGTCGGCGCCCGAGGTCACCGAGCGGCTCGTGGCGGCGATCGAGGAGGGCTACGACCTCATCGTCGTGAACTACGCCAACCCCGACATGGTGGGCCATACCGGCGATCTCGCGGCGGCGATCCGGGCCTGCGAGGCGGTGGATCAGGGCCTCGGGGCGGCTCTGGCGGCGCTGGAAGCGGTCGGCGGGGCGATGATCGTCACTGCCGATCACGGCAACTGCGACGTGATGATCGACCCCGAGACGGGCGGTCCGCATACCGCGCACACGCTGAACCCGGTGCCGGTGATCGCGGTCGGCGCCCCGCGCGGTAAGACTCTGCGCGACGGCCGGTTGGCCGATCTCGCACCGACGCTGCTGGAGATCATGGGGCTCGAGCCGCCCGAGGAGATGACCGGGACGAGCCTTCTGCGATGATGCGCCTCGCCGCCCTTCTGCTTTGTCTGCCCGTCGCACTGGCCGCGCAGGGCGAGCCGGCCGAACGGGCGCGGACGGCGATCTCGGAGCTCGATGCCGCAAGCACGCAACTGGCGGAGGCCGAAAGCGCGCGCGACCGGGTCTGGGCGCTGACGCGCACGATCCAGGCTTTCGAAAGCGGGCTTGCCGCGATGCGCGCAGGCTTGCGCGAGGTCGCCATCCGCGAGACCCAGCTGAGCACGCGGCTGATTGCGCGCGAGGACGAGATCGGGGCGCTGCTGACCGTGCTGCAGAAAATCGGGGGCAACCCGACGCCGGTCGTGCTGCTGCACCCGGCGGGACCCGCCGGGACGGCGCGCGCGGGCATGCTGCTGGCCGAGATGACGCCGGAGCTGAACCGCAGGGCGGCCGAACTGCGCCGCGATCTGGAAGACCTGCGGATCCTGCGGGACCTGCAGACCGATGCCGAGGCGCGGCTGCGCGAGGGGCTGCAGGAGCTGCAGGGTGCGCGCGCCGCGCTCAACCAGGCGATGGCCGACCGGACGGACCTGCCGAAACGCTTTACCGCGGACCCGGTGCGCACGGCGATCCTGATCTCGGCTTCCGAGACGCTGGATGCCTTTGCCAGCGGGCTGTCGGAGATCGCGGTCGACGAGACCGGGGCTTCGGCGCCCCAGCCCGACCTTGTTCCCGGGGCGTTGCCGCTGCCGGTGCAGGGCGTGGTTCTGCGCGCGGCGGGCGAGGCGGATGCCGCCGGCGTCACGCGCCCCGGCCTGATCCTCGCCACGCGCCCCGGCGCGATCGTCACCAGCCCCTCGGCGGCGACGATCCGCTACGTCGGCCCGCTGCTCGACTTGGGGCAGGTGGTGATTCTGGAACCGAAGTCGGATATGCTCTTCGTTCTCGCCGGGCTCGACGTGACCTACGGTGCGGCGGGCGAGGTGATCGGTGCCGGTACGCCCTTGGGATTGATGGCTGGCGCCGAGGCGAAAAATGACGCAGACCTGTCACCAGATGGTGATGGCTCTGGCACTGGGCGAACGGAAACGCTCTATATAGAAGTGAGGCGCAGGGATGTCCCCGAGGATCCGGCGCGCTGGTTCCGAACCGATGAGGATGGATAGGGCACAATGAGAAAATTCGTAATGGCGACCGTCGGCGGGATCGCGGCAGGTGTTGTCGCGAGCACGCAGATCGCCGGGCCGCTGCTGGCGCAGGAGGCCGCCAAGTCGGGCAACGTCTACGAGCAGTTGGACCTTTTCGGTGACATCTTCGAGCGCATCCGGGCGCAATACGTCGAGGAAGTCGACGCCGAGGATCTCGTCGAGGCGGCGATCAACGGCATGCTGACCTCGCTCGATCCGCATTCGAGCTACCTGTCGCCCGACGATGCGGCGGCGATGCGGGTGCAGACGCGGGGCGAATTCGGCGGGCTCGGAATCGAGGTGACCCAGGAAGAAGGCTTCGTGAAGGTGGTCTCTCCGATCGACGGCACGCCGGCCGACGAGGCCGGGATCGAGGCCGGAGATTTCATCACCCATGTCGACGGCGAGTCGGTGCTCGGGCTCAACCTCGACGAGGCGGTGGAGATGATGCGCGGGCCGGTCGGCTCGGAGATCATCATCACCGTGGTCCGCGAGGGCGAACCGGAACCCTTCGATGTCACGCTCACGCGCGACACGATCAAGCTGACGGCAGTGCGCAGCCGGACCGAGGGCGCGTCGGTCATCCTGCGCGTGACGACCTTCAACGACCAGACCTTCGAAAACCTCGAGGCCGGCTTCGAGAAGGAGGTCGAGGCTGCGGGCGGGATCGACAAGATCAACGGCATCGTGCTCGATCTGCGCAACAATCCCGGTGGCCTGCTGACCCAGGCGATCAAGGTCGCCGACGCTTTCCTCGACGAGGGCGAGATCGTCAGCACGCGTGGGCGCAATCCGCAGGACGGCGACCGGTTCAACGCCACCGAGGGCGATCTTGCCGACGGCCTGCCGATCGTGGTGCTGATCAACGGAGGCTCCGCATCGGCCTCCGAGATCGTCGCAGGGGCGCTGCAGGATCATCACCGTGGTGTCGTCGTCGGCACGAAGAGCTTCGGCAAGGGGTCGGTTCAGACCGTCATGCCGTTGCGCAGCGAGGGTGCGATGCGCCTGACCACGGCGCGCTACTACACGCCCTCGGGCCGCTCGATCCAGGCGCTGGGCGTGTCGCCCGACATCGTCGTGGCGCAGCCGCGGCGCGACCCGGCGGCGGAGACCGAGGAGGACGAGAACGGCTCGACCTCGCGCGCGCTGCGCTCCGAGGCCGACCTGCGCGGCAGCCTGAACAACGACAGCCTCAGCGAGGACGAGATCAAGCAGATCGAGGAGGACCGCGCCAAGGCAGAGGCCGCCGCGGCCCTGCGCGAAGAGGACTACCAGCTTGCCGTCGCCGTCGACATCCTGAAAGGCCTGTCTGTGCTCGACCGCGAAGAATAGGCGGACACGTCAGCCGCTACAGACGCCCCCCGCGGTTCCGCCGCGGGGGCGTTTTGCATTCGGGATGTCGTCAGTCGGTGTCTGCGCAATGACGCCGGAAGGCGCGCTTGAGCATGTCGATTTCGGCCCGGAGCAGGTCGACCTCGGCCTGAAGGTCGGCCCCGAGGGCCTGCCCGGCAAGCACCGCGAAACTGCCCAGCGTCTCGCCGTCGAGATCGTCGCAGATCACGAAGGTCTGCAGCCCTTCCTGGATGCTCTCCGGCGGGATCGGCACCGCGAGCCGCCAGTCGCCGTCATCCGAGGGCGGTGTCAGGGTCACACCGGCAACCGCCTCGCCGCGCAGCAGCACCGAAATCGCCGGGTCCGTGCTGCCGACGCCTGAAATGCGTCCGTGCCAGACGCCCTTGCGGATACCGGTTGCCGTGATCTCGCGCCGTGCCATTCCGGGCTCTCAGACCTGCGCCCGGGGCCGCCGGGACAGGGACAGATCGTGCACCGAGATCTGGTTCATCTCCGGGTGTTCGAAGATCAGGTCGATCCAGGCCTTTGCATCGCGGGTCTCGTCGAAATCGGTGTAGGCGAGATCGAACTCTATCGCGACGGGTTCGGTCGCGTCGGGAAGTTCACGCAGGATCTGCGCGGTGTTCGGACCGTGCCGGAGGTTGAGCCGGGCGTAGACCGTCAGCGGGCTTTCCGAAGCGACCCGGCAGCCGAGGCGGAAGAGGTGCGTCCGCCTCAGGCCCCGTGTCGCTTCCTCGGGAAGGTCGATGGCAAGCGACAGGAACGAGCCCTCGAAGGCATAGACATCGAGTGACACGGCCTTGGCCCCCGCGGCAGCGGATGGGATCTGCCGCAGGACGATCTCGGATCGGGGGCAGTCGTGGAACAGTGTCAGGTTCTCGCCGAAGCCGGTTCCGGACGTGGCAGGCGCACGTCCGCGCCGCTCGAACCCCGTCTGCCAAGCCGCCGGGGTCCAGACCCAATCGGCATTGTGCGGCCGCGATGGTGGAGCATCGCCGACGCCGGACAGACGGTCGTCGGCAGCGCAAATCAGCCGATCGAGCTGGCCGCGCAGCAGTCGCGCGCGATCGCGCTGGCGTTGCAGCACCGCGGGACGCGTCGAGGTCGCCCGCCGGGCCGCGCGCGTCCAGTGCCGCATCTCGCGCCGGTAAAGCGCAAGATCGAGGATGCTGTCGCCACCGTCCGCCATCGCCATTCGCCGCTCCGCTGTCGTCCAGTTCCTGTCTAACGTGCGATCGGCGTCGGCGTAAGCCGTCGCCGTCAGGGGGCAGCCGGTGTCTGGCCTGCTGCCTGCCGGCTTCGCAACAGCGCGTCGGTTCCACTGCGTGATCGCGCCATGACCTGCTGCGCGAGTTGCCGGCCTTCACGGCCCGTCGCAGCACTGCCCTCAGGGCCGTAGACCGCAACGGCGAGCATGTGGCCGCCGACACGCGTGGTGCCGCGCCAGTGCAATGTCGAAAGACCCGGTGCCGGAGCCGGACCCTCGGCGCGCACGAGGGTCTGCGACCTGCCGGCAAACTGTTCGAACACGCGCCGAACCCCGCGCGTGGCCTGGAACTCGGCGGCATCCGGCAGCGCCCGGTCCGACGTCGCCGGCAGGGCGGTCGCGGTGATCACACCAAGCGGTACGCCTGCGCCGGTTTCGCCGCCCATCGTGTCGCAGCGTGCCAGCAACGCGAACGCGTCCTTCTTGCTGCGGGTGTCGACGCAGTAGCCGGCTGGTGCGACGAGCAGTACCGCGCCATTAGCCAGCAGCGCCTGCGTCGGCAGGGAGCGCGCGCCCGAGTTTGTCGGTGCCGTCTCGCAGGCGGCGAGGCCAAAGGCCGATAGGGCGAAAACGACGCCCCTAGAGATCCATGTATTCATGGGTCTCGGACTTGGCCCCGGGATGGGTCACCGCGCCAAGGTAGGTCGGCCCGACAAGCTGCGCGTATTTCCAGAGCGCGCCGGAGGCGTAATTCGTCACGCGCGGTCCGGCCCAGTCCTTGCGGCGGGCCTCGATCTCGTCTTCCGAGAGATCGACGCTGATGCTGCCCTTGATCGCGTCGATCGTGATCATGTCGCCGGTCTTCAGCAGCCCGATCGGGCCGCCAAGCGCGGCCTCCGGGCCGACATGTCCGACGCAGAAGCCGCGGGTCGCCCCTGAGAACCGCCCGTCGGTGATGAGCGCCACCTTCTTGCCCATCCCCTGACCGGACAGCGCCGCGGTCGTCGCCAGCATTTCGCGCATGCCCGGGCCACCTGCAGGTCCCTCGTTGCGGATCACGAAGACGTCGCCTTCGCTGTAGGCGCGAGTCTGAACCGCCTCAAAGGCGTCCTGTTCGCATTCGAAGACCAGCGCGGGGCCGGTGAATATCTGGTCGGCTTCTGACATGCCCGCGACCTTCACGATGGCGCCTTCGGGGGCGAGGTTGCCCTTCAAGCCGACAACGCCGCCGGTCCTGGTGATCGGGTTTTCGACCGGGTGGATAACCTTTCCGTCGGCTTCGCGCTCGACGCGGTCGAGTTCTTCGCCGATCGAGCGGCCCGAGGCGGTCATGCAGTCCTCGTGGATCAGCCCGGCCTTGCGCAGCTCCTTCATCACCACCGGCACGCCGCCGACCTCGTAGAGGTCCTTGGCGACATAGGCGCCGCCTGGCTTCATGTCGACGAAATAGGGCGTGTCGCGGAAGATTTCGCAGACGTCTTCGAGGAAGAAATCGATGCCCGCTTCGTGCGCCATTGCCGGCAGGTGCAGGCCGGCATTGGTCGACCCGCCGGTGCAGGCGACGATGCGGGCCGCGTTCTCGAACGCCTCGCGCGTGCAGATGTCTCGGGCGCGGATGTTCTTTTGCAGCAGCTCCATGACCGCCTGTCCGGACGCTTCGCCGTATTGCGCCCGGTTCTCGTAGGGCGCCGGCATCCCGGATGAATTGAACAGCGCAAGCCCGATCGCTTCCGAAACGCAGGCCATCGTGTTGGCGGTGAACTGGCCGCCGCAAGCGCCAGCGGAAGGGCAGGCCACGCGTTCGAGAACGGCCAGTTGCGCATCGCTGACATCGCCGGACTGGTAGCGGCCGACGGCTTCGAACATGTCCTGCACGGTCAGATCACGTGTTGCGAAATCGTCCGGAACGTCGGCGCCTTCGGGAACCTTGCCCGGCAGGATCGACCCGCCGTACATGAACACCGACGGCACGTTGAGTCGAAGCATCGCCATCATCATCCCGGGCAGCGACTTGTCGCACCCGGCCAGCCCCACGATGGCGTCGTAACAGTGCCCGCGCATGGTCAGCTCGACCGTATCGGCGATGGCCTCACGCGAGGCCAGCGACGACCGCATGCCCTCGTGCCCCATGGCGATGCCATCGGTCACGGTGATGGTCGTGAACTCGCGCGGCGTGCCGGAGGCCGCGCGGACACCGGTCTTCACCGACTGGGCCTGCCAGTTCAGCGCGATGTTGCAGGGCGCGGCTTCGTTCCAGCAGGTCGCCACGCCGACCAGCGGCTGGTGGATCTCCTGCTCGGTCATACCCATGGCGTAATAGTAGGACCGGTGCGGCGCGCGCGCGGGCCCTTCGGTGACGTGTCGGCTGGGCAGTTTCGACTTGTCGAACCGAAGATTTGACATGGCTTGCGGGCTCCCCTGGATATCTGTCCCGGACGGAATATCCATCCCGCAAGGTGCCTGCAAGCGACAAGCCTGCGCAGGCGCACAGGCCCGGTGACCTCTCCGATGCTTGTATTGACGTAGGGGCGCCCTTAGGTTTCCTGCTCATACTGCGGGGCGGCGCGGCGGTCGCGGGCGATCCCTGGCGAAGGCCGATTCATGGAAAAGACGCTTTTTTCCTTTATCTGGAAGTATTCCAGGCGCGAGCAGATCTTCCTGCTCTTTTTCACCGTGTTCACCTTCCCGTTCCTCTACGCCACGCTGGAACTGCCCAAGCGTATCATCAACGACGCCATCGGTTCGGACAGCCAGATCATCCGCCTGCCCTTCGGGTACGACCTGACGCAAACGCAATTCCTGATGCTGCTGTGTTTCGCCTATCTCGGGGCGGTCCTCGTTCACGGCTTGCTGAAGATGCGGCTCAACACGATGAAGGGCATCCTGTCCGAGCGTATGCTGCGTCGTTTCCGCTACACGCTGATCTCGCGCATGATGCGCTTTCCGCGCAGCTACTATCGCAATACCAGCCAGGGCGAGCTGGTTGCGATGGTCACCTCCGAGGCCGAGCCGATGGGCGGGCTGATGGGCGACGCCGTGGCGCAGCCGGTATTCCAGGCCGGGCAGATGCTAATCATCGTGATCTTCCTGTTCTTGCAGAGCGTCTGGTTCGGGCTGGCCGGGATCGCCCTGATCCCGCTGCAGGCCTACGTGATCCCGATCCTGCAACGCCAGATCAACCAGTTGAACAAGGAGCGGATCGTCGAGATCCGCCACTTCGCCGCCGAGATCGGCGAGACCGCCGCGGGCATCACCGACCTGCGCACGAACGCCGGATGGCGATACCGGCTCGCCGCCTTCACCGATCGGCTGGGAACTCTCTTCAGGATCCGCTTCCAGATCTACCAGAAGAAGTTCTTCATGAAGTTCCTCAACAACTTCATCACCCAGCTCACGCCGTTCTTCTTCTACGCCGTCGGCGGCTACCTCGCGATCCGGGGCGACATCACGGTCGGGGCGCTGGTCGCGGCGCTGGCCGCCTACAAGGATCTCTCGGCCCCCTGGCGCGAGCTGCTGATCTACTACAACCAGGTGCAGGACATGTCGCTGCGCTGGGACATCGTCTGCGAGCGTTTTGCGCCGAAGGGCATGATCGACGAGACGCTCTTCGAGGGCACGCCCGAGGAGATGCCGCACCTGAATGGGCCGATATCGATCAAGGACGTCACCGTGCGCAACGAGGACGGCAACCCGGTGCTGCAGAACCTGAACCTCGAGATCCCGAAAGGCGCGCGCGTTGCCATCAAGTCGTCGAGCCAGGCCGAACGCACTGCCTTCGCCGAATTGCTGACGCGCGAGGTTTCGCCGGCGCGCGGCAGCGTCAGCTTCAACGGCCAGAACCTGTCGGAGCTGCACCAGGCGGTGATCGCAACACGCATCGGCTATGCGCATTCACGGCCCTATCTGTTCGACGGTACGGTCGGTGACAACCTTTTGATGTCGCTCAAGTTCAATCCCACGACGGTCCTTTGGGACCCCAAGACGCGCAAGCGCGAGGCGCGCGAGGCCCGCAAGTCCGGCAACAGTGCCGACAGCATTCACGCGGACTGGGTCAACCCGGAACTGGCGGGGCTGGAGACCGAGAAGGAGGTCCGCGACTGGTGGTTTCGGCTGACCGAGACCATGCGGATCGACGAGGTCATGTTCCGTCGGATGCTGCGGTCGCGCATCAATCCCGACCGTCACAAGGAACTGGTCGAGCGCATCGTGGAGCTGCGCGGCGAGGTGCGCGAGCGGTTGATCGAAAAGGGCGTGGACGGGGTGGTGAACCACTTCGACCCGGACAGCTTCAACCCGTCGATCCCGCTGGGCGGCAACCTGCTTTTCGCCGCGCCGCGCCGCGAGATTTCGCAGCAGGGCCTGGTTTCCGAAGGCAAGTTCCTGCAGCTCATCGCCGAGCAGGGGCTGGCCGAGCAGGGTATCGCGATCTCGCAGACGGTGATCGAGACGCTGCACCAGACCTTCGGCATGGATGGAACGAACCATCCACTGTTCACCGCACTGGGAATCGAGGAAGAGCTTTACGAGCGGCTCGTTGACATCGCCACGCGCCGTCGCGAAAAAGGCGACCAGGCGCTCGATGAGAACGAATTCGCGCTGCTGCTGACGGTCCCCTTCGCCTTCACCGCCGAACAGATCGGGCCTGCCTTCCCTGAAAGCTTCAAGCGCGAGATCCTCGAGATCCGCAAGGATCGTGGCCCCAGCCTGCGAGAACGCACCGAGGATCTGTTCATTCCGATCGCCATGGACAACTACCTGCCGCGCCTGACGGTTCTGGAAAATCTGCTTTACGGACGCATCTCCTCGGTTGCCGGTGTTCAGGGCGAGGTGGTCGAGGACATCGTCGCCGACGTTCTAGTCGAACACGACCTGCGCAATCTTGTGGCCGAAACCATCTGGGATATCCCGGCGGGGCTCGGCGGCACCAACCTTCCCACCGTGTTCCAGGAACGCGTGGCCTTTTGCCGGGCCGGGATCAAGCGCCCGGACGTGCTGATCCTCGACCAGGCGCTGGCCAGCCAGGACGCGGGCACCATCGAGGAGACCCGAGGCCGGCTGGGCGACGCGCTGCCGGACACCACGATGATCTTCATGGAGGATCGTTTCGAGACGCCCGAGGCCTATGACCTTTTCATCGAGATCAAGAACGGACGGATCGACGGCGTGTCGGAAAGCGATGCGGGGGATGCCGGCAACGGCGCGTCACATGACCTGCGGCGCAAGCTTAAGGTGATCGCCCGGACCGAGCTTTTTGCCGACCTCGACAGCCGCAACCAGCGCCTGCTTGCCTTCTCGGCGCAATGGTTCGATGTGAAGGCCGGCACGCGCATCTTCTCGATGGGCGAACGGCCGGACGCCGCATACCTCTGCATCTCCGGACAGGCCATCCTGGGGTACCGCGACGATGACGGAAAGCCTCACGAGGTCACCGTGGTCTCGCCCGGCCGCCTGATCGGGGATCTCGCGATCATCCTCGACGACCCGCGCCAGCTCGATCTCGACGCGGTCGAGGACAGCCAGTTCCTGCGCATCGGCGCCAGCGAATTCCGCGCGGTGATCCAGCATGATCCGACAGTGCTGATGATCCTGCTCAAGACCGTGGCTTCGCACCTGACCGGCGCGGCGGAACTGATGCGCGAGGCGCGCATCGACATCCCGCAGGAAGCGGGGCCGGTGCGGCCGCCCGTCGAGCAGGATTCCGTGTGACACCTGTCATCTCCGCCTACACGGCCCACGAACGGCTGATCGCGCCGTTGCGCGACACGGCGCAGCTCTGGCGGCTGCTGCTCGGGGCGATCGTCGCGATGCTCGTCTACATCGCCGGCACGCAGTTCCTGTACCGGTCGCTATTCCGGGCCTGGCGCGCGCAGGGCGAGCCGGATCCTCTGGACGCTCTGGTGTCCGGGGCAACGCCCGCGGCGATGTACGCGCTGCTCTTCGGGTTCGTTTTCATGTCGCTGGGTGTGCTGGCGGCGCGGCTGGTGGTGCACGGCAAGGGCTGGCAGAGCCTGATCGGACCCGCCCGCGCCACCGCCGCGCAGTTCTCGCGCGTCATCCTGGTCCTTGTGGTGCTGAATGCCGCGGTCTGGATCCTGCCGCCCTGGGACTGGGGTGCGCCCTTCGTGCCCAATGTCGATCCCGGTCGCTGGCTGATGCTGCTGCCGCTGTCGCTGGCGGCGATCCTGGTGCAGACCGGGTCGGAGGAAATCGTCTTTCGCGGCTACCTGCAACAGCAGCTTGCCGCCCGGTTCCGGTCGCCACTGGTCTGGATGCTGCTGCCGGCGCTGGCCTTCGGCGCCGGGCACTACCTGCCCGAAGCGAACGGAAACAATGCCGGGCTGATCGCGGTCTGGGCGTTGGTCTTCGGGCTGCTGATGGCCGATCTCACCGCGCGCGCCGGTACGCTTGGTCCCGCGATCGCGGTGCATTTTGTCAACAACGCCTCGGCGATGCTGATCGTGTCTCTGCCGGACGAGCTGTCGGGGCTGTCGCTCTACCTTGCCCCTTTCTCCGCCGACGACGAGGCGGCGCTGCGTGCCTGGCTGCCGGTCGATTTCGCGATGATGATCGTAAGCTGGCTGGCCGCGCGCCTTGCGATCCAGCGCTGATTGCACTTCGCGACGCGCCCGATTATCTAGAAAAAAGACCCTCAGCGAGGCAAGGAATGAACTGGATCACGAATTACGTCCGGCCGCGGATCAACTCGATCTTCTCGCGCCGCGAAACCCCGGACAACCTGTGGACCAAGTGCCCCGAGTGCGGAACCATGCTGTTCCACCGGGAGGTGTCGGACAATCTCAACGTCTGCACGAACTGCGGCCATCACATGCACATCACGCCGCGCGCGCGCTTCGCGGCGTTGTTCGACGGCGGCGTCTTCAACGAGGTGCGCGTCCCGCAGCCGAAGCAGGATCCGCTGCAGTTCCGCGACCAGAAGAAGTATCCCGACCGGCTGAAGGCGGCACAAAAGGAGACGTCCGAGGCCGAGGCGATGCTGGTCGCCACAGGCGAGATCGGGCGCACCCCCGTCGTGGCGGCGGCGCAGGACTTCTCGTTCATGGCCGGATCTATGGGCATGTACGTCGGCAACGCCATCATTGCCGCCGCCGAGGAGGCGGTGAAGCTCAAGCGGCCGCTGATCCTGTTTTCCGCCGCCGGCGGCGCGCGGATGCAGGAAGGCATCCTGTCGCTCATGCAGATGCCGCGCACGACGGTGGCGGTGCAGATGCTGAAAGAGGCGGGGCTTCCCTACATCGTCGTGCTGACCCACCCGACGACAGGCGGGGTAACGGCCAGCTATGCGATGCTGGGCGACGTGCAGATCGCCGAGCCGAACGCGCTGATCTGTTTCGCCGGCCCGCGCGTGATCGAGCAGACGATCCGCGAAAAGCTGCCCGAGGGGTTCCAGCGCGCCGAGTACCTGCTGGACCACGGCATGCTCGACCGGGTGACCCCGCGCGCCAAGCTGCGGGACGAGCTGATCCAGATCGTGCGAATGCTGCTCGGCCTGCCGCCGGCGGTCCGCGGTGACCTGCCCGCACCGGAACCGCAGGCCGCCCCCGTCGAAGCCGAGGCCAAGGTGGAGAAGGCCAAGACCCCGTCGGAACAATGAGCACGGCGGCATCCGACGTCATCCTCGCCCGGATGATGTCGCTGCATCCCAAGATCATCGACCTGACGCTCGATCGGGTCTGGCGACTGCTCGACGCGCTCGGCAATCCGCAGAACGACCTGCCCCCGGTGATCCATATCGCCGGGACCAACGGCAAGGGCTCGACCCTGGCGATGATCCGCGCCGGTCTCGAAGCCTCGGGGAAACGCGTGCACGCCTACACTTCGCCGCACCTCGCGCGGTTTCACGAGCGTATCCGGGTCTCCGGCGACCTGATCGCCGAGACCGCGCTGACCGAGGTGCTTGACGAGTGCTATGCCGCGAACGGCGGCGAACGCATCACCTATTTCGAGATCACGACCTGTGCCGCCATCCTCGCCTTTACCCGTGCGCGCGCCGATTACACGCTGCTCGAAGTCGGACTGGGGGGACGGCTCGACGCGACCAACGTCATCGCGCGGCCCGAACTGACCGTCATCACGCCGGTCTCGATGGATCACGAGGCCTTCCTCGGCGACAGGCTGGAGCTCATCGCTGCCGAGAAGGCGGGAATCCTCAAACGGCTGGTGCCTTGCGTGGTCGGACCGCAGGAGGAAGAGGCGCTCGACGTGATCGAATCGACCGCCGCGCGGCTCGGTGCGCCGCTTCTGGCCTACGGGCAGCACTGGCACGCCTACCCCGAACGCGACCGGATGACCTACCAGGACGAGACCGGACTGCTCGATCTGCCGCGTCCGAACCTGCCCGGAGATCACCAGATCCAGAACGCCGGGGCCGCACTCGCCGCCCTGCGACACCTCGGAATCGGCGAACGGGCGTGCGAAGCTGCGGTCACGCGCGCCGAGTGGCCGGCCCGGATGCAGCGTCTGCGCCACGGGCCGCTGGTCGAATTGGCGCAGGACGCCGAGGTCTGGCTCGACGGCGGCCACAACCCGGCGGCCGGGGTCGCGCTGGGCTGGGTGCTGGCAAGCCTACCGCGGCGCCCGACCTACCTGGTCTGCGGGATGCTCAACACGAAGGACGTGACCGGTTATCTCGGCCCGCTGGCGCCGGAGGTCCGGGGGCTGGTCGCGGTCTCGATCCCCGGCGAGGCCAATACGCTGAGCGCCGAAGACACCGCCGCGAAGGCCGACGAAGTCGGTATGCAGGCCGCCACCGCACCCTCGGTCGCCGAGGCGATCGGGCGGATCGTCGCGGACGAACCAGCGGCGCGTATCCTGATCTGCGGTTCGCTCTACCTTGCCGGGACGGTGCTGCGCGAAAACGGCTGAGCCGTCACGTGCCCCAGTCGGCGCCCTGCATCTCGCGCAGGCGCGAGGCGGTGCGCTCGAACTCGAACGTGCCCTCGCCTTCGAGATAGAGCATCTCGGGCTTGTCGGCGGCCGAGCAGATCAGCCGCACGCGCGCCTCGTAAAGCGCGTCGATCAGTGTCACGAAGCGCTTGGCCTCGTTGAAGTTGGAGCGTGACAGCGACGGGATGTTGTCGAGCAGCAGTACCTTCACCGCCTCGGCGAGCGCGAGGTAATCCGCCGGACCAAGCGGCTGACCACAGAGATCGTGGAACCGCGCCCGCGCCACGCCGTTGCGGAACTGGGGGATCTCGACGGTGCGGCCCTTGACGCGCAACTCCAGCGGCTCACCCGGACCGCCGGCCAGTTCTTCCCAGACCGTGTTCATCTCGGCGCGAGACTCGGCATTCACCGGCGTGAAATAGACCTGATGCCCACCGAGGATGTCTTGCCGGTAGTCGGTCGGGCTGCTGAGCTCCCGGACGACCATGCGCGTCTTGATGAGTTCGATGAACGGCACGAACACCTCGCGGTTGATCCCGTTCTTGTAAAGATCGTCGGGCACCCGGTTCGACGTCGTGACCACCACGACGCCGGCGGAAAAGAGATGCTGGAACAGGCGCCCGACGATCATCGCATCGGTAATGTCGGTCACCTGCATCTCGTCGAATGCCAACAGGCGCAGCGAGGCGGCGACGTCTTTGGCCACCGGCGTGATCGCATCCTCGACGCCAGTCTTTCGGACCTCGTGCATGGCGGCGTGGATTTCCTGCATGAAGGCGTGAAAATGCACCCGTCGCGCCGCGACACCGTCAAGGTGCTCGACGAAGAAATCCATCAGCATCGACTTGCCGCGCCCGACACCGCCCCACAGATAGAGGCCCTTCGGCGGCTCGGGCGCCTTGCGGAAAAGGCCTTTCTTGACCGGCTTGGACAGTTCGGCGCGAATGCGTTCGAACTCGGGAAGCACTTCACGCTGCGCCGGGTCGTCGCGCAGCTTTCCGGCGGCAACCTCGCGGTCGTAGATCTCGGTCAGGGTGCTCATCCGGACCTCAAATATCGCGACGGCCCGCCGTTGGAAAGCCTCGCCGCCCCGCATCAATATTCGTGAAGTGACGCCAAGATCTCTTGATTTGCCTTGGACCGGTCCAGAGGCTAGGCATCTTTCTGATCTTCAGGCGGGCTTTTTGAATGGAACAGCGCACCTCATCCTTCTTCACGCCCGTCCTGCTGGTTGGCTGCGGCATCATCATCATCAACTTCGCCATTCGCGGCTCGTTCGGGGTCTTCCAGATCCCGATCGCGGACGAGTTCGGGTGGCTGCGCGCCGAGTTCTCGCTGGCCATCGCGATCCAGAACCTCGCCTGGGGCATCGGACAACCGATCTTCGGGGCGATCGCGGAGAAGATCGGCGACCGCAAGGCAATCTTCATCGGCGCGATCTTCTATGCCGCCGGACTTATCTTTTCGGCGGTATCGACCACGCCCTTCGCGATGCAGAACTGGGAGTGGCTCGTCGGGTTCGGCATCGCCGGTACCGGCTTCGGCGTGATCCTCGCCTCCGTCGGGCGCGCGGCGTCCGACGAGAACCGCTCGATGTCGCTGGCCGTCGTCACGGCGGCAGGCAGCATCGGCCAGGTGGTCGGTGCTCCGGTCGCCGAATGGCTGCTGGGGTTCCTGACCTGGCAATTGACCTTCGTCGTCTTTGCTGTGGCGATCATGGCCTGTACCCTGCTGCTGCCCTTCATGCGCGCTCCGCAGGCGACCCCGAGCGCCGAGCCCGACGAGACCCTTGGCGAAATCCTCAGCCGGGCCTTCCGCGATCCGTCCTTCACGCTGATCTTTCTCGGCTTTTTCTCCTGCGGCTACCAACTGGGCTTCATCACCGCGCATTTCCCGGCCTTCGTGACCGAGCTTTGCGGGCCGATCCTGCCCGGCGGCGTGCTGCATGGCATGGGCATCTCGACCACTTCGGCGCTGGGCGCGGTGTCGATCTCGCTGATCGGTCTTGCCAATATCGCGGGCACGCTGGCGGCGGGCTGGGCCGGCAAGCGCTTTACCAAGAAATACGTGCTGGCCGGCATCTACGCCGCGCGCACGATCGTCGGCGCGATCTTCATCCTCCTGCCGATCACGCCGGTCTCGGTGATACTCTTCTCGATCGCCATGGGCAGCCTGTGGCTCGCCACCGTGCCGCTGACCTCGGGTCTGGTCGCGCAGATCTACGGGTTGCGTTACATGGGTACGCTCTACGGCATCGTCTTCTTCAGCCATCAGGTCGGCAGCTTCATGGGTGTCTGGCTCGGCGGAAGGCTGTACGACGTCTATGGCGATTACACGATGGTCTGGTGGATCGGCGTCGCCGTCGGCGCTTTCAGCGCCATCGTGCACCTGCCGATCCGCGAGCGCCGCATGCCTGGGCTGGCCGCAGCCTGACGGGTCAGGTCCGCGTGTCGAGAAAACCCGCGATATCCTCGATCACATCCTGCCCGTGCGTGTAGGGCAGGCCATGCCCGGCGCCGTCGACGATCACGGTCCGCACATCCGGGTTCCAGGTGGTCAGGACGTCCGCTGCGGCCAGCGGGATCACCTCGTCCTCGCGGCCCCAGATGGCGAGCACCGGGATGCCCGCCCGCAGGATCGCCCGGTGGTCCTGTTCCAGCACTTCGGACATCAGCCCGCGCAGGCTAGCCAGGACCGCCGGCACGAAGCCGCGTGTCTCGAGTTCGGCAAGCTGCCTGTCGTTGACGTCCGTCGCGTCGTGGCCGCTTGCGCGCTCCGCCTCGATGCCCTCGCGGAACTGCTTGGGGTAGGTCGTCAGCATCAGCCAGTCGCCCAGCAGAGGGGTGTTGAGCAGCATGCCGTTGACGCCCACCGCCACGCGCCCCATCCCCGCCGGAGCCAGCAGGATCAGCGCGCGGACGCGGGCCGGGTGGCGGGCCGCATAGACGGTCGCCACGGCGCCGCCCATCGAGTAGCCCAGAAGCGTGACCGGCTGGTCGACGCCTTCATGCGCGAGCAGCGCGTCGAGATGGTCGATGAAGAATGCGCGATCCTGAACCTGACGGGCGCGGTCCGAAAAGCCGCGACCGATGTGATCGTAGACCAGCACCCGGTAGCCCATCGCGGCCAGACCGTCGGCCACATCACGCCAGACATAACCCGGCGTCGTCAGCCCGTGCACGCAGACCGCGACGGGTCCGTTTGTTGGCCCGGTCCAGTGGTAATGGGTGCGCCCCTGAGGCAGATCGGCGAACTGCCCCGGCGCCGATTGGCGCGCCGCATCGTCCATCGGGCGGCGCCGCAGTTCCAGGATCCAGGGCAACGCGGTGACGGCCAGTGCCGCGATCAGCACCGCCGTGAGCCAGGTCATGCGGCCTTCCAGCGTGACAGGATGTAGCGGCTGGTCATCAGGTCGAGATGTGCGCCGCCGCCATTCTTGAACAGCGTGATCTCGTCCTCCGACCCGCGTGCGAAGCGGTCGAGCGAGTAGTAGTCGGCGATCACGTCATCCCGTTGGATTGCACCGGAGGCCAGCGGGATCTTCAACTCGCCGATGTGATCGAGCGTCGTGTCGTAGCTGTCCACGAAGATCCGCGCCCGCAGCAGGGCCGTGTCGTCGACCTCGCGCATGTCGGGGCGGTAGGCGCCGATCAGGTCGACGTGCTGGCCGGGCCGCAACCAGTCGCCTTGGATCACGGGTTCGGTCGACATCGTGGCACAGGTGACGATATCGGCCTCGCGCACCGCCGCCTCGAGGTCATCGGTGACCGAGAGGCCGGGGATTTCGGCGGCCATCGCAGCGGCGTTCTCGGGCGTTCGGTTCCACACCGCGAAGGCCGCGGCAGGGAACAGTGCGGAATAGGCCGCGTGCAGGTTGCGCCCCTGAGTGCCCGCGCCGACGATCAGGATGCGTGCACTGTCGGGCCGGGCGAGCCGGCGTGCGGCCAGCAGGCTGTCGCCCACGGTCTTCCACTTGGTCACGAGGTGGAAATCGACGATCGCCTCGAGCGTCCCGTCCGTGTCCGCGTAGAGCGTGACACCGCCGTTGATCGCCGGACTGCCCCGGCGCGCATTGCCGGGAAAGATCGTGGCCGACTTCACCGCGATCCCCAGCCCGTCGATCCAGGCCGACCGGCTGAGCAGCGTATCCGGGTCGCGGTAGATGAAGGTATCGCCGACCTCAGCCTTGGGCAAATCATGCCCCGCTGCCAGCGCGTCGGTGAGTTCGAGCCAGTCGAGACCGGCCTCGCCTGCCTCAAAGGGGATCACGGGAACGGTCATCGCGCCTCCGTCGCGTCCAGCAGACCCTCGGCCACCAGCCTGTCCGCCCAGCCTTGCGGCGATGTGAAATGATGGGTTTTCCAGCCGCGCAGATGCGCCGCAGCGATATTGTCGGCGCGGTCGTCGGTAAAGATCAGCTCGGACGCGGCCAGGCCGCTGTCGGCTTCGAGCCGCTCGAAGATCGCGGGATCGGGCTTGATGACGCCCATATGCCCGGAGATGAAATCACGGTCGAACTCGCGCAGGAACGGATAGTACCCGGCGGCGAGATCGTAGCTCTGGATGCCGAAATTGGTCAGCGAGAACACCGGTACCCCACGCGCCTGCAACGCCTTCATCAGCCGCACCGAGTGCTCGATCACGGGCGAGGCCAGTTCGATCCAGCGGTCGTGCCAGAGCCGGATCTCGGCGCGCCAGTCGGGATTGGCGTCCGCCGTGGCATAGATCGTGTCGGTGAAATGTCCGCCGCGGTCGACCGCATCGTTCATCCCGTGCAGGTCCACGGCCGAGAACATGGCGCGGCGCCGCTCTTCGCCGATCTCGGCGTCGTAGAATCGCTCGGGCTGCCATTCGATCAGCACGTTGCCGATGTCGAAAACCACTGCCTTCGGCTTCATGCCCGTTCCGTACCCCCGCCGCCGGAATGCTGCAAAATCCCGGTCCGTTCTTTGTGTCGGAAAATGCGCTCAGTCGCGAAGTGCCGCACGGATTTCCCGTTCCAGTGAGTCCAGAAAACGGGAGCGGTCGGCCTTTGTAAAGGCCCTGCCGCCACCCTGCCGAAACGGGTCGGCGGCCCGCAGGTCGGCCATCAGGTCGCGTGTCGCCAGAGCCTGCCCGACATTGGCCTGCGTCAGGGCGGAACCGTCATGCTTGATCACCCGTGCGCCGGCCTCGACGCAGCGCGCGGCCAGCGGAATGTCGCCGGTCACGACCAGGTCACCGGGCCCGCAGCGCTCGGCGATCCACATGTCGGCGACATCCGCGCCTTCGGCCACGATCACCGTCTCGACCAAAGGGTTGCGCGAGGGCCGAAGCCCGCCGTTGGAGACGAGAAAAAGCCGGATCTTGTGCCGCGTCGCCACGCGTTCGGCCTCGGCCTTCACCGGACAGGCATCCGCGTCGACGAAAAGGCGCGTCATTCTCCAAGCGCTGCCGCGTGGAAGGCGACGTGATCGGCGATGAAGCTCGACACGAAAAAGTAGCTGTGGTCGTAGCCGGCCTGCAGGCGGAAGGTGATCTGCTGGTGCCGCGCCGCCGCCGCCTCGGCCAGAGCCTCGGGCCTGAGAAGGTCGTAAAACTGGTCGTCGGTGCCGGTGTCGATCAGGATCGGCCCGTCGAAGCCTTTCTCGCGCATCAGAAGGCTCGCGTCATGCGCCTGCCAGTTCTTTTCGGTCTCGCCGAGATAGGCCCCGAACTGCTTGCGCCCCCAGTCGCTGCACGTCGGATTGCAGATCGGCGAGAAGGCCGAGAGCGACCGGAAGCGCCCCGGCAGACCCATCCCGAGCGTCAGCGCCCCGTGTCCGCCCATCGAATGCCCGGTGATCGCCTGCCGGTCCATGTCGAGGCCGTCGAAGTTGCGCGCCAAGAGCTTCGGAAGTTCCTCCGCGACGTAGTCCCACATCCGGTAATGCGCCGACCAGGGCGCCTCGGTCGCGTTGACGTAGAACCCGGCCCCCTGGCCCAGATCGAAGGCGTCATCGTCCGCGACGTCTGGACCGCGCGGCGATGTGTCGGGAAACACCAGCGCGATCCCGTGCTCGGCCGCCCAACCCTGTGCGCCGGCCTTCACCATCGCGTTCTCATGCGTGCAGGTCAGCCCCGACAGATACCACAGCACAGGGACGGCGCGCGTCTTGGCTTGCGGCGGGAGGAACAGGCCGAAGGTCATGTCGCACGAACAAGTCGTGGAGGCATGGCTGTAGACGCCCTGGGTTCCGCCGAAACTCGCATTCTCCGATACAGTCTTCATTGCAGCCCCTCTTCTTGCCGCGTCGGTCCCTTGGCTAGCCGCTGCGCCCCCGGCCCGCAAGCGTTCAGGGCTGCGCCAGCCAGGCGATCACCGCGCTGACCGTCAGGATACTGGCCGCCGTCGAGATCAGGATCGCCGCCGAGACCCTCTGCGGGGCAACACCATAGTGCTGGGCGAGGATATAGACGTTGCCCGCCACGGGAAGGGCCGCCGCCGCGACGATGACCCCGGTGCTGAAGGTGTCGACGCCGAAGATAAAGACGCAGGCGAAGAACACGAAGAGCGGATGCAGCACCAGCTTGCAGAAGCTCAGCCAGATCGCGATGCTCATGCGTTCGGCGGATTTCGAGGCCAGCGAGGCGCCGATGGCGAACAGCGCGCCGGGCGTCGCCGCGCCGCCGAGAATGTCGAGAAAGTCGTTGAGCGGACCGGGGAGCGGGATCTCGAGCCCGGACCAGATCAGCCCGGCCGAGATGGCGACGATCATTGGGTTTTTCACAAGACCCACGGCCACGGTTCGCAGGATGCGCAGGCTCATGCGGCCTTCGCGCGCACCTGTGATCAGCACCACGATCAGGCTCGAGAACACCACCAGATCCACCGCAAGCGCCAGCACCACTGGTCCGATCGCTTGCGGCCCGATCAACAGCGTCAGCATCGGCACTCCGAGAAAGCCGGTGTTGCCGATCACCGCGCATTGCGCCTCGACGGCTGTGGTCTGCACGTCGAGCCCGCGGAAGAAGGCAACCGCGGTCGCGATGCCGTAGACGAAGGCGGTGCCCCATAGGTAAGCACTGACCAGCCGCGTGTCCCAGACCTCGGCCAGCGACAGGTTGGCGGAAAACCGGAACAGCATCGCCGACAACGCGAAGTAGAACACGAACTTGGTCAGGTACGCGGTCGCTTCCTCGCTGAAAAACCGCGTCTTTCCGGCCCAGTACCCCAGCCCGATGATGGCGAAGAACGGCAGGGTCTTGAACAGGATCTCGATCATGCCGCGAAGCTAGCCGCGTCGCTGCAGCGCCGCAAGCTAGCCCGACCCGATCAGCACCCCGGCGGCCAGCACAAGCGCGCCGCCGACCACGACCTGAAGCGTCGCGCGGAAGAACGGCGTCTCCATGTATCGGTTCTGGATCCAGGCGATGGCCCAGAGTTCGATGAAAACGACGATGCAGGCGATGATCGTCGCGGTCCAGAAATGCGGGATGAGATAGGGCAATGCGTGGCCAAGCCCGCCCACGGTGGTCATCACGCCGGTCGCCAGCCCGCGCTTGACTGGCGAGCCGCGCCCCGAAAGCTGCCCGTCGTCCGAGGCGGCCTCGGTGAAACCCATCGAGATGCCGGCGCCCACCGAGGCGGCGAGACCGACAAGAAAGGTCGTCCAGGTGTCCTGCGTCGCGAAGGCGGTGGCGAAGATCGGCGCCAGGGTCGAGACCGACCCGTCCATCAGTCCGGCGAGTCCCGGCTGCACCCAGGTCAGGATGAACTGGCGATGCGCGGTCTCGTCCTCGGTCCGGCGCGCGGCCGCGTCGAGGTGCTCGGCCGCGAGATCGTCGGCCTTCTGCTGGTGGCCCGCCTCAGCCGCAGCCAGATCGCCCAGCAGCTTGCGAGTCGCGGCGTCGCTGGTGCGCGACGCGGCCTGCAGGTAGAAGCGTTCGGCATCCTTTTCCATGCCTTCCGCCTCGGCCCGGATCCGATCGAGCCCGAGGTTCTCGACAAGCCAGACGGGCTTGCGGTTGTAGTAGCCGGCGACGTGCTCGCGCCGGATCAGCGGAATGACCTTGCCGAAGCGATCCTCGTGCAGCGCGATCAGGCGCCGGCGATGCTCGTCCTCCTCGGCGGCCATGCCCTCGAACACCCGCGCGCTGTCCGGATAGTCCTCGCGCAGCGTCTCGGCGTAGCCACGGTAGATCCGCGCGTCGTCCTCTTCGGACGAGATCGCGAGTGCGAGGATTTCCTGTTCGCTGAGATCGCTGAAGCGCTTGCGCGAAAAGCCGAACCGCATACCTGCCCCCGAGGTTGATTAGAATGATTCTAATCTAGTGAGCGCGCAATGACAGTCAACGCCCACGTATTTTTGCTTGGAACTGAACCGAACGGTTTATATCGTGGAAGGGTGGAGGAGGGAACGTATGGGCATGGCAGAGGCGGCGGTCCGCAAGGGCCGCAAGTTCGACCAGGTGCTCGACGGCGCCCGGACTGTGTTCATGGCCGACGGGTTCGAAGGCGCCAGCGTGGACGAGATCGCCCGCGTCGCCAGCGTCTCGAAGGCCACGCTCTACAGCTATTTCCCCGACAAGCGGCTGCTGTTTCTGGAAGTCGCACAGCGCGAATGCTCGCGGCAGGCCCGCGAAGGTCTGGACAGGATCGACATGGCCGGACCGCCGCGCAGCGTTCTGGGACAGGCCGGCCGTCATTTCCTGAAGTTTCTCACCTCGCGGTTCGGCCAGCAGATCTTTCGCATCTGCGTCGCCGAGTCCGACCGTTTCCCGGAACTCGGCCAGCAGTTCTACAATTCCGGTCCGGCGGTCATGCGCGCAGAGATTTCGGCCTATCTCGAAACTGCGATTGCACGTGGCGAGCTCCAGATCGAGGATGTCGGGCTTGCGGCGGACCAGTTCGGCGAGCTCTGCAAGGCCGATGTCTGGCCGCGGCTGATCTTCGGGGTCAGCAAATCCGTGAGCGATGCCGAAATCGACCGCGTGGTCGACGGCGCGCTCGAAACCTTCATGGCGCGCTACGGCACCTGATCCTTTTCCGCCCGGCGGACTCGACTCGACCCGTTGCGGGGTCTAGTTTCGCACTAGAACAAAGTATGAACATTGCGCCATCTGCCCGGCGCGGATCCTGCTGCCGTCGTCCCGATGAACGATCGTCGAATCCTTTCGCTGTGGTTCCCGAGCCTCGGGGCCGACCGGCTGATCCGCCGGGAGCCGCAGCTTGCCGAAGCGCCGCTGGCCATCGTCGAGGAGCGCCAGAACATGCAGGTGCTGAGCTCGCTCAACGCCGCTGCCCGGGCGGCCGGGCTGCGGGTCGGCCAGCCGGTGCGGGACGCCCATGCCATGTGCGCGGGGCTGCTGACCCGCGCCCGCAGCCCCGAGGCCGAGGCGGCGTTCCTGTCAGGGTTGCGGCGCTGGGCCGGCAAGTTCAGCCCCTGGGTGGCGCCTGAGGGCGAAGACGGGCTGATCGTCGACCTGACCGGCTGCGCGCATCTCTTCGGTGGTGAGGCGCCGCTCCTGGGCGTGGTCGAGCAGGATTGCAACGACCTCGGCCTCGCGGTGCGTATGGGGCTTGCCGACACCCGGGGGGCGGCCTGGGCGCTGGCGCGTTTCGCGGGCCAGGCGGCCGGCGGTCATCGCAGCGGTGACGTCATCGACCAGGAGGCGCCCGCCACGCGCTCGCGCGCGGCCCGGCGCCGGCACTGGACCAAGGGCGGGGCAGCCCCGCCGGTCACGTCCACGACCCAGGTGCTGTCGCATCGCATCGCCGCTCCGGGGCAGATGTATTCGGCGCTGTCGCCGCTGCCGGTGGCGGCGCTTCGGCTCGACCCCGAGATCGCGCGACAGCTCGACCGGCTCGGCCTGCGACGCGTCGGCGACCTGCTTGGCCAGCCGCGCGCCGGTCTGGCGCGGCGCTTCGGGCGCGGTCTGGTGATGCGGCTCGACCAGGCGATGGGCTCGGCCCCCGAGCCGGTCTCGCCCGCGAAGCCGGCCGAGCATTTCGCCGTGCGCCTGACCCTTCCGGACCCGATCGGGCTCGAGGCCGACATCCTCGCCGGGATCGACCGCCTGCTGCCGCGCCTCTGCGAAAGCCTGAAGGCGAAGGCCCGCGCTGCGCGCCGGGTGCGGCTGGAGGCATTCCGCAGCGATCACGGCATTGCCAGCGTCGAGGTCGGCCTTGCCCGTCCGACGCAGGATCCCGACCGCGTGCGCGGTCTGCTGGCGCTGAAGCTCGACGAGATCGACGCAGGCTTCGGCATCGACGTGCTGCGCCTCGAGGCGATGCAGACCGAACCGGTGCACGAACGTCGCGCGACGGGGCATCTGGACGCCGGGCAGGCGGTCCGCGACCGGCTTGCGGCCAATACCGCGCTTGACGACCTGGTGGGCCGGATCGGGGCGCGGGTCGGGCTGGAGGCGATCACCCGGCTGCACCCGGCCGAGAGCCACATCCCCGAAAAGACCGCCAAGGTGCTTGCCGCGGCCTGGTCCGAACCCCATGCCGGGGCGTGGCCGCGCACCGCGCCGCCGCGCCCGCTGCTGGTCTGGCCGCCCGAGGTGGTGCAGGCCCCGGACCGGCCCGCCACGCCCGAAAGCTTCCGCTGGCGCGGGCAGGATCACGCCGTGCGCCGGGCGCTGGGGCCCGAGCGGATCGCGCCGGAATGGTGGCTCGACGATCCGGCCTGGCGCAGCGGCGTACGCGACTACTGGGTGGTGGAGACCGGCGAGGGACGACGGCTCTGGGTCTTCTACGGGCATGGCGGGACGATGTCCTCGGGCTGGTTCTGCCAGGGCAGCTTTGCCTGAGTGCCGCATCTGGGTATTGATTTGCGACCCGAACCCGGCGACCATCGGGCCATGAACGCACCGACCCCGCCGCCGAGCAACCTCTACCCTCTGCCGCCCGCGCAGGTCGCATTCCAGCGCAGCGAACTCAGCGTGATCTTGTCGCTTTACGGGCGCATGGTGGCCGCCGGGGAATGGCGCGACTACGGGATTTCCTGCCTGCGCGAGGTCGCCGTCTTCTCGGTGTTCCGGCGCACCGCCGAAACCCCGCTCTACCGCATCGAAAAACGGCCCAAGCTGCGTGACAGGCAGGGGATCTACGCGGTCGTCGGAATGGACGGGCGCATCCTGCGGCGCGGGCACGATTTGAAGACCGTGCTCCGCGTCCTCGAACGCAAGCTCATCCGCGCGGTCGACTGACCGCTTTTTTTATGCCCGGGCCGGTCGCGTTCAGCGCGACGCTGCGCCATAGACCGGAACCCGACGCAGCGCGGCCTCAAGCGGGCGGGAGCCGTTTGTGCGCCGTCGGAAGGCCGTCGCCTTGCCGTTCGATGCGCGAAATCGCGTTCGCAATTCCCTCGACGGCCACCGCCATGTGGCCGCCGTTTGCATGGATCAACATGTCGGGACCGGTGACAAGCGCCACATGCCCGGTCCAGAAGATAAGGTCGTTGCGGCGGTAGTCGCTGCCGGCGGGCAGATCGGTTCCGAGGTGCGCGCGCTGCATGTCGCTGTCGCCCGGGCAGTCGATATCGCACGCAAGCATCGCTGCCTGCACCAGCCCCGAACAGTCGATGCCATTGCGCGAATTGCCACCCCAGAGATAGGGCGTTCCAAGGAAAAGCTCGGCCACCGAGGCCGGGTCCGAAGCGTAGGTGCCGATCCGGTGGACATGCTGGCGCGGCACGTGGCCCTCGGGCGTTTCGATGAAAGTTGCGCTTTCGGAGGTAGCGCAGAGCTGGCACCCGAAACTGAGCGTCATGCGGTCCGGCGACTTGATGTCGGGGGCGCTGTAGGCCTGCGTCGCGGGCGCCGCCACGCGATGTGTCGGTTCGAGCGCGGGGCCGACAGTTTCCGACCGCAGGAAGCCGCAATAGCCGTCCCGCGCCGCCTGCACGTAGCTCCAGCCATCGTCCTCGCTGAACACGGTCACGCCGTCGCCCAGCAGCATCTGTCGGTCGCGCGGCCCGTCCGGACTGCGGCAGAGATCGCTGACGGGAACCGTGACGCGTGCCGGGATGCGCGTGCGCAGATGCTCTGGATCGGGCGTGAGGCGCCTGTCGGTCATGTCTGCATCAGCCGCGGCAGCGCGGCAAAGAGCGCCCGCGTGGCCTGGCCGACGCCGCCCTTGGGCCGGGCCGGCGCGTCGGAGGGCTGCCAGCCGTAGATGTCGAAATGCGCGTAACGGCTGCGGGTGACGAAGCGGCGCAGGAACAGCGCCGCGGTGATCGAGCCGGCGAAACCGCCCGAGGGCGCGTTGTCGAGATCCGCGATGTCGGGCTCGATCATCTTCTCGTAGGGCGGATGGAACGGCATCCGCCAGACCGGGTCCGCCTCGGCCCGCGCCGCGTGTTCGAGCGCCGCGACGAACCCGTCGTCATCGCAGTAGTAGGGCGCGAGATCCGGACCCACGGCCACGCGCGCGGCGCCGGTCAGGGTCGCCATAGACACGATCAGGTCCGGGGCTTCCTCGTCGGCAAGCGCCAGCGCATCGGCCAGCACCAGCCGGCCTTCGGCGTCGGTGTTGTTGATCTCTACGGTCAGCCCCTTGCGCGAGGTCAGCACGTCCTGCGGCCGGAAGGCGTTGCCGGATATGCTGTTCTCGACCGCAGGGATCAGCACCCTCAGGCGCACCTGCGCTCCGGTCGCCATGATCATGTGCGCAAGTCCCAGCACCGAGGCTGCGCCACCCATGTCCTTCTTCATCAACTTCATCGAGGACCCGGGCTTGATGTTGAGCCCGCCGGTGTCGAAGCAGACCCCCTTGCCGACCAGCGTCAGCCGCGGACCCTGGTCACCCCAGGTCAGATCGATGAGCCGCGGCGCGCGTTCGGAGGCGCGACCGACGGCATGGATCATCGGCAGGTTCGCGCTCAGAAGGTCGGCACCGGTGGTCACCGAAATCTCGGCCCCATGCGTCTTGGCGAGGTCGCGCGCCGCATCCTCGAGTTCGGCAGGCCCCATGTCGGAGGCGGGCGTGTTGATTAGGTCACGGCTGAGCGCCTCGCCTGCCGCCAGCGCCTCGATCCGCCGCGAATCCACACCTTCGGGCGCAACGAGATGCGCGGACATCGCGCTGGCATCCTTGTAGCGGTCAAAGCGGTACCCGGCGAGCAGCCAACCCAGCGCCTCGAGGGAAAGTTGATCGGCATCGAGACCGCTTTCGATCCGGTAGGTGCCCGCGGGCAGCCTCGCTGCGCAGGACGCCAGGTGAAAACGTCCGCGCAGGCGCTTCTCGGCGGTGCCATAGCCAGCGAGCGCGGCGGTGATCCCGCCCGAGGTGTCGGGCAGGATGCAGGTCTGGCCGAGCGCCCCGCTGAAGCCGGTGGCCCTGACCCAAGCCTGTGTCGTTTCCGGCTGTTGTTCAAGCCAGTCGGGCACCTCGTCCTCCGCGAGGACGTGCAGAGGAATGGATTGATCTGTCGGTTCGGCGAAGGCGAGGGTCATGTGGTCGGAGCTTTCGGAAAGGCGGGAGTCGTCGCCAGCCTAGTCCGAATGACGGCGGTCGCAAGGGATCAGATGGTGAGGTCCTGAAGGTCCCAGATGGCCGTCAGCGATTGCTCCCCCACCCGCAGCAACCGGGCCAGCGTCGCGGCCGCCGCGATTCCGTCGCGGGCATCAAGGCATTCGATGACGTCGCCCGCCACGCGGGAGAGGGCGTGCATGCCGATCTGGTTGGCGATCGCGATCATCGAGCGGGCGCATTTGCGCAGTTCGTCCCAGTCACACGCCGCGTGCAGGCGCATGCAATGCGACAGGCGCAGGGCCAGTTCCTCCATCGCGCGGCAAACCACGTCTTCGGCCCCGTCTTCGCCGAGTTGCGCGTAAAGCGCGCCGAGCCGGTCCTGGTCCACGTTCACGGCCTCGCACAGCCGCATCTTCAGAACACCGTTCATGTCTCACCCTCGCAGTCTCCCACGCACGGGTCCTAACGATCCACCTCTCTCCAAACCGTTGCGGGGGTGGTATGTTTTCTCTCGAATTTGTGTCGTTTTCGCGCTAGGCGCTGATGTGAAGTCCACGCAAGAGCGGTGAGGAAATGAAAAAGGCGAAACCTCTTCCGGCGTATCTGACGAAACGCTACCACGGCTGGAAAGCCACCGGGTTCTCGGAAAACCGCGCTTGGTACCGCAGGCTGGCGACCGAGGGCCAGAGGCCGCGCGCGATGGTGATCTCGTGCTGCGACAGCCGAGTCCACGTCACCTCGATCTTCGGCGCGGATTCGGGCGAATTCTTCATTCACCGCAACATCGCCAACCTCGTGCCGCCCTATGAACCGGACGGCGATCACCATGGCACCAGTGCGACGGTCGAATACGCCGTCCAGGTGCTCAAGGTCGCGCATCTGATCGTGCTGGGCCATTCCAGCTGCGGCGGTGTCCAGGGCTGCATCGACATGTGCAAGGGCATCGCACCGCAACTCGAGGAAAAGACGAGCTTCGTCGGGCGCTGGATGGATATTCTCAAGCCCAAGTACGAACTCGTCGAACAAGAGACCGACCCGCAGGTTCAGGCGCGCATGCTTGAGAAACAGGCGGTGCTGGCGAGCCTCGAGAACCTGATGACCTTTCCCTTCGTCGCCGAGAAGGTCGACAGGGGTGAACTGTCGCTGCACGGGCTATGGACCGACATCGCCGAAGGCGGGCTCGAAGCCTATCACGCCGAGAGCGGCGAGTTCGCCCCGGTCTGACGGGCTCTGCACCGCATTACGAGCGGACGTCGACTGCTTGCCTTAACCCCAAGTTTACCGTGCCCGGGTTTTTCTCCGGGTATGGATACGCAAACGGTCACGCTGAAACTTCCGTCCAGTCTCGTTCACGCCGCCAAGAGCATCGCCAGCCAGAGAAACGAGACCATCGCCAAGGTCGTCGAGGATCTTCTCAAGCGTGACCTCGCCGGTCGCGCCACGCCCAAGACATCACATCACGGCAACACGCGGCTTGTTTTCGCCTTGCAGACGCTCCTGGTCTCCGAGCTGGACGCGGCGACCGGCTGGGAGGACCTCAGCCATCGTCTTGCGCGGCACGGTTACTGGCTGAAGCTGTCATGGGGCGGGCTTACGCTTCATACGGAAACCAGCGGACGGCTACTTTGCCTCGTGACCGATCTCGGGTTCGGCTATCGTACCTTCCTGCGCCGGTTTGGCCCGGGGGCGCCAGTTCATCCTCACGATCTCGAATCCGACGCGGCACTGTTGCCCGCTGCCCTTCTGGCACCGGACACCGCACCCTTGTCCGCGTCCGAGTCCGCGGCATAGCAAAGCTCGTCCGCGAAAAGCCGCTCGAGCTCGTCCCGGCTCAGTCCGGCGGACCTCGCAGCCGTATGGGAATGAGACCGCTGTTCCGTCAGCCCAAGGAACGCCGTCGTGGTCCGCAGCAGACCGATCATTCTACTCAAGGCATCCTCCCCTTTGGTCGATCGACAGGCAGTCACGACTCAAGGTTGTGAGAAGTTTCTCGCAAGAGTAGAGTTTTTTTCGAAAACTGACACCCCCGCCGACCGGATAATGTGATCCGGGTCGGCTTAAAGGCATAAGTTTCAGCAGGTTGACGTGAAAGAGCCGGGTGTCGCGGCGCCGACTATCCCTTTTTGAGAACGCGGTTGCCGAGAAGCTCGGCAATCTGCACCGCGTTGAGCGCAGCACCCTTTCGCAGGTTGTCGGACACGCACCACAGGTTCAGCCCGTTCTCGATCGTGCTGTCCTGACGGATGCGGCTGATGAAGGTCGCGAAATCGCCGACGCACTCGATCGGCGTCACGTAGCCGCCGTCCTCGCGCTTGTCGATCACCATGATCCCGGGCGCCTCGCGCAGGATCTCGCGTGCCTCGTCCTCGTCGAGGAAGTCCTCGGTCTCAATGTTCACGGCTTCGGAATGCCCCACGAAGACCGGAACGCGCACGCAGGTCGCCGTAACCTTGATCGCGGGGTCCACGATCTTCTTGGTTTCAGCGACCATCTTCCACTCTTCCTTGGTCGATCCGTCGTCCATGAAGACGTCGATATGCGGAATCACGTTGAAGGCGATCTGCTTGGTAAACTTCTTCGCCGGCTTGTCGTCGACCGGGTTGTAGACGGCCTTGGTCTGATCCCAGAGCTCGTCCATACCGTCCTTGCCCGCGCCCGAGACCGACTGGTAGGTCGAGACGACCACCCGCTTGATCTTCGCCCGGTCGTGCAGCGGCTTGAGCGCCACGACCATCTGCGCGGTCGAGCAGTTCGGATTGGCGATGATGTTCTTCTTGGCGTAGCCCTCGATCGCGTCGGCATTCACCTCCGGCACGATCAGCGGGACGTCCGGATCGTAACGATAGAGCGAGGAATTGTCGATCACCACACAGCCCGCGGCCGCCGCCTTGGGCGCGTAGGTCTTGGTGGCGTCCGAGCCGATGGCGAAAAGCGCCATGTCCCAGCCCGTGAAGTCGAAAGTGTCGAGATCCTTGGTCTTGAGGGTCTTGTCGCCAAAGCTGACCTCGGTTCCCATCGACCGGCGGCTCGCCAGTACAGCGATCTCGTCGACGGGGAACTGGCGCTCGGCCAGGATGTTCAGCATTTCGCGGCCCACGTTGCCCGTGGCGCCCGCGACTACGACGCGGTAGCCCATGTTTCACTCCGATGATTGCGGTGAGTCCGGCGCCTCATATACCTGTTGCGCGCGCAGCGAAAGGGGGGGCTCCGGACCGATCTTGCGGCCGGCGCTCAGATGACGCGGATCACGTCCTTGTCGATCGCCAGCATGTAGCCGCGCCGCGCGATGTTCTTGACCAGAAGCTCCGACACGATCTGGTTGCCAAGCGTGTCGCGCAACCGCTTGATCCGCGTCGCCCCTGCCGCTTCTTCGCAGTCGGCCGCCGAACGCCCCGAGATCATGCCCTCTATCTGCGACCCGGTCAGAACGTCGTCATCCATGCGCGCCTCGGCCAGCACCGCCATGGTCTCCATCGCCGCCTCGGTGAGCTTGAAGCCGAGATTGTTGAGATAGACCGTGTTCTCCTCGCGGCTGATCAGCAGCGAGTTGACCTGGATCCCAACCCGCTCGATCTGCGCCATGCGCCGATTGAACCCGACCAGCATCACCAGAAAGACCAGCGCCGCAATCAGCATCGCGGTGGCAAAGACCAGCAGCACGAAGATCACCAGCCTGTAGCTCGACAGCGTGTCGGAAAACGCGGTGCCGGACTGCGCGAGGATCTCGAGCAGCTTGACCTCGGCCTGCGCGGTCAGATCGTCGTTCTCGACGAAAAGCCTCTCGACCTGCGCATTGAAGGCGTTGGCATCCGGAAGCGCCCAGAACAGCCAGGCCGCGGAGACCAGCAGAAGCGCCAGTATCCCCACGATCCCCAGCACGACAATCCGCTCGCTTGAACGCCGCATGTCAGAAGCGGAGGAAAAATCGTCCTGCACTCTCTTTCCTTTCGTCCAGCCCGGACCGGTCAAACACCGAAACGACGTTGAGCAGGGTCCAGCCAGCAGACTCGAGGCGCGGCGCAAGTTCGCGTTGCGCACCTCTTCTGCTGCAGTTGGACACCTGCGCGACACCGTAGTGCAGCCGCAAGGGTTTGTCCCGCTTGGCCTTGTAGTCTGCGAAGCATTCCGCCGAGGCGGTCGCTCCGGACGTGAACACCAGCACCAGGGCGAAGACGAAAGAGAAAGTGTGTCTCATGTCCCATTCCTGCGTGCCGAGGCCCGGTCAATCAATATCAAACCTGCGAAATCGTTCGCGTTATCGGATAACGCGCCGGTGTTATTGCTGTTCCCGGGGGTCGCGGACAGTTTGCTCGGGCAAAGTCGCCCACTGCTCGGGCGGCGTCCACAACGTCAACAAGGGAGCAGGTCAATGCACCGCAAGTTCATCGCCACCGTCGTCGCTGCCGCGATCGCCATCACCTCTGTCGGGGCGACCCCCGTACGGGCCGAACCAAGCGATCTGACGAAGGCGCTGATCGCGGCGCTGGGCGTGGCGGCGATCGGAGCGTTGATCAAGAACCGCAACGACGACGACGATGACGGCGATCGCAAGCGCCGCGAGGCCCGCGAAAGCAAGCAGGAGGCCAAGAACGCGCGCTTGCGCAAGCGCGAGGCCCAGCAGGCGCGCAAAGAGCAGCGCGAACGCGAAAGAGCCTGGCGCGCGATCGAGGAGGAGCGCCGGCAGGCCTACGAACGCAGGCTGGAGCGCGACCGCGAGAACTACGTGGCGCGCGGCAACACCAACCTTTACGGCGGGCAGTCCTACATCACGCCGCGTCCTCTGCCTTGGGACGTGGAGCGCAAGCTGCTTCCGGGACAGTGCCTGCAAAGCCATGACACGTCCGGCGGCAAGGTGCGCATGTTCGGCTACAACTGCCTGGAGAACTCTTACGGCCACCTCAACGACCTCCCCGACACCTGCCGCACCAGCGTTCGGGGCGGCACAGGCGAAATCTACGGATATGACGCGGTCTGCCTGCGGGACCGCGGCTACCAGTTGGCCCGCCGCTGACGCGGAGGGCCTGCGGGACACGGTTTTCGGGAACCACGTCCTGCGCCTTTGTTAACGAGTGCGGCGCTTCGGCGCCAAGTTAACCGCCCGCCCCGGTAACCCCGGGGCGGGCGGCGTTTTGTCGGTCCGTGACGTGACCGGCTGTTGCCAACCGACCCCTCTCCGGGCGATGGGTAGGCATGGGACCGCATTATGAGTTCGAGCGCGCCGCGCAATCCGAGGGTCATTTCCGCGTTGCCGGTGTCGATGAGGTCGGGCGCGGACCGCTGGCGGGTCCGGTCACCGCGGCCGCCGTCGTGCTGGACCCGGATTGCATTCCCGAGGGCGTGAACGATTCCAAGTCGCTGGGATTGAAGGCGCGCCAACGGCTCGCGGCCGAGATCCTCGCCTGTGCCGAGGTCAGCGTCGCCCATGCCAGCGTCGCGGAGATCGAAGAGCTTAACATCCTGCGTGCCAGTCATCTCGCGATGTCCCGGGCGATTGACGGGCTGTCGCTCGCGCCACAGAGCGTGCTGGTCGACGGCAACATGATCCCGCGGGGACTGACGCTTCCGGCGCGGTGCATCGTGCGCGGCGACACGGTGTGCCTGTCCATCGCCGCCGCCTCGATCGTGGCCAAGATAGCGCGTGACGCGATCATGGTGGATTTGGCGCAACAGCACCCCGGCTACGGCTGGGAGACCAACATGGGATATGGATCGAAAAGCCACATCTCGGCGCTCCAAAATCTCGGCGTGACCCCACACCATAGAAAAACGTTCCGGCCCGTCCACAATATCTTGTATCAAGGCGAAAACGTAACCGGTTGATTCAATAAAGAAATTGACCGGGATTCGCCTTTGACTCATCCTTGCTTCAACAAGCGAGTGCACCAAGCACCGGGACGAGGCAGACCATGATGACCAAGACCAGAAGCGCCGCGGCGCTCCCATTGAATTGCGTGCTCTCCGGCGAGTGCGTCGAGGTGATGAACGGGCTGCCCGAAGCCTCGGTCGACCTGATCTTCGCCGATCCTCCCTACAATCTGCAACTCAAGGGTGAGTTGCACCGGCCGGACAATTCGCGGGTCGACGCAGTCGACGACCACTGGGACCAGTTCGCCAGCTTCAAGGCCTACGACAGCTTCACCAACGCTTGGCTCAAGGCCGCGCGCCGTCTGCTGAAGCCGAACGGGGCGATCTGGGTCATCGGCAGCTATCACAACATCTTCCGCGTCGGTGCGGCGCTGCAGAACCAGGGGTTCTGGATCCTCAACGACGTTGTCTGGCGCAAGTCGAACCCGATGCCGAACTTTCGCGGCAAGCGCTTTACCAACGCCCACGAGACGATGATCTGGGCGGGCAAGGACGAAAACGCGAAATACACCTTCAACTACGAGGCCCTGAAGGCGCTCAACGAGGGCATCCAGATGCGGTCGGACTGGGTTCTGCCCATCTGCACGGGTCACGAACGCCTCAAGGACGCCTTCGGCGACAAGGCGCATCCGACGCAGAAGCCCGAGTCGCTGCTGCACCGGGTACTCGTCGGATCGACCAATGCCGGCGACGTCGTGCTCGATCCGTTTTTCGGAACCGGGACCACCGGTGCGGTGGCCAAGATGCTCGGTCGCGATTTCATCGGCATCGAGCGCGAGGCGGCCTATCGTGCTGTCGCCGAGAAACGCATCGCGTCGGTGCGCAAGTTCGATCGCGAGGCGCTGCAGGTCTCGACGTCGCGTCGTGCCGAGCCGCGGGTGCCGTTCGGGCAGCTTGTCGAGCGCGGGATGCTGCGCCCGGGCGAAGAGCTATACTCGATGAACAAGCGTCACAAGGCCAAGGTTCGGGCCGACGGAACGCTGATCGGGGACGATGTGAAGGGCTCGATTCACCAGGTCGGCGCGGCGCTCGAGAAGGCGCCGAGTTGCAACGGCTGGACCTACTGGTGTTTCAAGCGCGACGGGAAGCACGTGCCGATCGACTTCCTGCGCCAGCAGATCCGCTCGGAAATGGGCGACTGACACCGAGCTTCACGGACACAGAATTACACTGACACCGCCGGTGCCTGCGGCCTTTCCCAAGCGAAGGCAGCCCTGACAGGCACTCACCTTGACCCCGCCACCTGGCGGGGTCTTTTTTTCCGCGGGGCCTAGTGCCGTCTGATCTTCCTGGGTACCGGGCGCAGCGCGTCGTGAATGTAGCGCGCACCGAAATCGGATTTGTCGACAACGTGCCGGACGCCGGCGAAATGCGCCTTGTCGTACATGAAAGGCGACGGCCAGTCGCTGATCAGGATCACCGGGATATGGGCAAAGCGCGTGTCGGCGGAGAGTTCCATCGCGAAGTTGGCGCCGATGCCGTCGGGCAACTGGTTGTCCAGCAGGATCAGCGATGTGCCATGCAAGGCGAGATGCCGCCGCGCTGCCGCCAGTGTCGTCACCGCCGAAACCGACATATGCGGAAAACTGCGGCCAAGAACGCGCGACATCATGCGCCTGTCAAAACTGCTGTCCTCAATGATCAGGCAGCTTTCGGGCCTGTGAACGTTGGGTCGTGGAACCTGCATTGTCTGGACTTGCATCGACATTTCTTCCCCCGGAACACTGATCCAACGGGAGACATGCCATGAAAGTCTTAACGCGAGGTTCTCTCGTCAGCGCGGCTGCGGGTTGGCGGCGGAATCGTAGGCGGACCAGTCCGCGACGTCAGGATAGTGGCGGGAGCGCCACGCCTGCACGCGCGGGTTCATGACCCGACGCCAGAGCGGCGGGACCATCGCCAGCATCGTCATCACCGGGTAGCCGAACGGCAACTGAGGCGCCGCGTCCGGCCCATAGGTCTGCAAGACCGGATAGCGCCTGTCAGGCTTGTAATGGTGGTCCGAATGGCGCTGCAGATTGATCAGCAACCAGTTCGAGGTCTTCTGATCCGAGTTCCACGAATGATGCGGTTTGACGTGCTCGTACCTGCCGTCGCCGAGATGCTTGCGGGTCAGCCCGTAATGCTCGACGTAATTGACCAGCTCGAGCTGCCAGATCGCGACGACGGCCTGCAGCAGGAAGAATCCGATGCCGGCCCATCCGGCGAGCAGAAATGCCAGCAACAGCATGAAGCCCTGCAGCGTCGCGTAGCGCCAGAACGGGTTCGTGCGATCGTAAGCCGGGCGGTTCCCGCGCTGCAGGCGCGCGCGCTCGCCGCGGAAGGACGACACGAGGCACTGCCAGAGCACGCGCGGAAAGAACCGATAGAAGCCTTCGCCGTAGCGTGCCGTCACCGGATCGCGCGGCGTGCCGACATAGCGGTGATGGACCACGAGATGTTCCGAGCGGAAATGAGAGTAGAGTACCATTGCCAGCAGAATGTCGCCAAGCCAGCGTTCGAAGTGGCTTTTCTGGTGCATCAGTTCGTGGCTGTAGTTGATCCCGATGGTGCCGGTGATGACGCCCACGCCGAAGAACAGGCCCAGGCGCTCCCATGTGCCGAGATGCGCGGCCTGCGGCACGTACCACAGCAGGCCGAACAGCGTGACGAATTGCACCGGCACCCAGGCAATGGTCACGGCCCGGTAGAGCGACAGGTGATCCTCGCCGGTCGCGAGGTCGGCATTGTCGCGATCGGTGCCGATCACCGCGTCGAGCGCGGAGAAAAGGTACCAGGTCATCAGCGGCAGCAGGATCACCGTCCAGCCGCCGTGATAGGCTCCGAAGACGGCGACGGGCGGCAGCAGGAAAGACATCCAGAACGGCAGGGCGCGGGTGAACCGCGCGACTTCCGAGGGTGGGAGGATGCGGGAGGTGTCGCTCATGCGTTCACTCTTCAGGGTGTTTCGATACGTGCGGTGCGGCGCAGCGATTACATCAAACCGCCTTGCCGCTCAGCGCGCAAGATCGAAGGCCTTTCGCATAACCGTCGGCAGGTCGGATGGGCGAAATTCCGTTGCGTCACGAAAGCTTCCCCGCAAAGGCTGTGCGTCCATCGGGACGTCTGCGCGCATCAGCGAAAGCCGCAGATGAAAGTGCGTGAACGTGTGCCGGACCTCGCCTGCCACCGGGGTCCAGTCCGCCGCGACCGGAGGTTCGAGGGAGGTTGCCGCGTCCGCTTCGGTGACCCAGGGGCTGCCCGGCCAGCCCAGCATCCCGCCGAGCAGTCCGGTCTCTGGCCGGCGTTCGAGCAACCAGGCCCCGTCAGTGCGCCGGGCAATGAAGGCGGTACCGAGGCGCACCGGCTTGGCCGCTTTCGGCACCTTGCGCGGCAACGATCCGGCGGTGCCGGCGATGCGGGCCTGGCAGGGCGTGCGCCAGGGACAGATGCCGCAGGCGGGCGACCGCGGTGTACAGATCGTGGCCCCGAGGTCCATCACCGCCTGGGCATGATCGCCCGGTCGGTCGTCGGGCGTCAGCGCAGCGGCAAGCGCCATCAGCTCCGGTTTGGCCTTCGGGAGCGGCGTATGGACGTCGTGAAGACGCGCCATGACCCGTTCGACGTTGCCGTCGAGAACCGCTTGCGGCAGGTCGAAGGCGATCGAGGCGATGGCGGCGGCGGTGTAGGGGCCGATGCCGGGCAGCTTCAGCAGCGCGGCATGGTCCGCCGGGAAGACGCCGCCGTGCTCTTGCGTGACCACGCGGGCGCATTTCAACAGATTGCGCGCCCGCGCGTAGTAACCCAGCCCCGCCCATTCGGCCATCACGTCGCCGTCCTCGGCGGCGGCGAGGTCGGCGACCGTGGGCCAGCGCGCCACGAACCGCGCGAAGTAATCGCGCACGGCCGCGACGGTGGTCTGCTGGAGCATCACCTCGGACAGCCAGACCCGATACGGATCCGGTCGAACGCCCGTCTTGCGCGCCGCGGGCGGCACGCGCCAGGGCATCTCGCGGGCGTGCACGTCGTACCAAGCAAGCAGGTCGTGGCGCAGCGTTTCTATGTCGGTGGTGTCACGCAATCTTTATGCCCCGCGGCCCTCTGTTGCACTGGCGGCCCACGCCGCAAACGTTATGCTGGCGCAAGTCCGGAGAAACATAGTCATGCCGCCGCCGCGCGCCAGCACCAAAGGGTTCAAACGCACCTCCAGCCTGTTGCAGGGCCGGATCCGCGAAGCCTCTGAAAGCCGGGGTTTCGCGCAGAGCCGGCTACTGACGCACTGGGCCGAGGTCGCGGGCAGCGCCACCGCCGAAATCTCGCGCCCGGTCGAGATCAGCTACGGGCGCGGCGGGCTTGGTGCGACGCTGACGCTGCTGACCACCGGGGCCAACGCGCCGATGCTCGAGATGCAGAAGGAACAGCTGCGCGCCCGCGTCAACGCGGTCTATGGCTACAACGCCATCGCCCGGATCCGGATCACCCAGACCGCGGCGACCGGGTTCGCCGAAGGCCAAGTCGCCTTCGAGCATCGCAAGCCCGATGCCGCGGCCGGCCCGGACCCGGCGCTGCGCGCCGAGGCCGAGGCGGCGGTCGGCCCGGTGCAGGACGCGGGCCTGCGGGCGGCGCTGGCGCTTCTGGGACAGAACATTCTGACGAAAACCCATCACTGAAAAGGAAGACACATGTCGCGACTGACAGCACTCCTGGCCGCGATCGCGGTTCTGGGCCTCGGAACCTTCATTTATGGCGGCGGAGCCGGCCAGACCGGCGCGACGTCCCTGCCGTTCGCCGCGAACGCGCAGGAAGCCGAGGTCGATACCTCGACCGTCACCGAGATGACGCAGGGCAACCCGGACGCACCGGTTACGGTCATCGAATACGCCAGCTTTACCTGCCCGCATTGCGCCTCGTTCCATGCCGGAGCCTACAAGCAGCTGAAAACCGACTACATCGACACCGGCAAGATCAACTTCGTGTACCGTGAGGTCTTTTTCGACCGCTTCGGGCTCTGGGCGTCGATGATCGCCCGCTGCGCCGACAAGCCCGAGACCTTCTTCGGCATCGCCGACCTGGTCTATGCCGGCCAGAGCGAATGGGTGCGCGCCGGGGAGCCGGCGCAGATCGTCGAGGAATTGCGCAAGATCGGCCGGCTCGCCGGGCTTGACGGCGACACGATGGAGGCCTGCCTGCAGGACGGCGACAAGGCGCGCACGCTGGTCGCCTGGTATGAGGAAAACGCCGCCGAGCACGGCATCGACAGCACGCCGAGCTTCGTGATCAACGGCAAGAAATACGGCAACATGCCCTACGACGAGATGGCCCAGATCATCGACGAGGCCGCCGAGTGACCGACGCTCCGCTCGCGGGCCTGAAGGTCGTCGAGCTGGCACGCGTTCTGGCCGGCCCTTGGGCCGGCCAGACGCTTGCCGATCTCGGCTGCGAAGTAATCAAGGTCGAAAGCCCTGCCGGCGACGACACGCGGCAATGGGGCCCGCCCTTCGTGACCCGCGACGAGGACGTCTCGGCCGCCTACTTCCATTCCTGCAACCGCGGCAAGGCCTCGGTCACAGCAGATTTCCGCACCGAGGAGGGCCAGGCGCTTGTGCGCGAGCTCTTGGCGGACGCGGACATCCTGATCGAGAACTTCAAGACCGGCGGGCTGGCGAAGTACGGGCTCGACTACGAGAGCCTCGCCAAGGACTTCCCGCGCCTGATCTACTGTTCGATCACCGGCTTCGGCCATTCGGGACCCTATGCGCACCGGGCGGGCTACGACTTCATCATCCAGGGCATGTCCGGGCTGATGTCGCTGACAGGCGAGCCGCAGGGCCAGCCGCAGAAGTACGGGGTCGCCATCACTGACATCCTGACCGGGGTCTACGCGACCACGGCGATCCTCGCGGCGGTGCACCAGCGCGAACGGACGGGGCGCGGGCAGCACATCGACATGGCACTGATGGACGTGGCCGTCGGCATCACCTCGAACCAGGCGATGAACTACCTGACGACGGGCGTGCCGCCGCGGCGCATGGGGAATGCGCATCTCAACCTCGCGCCCTATCAGGTCTTCGATTGCGCCGACGGGCATATCGTCATCGCCACCGGCAACGACGGGCAGTACCAGCGGCTCTGCCGGGTGCTGGGGCTCGACACGATGGCGACCGATCCGGACTACATGAAGAACGCAGACCGGCTGGCGCATCGCGACGAGATGATTCGGCGGCTCAACGCGGAGACGTCGCGGCGCGGCAAGGCGGAATTGCTGGCCGCCTGCGAGGCGGATGGCATTCCCGCGGGTCCGATCAACGACATGGCCGAGGTGATGGCCGATCCGCAGGTGCAGGCGCGCGGCATGCAGATCGACGCGGGCGGCGTGCCCGGTGTCCGCTCGCCCTTCACCTTCTCGGATGCCACGCTGGCGCTGGACCGCCCATCTCCGAAGCTGGGCGAGGACAACCGCGCGTGACCGGCGCGGCCTAACCTGCGCCGTCGGGGGCGGGCAAAGCCTTCAACGCGGCGACAAGCGGCGCGTCATCCTCGAAGTGCAACCGCACCGGCAGGGTCAGCACCTTGCTTCGGAACGACGCAGGCAAACGCGCCGCATCTTTTTCGGTGGTGACAAGTTGCGCATCCCGCGCGAGCGCGTCGGCTTCGAACCGCGCCAGCAGGGCGGGGGTCAGCGGCTGGTGATCGTCGAGCGGTTCGCATTGCACGAGCCGCGCCCCGAGATCGCGCAGGGTGTCGAAGAATTTTTCGGGATGCCCGATGCCCGCGAAGGCGAAGACCTGCGTCGCCGCCCAGTCCATGCCGGTCTGCAGAGGCCGCATCTCGGCCCTGAGGTGCGAAAGGCCGTCAGGAAGGTCGCGCGCGGCGAACCGTGCCTGCGCCTCAGCCCCTCCGATCGACAGCAGCAGGTCGGCGCGTGACAATCCTTCGGCCACCGGTTCGCGCAGCGGACCTGCGGGAATGCAACGCCCGTTGCCGAACCCCTTGTCCGCATCGACTGTCACGATGGCGAGGTCATGGGCCAGCGCCGGGTCCTGGAACCCGTCGTCGAGCACGAGCGCGCTGGCCCCCGCGTCGACCGCCGCCTTCGCACCCGCGACTCGGTCCTCGGCCACCCAGACCTCGGCGAACGCGGCCAGCAGGAGCGGTTCGTCACCAACATCCTCGGCACGGTGTTTCGCCGGATTGACCCGCAGCGGTCCCTTCAGGCGACCGCCGTAGCCGCGCGAGACGACATGCGGACTGTGGAACAGATCGCGCAGGCGCTCGGTCACGGCGATCACGGTGGGCGTCTTTCCGGTGCCGCCGGCGTTGAGATTGCCGACGCAGATCACCGGAACACCAACGCGACGCCGCGCACCCCCCGCGAGACGGCGGGCTGTCGCCCGCGCATAAAGCGCACCCAGCGGCGACAGCAGGCGCGCGGCGGGAGCAGGATGCGCGGGGTCGGTGAACCAGAAGCCAGGCGCACGCATCAGCGGCCGCTCTCGATATCGTCGAGCGTCGTCTGCACGAGGTCGATCAGCTTGTCGGTGACCGCCGCGCCCTGGCTGATTACGTCCCAGCCAGCGTGGGCCATCGAGGCCGCCTGGTCCGGCGCCATCAGCCGCGTCACCGCAATGCCCAAGGCATGGGCGTCGTTGACGATGCGCGCCGCCCCGGCATTGGCGAGACGCGTGTAGAGCGGCAGGTACTTCCGGATGTTCGGGCCGTAGAGGATGGCGGACCCCAAGGCGGCCGCCTCGAACGGATCGCGGCCGCTGAACTCGGGCGACAGCGAACTGCCGAGAAATGAAACCGGGGCGACCCTGTAGAACAACCCGAGGTCCTGTGCATCCTCGACGAGCAGGACTTGCGTCAGGTCGTCGGGTTCGCGCGTGTCGGGCCAATGCGACACGCGGAACCCCTCGTCGCGCACGGTGGCATCGCAGGCCCGCGCGCTGCCGCCATCGGCGAGGTGGAGGATCAGAAGGATCCGGTGCGACAGCCGCAGCGCCGCGCGATGCGCGCTCAGCACGGTCGCAATCTCGCTGGGCTGGACGCCGGTCGCCAGCCAGACGGGCCGCCCGGACAGCGCCGCGGACAGTTCGGCTTCGTCCGCGTCGTCGCAGGGCAGCGCGCTGCCACCGGCCTGGAGCGGCGCGAGCCGTTGCAAACGGCCTGCGGGAAGCCCCAGGTGTTCCAGCCGGGCCTCGGCCTGGCTCGAACGCACCAGAAGCGCGCGGAACGCGGCCAGGACATGCCGCGTCACTTCGGGGATCCATCGGTCGCGGCGGCCGTCGAAACCTTCGGCGTCGGCATCGAACAGCACCATCGGGCAACCGCGATCGATTGCGGCCTGCACAAGGTTGGGCCGCAGCCCGCCCCACGCCCAGAGACCCATGCCGGGCGACCAATGATCGAGAAACCCGGAAACCGTCGCGGGGTGATCGGATTTCGGCGCCATGTCGTAGAGGATCGGGCCTCCGGCGAAGGTGTCGATTTTCTCGGCGGCCTCGGGCACGTTTGGCAGGGTCACCAACACGTTCAGACCGTACCGCGCGGTGACAAGGCGCGTTGCGAGGTCGTGGACCGCCGCGAGGTTGGCGATCTCGGCGGCATGGATCCAGACGACTTCGCCCCGGGGGCGTGCCAGGACGCCGGCGTAGCGACCGTTCTCACCCCTCTGCGACCAAGCCCTGTAGGCCGCCAGCCCCAGCGACCGGGCCATGTCGCGCTATCTCAGGACTTCGGTCGTCGAGGCCGGCTGCTCTTCGTCGCGCAGACGGTGCAGATGCGCGATGAAGTACCGCATGTGCGCATTATCAACGGTGCGTTGCGCTTCCGCCTTCCAGGCGTTGAAGGCGCTCTGGTAGTCCGGGAAGATGCCGACGATGTGCAGGTCGTCGACATTCTTGAAGGTGTTCTTCGAGGGGTCTACGAGCTCCCCTCCGAATACGAGGTGCAGGCGCTGGCTCATCTTCAGATCCTTTGGTCTGGCGGCATTGGCGGAAAATCGCGTATCGCGACCGGAGCGTCAAGCGCCGCCGCCGGGTCAGGCACGCATCGCTTCGAGCAGCGGGGCGTGAATGTTCGGCCCCGCGGCGACCACGCCGCCGTGTCGCGGCACCGCCTGGTTGAAGCGCAGCGCCTTCCCCGCCGCATCGGTGCAGACCCCCCCGGCCTCGGTCACGATCAGCGCCCCGGCGGCCACGTCCCATTCCCAGGTCGGTCGGAAGGTGACCATCGCCTCGAACCGGCCCTGCGCCACAAGGCCAAGCCGGTAGGCGAGCGAGGGGCGGTGTTCGCGTCTGAACCCCGGCACCCCGCGCGGCCAGCGCTCGGGGGCGATGGACGGCTTTGTGGCCAGCACGCTGGCCGCATTGGGATCCTCGACGGTCGAGGCTTCAATCCGGGCGCCATTGAGATACGCGCCGCTACCCAGGGCTGCGGTAAAGAGCTTGTCGCGCAAAGGCAGGTAGATCGCACCCGCCGTGGCCGCGCCGTCGCGGCAGACGGCGACCGAGTGCGCCCAGGTGTTGGAGCCTTCCGCGAAACTGCGCGTGCCGTCGATTGGGTCGATGACGAAGACGAATTCGCGGTCGCGGCGGTCACCGGTATCCTCGGACTCTTCGGAGAGCCAACCGTAGTCCGGTCGCGCGGATCTGAGCGCCTCTTCCAGCAGATCGTTGACCGCGATGTCGGCCTCGGTCACCGGTCCGGCGTCGTCCGGCTTGTTCCAGCGCCGGGCCTCGGCACCGACGTAGCCGCGCGCGAGTTCACCTGCCCGCAGAACCGCCGCCGTGATCAGGTCGAGGTCATCCCCCGGCAATGGTCATCCCCGGCACCAGCAGTGACGGTACGACCCGGCTGAGCCAGGGCCGGGCATCGTTCGCCGGGACCAGCCCGAGCAGCATGTCCCGCAGGTTCCCCGCGATGGTGCATTCGTTGACCGGGTACTGCACTTCGCCGTTTTCGACCCAGAGGCCGGCGGCGCCGCGCGAATAGTCCCCGGTGTTTTGGTTGATCGTCGCCCCGATCAGCGAGGTCACAAGCAGACCGGTCCCCATCTCCCGGATCAGCGCGTCGCGATCACGGTCGCCCTGGGTCAGCCGCACGTTCCAGGAGGCGGGCGACGGCCCGCCCGAGGTGCCGCGCACGGCGTTGGCGGTCGACTCCATGCCAAGTTTGCGCGCCGTCGCGAGGTCCAGCGTCCAGCCGGTCAGGCGGCCGCCTTCGACGATCCTGCGCGTGCGTGTCGGCAAGCCCTCGCCGTCGAACGGACGCGACCCGCTGACGCGCGGACGGTGTGGCTCTTCGATGACCGACAGCGCCTCGGGCAGAACCTGCGTTCCGAGCCCGTCGCGTAGCCAGGAGGCGCCGCGCGCGACGGATGCGCCGTTGACCGCTGCCAGCAGGTGCCCGACCAGCGTCGCCGACACGCGCTCGTCGAAGAGCACCGGGTAGGCCCCGGTCTTTGGGCGTTGGGCGCCGGCTCTTGCAACGGCACGTTCGGCGGCGCGGCGCCCGATATCCTCGGGGCTGCGCAGGTCGGACTGGAAGGTCCGGCTGTCGCCGTCGTAGTCCCGCTCCATCGCGGTGCCGGACCCTGTGATCGCCACGCAGGAGATGCCGCGGCTGGTGCGCGCATATCCGCCCGAAAACCCGTTGCTGCCGGCCAGATATACGTGCCGCAACGAATAGCCCGCGCTGGCGGAATCGATTTGGCTGATCCCGTCGACGTCACGCGCGGCCGCCTCGGTGCGCAGCGCGTCCTCCTGAAGGGCCGCTGCGGTCGGCTCCGGTGCAGGGTCGCGCAGCTCGAGCGCCGCGAGATCGTATGTCCCGACGAGTTGCGCTGGATCTGCGAGCCCGGCATGCGGGTCGTCCGGCGCCTCGCGCGCCATGGCCACCGCCCGGTCCGCCATCTCGGCGACGGTCGAGGGCTTGGTGTCGGAAGCCGACACGTTGGCGACCTTCTGGCCGACCAGGACGCGAAGACCGATGTCCGTGCCCTCGGACCGCTCGGCATGTTCCAGCGCGCCGCCGCGCACCTCGACCGACAATGCTGTCCCACGCATCGCGATCGCGTCGGCCGCGTCCGCACCAGCAGTGCGCGCGGCGTCGAGCAGCTGCCGGGTCAGGTCCTCCAGCGTTTCTGTCATGGGCGGGTCTCCGGGATCACCGCCACGTGGTAGCCATTGGCGCGGCGCGTCGCAAGGGCCGGCGCGGCTTGGCGTCCCTCAGGCCAATGGTCAGCGGATGCGCTGACCGTTGGCGAGGATCTGTCCGTCCGGCAGGAAATCGATCTTCGAGGTCAGCGTGTCGGGCTGGTCCGAAGGCACCCCGAAGAGCCCCAGCATCATCCGCGCGCCCATCGCCTGTTCCTGCGGAAGGATGCCGATGGCGACGAGCTTGTCGAGCAGCGCGTTTCCGCCCGAGAGCGTCAGTTGCACGCTTCCATCCGGCACCGGACCGGTCGCGGGCTGGCTGTTGTCGAAGGCGAAGTCGCCGGTGCCGGTCAATTCGGCCCCCACGGCATCCAGACGCAGTTCGTTGATGGAAAGCGATTCCACCTGCCCCGGCGCTTCCATCGCCGCACTGCCGTCCGGTGCGAAGGAGGGGTCGAGGAAGTCGGCGTCGATGCGGGCCTTGCCGGTCAGGTCGAAGGCCGCGGTCGCCGGGTCGCGCGGCAGCTGGCCCTGCGGGTCGAAGATGCTCCAGATCGCGTCCGAGACGGTCAGACCGGCCAGGCGCGCGCCGAGCGCGAAATCCTGCGCCGCGTCCGATTCCGTCAGCGGCATCATGAGGTTGAGCGCGATCTGCCCGACGTCGAAGGCGATCGGCAGCGGCGCGGCGTCGGCTTCCAGGGCCACGGAAAGTCCGTTCTGCGCGATGTCGTAGGACAGTCCGGCCTCGGACATCGTCACCTTGAGATCGCCGCCTTCAGACGTCGTGTTCATCCGCACCACACCGTCCTGCCCGGTGCCGTTCACGGTTGTCGCGTTGCTGCCGAAGCGCATCGTGCTGTCGAAGGTCGCGCCGGCCGCAAACATGGCCGAGGGGTCCGAGGAATCGATCGGCTCGAGCGGCACCGAAAGCGTGCCGGAAAAGTCGATGGTCTCGGCCGAACCGGAGATATCGGCGGTCGATCCGTCCGGATCGGTCATTTTGAGCGTATAGGTCAGCCGTTCGGCCGTGCCGGACTGGTCGATGTCGCGCATCTCGCCGACCTTGACCGCGGTGCGGCCCTCGAGACCTTCGATGCCCATCTGCCCCGAGGCGTCGCTTTCTGCCACCTGTTCGCCGTCGATCGTTAGGTCCGTCAGCATCATCGCGATGCTGTCCGCGCCGTAGTCGTAGACGATATCGTCCGGAGCGCCGGACGCGGTGATCTGCATGCCGGCTTGCGTGAGATCGATGGCGGCTTCCCAGCTTTCGCCGGTTTCCGCCGTCGCCGAGATGGTCATCGGCATTTTCTCGGGCCAGGTCACGGTGACCGTGCCGTCACCGCCCTCGGTGAAGGTCAGGGTGCCGAAATCCATCCCGAACTGTCCTTCCTCTTCGGGAAAGCGCATCGTCAGCGCCGCGTCGCTGACGGTCAGGACGGCGCCGGATTGCGCCTCGGACCCGGACACTTCGTAGCCCATGCCAGCCAGGTAGCCTTTCCAGTCGGCCCAGACCTCGTCGGCTGAAAGATCCGCGCGTGCGGCGGGGGCGCAGATCACGAGGGCGAGCGCGGTTGCGGATGCAAGACGGGGGGTCACGGGCATGTCACTAATCCTTCGGGGCGAGGTCGCGCGCATGCTCCGTCATGGCCGTGGCGCGGTCAAGGGGGCGCGGGGTGGACCCGCGGCGCAGCGCGCAGTACCACGGGGCCAGCGGCCGGACCGAACAGGAGGACAGGCGCATGGACATGACAGGCAAGACGGTGATGATCACCGGAGCGAGCCGTGGCATCGGCGCGGAGGCGGCGCGCGTCTTTGCCGGTGCCGGGGCCAACGTGGCGCTGCTGGCGCGAGGCCAGGAGGCGATCGCCGACCTCGCCGGCGAAATCGGCGACAGGGCGCTTGCCGTTCCCTGCAACGTGTCGCGTTACACCGAGGTCGCGGCAGCGGTGAACGCCGTGCGCGAGGCTTTCGGTGGGCTCGACGTGCTGATCAACAACGCCGGCGCGATCGAGCCGATCGCGCGCATGGACGAGGCCGACCCCGACGGCTGGGCGCAGGTGATCGACATCAATCTCAAGGGCGTGTTCTTCGGCATGCGCGCCGCCCTGCCAGTGATGAAGGCCGCGGGCGGCGGCTCGATCCTGACGGTCAGTTCGGGCGCGGCGCACGGGCCGGTCGAGGCCTGGAGCCACTATTGCGCCTCCAAGGCCGGTGTCGCGATGCTGACGCGTTGTCTCGACAAGGAAGAGGCCGAGAACGGCATCCGCGCCATCGGCCTGTCGCCTGGCACGGTGGCAACGCAGATGCAGCGCGAGATCAAGGCCTCGGGCATCAATCCGGTGAGCAAACTCGAATGGTCCGATCACATCCCTGCCGACTGGCCCGCGAAGGCTTTGCTCTGGATGTGCGGGCCCGAAGCGGATGACTGGTGCGGGCAGGAAATCTCGCTGCGCGACGAGGAGATCCGCAAGAAGGTCGGGCTGGTGTGATTGCCTGGCGGTCCGGCGAAAAGGCTCCGTGAAACGTCCATCCGTCCGGCACGGTCCCGGTGACCGCTTACCGCTTGCGCATGCCGCCCGGAACCTTGGAGCTGAACCCCGGCGGTCGTTTCGCAACCCAGAGCGCGAATTTCGCCAAGCGCGGATGCGCGCGCAAGGCGTCGGGCGTGGCGTAGTCGCGCGCGATCTCTGCCTCGGTCAGCGTGGCGTGGATCTCGCGGTGGCAGATATGGTGCATCAGCACGGTCGCGCCGCCCTTGCCGCCCTTGAGCTTCGGGACGAGGTGATGCGTGCTCTGCGGTACGTCCGCGGGGATCGGACGCAGGCAGAGCGGGCAGATCGGATCGGCGGAAGCATCTGGCATCTCCCGCGAGCCTGCGGGATGCGTGCGCGGCCCGCAAGGGGGGCCACGTGACGCGGCGTGCCGCCGTTATCGGCGGCGGGCCGGCCGGCCTGATGGCCGCCGAGATGCTGGGCGCGGCCAGGGTGCCGGTGACGGTCTTCGAGGCCAAGCCGACCGTGGCGCGAAAATTCCTGATGGCCGGCAAGTCGGGATTGAACCTGACCAAGGACGAGCCCTTAGACCATCTTCTGCCGCACTACGCCGAGGCGGCGGATGCGCTGAAGCCGATGCTCGCGGACTTCGACGCGGAAGCGGTGCAGGACTGGGCGCGCGGGCTTGGGCAAGACCTTTTCACCGGCTCGACCGGGCGCGTGTTTCCGCGCGAGATGAAAGCCTCGCCGCTGCTCCGGGCGTGGCTGGCGCGGCTCGAGGACATGGGTATCGAGATCCGGACACGTATGCGCTGGCGTGGCTGGGATGACGCAGCTTTGGTCTTCGACGGACCGGAGGGCGGTGCGCGCGTCACGGCGTCGGCCACGGTGCTTGCCCTCGGCGGCGCCAGCTGGGCGCGGCTGGGGTCTGACGGAGCCTGGCGCGACCTGTTGTCGGCGAAAGGCATACCGCTCGCGCCCTTCGCCCCTGCCAACTCGGGCGCCTCGGTCGCCTGGTCGGAACACATGCGCCGACATTTCGGAACTCCGCTCAAGGGCATCGCTCTGAGCGCGGGGCGACTCACCTCTCGCGGCGAGGCGGTGCTGAGCGCGCGCGGGCTCGAAGGCGGCGGGGTCTACACGGTCAGCCGCGGCATGCGCGAAGGTGCGCCGCTCACGATAGACCTGTTGCCGGACCTCGACCTGGCCGAGGCCACGCGCCGCCTGTCCCGCCCGCGCGGCAAGGCGAGTCTCTCGAACCATCTGCGCAAGACACTCGGGTTCGACGCGGCCAAGATTGCGCTCGTGCAGGAGATCGCGCGTCCGCTGCCCGCGGAAGCTGCCAGCCTCGCGCGCATCCTGAAAGCGCTGTACCTGCCAAACGCCGGACTGCGGCCGCTGGACGAGGCGATCTCCACTGCCGGCGGTATCTCGCTCGACGCGCTCGACGGCGAGCTGATGCTCAGGGCGCTGCCCGGCACCTACTGCGCAGGCGAAATGCTCGATTGGGAAGCCCCCACGGGCGGTTATCTGCTGACTGCCTGTTTCGCGAGCGGCCGTTGGGCCGGCCGCGCCGCTGCGCGCAGGCTGAATGCTTGACAGAACGTTCGGGCGAGACCGTTTTCCGATCCGGAAAACGGGCCGGAATTTTCCAAAACTCCGGGGCCTCAGCGTGCGCTCGCGCGGATGAACGCGGGTCTCTGCCGCAGACGCTGACCGTAGGCGAAGAGGTCGTCGTCGACGCGTGGAAACTTCGCGCCGATGGCCCAGTTCAGGCAATGCACCGCCAGGATATCCGTCAGCGTCATCTCCTCGCCCATCAGGAACGGACCCGTTAGCCGCTTCGCAAGCACTGCCGCCGACCGCTCGAACTCGCGTTTGAGCTGCTCCTTGATCGCCGGTTGGCGTTCCTCTTCGGGCAGCACGAAGCTGTGCTTGGCGGCCGCCCAGAGCACCGCGTCCATCTCGTCGACCAGCCACATCGTCATGGCGTCCTGCCGGGCGCGCGCGACTGTGGCGGCGGGTGCCGTCAGCGCGCCGTGGCGGTCGCCGAGATAGGTCATGATCGCAACCGAATCGGTCAGCACCTCGCCTTCCCCGTTTACCAGCGCCGGCACCTTGCCCAGAGGATTGTGCGCCAGCGCCTCGTCCGAGCGGGGGGCGGCGGGTTCGTGGTCATAGTCCAGCCCGAGCTCCTCGAGCATCCAGAGCACCCGGAAGGTCCGGGATCTGGTGGCGCCGATCACCTTGTACATGGCCGTTCTCCTAGCGTTGCTTGCCGAACATGGCGAGCCGGATGAAAGTGCGTTCGACCAGCGCCATGCCCGGTGCGGTCTGTGCGGCCGAGCGCAGTTGCAGGTCCGTCTCCGTCAACTCGCTCAGCGCGCCCTCGAGCCTTTCGGCGCCCCAGCGTTTCGCCTGCGCCATCATGCGGTCGCGGTTTGGCCCAAAGACCGAAGGACGGCCGCTGGTATCGCAAGCCACCCGGTGCAGGGTCCTGAAGTAACGCATCGCCCCGATGCAGAGCGTCACCGGCGTCACGCCCTGCGCGACCAGTTTCTGCATCACCGGCCCGATCTCGTCGGCGCGGCTGTCCGCGACGACGACCAGCACATCGTCGACATCCGCCTCGGTCGAGGTCGGCGCGCAAGCGGCGATGTCCTCGAGGTTCAGCGGCGTCGCGTCGCCGTGCTTGTAAAGCGTGATCTTCTCGACCGTCTGGCGGAAGTCCCCGGGATCGAGCGCACGCGCGAGATCCTCGAGCGCGGCCATGATCGCACCGTCCGGGCGCGGCAATCCCGCCGCGGCCAGTGTCTGCTCGATCTCGGCGCGTCCGGGGGGATCGTCGTAGATGCCCACGGCATAGCAGTTCTTGTGAGATTCAAAAAGCTTGCGCAGTTTCGACGTCGGTTTCAGCGCGCCCGCGGTAACGACAATCTGCGCATCACCCGGCTGCCAGTCCTGCACCGCCGCTGTGACCGGATCGGCGTTGGTGTCCGTCGCATCCTCGAGAAAGGCGGCGCGCTGGCCGGGAAAGAAACCGATGGCCTTGACCGCATCGGCAAGCCGTGCCGGATCGGCGCGCAGCTCGGCCCCCGTCATGCGTGTCAGGCGCATCTCTTCCTCGGCGTTTTCTCCGAGCAGTGCCGCGAGCATCTGCTGGCGCTTGAGCGCGACCCGCATCGCGTCGCTGCCGTAGATCAGCACCCCGGTTTTTCCCGGATCGGGCTTGGCAAAATACCCCGGTGCGTCGCGTGCGCCGAGCTTCACGACAGGTCCGAGACCAGCAGGCGCTGCACGATCTCGTCCGCGAGAATCGTCATCAGCCGGATCAGCGCGTCGCGCTCGGAGGCCAGTGTCGCCACGGTGGTGCCGGTAGCGGAATAGCCGGTGAAGTTGTCGACGAAGCCGGAAGTGACGACGCGACCCGTCGCGACCTCGGTCAGGGTGTAGTCGGCGCGGCCCAGAAGGTTGAACCGCGTGGTATTGCCTTCGCGGTCGACGGCCAGACCGTCCTCGCGGGTCGAGACAACCAGATCGAGCGCGTAGGCCGGGGTCGCGGCGCGTCCGAGCCGTTCCTCGATCCGTCGCGTGACTAGATAGCTGCGCTGATCATCGGGTTCAGACACCAGGACCTGGTTCTGCAACCGCGTTCCACTGCCGCCCGGTGCGTAGACCGGCTGGAAGCCGCAGGCGGCCAGCGCCAGAAGCAGCGGCAACAGGAGGCGGCTAGACCACGACATTCACGATCCGTCCCGGCACCACGATGACCTTGCGCGGCACGGCCCCGTCGAGGGTACGCGCGACGTTGGCCTCTTCCAGCGCCAGACGCTCGACCTCGTCCTTGCCAAGATCGGCCGCGACCGTGATCTCGCCTCGGCGCTTGCCATTGACCTGTATCGGCAGGGTCACGGTGTCCGAGACCAGCATGGCCGGATCGGCCACGGGCCAGGGCGCGGTGGTGATCAACCCGTCCTGGCCCAGACGCGCCCAGATCTCCTCGGAGAGATGCGGTGTCATCGGCGACATGAGTTGCGCGAGCGTCAGCATCGCCTGTTTCTGGGCATCCGCCCCGGCCTTGGACTTCTGCAAGGTCGCGGTAAAGGCATAGAGCTTGGCGATGGCGGCGTTGAAGCCGAAACTTTCCACTCCGAGCGTCACGTCGTGGATGGTCCGGTGCATGGCGCGCAGCAGATCGTCGTCGCCCTCCCCTGCGCCTTCCATCCCACCAATACGCTCGGCCAGCGACCAGACCCGCGCGAGGTGCTTGTAGGCGGCCTCGGCCCCGGAGGCGGTCCATTCCACGTCGCGCTCGGGCGGGCTGTCGGACAGCACGAACCAGCGCGCGGTGTCCGCGCCATAGGCCCCGATGATGTTGACCGGATCGACGACGTTCTTTTTCGACTTCGACATCTTGGCAGAGCGGATGATCTCGACCTCGGTGCCGTCGGCGAGCCTGCCGTCGGTCACGTCCTCGGGCAGGTGATAGACCGGGCGGCCCTTGGCATCGCGGGTCTGGTAGATCTCGTGCGTGACCATGCCCTGCGTGAACAGCGCATCGAAGGGCTCGATGGCCGATTTCGGCAGGTGCCCGGTGATGTGCATCGCGCGGGCGAAGAAGCGCGAGTAGAGCAGGTGCAGGATCGCGTGCTCGATGCCGCCGATGTACTGGTCGACGTTCATCCAGTAGGCCACGTCCTCGGCCTCGGTCGGCGTTCCGGCCCGGGGTGCTGTGAAGCGCGCGAAATACCACGAGGAATCGACGAAGGTGTCCATCGTGTCGGTCTCGCGCAACGCCTTGCCGCCGCAGGAGGGACAGGTTGTATCGCGCCAGGTCGCGTGCCGGTCGAGCGGGTTTCCGGGGGTGTCGAAGCTGACGTCGTAGGGCAGTTCGACGGGCAGGTTCTCCTTGTTCTCGGGCACCACGCCGCAGGTCTCGCAATGCACCACCGGGATCGGGCAACCCCAGTAGCGCTGGCGCGAGAGGCCCCAATCGCGCAGGCGGTACTTGGTGACGCCCTGACCGACGCCATTGGCCTCGCAGAAATCGATGGCGGTCTCGATCCCCTCGAAACCCGTCTGCCATTGCTCGCCTGCGAAGCCCCTGTTGTAGAACACCTTTTCGGTCTTGGGCGGCACGTATGCCGCGGCAAGCGCTTCGTCGGCGTCTTCCGACGGAAGGTAGGTGGAGATGATCGGCAGATCGTACTTGGTGGCGAACTCGAAATCGCGCTGGTCGTGTGCCGGACAGCCGAAGATGGCACCGGTTCCGTAATCCATCAGGATGAAGTTCGCGATGTAGACCGGCATTTCGTGCGCCGTGTCGAAAGGATGGCGGACCTTGATACCGGTGTCGAACCCGAGTTTCTCGGCCTTCTCGATGGCCTCCTCGGTGGTTCCGCCCCTGCGACATTCGGCGCAGAAGGCGGCGATCTGCGGATTCTCGCGCTCGAGCACCTTGGCCAGCGGGTGATCGGGCGAGATGCCGACGAATGAGGCGCCCATCAGCGTGTCGGGCCTTGTCGTGTAGACCTCGATCCGGTCGTGCCCGTCCGGCGCGTCGACCGTGGAGAAGGCGAATTGCAGCCCGCGCGATTTGCCGATCCAGTTTTCCTGCATCAGGCGCACCTTGGCAGGCCAGTTCTCGAGCCCGTCGAGCGCCTCGAGCAGTTCCTCGGAGAAATCCGAGATCTTGAAGAACCACTGGGTGAGCGCGCGCCGTTCGACCTCGGCGCCCGAGCGCCAGCCCTTGCCGTCGATCACCTGCTCGTTGGCGAGCACGGTCATATCCACCGGGTCCCAGTTCACCACCGCTTCCTTGCGGTAGACCAGGCCGGCCTTCAGCATGTCGAGGAACAGCGCCTGCTGCTGCCCGTAGTATTCCGGATCGCAGGTCGCGAACTCGCGACTCCAATCGATCGAGAGTCCAAGCGGCTTCATCTGCGCGCGCATGTCGTCGATGTTGCCGTAGGTCCAGTCCTTGGGGTGGCCGCCGATCGCCATCGCGGCATTCTCGGCCGGCATGCCGAAGGCGTCCCAGCCCATCGGGTGCAGCACGTTATGACCGGTGGCGAGCTTGTGGCGCGCGATCACATCGCCCATCGTGTAATTGCGCACATGCCCCATGTGGATGCGGCCCGACGGGTAGGGGAACATCTCCAGCACGTAGTACTTGGGCTTGTCTTCGCTCCGCACCGCCTTGAAGACCGACTTCTTCTCCCAGGCATCCTGCCAGCGCGCTTCGATCTCTGCGGGTGTGTAACGCTGCATCCTGCGTCCTTCGTCTTCGTCTCAAATGAAACGCCGGGCACCGTGTCCTGCACGGAGGCCCGGCGCCGGTATCCTTCTGGCCGTCGCGGGTCGGGCGAACTAGAGCCGGTTGTCCCGGATCCGTAGCTGCCGCGCCCGGTTTAGGATCGCATCCTCCACCGCGCGCACGGTTGCGGCATCGGCCGAACCGCCGCCGCTGGTCTGCAGCGAAACGTTCAAAGACCGCGCGTCGAGCGCCGGGTCGCTGATCAGCACCGTGGCGCGGTAGCTGCGCCCTCCGCCCGGCGGGGTGCCGAAGCCGGTGACGATCACCCCGGTGAAGGGATCGACGGTCTGCACGGGCAGGAAATCGAGCACCTCAAGCGAGGCCGACCACAGGTACCGGTTAACCTGGACCTGGGTCTCGTGATCGGGCCGGTTGAACAGATCCCAGATCGTGTTGCCCTCGGCGCGCGCCTCGTCGCGTTCCGGACCGGTTGTCTCGGACGGGAAGGGTCCGGCCTCGGGTGGGTTTCCGCCCTGTCCGCAGGCCGCGAGCGCCAGCAGTGACGCCGGCACCAGCCACAGGCGCAATGCTTTGTTGGGTTTCATCCGCTCGACCCTCTTTGTAACTGCAAAGAGCCATAAACAATGGGGCAAATGCGGGCAAGTTCATTCTCCACGCTGCGCCCAGCCGGGCATTTGCGGGCCGGTTTGGGCGGCGTCAAATCGGGTGTGGCAAAGCTGCACCATCGAAGTGCATTTTCCCGAGGCTCCGGACACAATCCTTGTGTTGATGAACGCGAAGGCGGCATATGCAGCCCATATCAGGGTTGGATTCTCCAGTCTGGTGTTAGATTTTAACTCGAGGGAACACGCATGAAAAATCTCCTCCTCGCTACTACGGCACTGGTCCTGACCGCCGGCGTAGCTGCCGCCGAAGTCTCCTTCAGCGGCTACCAGCGCTTCGGTGTGAAGTACGAAGAAGACCGTCTCGTCGACACCGGTGAAGTGGACGCCAACGGCGACCCGATCTTCACCGAGGAAGAGACCTTCCTTGACACGCGCTTCCGCCTGAACATCGACGTCATCACCGAAACCGACGGTGGCGTTAAGCTCGAAGCCCGTGTTCGTATGCAGGCTGACGACGGTGACACCGCAGGCCTGAACGGCGCACGTTTCTCGGCATCGGCCGGCGGCCTGCGCATGGACCTCGGCAACATCGCCGGCGCCATCGACAACATGCCGAACTACTACGGCTATGAAATCGGTCTGACCGACTTCCTCGGCCAGTACAACGGCCAGGACTTCGGCTTCGACGGCTACAGCTCCACCGGCACCGGCCAGAAGAACGCCGTGTACGCACGCTACGCCTTCGGCGCCTTCGCAATCGCCGGCTCCTACTCGGACGACGCGGTCGACGACGAGGAAGCATCGTTCCACGTTGCCTACACCGGCGCGAACTTCGGTGTCGCTCTGGGCTACGCCAACTCCGAAGTTGACGACGACCTCTGGGTCCTGACCGGCAACTACGACTTCGGCACCTTCGACCTGGTCGGCTTCTACGCCAACAGCGACATCGACGACGACTCCTACGGTCTGTCGGCAGATATCGAAATCGGCGCAGCCACCTCGATCCAGCTCGCCTACGGCGACGGTGACGACGACAGCGACGAAGCCTACGGTATCGGCTTCAAGCACAACCTCGGCGGCGGCGCATTCCTGCGCGGCGGTGTGGGCCAGTCGGACGACACCACCATCGCAGACCTCGGTGTGCGCTTCGACTTCTAAGTCGAACCAGTCGATCTGAATTCGGGCGGGCCTTCGGGTCCGCCCTTTTCATTTGTGGGGGTCTGCGTTTACCTGCCCGGATAAGATCACCGGGAGACAGGTTGCGTGGGACTTGCAGAGATAACCGAGCGCATCGCGAAGGCCGAGGCGTCAGCAGGGCGCGATGCGGGTTCCGTCACGCTCATCGCTGTGTCCAAGGTTCAGCCCGACGCGCGCGTTGAGGCGGTGCTTGGCGAAGGACACCGCGTCTTCGGCGAGAATCGCGTGCAGGAAGCCGCGGGAAAATGGCCGGATTTCCGCGAGCGGTTCGACGGGATCGACTTGCACCTGATCGGCCCGCTGCAGACCAACAAGGCCCGGACGGCCTTCGAGCTGTTCCAATCGATCCACTCGCTCGACCGCCCGAAGCTCGCCAATACCTTCGCGCGGCTTGCGCAGGAAACCGGCGCGTGTCCGGAGCTTTTCGTGCAGGTCAACACCGGCGAGGAACCGCAGAAAGCGGGCGTCCTACCCGCGGATGCCGACAGCTTCATCGAGGACTGCCGCGCGCTCGACCTGCCGATCCGCGGCCTGATGTGCATTCCGCCGCTCGAAGAAGAGCCATCGCTGCATTTCGCCCTGCTCGCCAAGATCGCCGCGCGCAACGGGCTTGCGGGCCTCAGCATGGGCATGAGCGGCGATTTCGAGCGCGCGATAGCGCTCGGCGCCACACATGTCAGAGTCGGCTCCGCGATTTTCGGAGAACGGACACAAGGCTGACGCCGCAGCTTTAGCGCACGAAAAGTCGTGTGCCGGGCACGATGGCACGCGCGATCCGGTGCAGGTCACGCCGGCGAAGCGCAATGCACCCTTCCGTCGGATAGCCCGGCCGGCGCTGCTGGTGCAGAAAGATCGCCGACCCCTTGCCGGGCACGGCATCGGGCCAGTTCCAGTCCGTCAGAAATACGAGGTCATAGAGGGGATCTGCACGCCGCAGCGCTTCGTGGCTGAACGCATGCGGGCTTTGGACGAGGTGGTTGTAGCTTGGATCCTCGGGGTCGTCCGACCACAGGTCTCGCGGGCCGATCGGCCGGGCCCAGGGCGCAGGTGGCGCGATCCGGTCCGCCCGGTAGAGCATCCCGACGATCCGATACGTGCCGCGCGGCGTCGCGCCATCGCCTTCGGCCTTCGTGCCGATCACGCCGCCGCGCCCGATGGTACAGGGAAAACAGACACCGCCAAACCGCAACCCGCGGGGGGTCAGCACGAGGTCGTGCGGGCCGAAACCCGGCCCGGTCGTCACAGCAAGTGCCCCGACTTCGCCGCCTTCGTGGCAAGGTAGGCCGCGTTATGGCTGTTCTCGCCGACCCGGAGCGGCACCCGCTTGTCAACGGTGATGCCACAGGTGTCCATCATAGCGACCTTCGCGGGGTTGTTCGTCAGCAGACGCACCTGCGAGACCCCGAGCCGCGTCAGGATCTGTGCTGCCAGGCGAAAGTCGCGCTCGTCATCCTCGAAGCCGAGGCGGTGATTGGCGTCGACGGTGTCGAAGCCTTGGTCCTGCAAGGAATAGGCCCGCATCTTGTTGGCCAATCCGATGCCGCGCCCCTCCTGGTTCATGTAAAGCAGGATGCCGGAACCTTCTTGGCCCATCTGTGCCAGCGCCGCGCGCAGTTGCGGGCCACAGTCGCATTTCAGCGAGCCCATCAGGTCGCCGGTAAAACAGGCCGAATGCAGCCGTACCAGCACCGGCGCCTGCCGGTCCGGCGTGCCGATCTCAACGGCGTAATGCTCTTCGCCGCCGTCTTCGGGACGAAAGACGTGAAGCCGCCCGCTTTCCGAGACTTCCATCGGCAGACGCGCGTTGACGACTGCGTGCAACGGGCTTGCCACACCGAATTGCGAGGCCGCGTCGCCAAGCGCGATCCGCGTGAGATCGTTGGCCGCCGCAAATCCCGCCGCATCCGGCACCGGCACGACGATCGCGGCCGGCAGCAGGCGCGCCGCCTTGGCCAGAAGGATCGCCACACGGTGCGCCGAGACATCGCCGCCGCGGTCACAGGTCAGCGGTCCCTTGAGTGGCACGCGCAGGTCGTCCGCCGGGTCGGCCAACGCGCGCACCCAGCGCCCCGTTGCGTCCGGCGGTATCCGGACCCGCGCGAGATCGCCATCATAGATCATCGCCTTCAGCGTCTGCGCCCGCCGCGCGGTGATCGCGATCACAGGTATCTGACCGACTGTAAGGACGTCCCCGAGCCGCGCGTCCGAGACCGTTTCCGCTGCCAGCACGAGGCTTCCAGTGCCGTCCTCGCCGTCCAGCACCACGGGCAAGCCCATCCGCATGTCTGCGCGTGCACGTGCGATCCGTTCGGTGCTGTCGGGTGAAAGTGTCATGATGCGGCGATCCGAGGTTTTCAGCCCATCTAGGCCAGATCGACATAGAATGAAACATTTGCCGGTTCACGCAACACGAGCCCGTGATTTTTCCGACGCCTTCCTTGCCGCCATCGTGATCCGGCCACATGTGTCCCGAAACGACGCGAGGAATTGGCATGGCACAGTTGAAGAAGATACTTCTGGTCGACGATGACGAGGACCTCCGCGAGGCTCTGAGCGAGCAGCTCATCATGACTGAGGATTTCGACGTCTACGAGGCCGGGAACGGCGCGGACGCGATGGCAAAGGCCCGTGAGGCGCTTTACGATCTGGTCATTCTCGACGTCGGATTGCCCGACACCGACGGGCGCGAGCTGTGCAAGCTGATGCGAAAGCAGGGCGTGAAAAGCCCGATCGTTATGCTGACAGGCCATGACAGCGATGCCGATACCATCCTCGGCCTCGACGCCGGGGCCAACGACTACGTGACCAAGCCGTTCAAGTTTCCGGTGCTGCTGGCACGGATTCGCGCGCAGCTGCGCCAGCACGAGCAGTCCGAGGACGCCGTGTTCCAGCTCGGCCACTACACCTTCAAGCCGTCGATGAAGATGCTGATCACCGAAGACGAGAAGAAGGTGCGCCTGACCGAGAAAGAGACCAATATCCTGAAGTTCCTCTATCGCTCGACCGATGCGGTGGTGCCGCGCGACGTGCTCTTGCACGAGGTCTGGGGCTATAATGCCGGCGTCACGACCCATACACTCGAGACGCACATCTACCGGCTTCGTCAGAAAATAGAACCGGATCCGTCAAATGCGCGCCTTCTTGTGACCGAATCCGGCGGCTATCGTCTGATGGCTTGACGTTCAAGCCCAGGTTAACGAATATCCCGTTATGAGTGTATCGAGCCACTTGGACTCCGGTTGACGAGCGACCGAACCAGTTCCCGCGCATGCCCGGGTCATGGCATGCACCTCCCTGTTGGACTGGACCGGGCCTTGTGCCCGGTCTTTTTTTGTCCTGACCGCGCGTAAGGCGCATGGCAGGGTGACTTAGAGGTCACTACCTCTGATCCAACCGCAAGCGAGGAAAGGACAGGCCGATGCAGAAGGTGATCTACGAAGAGTTCGGAAACCCGGTCGAGGTGCTGAAGCTTGTCGAGGAAGACGCTCCGGTCCTCGCAGACGGGCAGGCCCGGGTGTCGGTGCTGCGCGCCCCGATCAATCCCTCGGACCTGATCCAGGTCTCGGGCAACTACGGCATCAAGCCGCCCTTGCCGGCGATCCCGGGCAACGAGGGGCTTGGTCGCGTGTCGGAAGTGAACGGCGACGGGATCGAGACCGGGCAGCTTGTCCTGCTGCCGCCCGGACGCGGCACATGGATGACCGAGATGGTCTGCGACATCGCCACGCTGGTCCCACTGCCGGAGGGCGACCTCGACCAGCTTTCGATGCTCACGGTGAATCCGGCGACCGCGCAGCTTCTGCTGACCGAGTTCGTCGATCTTGCCGAGGGTGATTGGGTGATCCAGTCCGCCGCCAATTCCGCGGTCGGCAGCTATCTTGTGCAGCTTGCCGAGGCGCGCGGAATAAACGTGCTCAACGTGGTGCGCCGCGAGAGCGCGATCCCGAGCCTTGAAAAGCTTGGCGCGGAAACCGTGCTGGTTGATGGTCCCGACCTGGCTGAGCGCGTGCGCGAAGCGACGGGCGCCGAGATGAAACTGGCTCTCGACGCGGTTGCGGGTGACACCTTCGCCCGGCTCGGCGATACGCTGGCCCCGGGCGGCACGCTGGTCAGCTATGGCGGCATGTCGAACCAGCCTTGCGCGGTGGATGCCGGCAAGATGATCTTCCGCGACCTGCACTTGCGCGGGTTCTGGCTGGTCAAGTGGTTCGAGTCCGCGAGCCGCGCGGCGCAGAAAGAGCTTTATACCGCCCTCACGGGTGCTGTGCTGAAAGGCACGCTGCACGCCCCGATCGACCGGCATTTCACGCTCGACCAGATCGCCGAGGCGGCACGTCATTCCTGGGCCGGAGAGCGCGACGGCAAGGTGCTCCTCGCTCCGAACGGGATCTGACGGGATCGGGCATGGAACCTCCGGGCGGGCCGCGATAGGGTCCGCCGCACCACCAACGGAGACCGTCGATGCCCTTTTCGCTTGCCACCTGGAACATCAACTCGGTGCGCCTGCGCGCGCCAATCGTTCTGCGGCTGCTGGCCGAGACCGCGCCCGACGTGCTTTGCCTGCAGGAATGCAAAAGCCCGGTGGAGAAGATGCCGCTCGATGCCTTTGCCGCGGCGGGATACCGCTACGCGGTGGCGCGCGGCCAGAAGGGCTACAACGGTGTCGCGATCCTGTCGAAGCTGCCGATCGAGGATGTCGGCGAACGCGACTTCGCGCAACTGGGCCATGCACGGCATGTCGCAGCACGGCTCGAGAACGGCGTGACGGTGCACAACTTCTACGTGCCTGCCGGGGGCGACGTGCCGGACCGCGAGGTGAACCTGAAGTTCGGCCAGAAACTCGACTATCTGACCGAGATGCGCGACTGGTTCCATGCTGAGAAACCCGAGAAATCCATCCTCGTCGGCGATCTCAACATCGCCCCGCGCGAGGACGACGTCTGGAACCACAAGGCGCTTCTGAAGATCGTCAGCCACACGCCGGTCGAGGTCGAGCATCTCGGCGCGGCGCAGGATGCCGGCAACTGGGTCGACGTGACCCGCAAGGATATCCCCGAGGGGCAGCTTTACAGCTGGTGGTCCTACCGCGCCAAGGACTGGGACGCCGCCGACAAGGGCCGGCGGCTGGACCATGTCTGGGCCTCGCCCGACATCGCCAACGCCGCCCATTCGAGCCGGATCCTGCGCGCGGCGCGAGGCTGGGAGCAGCCCAGCGACCACGCCCCGGTGTTTGCGACATTTGACCTTTGAATCCGGCGCGCATGCGCACATATAAGGCCCGAAACGCTCAACGCGAAGGATAGTGACATGGTCGACCTCAATCTCGGAGCCGCGCCGACGGCGGACGATCTGATCAAGGACAGCAGCGAAGCGACGTTCATGGCGGATGTCGTCGACGCCTCGCAGACCACGCCGGTCATCGTCGATTTCTGGGCCCCGTGGTGCGGCCCCTGCAAGACGCTCGGGCCGCAGCTCGAAGCTGCCGTGCGCGCCGCCAAGGGCGCTGTGAAGATGGTCAAGGTGAACGTCGACGAGGCGCAGATGATCGCAGGCCAGCTGCGCATCCAGTCGATCCCGACCGTTTACGCCTTCCACAAGGGCCAGCCGGTCGACGGTTTCCAGGGCGCAGTGCCCGAATCCGAGATCAAAGCCTTTGTCGACCGTGTCGTCAGCGCCGGTGGCGGCGAGGCGCCGGGTGAAGCCCTGGCCGAGGCGATCGCGGCGGCCGAAGAGATGCTGTCCGAAGGGGCGGCGACCGACGCGGCCCAGACCTTTGCCGCGATCCTCGGGGAAGAGCCGAACAACGCGGCCGCCTACGGCGGTCTGGTGCGCGCGCATATCGCGATGGGCGAACTCGACCAGGCCGAGGCGATCCTGAACGGGGCGCCGGCCGAGATTTCCAAGTCGCCCGAACTCGACGCCGCGCATGCGCAGCTGCAGCTCGCCCGGCAGGCCGAGAACGCGGGTCCGGTGGCCGAACTGCGGGCTGCGGTCGAGGCAAAGCCCGACGACCACCAGGCACGCTTCGACCTTGCGCAGGCACTGCATGCCAAGGGCGACGCCGAGGCGGCGGTAGACGAGCTGCTCGAGCTCTTCCGGCGGGATCGCGAATGGAACGACGGGGCCGCGAAGACGCAGCTTTTTACCATTTTCGAGGCGATGAAACCGAACGATCCGGTGATGCTGAATGGCCGCCGCAAATTGAGTTCGATGATATTTGCCTGAACCGTGTCGCGGGCTAACTTCGAAGTCATGGTCACCGCGGCAGAGCTCCCCGAGACGATCCCGGTATTTCCCCTTCCCGGGGCGCTGCTTCTGCCACGGTCACGGCTTCCGCTGCACATCTTCGAACCGCGCTACCTGCAGATGCTCGAGGACGCGCTGAAGACCCGCACCCGGCTGATCGGCATGGTCCAGCCAAACCCGGTTCCCGGACGCGCGGGCAAGTCTCTGCACAGCATCGGTTGCGCCGGGCGGGTCACGCAATTTTCCGAGACCGAGGACGGGCGCTACCTGATCACGCTGGCGGGTATCTCGCGCTTTCGGATCGTCGAGGAGATCGAGGGCTTCGCGCCCTACCGGCGCTGCACCGTGAACTGGAGCGGGTTCGACCGGGATCTCGGCGCGGAAGAGCATGACGCGGGCTTTTCGCGCGATCCCTTCATGAACCTGATCGGGCGGTACTTCGACGCGCGCAAGCTAACCGCAGACTGGGACACGCTGAAGCAGGCCGAGGACGAGTTGCTGGTCAACTCGCTGTCGATGATGCTGGATTTCGAACCCGAGGACAAACAAGCGCTGCTCGAGGCGCCGTCGCTGGCGACGCGCCGCGAGACTTTGGTGACCCTGATCGAATATGCGCTGCGTGGCGGCGACGCGAGCGAGGTCATGCAGTGAGCGGGACCGAGGTCACCTTCGACCGGCGCATGCTCGAAGCGCTGGTCTGCCCGCGCACCCAGACCACGCTGCACTACGATGCCGAGCGGCAGGAACTGGTCTCGAAGGCGGCCAACCTCGCCTACCCGATCCGCAACGGTATCCCGGTGATGCTGGAACACGAGGCGCGGGTGCTCGACTGATCAGAGCGGCAGGCCCTGCATCAGGCGCGGCAGGTCGCCGGTCAGCCCTGCGGCCTCGCGGATGAAGGCGCGGCGCAGTCCGGGCCAGTTTCCGACGATGCCCATGCCGATGTCGCGCCCCGCGCGCAGGATCGGATTGTCGTTCGAAAACAGTCGGTTGAAGGTGTCTGTCGCCAGCGCCAAAGCGGTGTTGTCGAAGCGCCGCCATTGCTCGTACCGCCGCAGCACGTCGGGCGCGCCTGCGTCCTCGCCGCGCCGTGTCGCGTCGGCGATCACCTCGGCCAGCGCCGCGATATCGCGCAGCCCGGCGTTGAGACCCTGCCCCGCGATGGGGTGGACCCCGTGCGCGGCATCCCCGACCAGCGCCACGCGGTCGGCAACAAGCCGGTTCGCCAGCGACAGGCTCAGCGGGTAACTGAAGCGGCCTCCGGCCAGCGATATCTCGCCCAGGAAATCCCCGAACCGCGGGCGCAGCACGTCAAGGTACGCCGCGTCGGGCAGGGCGTTGACCCGTGCCGCGGCCTCGGTGCCCTGCGTCCAGACGATCGACGAGCGGTCACCTTTCAGGGGCAGGATCGCCAGCGGACCTTCGGGCATGAAGAACTGGTGCGCGGTGCCGCCATGCGGCTTGGCATGCGCAATCGCGCAGACCAGCGCTGTCTGACCGTAGCCCCATCCGGTGCGCTGGATGCCGGCACGGATCGCCGTTCCCGATCCACGTCCGTCGCAGCCGACGAGCAGCCGCGCGCGCAGGGATCCACCCGAGGACAATGTCACGGTGATCCCGCTCGTATCCGCGCTCTGGCCTGTGACGGTCGTGTCGTCGAGATGATCGATTCCCGGCGCGTTCTCGACGGTCGACAGAAGGGCGGGGCGCAGGTGCCGGTCCTCGACCATGTAGCCCATCGGGCCTTCCTCGATCTCGGCATGGTCGAAATGCATGAAAAAGGGCGAGGGGCCTTCGCCCGCGCGGCCGTCCGTCACCTTGATCTCGAGCATCGGCTGCGCATCGTCCTCGATCGCCGCGCGCAACCCGAGCCCGTCGAGCAGCCGCATCGAGGTGAGCGCGAGGGCATAGGCCCGGCCGTCGAACTCCGGCTCGGCCTGACGCGCCGCAATCTGCGCATCCACGAGTGTCACGCTCTGGCCAGCCGCGGCACAGGCAAGCGCCAGTGTCATGCCGTTCAGACCGCCCCCGGCGATTACGATATCGCTGTCGTAACTCATGGCCCTGCATATGATCCGGGCCGGGGGATTGTCCATGCGCCCCGGCGTCGCTACCGTGCCGCGAAAATCCCGGGAGACGGCACGATGCAGGAGTGGTTGACGAAAAGCGCGGCGGAACTCGGGCGCGCGATCGGCCGCGGCGAGATCGATCCCGTGGCGCTGGCCTCCGCCTATCTCGACGCCATCGAGGCGCATCGGCTCAGCGACCGGATCTATGCCCGCGTGACCCGCGACCGGGCGCTGTCGGAGGCCCGGGCCGCCGCCGTGCGGGCGAAGGAAAATCGCCGCCTGTCGCCGCTCGACGGCGTGCCGGTCAGCTGGAAGGACCTCTTCGACACCGCGGGCGTCGCGACCGAGGCGGGTTCGAAGCTTCTGGAGGGCCGCGTTCCCGAAGCGGATGCGGTGGTGCTGGCGAACGCGACCGCCGCAGGGCTCGTGTGCCTCGGCAAGACCCATATGAGCGAGCTGGCCTTCTCCGGTCTGGGCTACAACCCGTCGACCGCGACGTCGCCTTGCGTCAACGACGAAGCCGCCGTATCGGGCGGGTCCTCTTCCGGGGCCGCGGCGTCCGTCGCCTTCGGCCTCGCAGCCGCTGCCATCGGGTCGGACACCGGCGGTTCGGTGCGCACGCCGGCGGCCTGGAACGACCTTGTCGGGCTCAAGACCACCTCCGGCCGGCTGTCGCTCGAAGGTGTCGTGCCGCTGATCCTGAGCCTCGACACGGTTGGGCCCCTGTGTCGGACGGTCGAGGATGCGGCGCTGCTGCTCGGCGTGCTCGAAGGCGAAGGGCCCTCCGATCTGGAAGGCGCGTCACTCGAGGGGCGACGCTTCGCCGTTCTGGACACGCTGACCTTCGACGGTATCGCCGACACGCCGCGCGCTGCCTTCGAGGCCGCGGTGAGCAGGCTCGGCGAGGCGGGGGCGCAGATCGAACGCCTGAGCTTCGACGGCCTTCCGAGAGCCATGGATCTCTCCGCCTGCGTCTACACCGCCGAGGCCTACGGGCTATGGCGCGACGTGATCGAAGCCGATCCCGAGAAGATGTTCCCGCAGATCCTCGAACGGTTCCGCATCGGCAATGCCCATTCCGGCCCGGATTTCGTCGCCGCCTGGGCGTCGTTGAAGGCGTTGCGCATCGACTACGACCGGGCGACCGCGGGGTTCGATGCCGTGCTGTTGCCGACCAACCCGATCATGCCACCGACGCTCGAGAAGCTGGAAAGCGACGAGGATTACTATGTGTCGGCCAACCTGATGGCGCTGCGCAACGCACGGATCGCGAACCTGATGGGGCTCTGTGCGCTGACCCTTCCGACCGGGACGCCGAGCTGCGGGATCACGCTGATGGCACCCCCGGACATGGAAGCGGCGCTGCTGCGCATCGGGGCCGCCGCGGAGGCCGCTCTGGCCTGATCCGGGCCTTCCGGAAACCGCGCGATTCAGCCCGCGTCAAGATGTCAGAAATGCCACAAGTGCCGACAAGCAGTCGGGATTTTCTGGACGCGGGCGGCGGCGCTGGGCTACCTTGGGCGAAACGGGGCGTGAACGATCCCGGTCTGAGGCAGTCGTATGTTTTTTCCCGAGCGGTTCTCGAACCTTCCGCCGCATGCATGGCCGCGCCTTCGCGCGTTGCTTGACGTGCATGACGGCGGCGGTCCGGCGATTCACATGACGATCGGAGAGCCGAAACACGCCTTTCCGGCGTGGGTCACCGACGTGATTGCCGAGAACGCCACGGGCTTCAACAGCTACCCGCCGAACGAGGGCGCGCCCGAACTCCGGCAGGCCATCGCCGGTTTCGTCGACCGGCGCTACGGCGTGACGCTCGACCCCGATACCGAGGTGATGGTACTCAACGGCACGCGTGAGGGGCTCTACAACGCCGTGATGGCGCTCTGCCCCGAGACCAAGGGCGGTAGGACGCCCGTCGTGCTGATGCCGAACCCGTTCTACCAGGTCTACATGATCGCAGCACTCTCCGGTGCCGCCGATCCCGTCCTCGTGCCAGCCACGGCCGAGACCGGGCATCTGCCGGATTTCGCGGGACTTCCCGCCGAGGTGCTCGACCGGACGGTCGCGGCCTACATCTGCTCGCCCGCCAACCCGCAGGGCGCTGTGGCCAGCCGCGACTACTGGGCCACCTTGATTGAACTCGCCGAGAAGCACGACTTCTACATCTTCGCCGACGAATGCTATTCGGAGATCTACCGCGACATCGCCCCGGTCGGCGCGCTGGAGGTGGCGCGCGACATCGGCGCCGATCCCGACCGGGTGGTGATCTTCCACTCCCTGTCGAAACGGTCGAACCTGCCGGGGCTGCGCTCCGGCTTCGTGGCCTCGGGGCCGGGCGCTATGCGCGAGATCCGGCAGCTGCGCAACTACGCCGGGGCCCCGTTGCCGCTGCCGCTGCAAGCCGCCGCGGCGGCGGTCTGGAACGACGAGGCCCACGTGGTCGAGAACCGCAGGCTTTATGCCGAGAAGTACGAGATCGCCGACCGCGTCTTCGGCAACGTGGCCGGGTACGAAAGCCCGCAGGCGGGGTTTTTCCTGTGGTTGCCCGTCGAAGATGACGAGGCGGCAGCACTGAAGCTCTGGCGCGAAACCGGGGTGCGGGTTCTGCCGGGCGGCTATCTTGCCCGCGAGGTCGACGGGCTGAACCCCGGAAAGGGCTATATCAGGGTGGCGCTGGTGGCGCCGAAAGACGAGACCGAGCGCGGGCTTGAAGCGATCCGCGCCTGTCTCTACGCGGATCAGGACGAGGGATAAGAGCATGGCATATCAGACACGAGGACGGGACCCGCTGCTGGACAGCAACATGGCGGAAGCCATCGAAAAGCGCGGCAAGGAACTTCTCGGGCTCGGCCTGATCGCCCTCGGCTGTATGACCTGCGCCATGATCGCCACCTACACGCCCGACGATCCGAACTGGATGGTTTCCACCGACGCGCCGGTGCAGAACTGGATGGGCCGCACCGGTGCCTCGATCGCCGCGCCGCTCTTCATGATCGTCGGTTGGGGCGCTTGGGCGGTCGGTCTGGTGCTGCTGGCCTGGGGGCTGCGCTTTGCGCTCCATATCGGCGAGGACCGCGCCATTGGCCGGCTGATCTTTGCCCCCATCGCCATCGCGCTCTGCTCGGTCTATGCCGCCACGCTGACGCCTGACACGCTTTGGATGCAGACCCACAGCTTCGGTCTGGGCGGGCTTTTCGGTGACACGGTGATGGGCGCGCTGCTGACCGCGCTGCCGATCGGCTCGACCCTCACGGTCAAGCTGATGTCGGTGGCGATGGCGGCGGGCATCCTCGCCTTCGGGGCCTTCGTGCTGGGCTTCACCCGCGCCGAGCTGAAGCGCATCGCGCAATTCCTGCTGCACAGCCTGATCCTCGCTTATGCCACGCTTCTGGCCCTGCTGCGGCATGGGATCAGTGGTGCGGCGACAGCCGCGAAGAACATGAGCGACCGCCATGCCGAGCGCCGCGCCCGCGCCGCCGAGGCCGCGCGGCTGGCCGAACCCCAATTGCACGGCTCCGACAGCATGCCAGAATTCTGCGCCGCCGAGCCCGAGCCGAAGCCCGGGTTCCTGGCGCGCGTTCCCGGGCTGATCCGGCGCCCTCATACCATGCCCGAGCCGGAACTGGTCGAGTACGAGAGCACCGCCGAGGTCGCCGACGGACCCGGAGAGGAGCGGATCCGCGCCAAGATCGCGGATGTGATCCGCACCCGAGCCCGCTCGGGCGCGCCGGTGATCGAACCCGAGGACAAGCCGCTGACCAAGGGACGCGGCCGCGGACCCGACCCGCTGCTCATCGACAGCCAGCGCGCCCGCGTCGAGCCGCCGCTGACCGGGGCCGCCCGGCAGGAACCGCCCCTGACGTTGGTCCGGCAGGCCGCGCCCAATATGTCGGACGCGGTCATCGAGGAGGACGAGGCAGAGGAGATGCTGCCGCTGCCCGAAGCGGATGCGCCGGCCCCGTCGATCCCGCTGCTGGAGCCGAAGAAGGTGGTGCAGCCGCAGGCGCGCAAACCGGTCCAGCCGTCGAGCCGTGCGCGGTCCGAGGCGCAGCCGTCGCTTTCCTTCGACGACAAGCAAGCGGCCTTCGAACTGCCACCGCTCAACCTTCTGGAGAACCCGGACCGCATCCAGCGCCTGCAGCTCTCGGACGAAGCGCTGGAAGAGAATGCGCGGATGCTCGAATCCGTACTCGACGACTACGGCGTCAAGGGCGAGATCGTGGCCGTGCGTCCCGGCCCGGTGGTCACAATGTACGAACTCGAGCCGGCACCGGGCCTCAAGGCCTCGCGTGTGATCGGCCTGGCCGACGATATCGCGCGCTCGATGGCAGCGCTCTCGGCGCGGGTGTCGACCGTGCCGGGCCGGTCGGTGATCGGCATCGAACTGCCCAACGAGGCGCGCGAGAAGGTCGTGCTGCGCGAGATCCTCGCGGCGCGGGACTTCGGCGATGGCAACCATCGCCTGCCGCTGGCACTGGGCAAGGACATCGGCGGCGACCCGGTGGTTGCCAACCTCGCCAAGATGCCGCACCTGCTGATCGCCGGGACCACCGGTTCGGGCAAGTCGGTCGCCATCAACACCATGATCCTGTCGCTGCTCTACAAACTGACGCCGGAAGACTGCCGGATGATCATGATCGACCCCAAGATGCTGGAACTTTCCGTCTACGACGGCATCCCGCATCTGCTTTCGCCGGTGGTCACCGACCCCAAGAAGGCAGTCGTCGCCCTGAAATGGGTCGTGGGCGAGATGGAGGAACGCTATCGCAAGATGTCCAAGATGGGCGTGCGTAACATCGAGGGCTATAACACCCGCGTCCGCGAGGCGCTTTCCAAGGACGAGACCTTCAGCCGAACCGTTCAGACCGGGTTCGACGACGACACCGGCGAACCGGTGTTCGAGACCGAGGAGATCGTCCCCGAAGTGCTGCCCTTCATCGTCGTGATCGTCGACGAGATGGCCGACCTGATGATGGTCGCCGGCAAGGAGATCGAGGCCTGCATCCAGCGCCTCGCACAGATGGCGCGGGCCAGCGGAATCCACCTGATCATGGCCACGCAGCGCCCGTCGGTCGACGTCATCACCGGCACGATCAAGGCCAACTTTCCGACCCGAATTTCCTTCCAGGTCACCTCGAAGATCGATTCGCGCACGATTCTCGGCGAGATGGGGGCCGAGCAGCTTCTGGGCATGGGCGACATGCTCTACATGGCCGGCGGCGCCAAGATCACGCGCTGTCACGGGCCGTTCGTTTCGGACGAAGAGGTCGAGGAGGTCGTCAACCATCTCAAGGCCTTCGGAGAGCCGGATTACGTCTCCGGCGTGGTTGAAGGCCCGGCGGATGACCGTGAAAGCGACATCGACGCCGTGCTGGGCCTCGGCGGCAATACCGATGGCGAGGACGCGCTTTACGACCAGGCGGTGCAGGTCGTCATCAAGGACCGCAAGTGCTCGACCAGCTACATCCAGCGCAAGCTTGCCATCGGCTACAACAAGGCCGCGCGCCTCGTCGAACAGATGGAAGAGCAGGGTCTCGTCTCGGCGGCCAACCACGTCGGCAAGCGCGAGATCCTGGTTCCGGAACAGGCCTGACAGGCCCAGCCGGGCGGCGGAGCCTCGCCGCCCGCGCGATTTTGCAGACGTGATATCGCATATCCCGCGCGCCGGTCCTATCTAGAGGCAAAGGAAATGCCTCGAGGACGACGAATGAAACTGCCTATTGCCATCCTGATTTTCGCGCTCGCGGCGCTGCCTGCCGCGGCCGCCGAGAAACTGTCGCTTGGCGCGATCTCGAACTATCTCAACGGGATCGCCACCGCGCAGTCCGAGTTTACACAGATCAACGACGACGGCACGATCAGCACCGGCACCGTCTACATCAAGCGCCCCGGAAAGATGCGGTTCGAGTACAACCCGCCCGACCAGACGCTGGTCGTCGCCGGGAACCAGGCCGTCGCGATCTTTGACAAGAAATCCAACGTCCCGAACGAAACCTATCCGCTGCACCGCACACCGCTGTCGATCATCCTCGCGCCGCGCGTGGACCTGTCGCGCGCGCGAATGGTGACGGGTCACGGTTTCGACGGCACCGCGACGCAGGTCACGGCGCAGGATCCCGACAATCCGGAATACGGCAACATCACGATGAGCTTCACCGGCGCGCCGGTCGAACTTCGGCAATGGACGGTCAACGACGCCAACGGCGGTCAGACCACGGTGATCCTGGGTGAACTGAAGCTGGGCGGGTCGCTGCCGAACCGGCTTTTCAACACCGGCGGGTCGTCAAGCGGCAGCGACCGCTAGGCCGCCGCCCCGGGCCTATCGGCGCAGCGAGCAGGTCGCGAGCTGCGCCTGGTACATGTTCGACCGCGAGTCGACGTTGTTCGCGACCCGCATCAGCCAGCTTTTCTTGTTGTAGCTGCCCGAGGCATAGCCCGCATGACCCTCGTGGTAAGCGAGGTACTGTCGCCGCGCGTCGTGAAGCGGGATGCCGTTCTTGGCCCGCGTCGTGGCCATGTACCAGCCCATGAAGTCCGTCGCGTCGTCGATCCGGTCCCGCTTGGCGCGGCGCTTGCCGGTCTCTTCGCGGTACTGGTCCCAGGTGCCGTCGAGGGCCTGCGCGTATCCGTAGGCGCTTGACTGCCGGCCCATCGGGATCACCCCCAGCGTGTACCGGAACGGTGTCCGCGCATCGCCGACGAACCGGCTTTCAGCGTGGATCGTGGCCATCTGGACGTGCACGGGCACGCCCCATTTCTTTTCGGTGGCGCGGAACGCCTTGAGGTACTGCGGGCGCTGCTTGACAATACGGCATGCGTCATCGAGCTCGTTCGGCGGCGTATCGGGGCCGCCGCAGGATGCCACGAGCAATACAATTGCCAGCACGCGAAGAGATCTGCTCATCTGCCTCTCGCTTTGTTTTGTTTTTTGCAAGTTTAGCCCAAATCGCAACGCGTGGGAACGGGGATTTGTACCCTCGGCGGGTTCGCCCGATCCGCCACCATACCGGTCCGAAGGCGTGTGAAGATTCACCGGGTTCCCGCAGGGCGTTAATCTCCTGCGATCCGGGGTGGTGTTCACAGACTGTTTCCGCGCCAAAGGCCGCAAGGATTGGACAGAAGGCCCTTGAAGGCGCTAAAAACTGGCTTTAGGGCTCAGCCGTCATGTTGCAAACTCGTGCCAAATATCACCTCGGGCAGATCGTCCGTCATCGAAAGCATCCCTTTCGGGGTGTGATCTTCGACGTCGATCCCGAGTTTTCCAATACCGAGGAGTGGTACCAAGCTATCCCCGAGGACAGCCGTCCGGCCAAGGAACAGCCCTACTATCACCTGCTGGCCGAGAACGAGCAAAGCTACTACGTGGCCTACGTGTCCGAGCAGAACCTCGTCGCTGACTACTCCGGCGAACCCGTCGGCCACCCGGACATCGACGACCTGTTCGGCCCCTTCGAAGACGGGTCCTACCCGCTGCATTTCCAGCTGAACTGACGCCGCGTCGGGCGGGTGGGCGCAGGACCTGCGCCACGCCGCCCGTGGCGTCAGTATCCCAACGCGCAGCCGTCCTTGCGCGGATCGCTGGCGCCTTCGAGGATGCCGTCGTCGCGGATCAGGATCGCCTGCGCACCGCCCAGCGGTGTCTCGGGCACGCTGACCGCGTGGCCCATGTCCGCAAGTTCTTGACGCACGGCCTCCGGATATCCGCGCTCCACCTTCATATCGCCGGCGTCGGAGAACGCGCGCGGGGCGTCGATCGCCGTTTGGGGATCCATTCCGAAGTCGGCGATGTTCGACGCAAAGCGCGCGTGTCCCGTCGGCTGGTAGGCACCGCCCATCACGCCGAACGGCATGATCAGGCGGCCCGCCTTGCGCAGCATGCCGGGGATGATCGTGTGCATCGGGCGTTTGCCGCCCTTCAGCTCGTTCGGATGACCTTCCTCAAGGGTGAAGCCCGCGCCGCGGTTCTGGAACAGGATGCCGAAGTTGTCCGACGCGATGCCCGAGCCGAAACCGTGGTAGATCGAATAGATCAGCGAAACGGCCATGCCGTCGCGGTCGACCACGGTGATGTAGATCGTGTCTTTGTGAACGGCTTCGGTCAGCGCGGCGGGGGCGCCCATCGCGCGCTTCGGATCGATCAGCGCGGCCAGCCGGCGCGCGGTGTCCATGTCGAGCATATAATCCGTGCGCGTGGTGTGATCGGCATCCGCGATGAACCGATTGCGCGCGTCATAGGCAAGCTTGGCAGCTTCGGCTTCGAGATGCGCCCGCTGCGCGCTCAATGGGTCAAGAGACGCGGTGTCGAACTGTGCGAGAATGTTGAGCATCAGGATCGCCGTGGCGCCCTGGCCGTTGGGCGGATGCTCGACAAGATCGAGATCCTTGTAGCCTCTCGAGATCGGTTCTGCGGGGCTGCAGGCGGTCGCGGCGAAATCCTCGAGCGTGTGGCGCCCGCCCATTTTTCGAAGGCTTTCGACCATGTCCTCGGCGACCTCACCGGAGTAGAAGCCGTCGCGCCCTTCCTTTGCGACGCGGCGCAGAACTTCGGCCTGGCCCGGCGCGCGGAAGAGGTGGCCCGCCGCCGGCACGTTGCCCGCGTCGAGAAACGCGGCCCGCGCCGCACCCTGCAGCGACGGTGCGTCCTTGGCCCAGTCGAAGGCCACGCGCGCGGCGACCGGCACGCCGTCCTCGGCATAGCGGATGGCGGGTGCCAGCAGCGTGTCGAGCCCGAGTTTGCCGACGTTATCGGCCAGGTGGCAGAAGGCGTCGATCGCGCCCGGCACGGTGACCGCATGCGCGCCGAGCGGCGGCACGGTCGTTTCGCCCGCCGCGCGCAGTTCGGCGGCGTCGAGTGCCGCGGGAGCGCGGCCCGATCCGTTCATCGCCTTGACGTCGCCGCTGCCCTCCGACCACAGCACGAAGCAGTCGCCGCCGATCCCGGTCATCTGCGGCTCGCAGATCCCCAGCAGGACGGCGCCCGCGATGGCTGCGTCCATCGCGTTGCCGCCGCGTTCGAGGACGTCGATCGCGGTCCGCGCGGCAAGCGGGTGCGAGGTTGCGCACATGCCGTTGGCGGCCAGGACGGGCGATCGCCCGGGAAAGTGAAAATCGCGCATCGGTGCTCCCTCGGTCAGACTCGGGGGCACTCTAGTCACGGCGCGCGGGATGTCCACGCGGGTTCCGGAGCAATTTTTTTTGGGGGGGGCGACTTGAGTGTAGTCCTCGGCACCGCGATCTGGGTGGGGGCTGAATGACGCGGTGCCGAGGGAAGCCAACTTAAGCTACGCGGTCAGTATTGCAGGGCGAAACGGGCGAGAATGTGATCGCAAACGGGCGGTTTGAGGGAAATGCGGCGCGTCGGGCGCCCCTCGGGCCTCGGGGCGGCGCACGCTAGCGCAGGATCGCGATGCGGAACGACAGGCGGTTTTCGTCGCCGCTGCGGCAGTAGTGCAGGTCGCGGGTCAGCGAGTCGATGATCCACCAGCCGAACCCGCCTTCCGGCATCTCCTGCCCGGCGGGATCGGCAGGCGCGGCCGTGATATGCGGCAATTGCTCGCCCTGCATCGGCCTGCCGCGGTCGCGGATCAGCACATGCAGCCCATCGGCCCGCTGATCGCAGGCCACATCGATGACCGCCTCTTCGAGGGTGTCGGGGTAGGCATGTTCGACGACGTTGTTGAGCACCTCGGCCAGCACCAGTTCGACGGTTCCGCGTTCTTCCACGTCGAGGCGCAGCGGGGCGAGACCGGCCATAACGCGCCGCAATGCCTCGCGCACCGCAAGCAGATCGCCCTGCACCGAGACTGCGAATGGCGCGAGCTGCGGGCAGGTGCCAGGATCGGTGGCGTTCCCGAGCATCACGCCTCGAGCGCGCCGAGCGCCCGGTCCAGTGTCGGGAAAAGCCGGAACACCGTATCCATGCGCGTCAGGCTGAAGACCTGCTGGACCGCCGGCGCCAGACCGGCCAGCGCCATCGAGCGGCCCGGCCCGAGCGACTTGAAGGTCGCGACGATGGCGCCGAGACCGCTGGAATCGATGAATCCAACCTCCTGAAGGTCGACGACGACGGACGGGTGTCCGTCGCTCAGCAGCGGACGCATGGCATCCTTGAACGAGATCGCCGCTGCCGCATCAATCCTCGGTTCATGCACGCTGACGACCAGCAACTGCCCTTCCGTTCGGCTGGAGATTTCCATATCAACCTCTCTGCGTAGCGATCGTATCGCTGGTACGCGGGAATGATTGACATTCGCTGAATTCCGATAGGGGGAGCTGACATGCAGAAGGTGGTCATCGCGGGGGCGGCCCGCACGCCGATGGGCGGATTTCAGGGCGATTTCGCACCGCTGTCCGCCGCCACGCTGGGCGGGACCGCGATCCGCGCCGCGCTCGACGCGGCCGGTGACGCGCCGGTCCAGGAGGTGGTGATGGGCTGCGTCCTGCCCGCGGGACAGGGCCAGGCTCCGGCGCGGCAGGCAAGCTTTGCGGCGGGGCTCGGTGAGGAGGTGCCGGCAACCACGCTCAACAAGATGTGCGGCTCCGGGATGAAGGCGGCCATGATCGCCTTCGACCAGATCGCGCTGGGTCAGACCGACGTGATGGTGGCGGGCGGTATGGAGAGCATGACCAACGCACCCTACCTGCTGCCCAAGATGCGCGGCGGGGCCCGGATCGGGCATGGACAGGTGATCGACCATATGTTCCTCGACGGGCTCGAGGATGCCTACGACAAGGGTCGCCTGATGGGAACCTTTGCCGAGGATTGCGCCGAGACCTACCAGTTCACCCGCGAGATCCAGGACAACTATGCACTGGCCTCTCTGTCGCGGGCGCTGAAGGCGCAGGAGAGCGGTGCCTTCGAGGGCGAGATCGCCGCCGTCGAGATCACGTCGCGCGCCGGAACACGCAAAGTCGTGGCAGACGAGCAGCCCGCCTCGGCCCGGCCCGAAAAGATCCCAAACCTCAAGCCGGCCTTCCGCGAGGGCGGTACGGTGACGGCGGCGAATTCGTCGTCGATCTCCGACGGGGCCGCGGCGCTGGTCCTCGCGTCCGAGGCGGCCGCCGGGGCACACGGGCTGAACACCCGCGCCCGGATCGTCGGGCACGCCAGCCACGCGCAGGCGCCGGGGTTGTTCACGACGGCGCCGGTTCCCGCAGCGCAGAAACTGCTCGAGCGCATCGGCTGGAGCAAGGAGAGCGTGGATCTGTGGGAGGTCAACGAAGCCTTCGCGGTCGTGCCGCTTGCCTTCATGCGCGAGATGGGCCTCGACCACGAGATCGTAAATGTCAACGGCGGCGCCTGTGCGCTGGGCCACCCGATCGGGGCCTCCGGCGCGCGGATCATGGTGACGCTGCTCAATGCGTTGGAAAAACGTGGCGCCAAGCGCGGCATTGCGGCAATCTGCATCGGCGGCGGCGAGGGCACGGCAATCGCGATCGAACGCGACTGATCCGGCTCCGCGCGCCGCGCTGTACCCGTCGGGAGGGACGTGGGATGAAGCTCAAGGCAATGCTCGCGGCACTTCTGCTGGGCGGACAAGCGATGGCGCAGACCGCGGTTCCGCTGCCCGAGAGGACACCCGACTATTTCGGCTTCGGCTTCGGGGCTGGCCCGCGCTACATCGGCTCGGACGATTTCACGGTCGCTGCGGTGCCCATCGGGCGCAAGCATTACGGCAACCGCTACGTCAGCCTCGAGGCCAACCTGCTGACCGTCAACGTGCTCGATCATCCGCACTGGCAGGCGGGTCCCGCGGGTATCCTGCGGTTCGGACGTCTCAACCCGAAAGAAGAGCGGATCGAGGAACTGCCCGAGATCGACATGTCCATCGATCTCGGCGGCTTTGTCGGCTACCGCTGGGGAAGTACGGATCCGCGCGACAACTGGCGCGTCGGGGCGCAGGTGCTGCACGATGTCAGCGGCGTGCACGAGGGCTACGTCATGGACCTCAGCGTGCGTCGGTTCCTGCCGGTGGGTGACTACGCATCCCTCGGCATCGGCCTCGCGGCAAGCTGGGGCTCCGACGACTACACCAGCACCTATTTCGGCATTGACGCCGCCGGGGCCGCTGCGAGCGGGTTGCCGGCCTTCGATGCAGGCTCGGGCTGGCGCGACGCGCGGCTGCTGGCGGTCTATATCCAGCCGGTCAGCCGGAACTGGGCGCTGGGCGCCGGGATGGCCTATTCATACCTGCTCGAGGATGCCGGCGCGAGCCCGGTCACTCTGTCGCGCGACCAGTTCTACGCCGGGATCGGCGTGCTTCGGCTCTGGTAGCGGGTCTGTCTCAAGCATCCGGGTCTGCAGGCCCGTGTTTTGCCGGCAATCCCGTGGGCTGACCGCAGGACGAATCTCTACAACTGGTCATTGTGCCCTGCATGCTCCGCGGTGACCTCGATGGACATTTTGTGAAATTTTGCTGGAATTTTTCACGCGAGTCGGTCAGCGTGAAAAAAGAAGCGAGGTTTTCACGCCGCCATGACAGCCAGTCTGCCCACCCGACCCCATACCATCGGTGCCGACCTGCGCGCCCTGCGCAAGGCGCGTGCGGTCACGCTGGCTGACCTTTCCGAAACCCTCGGGCGCTCCGTCGGCTGGCTGAGCCAGGTTGAGCGGGACCTGTCCGAACCATCGATCTCGGACCTGCGCCGGATTGCCGACGCTCTGGGGGTGCCGATGTCGATGCTGTTCCGCCACGACGCGGCCCCGGCGCACGAGGCCGGCTTCGTCGTGCGGCATGCGGCCCGGCGGCAGATCGGCTCGTCCGTCGAAGGGTTGGTCGAGGAACTGCTCTCGCCGGACCTGACCGACGATTTCGAGGTCGTGCACTCCACCTTCGCACCGGGCAGCGCGCTGGCAGAGCCTGTCGCGCGCCCGACGCAGGAAGTGGGCTATCTCGTGTCCGGCAGACTCGATCTCGATATTTCGGGGAGGCAGCACACGATCGAGCCCGGCGACAGCTTCCGCATCCGCGGCGAACCCTTCCGATGGTCCAACCCCTACGACGCGCCCGCCGTGGCGATCTGGGTCATCGCGCCGCCGGTCTACTGATGAGCGTCGAAGGATGGATCGTCTTCGCCCTGTTCTGGATCGTCTTCGTGACCACGCCGGGGCCGAACGCGGTCAACTGCATCAACAACGGCATGACGCTGCCTTTCAGCCGTGCGATGGTGGGTGTTCTGGGCATCCTGACGCAGGCGACGCTGTTCCTGATCCTGTCGGCGCTGGGCGTCACGGCGCTGATCGCGGCGTCTCCGACGGCCTTCTTCGCCGCCAAGCTCGCCGGGGCGGCGGTGCTGATCTGGCTCGGCATCAGGGGCTGGCGCAATGCGACGAAACCGGTGCAGCTGGAGCCACGTCCGGCGCACTCAGTCTATGTCCGCGCGTTCCTGATCGCCACGATCAACCCCAAGAGCGTCGCGGGTTACCTCGCCGCCTTCTCGCAATTCGTGCAACCCGACGTGCCGATCCGCGACCAGATGGTGCTGATCCTGCCCACCGCGCTGACCATCACGGCCCTGAGCTACACCGGCTTCACGGCCATCGGCGCCCTGATCGGGCGTGCGGCGCTGGGGGCCATCTTCAACACCTGGGTGCGGCGCATCATGGCGTTGTGCTTCATCGTCTACGGCATCCTGCTCGGCCTCTCGAGTGCGCCGGCGGGGCGGGCCTGAGATGCTGAGCGGAAGCTGCCTTTGCGGTGCGGTGCGCTGGCAGGCGGCGGGCGGTCTGCGCGGCAATTCCGCCTGCCATTGCGGCCAGTGCCGCAAGCAGTCGGGCCATCACTGGGCCTCTGTGAACGTCGCGCATGACGCATTCCGCAGCGACGGCGACGTCCGCTGGTACGAGGCCACTCCGTACGCAAGGCGCGGTTTCTGTCCCATCTGTGGCTCGTTCCTGTTCTGGCAGGGTGCGCGACAGGACGAGATCGGCGTGTCGCTGGGGTCGGTCGACGGCCCGACCGGGCTGAAGCTCGAGCGGCATATCTTCACCGCCTTCAAGGGCGACTACTACGAGATTTCGGACGACATACGGCAGGAGGCGCGAGAAGATGGGTGATTTCCCGACAACGGCCCGCGTGGTCATCATCGGCGGTGGCTTGGTGGGCGTCTCGTCGCTCTACCACCTCGCCAAGGCGGGCTGGACCGACTGCGTCCTGCTGGAAAAGAACGAGCTGACCGCCGGTTCGACCTGGCACGCGGCCGGCAACTGCCCGTCCTTCTCGACCTCCTGGGCGGTGATGAACATGCAGCGCTACTCGCTGGGCCTCTACAAGGGGCTCGCCGAAGAGGTCGACTACCCGATGAATTACCACGTCACCGGCTCGATCCGGCTGGCGCACGGCCCGAACCGCATGATGGAGTTCGAACGCGCGAAGTCGATGGGGCGCTACCAGGGGCTCGACCTCGAGGTGATCGGCCTCGACGACGTCAAGGACCGCTACCCGTTCATCGAACTTCACGATCTGGCGGGCGCGCTTTACGACCCCGACGACGGCGACATCGACCCGGCGCAGCTGACCCAGGCGCTGGCAAAGGGTGCGCGCGCGATGGGTGCGCGGATCGAACGCTTCTGCCCGGCCACCGGTGTCAGCCGCGAGAACGGCGAATGGATCGTGCACACCGACAAGGGCGACATTCACTGCGAGAAGGTGGTCAACGCCGCCGGCTACTATGCGCAGCGCGTCGGCGAGTGGTTCAAACCCTTCGGCGGACGCACCGTGCCGATGGCGGTGATGAGCCACCAGTATTTCCTGACCGAGGAGATCCCCGAACTGAAGGCCTGGACGCTGGAACAGGGCCACAAGGTGCCGCTTTTGCGCGACGTCGACAGCTCCTACTACCTGCGGCAGGACAAGTACGGTCTGAACCTCGGCCCCTACGAGCGCAACTGCAAGGCGCACTGGATCACGCCGGACGACCCGATGCCCGAGGATTTCTCGTTTCAGCTTTATCCCGACGACCTGGAACGGCTCGAATGGTACATCGAGGACGCGATGGCGCGGGTGCCGATGCTCGGCAGCGCCGGTGTGGGCCGGGTCATCAACGGCCCAATCCCCTATGCACCGGACGGCTTGCCGTTGGTCGGGCCGATGCCGGGCGTGCCGAATGCCTACGAGGCCTGCGTTTTCACCTTCGGGATCACGCAAGGCGGCGGTGCGGGCAAGGTGCTGGCCGAATGGGTGACCGAGGGCGAGACGGAATGGGACATGTGGGCCTGCGATCCGCGGCGCTACACCGACTACACCGATGCCGATCATTGCGTCGCCAAGGCCGTCGAGACCTACGGCCACGAATACGCGATGCATTTCCCGTGGCACACTTGGCCCGCCGGGCGCGACCGCAAACGCTCTCCGCTGCATGACAGGATGCTTGCGCAAGGCGCGGTGATGGGCGTCTACAACGGCTGGGAGCGCGCCAACTGGTTCGCGCAGCCGGGCGACGATACCTCCGAGGTGGCGACACAGACCTGGGATCGTGCCGGCCCCTGGCAGGAACGTATCCGCGAGGAATGCGAGGCGGTGCGCGACGGTTGCGGCGTGATCGCGATTTCCGGCTTTACCCGGCTCAAGGTCGAGGGGCCGGGCGCGCGGGACCATGTCGACAGTCTGACGGCCTCGCGCCTGCCGCCCGAGGGGCGGATCGGGCTGGTCTACTTTCCCGATAGCCGTGGGCGCATCCTGACCGAGATGTCCTGCCTCGTTCACGGCGACGGGGACGTGGGCCTGATCACCGCCGCCGCCGCGCAGTGGCACGATGCCGAGGTTCTGCGCCGCACTGCGCCCGAGGGTGTCACGGTGAGCGATCACAGCGCCGAGGTGGAATGCCTGCTGGTCACCGGCCCGAAGGCACGCGACGTCCTCGGGCCGTTGACGGATGCGGACCTGTCGCTGCCGTGGCTTTCGGTTCAGTACGACACGCACGTCGCCGGGAAACCCTGCGCCCTGATCCGCGTCTCCTTTGCCGGGGAACTCGGGTGGGAGCTGCATTGCGCCACCGAAGACGCACCGGCGATCTATGACGCCGTGCTCGGCGCGGGCGCAAAACCGTTCGGCATGTGGGCGCTGAACAGCCTGCGGATCGAAAAGGGCTACCGTTCCTGGAAAGGCGATCTGTCGACCGATTACACGCTGCTGCAAGGCGGGCTCGACCGGTTTCTCGATCTCGAGAAACCCGCCGACTTCCCCGGCAAGGCCGCCTTGCAAGCGGAGGGGCAGGGCGGGCCGTCGAAACGCTTTGTCGCCCTGCGGGTCGAGGCAGGCGACCAGGATGCGCCCTACATGTCGACGCTGTGGCACGGCGGCGAGGTCGTGGGCGAGACCACGTCCGGCGCTTGGGGCTACCGCGTCGGCCACTCGGTGGCGCTGGGCATGCTGCGCGCCGACCTGGCGACGCCGGGCACCGAACTCGAGGTCGACATCTTCGGCCGCAAGTGTCCGGCCGTGGTTCAGCCCGACGGCCCGATCTGGGACCCGAAGAACGAAAGGCTCAGGGCATGACCGAGATCGCCCTTCTCGACGGGTCCATCGGCCAGGAACTTGTGCATCGCAGCGGCGATGCCGCCACGCCGCTCTGGTCGACGCAGGTGATGATCGACCATCCGGACCTCGTGCGCGAGGTTCACGCCGCCTATTTCGACGCCGGTGCGACCATCGCCTCGACCAACACCTACGCGGTCTATGAAAGCCGGCTCGACCACGTCGGGCTCGGGGACCGCGTCGACGATCTTCTCGACGCCGCGCTCGATGCCGCCGATGCGGCGCGGGAGGCTGCGGGCGGCGGGCGCATCGCGGGTTGCATGGGGCCGCTTCTGGCGACCTACCGGCCGGATCTCATGCCCGACGCGGACGTCGCCGCGGCGCGGTTCGCGCGCATGGCCGCTCATCTCGCCCCGCGCTGCGATCTGCTGCTGATCGAAACCGTCTCGTCGATCCTCGAGGGCGAGGGTGCCCTTCGCGGCGGGACGGGCCACGGCGTGCCGGTCTGGATCGCCTTCACGGTCGAAGATCATGACGGCACACGGCTGCGGTCCGGAGAGCCGCTGTCCGAGGCGCAGGCTCTGATCGAGGCCCATCGCCCCGAAGCCGTCCTGCTGAACTGCTCGCGCCCAGAGGCCATCGGCGCAGGTCTGCCGATCATCGCGAAATCTGGCCTGCCGTTCGGCGGCTATGCCAACGGCTTCGTCGAGGTCGCCGAGGAATTCAAGAAGGACATGCCGACGGTGGATTCGCTTCAACATCGCGCCGACATGACGCCCGAACGCTACGCCGACCACGTCATGGGCTGGGTCGACCATGGGGCCACGATTGTCGGCGGCTGCTGCGAGATCGGACCCGCCCATATCGCCGAGATCGCCCGACGCCTCAGCGCGGGCGGCCACACCATCGTCTGAAAGCGCAAACCATGTCCGATCTTCCGCAACAGGCCCGCGTCGTCATCATCGGCGGTGGCGTCATCGGCTGTTCCGTCGCCTATCACCTCGCAAAACTCGGGTGGCGCGATATCGTGCTTCTGGAGCGCAAGCAGCTGACCTCCGGCACCACCTGGCATGCTGCCGGCCTGATCGCGCAGCTGCGCGCGACGGCCAACATGACCAAGCTCGCCAAGTACAGCCAGGAGCTCTACAGCAGCCTCGAGGCCGAAACCGGAGTCGCCACGGGGTTCAAGCGCGTGGGCTCGATCACCGTCGCCCTGACCGAGGAGCGGCGCGAGGAAATCTGGCGGCAGGCGGCGATGGCCCGCGCCTTCGGCGTCGCGGTCGAAGAGATCACGCGCGACGAGGTGCGCGAGAAGTACCCGCATCTCGACACGAGCGGCGTCACGGGCGGCGTCTTTCTCGAGAAGGACGGGCAGGGCGATCCCGCGAACATCGCGCTGGCGCTGGCCAAGGGTGCGCGCCAGAACGGGGCGCTGGTGGCAGAAGGTGTCAAGGTGACGGGTCTGTGCCGTGCCGGGCGGCGGATCACGGGCGTGGACTGGCAACGGGGCGAAGAGACCGGGCAGATCGCCGCCGAGATGGTCGTCAACTGCGGCGGCATGTGGGGGCACGAGATCGGGCGCATGGCCGGCGCCAACGTTCCGCTGCATGCCTGCGAACATTTCTACATCGTGACCGAGGCGATCCCGGGTCTTGGTCAGTTGCCGGTGCTGCGGGTGCCGGACGAATGCGCCTATTACAAGGAGGACGCGGGCAAGATGCTGCTCGGCGCCTTCGAGCCCAATGCCAAGCCCTGGGGCATGGACGGCATTCCGGAAAGCTTCGAGTTCGACCAGTTGCCCGAGGATTTCGACCATTTCGAACCGATCCTCGAACGCGCCGTGATGCGGATGCCGATGCTGGCCGAGGCGGGCATCCACACCTTCTTCAACGGTCCCGAAAGCTTCACGCCCGACGATGCCTACCACCTCGGTCGCGCGCCGGAGCTCGAAAACTTCTGGGTCGCCGCCGGGTTCAACTCGATCGGCATCCAGTCCGCGGGCGGCGCCGGCATGGCGCTGGCGCAATGGATGGAGGGCGGCGAAAAGCCCTTCGATCTCGGCGATGTCGATATCGCGCGCATGCAGCCCTTCCAGGGCAACCGGCGTTACCTGTTCGAGCGGTCAAAGGAAACGCTTGGGTTGCTTTACGCCGACCATTACCCCTACCGCCAGAAGGCCACCGCGCGCGGCATCCGGCGCTCGCCGGTCCACACCCAGCTTCTGGCGCACGGGGCGGTGATGGGGGAACTTGCGGGCTGGGAACGCGCGAACTGGTTCGCGTGTCCGGACCAGGTACCGGAATACGCCTATTCCTGGAAGCGGCAGAACTTCTTCGGCAACGTGGCCGAGGAGCTTGCGGCGGTGCGCGGCAACGTCGGGCTTTACGATATGTCGTCCTTCGGCAAGATCCGGGTCGAGGGGCGCGATGCCTGTGCCTTCCTGAACCACCTCTGCGGCAACGAGATGGACGTGGAGGCGGGCCGCATCGTCTACACGCAATTCCTGAACGAACTCGGCGGGATCGAGGCCGACGTCACCGTGACGCGCCTGTCGGAAACCGCCTATCTCGTCGTCACCCCGGCCGCGACCCGGCTGGCCGACGAGACCTGGATGCGGCGGCATGTCGGCGCGCACAACGTGGTGCTGACCGACGTGACCGCGGGCGAAGGCGTGCTGGCGCTTATGGGGCCGCGGTCGCGGGCGTTGCTGCAGACCGTATCACCGAACGATTTCTCCAACGCGGCGAACCCGTTCGGGACGATGCAGGAGATCGAGATCGGCATGGGCCTCGCCCGGGCGCACCGTGTCAGCTATGTCGGCGAGCTTGGCTGGGAGATCTATGTCAGCGCCGACACGGCGGCCCATGTCTTCGAGGCGCTGGCCGAGGCCGGGGCCGGGATGGGTCTGAAGCTCTGCGGGCTGCACATGATGGATTGCGGACGCATCGAGAAGGGGTTCCGGCATTTCGGTCATGACATCACCTGCGAGGACCACGTGCTCGAGGCCGGGCTGGGCTTCGCGGTGAAGACCGGAAAGCCCGCCTTCATCGGGCGGGACGCGGTGCTGGCGAAGAAAGAGGCGGGGCTCGACCGTCGCCTGGTCCAGTTCCGCCTGACCGATCCCGAGCCGCTGCTCTATCACAACGAACCGGTGCTGCGCGACGGCGAGATCGTCGGTTTTCTGACTTCCGGGGCCTACGGGCACACCCTGGGCGGTGCCGTGGGACTCGGCTACGTGCCGTGCCGCGGCGAAAGCGCCGGCGACGTGCTGGCCTCGCGTTACGAGATCGACGTCGCCGGGGTGCGGGTTGCGGCGGAGGCATCCTTGAAGCCGATGTACGACCGGGGAGCGGAGCGGGTGCGGGCCTGAGCCCCGCGCTGCGGGTTGCAAAGCCCGTCGCCATCTGGGAACGAGAGGCATGGATACGGACTATGCCCCGCCACAGGACCCACTGGTCGTGCTGCACGAGGACGCCGAGGTGCTGGTCGTCGACAAGCCCTCGGGCCTTTTGTCGGTGCCGGGCAAGGGCGCGCATCTTTCAGACTGCCTGCTGGCCCGCGTACAGGCGGCCTTTCCCGACGCGCTGCTGGTGCATCGGCTCGACCGGGACACCTCGGGCGTGATGATCTTCGCACTGACGCCTCATGCGCAGCGGCATCTCGGGCTGCAGTTCGAGAAACGCATGACCAGGAAGACCTACGTGGCGCGGGTCTGGGGCGTGCCGGAGGAGAAGACCGGCACCGTCGACCTGCCTCTGATCGTCGACTGGCCGAACCGGCCCTTGCAGAAGGTCGACTTCGAACAGGGGCGTCCGGCGCGGACCGACTGGCGGCTGCTGAAGACCGAAGGCGGGACCGCGCGTCTGCGCCTGATGCCGCTGACCGGGCGCAGTCACCAGCTGCGCGTGCACATGCGGGAGATCGGCCATCCGATCCTCGGCGATCCGTTCTATTCCGAAGGTCCCGCGCGCGACTTCCCGCGGTTGATGCTGCATTCCGAGGAATTGCGCTTCAAGCATCCGCAGGGCGGACGGTCCATGAAGCTGCGCGCTCCGGCACCGTTCTGACCGCCGCGCCGCCGGCATATGCGCCGGCGGGTTTCATGCCTCCGGCGGGGATATTTCCGAACCAGAGATGGAGCGTGGCGCGCGGTCTGCGTCGATGCTGCTTTGGGCTTGACGTGATACCTTTTGGTATCGTATATGATTGGATACCAAAAGGTATCATATAGGAGGCGATGCATGGACAACCCACAGCCCGTATTCCGCGCGCTGGCCGATACGACGCGGCGCGACATCCTCGTGATGCTGCGCGGACGGGAGATGACGATCGCCGAGGTGGCGGAGAACTTCGACATCACCCGGGCGGCGATCAAGAAGCATCTGACCGTGCTTTCGGACGGCGGGCTGATCACCGTCGAGGCGCGCGGCCGCGAACGCCTGAACCGGCTGAACGCCGAAGCGATGGCGCCGGTGCAGGACTGGCTGCGGTTCTTCGACGCCTTCTGGGACGACCGGCTGGCGGCTCTCAAGACAGCAATCGAAAAGGACAAGACATGACGACGACACTGACCCGCGCCGTGCTGCGCAAGACGATCATCCTCAAGGCCACGAAGCCGGAGGTCTGGGCGTTCCTGACCGAGCCCGAGAGGCTTGCGCAATGGTTCCACGCGCCGAAATCGCCGCTGAGGGCGGGCGAGGCGCTTGCGCTCTACGGTGCCGACAGTGGCGACCGGCTGATCTGGGGAGAGGTGCGCGCGGCGCGGCCGCATGACTATCTCGAATACACTTTCACCGTGGGAATGATGCCCGACGCGGTCAGCCTGGTGAAATGGACGCTGGAGGAGGTCGACGGCGGCACGCAACTGTCGCTGGTCCACGAGAACCTGCCGCAGGGAAGCGAGGGCTTTGAGCTGACGCGGAACCTCGACAAGGGCTGGGACGGGCATTTCGCCCAGCTGCGCGACGCGGTCCACGGCTGACGCCGCATGTGACTTCGCCCGACCGGATCGGGTGACGTGCCCGGGGCTCTTGCCGCCCCGGGCGCGGACACGCGGGTGCCTGACGCCGGGGTGAAAACGCTGGAAATCGCAGGGATTTCCCGGCATGGTTGCCAGGACGGCGGCGATTTCCATCGCATGTGCGAAGCACGTTTACGGAGGTTGTCCGCGGCAACAGGTCATGCTGGGGGCGGCAGATGAACAAGATCCAGCCCGGGCTGGCGCGGGATGACACGACCCGGAAGGCGCCGGGGACCCGGCGCACCAAGCTGGTCACCGTGCACGGCACCGGGGCCGGCGACACGACGGCGACCGGGGACCGCTGGTGGCAGCACGGCAGCAGGTTCGGAGAGGAGATGAAGCGCCGGCTCGATCTCGAGGCGGAGGCAATCGACCTCGAACCCTACCAGTGGACCGAAGGACCCAACAGCGAGCTGCAACGCCGCGCGGCGGGCAAAGGGCTTTTGGAACGCATCCTCTGCTACGAGGACGAAGGCGTCGACTATTACCTCGTCGGCCACAGCCACGGCGGCTCGGTGATCTACAGCGCCCTGATCCAGGCGGAGAGGAAAGGGCGCGAGTTGCGTCATCTCAAGCAGTGGGTCACCGTCGGTACGCCCTTCCTGAACTACCGGCCCAATCCCTACATCTTCCAGCGTCTCACCAGCATGGGCCTCACGATCTTCGCAAGCGGCATCATGGCGCTGGCGATCTCGGCCACCTACCGGGCGATGAAGAACCGCAGCGGCTGGCTGCCGGAAGAGGCGGTCGTGCTCGAGGCGCTGTCGACGGCGCTGGTGCTCTATGGTTTCGTGTCGATCATCGCGCTTTTCCTGATCGAACGGCGCCACAGGACATGGTTCACGCGAAAGCAGAAGCAGCGGGTCGAAGAGAAATACGGCAAGCGGTGGCTCGGCCTGTGGCACATCGAGGACGAGGCGATCAGCGCGCTTTACAACGTGCGCAACGTGTCGGTGCCCATCGTGCCCTCGACCTTCCTGCAGCCCGTGGTGGCCGCGGTCCAGCTGCTCGTGGTGTTCGGCGTTGGTATCTACCTGATCCAGGACACGCTGACCGGCAAGGAGGGTGGCAGCATGCTTCTGTGGGCGGCGAAGACGATGACGGTCACCGAGGCGGATCTGAGTCCGGGGACCGAGATTACGGTCTACATGATCCTGCTGATGCTGCTGGCGCTCGTGGTGTTCTACTACGCGATCCGGCTCGCCAACTGGCTGATGAAGAAAACGTTCCGCGCCATCGGCGTGCCGCTGTCGTGGCTCTTGAACCGGGTGCTCTGGGCCTCGATGCGCGAACGTGCCTGGGGCGACGACATCGTGCAGGAGGCCGTCAGCCGGGTCGAACCCAGCCCGCCGGAGTTCAAGCGCTCATTCGATCCGCTGCCTGAAATCGTGGCACGCCCGCTGCGCGAACACAGCGACGGGCATGCCATCACCACGCTGAACAAGGTGCGACTGATTCTCGGCATGTCGCGCGACGCGCCGCCCTCGGCGGACTTGCGCGGCGAGCTCTCCGAGAGCCTGAAGTGGAAGGAACTGATTCACACCTCCTATTTCGACGTGCCGGAATTCGTCGACCTTCTGGCCATCGGAATGCACCGGGCGGGCCTGGCACAGGAACGCGGCAGCTATGCTTCGCCGCCGGAGAAGCTGGACCAGATGCGGGCGTGGCTGGATCGCGAGCCGGTCAGCGAGGAGAAGGTGCCGGAACCGACATCGTGAATTGCTTGTGGGCTAGCTGATTTCGAAGCCGGTATCGCGGCGTCCATGAATGCGCGAAATGTCAGTTCAGATGCTCTTTCAGGAACCGATCGAGTTCGGCATGGTGCTCTGCGACTTCAGGTGCGGGACAGGCCGTCAGGTAATCGGCATGTGACAGCCCTTCGTAGAAATGTAGGTCCGCAATGACGCCCGCCCGGCGCAGCTTGCGATGAACGAGCGCCGTGTCGCTGAGAAGCATGTCACGCGTACCGGTGATGAGATAAGCCGGAGGAAAACCGGTGAAGTCGCCGAAGATCGGCGACACCCGAGGGTCTTTGATGTCCATATCGCCGACACAAAGTTCGACGCCCCCGGCGCCGTAGCCCGACCACGAGACCAGCATTCGGTCCACGCCTTCGTTCAGGAACTTGGTGTCGTTCACTTCGGAAAGATCGGCGGCAGGTGTTCCGACCATCAGCGCCCCCGGCAATGCAATTCCCCTCTCCTTCAGGGGCAACGTGGCCGCCAGTGTCAGGTTGGCCCCGGCCGAGGTGCCGCCAAGCGCCATCGAGTCCGACGAGTGATCGGACACCAGTGCCTGCCAGACGGCGACGACATCTTCGATCGTGGCGGGCGCCGGATGATCGGGCGGCATGCGGTAGTCGATGGAAACGACGCGCATCTTGAGGAAATGTGCAATCAACAGACCTTCGCTTGTCGCGGCAAGACCGGAGTTCTTGACGAAAGCTCCGCCGTGAACGTGAACAAAGAGCCGCTCCCGATACTCCGGGGCGATCTCCGGAGGCGTCAGTCGGTAGACGGTGACCCCCGCGACCTCATCTTCGGCGACATCGATATGTGCGACCTCGCTGACTTTCGAGACAAGCGCTGCTCCTGTGGCGTCGCTTTCCGCCGCGAACGCCCTCCATTCTTCAAGGGTCTCCGGGCGCCTCGCAATGGCTGCGTCAACGTCGGGCTGCGGCGTGTTTTCGAGGATCGCGCGGAGTTCCGGACTGACATGTGCCGGCGGCGGCAACTCGCGTTCCCCTAACTTCCAGGGGCTGCTTTCTTCCGCCCAGCTTAGCGACGCAAAAGACATAGGGGAAATGGCAAGAACCAATGCAGGTGCTCTTATTGTGCGTCTCCCTTTCCACGATGGAATCTAGGCGACATCTGCATCTTTTCGAAGCCGAATGAGCCCGTTTAATGACAAAGCAACCGTCCGGATCATCGCCCCTACCCTCCGAACCTTGCATCAAGAACCTGCGGAAACGCACGCAGCCCCGGCGTTGGCCGGGGCTGCGGAACGTGTCGAATATGTCACCGGCTTTGCAGCCCGGGCGGCGGCGATTACTCGGCCGCCCAGCCTGTCACGGCCTTGACCTCGAGGAATTCCTCGAGCCCGTAAAGGCCGCCCTCGCGTCCGTTGCCGGACTGCTTGTAGCCGCCGAAGGGCGAGCCCTTGGCAAGGCCCTGACCGTTGGTCTGCACCATGCCCGAGCGCAGGCGACGCGCGACACGACGGCGTTTGTCCTCGTCCTGGGACTGGATGTAGTTGGTCAGACCGTAGGGCGTGTCATTGGCGATGGCGATGGCGTCCTCTTCGCTGTCGAAGGGGATGATCGACAGGACCGGGCCGAAGATCTCTTCCTGCGCGATGGTCATGTCGTTGCTTACGTCGGCAAAGACCGTCGGCTTGACGTAGTAGCCGCGGTTCAGACCATCCGGACGCCCGAGTCCGCCGGCGACGAGACGCGCCTCGCCCATGCCGGTTTCGATCAGCGCCTGGATCTTGTCGTACTGGGTCTGGCTGACCACCGGGCCGATATGACGGCCTTCCTCGGAGGCCGGTCCGACCGCCATCTTCTCGGCGGTTGCGGCGGCTTCCTCGACGGCGGCGTCGTAGCGCGCGCGCTGGACCAGCATCCGGGTCGGCGCATTGCAGGACTGGCCGGAATTGTTGAAGCACGACAGCGCGCCGCGCTTGACCGCCTTTTCATCGGCATCCTCGAAGATGATGTTGGCACCCTTGCCGCCCAACTCGAGGCTCACGCGCTTGAGGCTGTCGGCGGCGGCCTTCGAGATCGCGATACCGGCGCGGGTCGAGCCGGTGAAGCTGACCATGTCCACATCCGGGTGCGACGACAGCTGCGAGCCGACGCCCGCACCGTCGCCGTTGACGAGGTTGAAGACCCCGGCCGGAACGCCCGCCTCGTCGAGGATCTCGGCATAAAGCATCGAGGACAGCGGCGCGATCTCGGACGGTTTCAGGACCATGGTGCAGCCGGCGGCCAGTGCAGCACCTGTCTTCAGCACGACCTGGTTCATTGGCCAGTTCCACGGCGTGATGAGGGCGCAAACGCCGATCGGCTCGCGGATGCTGCGCTCGGTCGCGGTGTAGTCGGATTCGAACTCGAAGTCGCGGAACGCCTCGATGAAGCCCTCGAGGTGCCAGCTGCCCGCCGTCACCTGCTGTTGACGCGCCATGTCGATCGGCGCGCCCATCTCGAGCGAGATCGCCTTGGCCATGTCCTCGGCACGGGCGTTGTAAACGTCGAGGATCTTTTCCAGCAGCGCGAGCCGCTCTTCCTTGGAGGTCCGCGAAAAGCTGTCAAAAGCCTTGCGCGCGGCGGCGACGGCGGCATCGGTATCCGCCGTGTCGCCCAGCGAGATGACCGCGCAGGTCTCTTCGGTCGAAGGGTCGATCACTTCGAAGTCGTTGGCCTTCGCCGGGGCGACCCACTGGCCGCCGATGTAGAAGTCACGTTTTTCCAGCATGGATCACACTCCTTGTTTTTTTTGGCCTCGGGGGCCGATTCGGCGGCACTCTGTCACCGCGCATAGGCCGGGGCAAGAGAGGGGATGAAAGACCGGGCGTTAAGGTGTAATCAGGGCCGGAAAAGACCGGCAACACATGAGAGGAGTACACCATGGGTTTGCGCATCAACGACACCGTTCCGGACTTCAGCGCCGAGACCGACGAGGGTCCGATCAGCTTTCACGACTGGATCGGCGACAGCTGGGCGATCCTGTTCTCGCACCCGAAGGATTTCACGCCGGTGTGCACCACCGAGTTCGGCGCGGTCGCGCAACTTTCGGACGAATGGAAGAAGCGCGGCACCAAGGTGATCGGCGTCTCCGTCGACGGGGTCGAGGACCACAAGAAGTGGAAGGCCGACATCGAGAAGGTCGGCGGCGTCGCACCCGATTTCCCGATCATCGGGGACGCGGGGCTGGAAGTGTCGAAGGCCTTCGACATGCTGCCCGCGGATGCCTACCTGCCCGACGGGCGCACGCCCGCCGACAGCGCCACGGTGCGCTCGGTTTTCATCATCGGGCCAGACAAGCAACTCAAGCTCTCGATGACCTATCCGATGACGGTGGGGCGCAACTTCGCCGAGGTGCTGCGTGCGCTCGACGGGCTGCAGATGTCGATCGGCAAGGGCGTCGCGACGCCGGCCAACTGGGTGCCCGGCGGCGACGTGATCATTCCGGTCGCTGTGTCGGACGAGGACGCCAAGACCAAGTTCGGCGAGTTCGAGACCGTCCTGCCCTACCTGCGCACCACCAAGGCTCCGGCCTGAGCGTTGCGCGCGCGCTCGGACCGGCCCTGGCGGCGAAAGCTGGTCAAGCACGGCTTCCAGGTGCTCGGCGGCAAGGCGCGCGCGCACGGTCAGGACGTCTGGCCGTTCCTGAAACTGACCAAGCCCCGGGGCGACGTCCCGGGCCGCATCGTCTGGAAGGGCGAGGAGGCGGGAAAGCTTTTGCCCTGGGCAGCGGCGCGCGAATTTCTTGCGGGCCGGCCCGTTCTGATCTGCGGCTCGGGGCCGTCGGTCCGGCAGGCGGATGTCACGCGCTGGGCCGATGGTCCCGCGATACTTCTCAACGGGGCGCTGAGCCTTGCGCCGCGCTTCGGCACCGTGCGCATCGGGGCGATCGAGGACGAACGCTTTGTCTGGCGTCACGTTGACATGATCGGCGATGAAGCGGAGCGGATCGAATTGTGGCTGCTGTCGCCCTCGGTCATCCGTGCCCTGCTGAGCTTCGATGCCGGCTGGGCCGAGGGACGGCGCATCTTCCTGATCGATGACATCGTCAAGCCTCTGAACGGCACGCGCCGCGCGCTACAGGACCCCGAAATTGCCGCCTGTTTCGAAGGTCAGGAGCGTCCAATGGTCTCGCTGCATCCCGAGACCGGCGTCGTTCCGGCCGGCACGGTGGCATTCTCGGCGGCGCAGATCGCGCTGGCCGCCGACCCCCGGAGCATCGGATTTCTCGGGGTCGACCTGACCTCGGCCAATGCGCCGCGCTTCTACGAGACCGCAGAGGCGCGCGCCAAGTCCGGGATCGTCGGGGCGCTCGCCCGCATCCTCGAACATTTCGAAGCCTTTGCCGAGGTGGCCGCCGCACGGAATGTGTCGCTGCGCTGTCACTCGGCGAGCTCCGCGCTGCTCGATCTCGGCATTCCCGAAGACCGGGAGCTTGCCGCGTGACCACGGGCTTCCGGCAGCCGGCGTATCTGGCAAACGGAGAAACCTTCTGCGACACCGCGATGCGGTCGCTCCTGTGTGACGGTCAGGCGCCGCGATCGGTGTCCATCGGCGCGCTGTCGCCGAGCATCGGGCGGCAGTCGCTTGCCGACGCCCGCGCGAACGGCAATGAGGGCGGACTCAAGACGCTGATCAAAGCGGCGCGACACGCCGGGTTCGCGGAAAGGCTGCGCACCGAGGGCGTGGACCTGCTCTACGTCTGGCGCGGGCTGGGGGGCCGGGACGAACTCGGCGCGATGGCCGCGCGTGCGGCCGGGATTCCGCTGGTCTTTTTCGAAGGCGGTCCGATGCCGGGCTGGGTGCAGATCGACATGCAGGGCGTCAACGCGCGCAGCTCGATACCGCGCGACGCCGCCTTTTTCCGGTGCTGGCGCAAGGACGGGCGGCATCCCCGAATCGACTGGCGCAGCCTGCGCGACACGCTCACGGTGCGGACGCCAAGGCGCAAGCTCGTCGGCCAGGAGCGGCGCGCCGACTGGTCCGGAGAGGGGCCGTTCCTGTTCTGCCCGTTCCAGATGAACGCGCCCGGCGATCCGCTGCCGGACGGCGGCTGGGTGGCCGATGCTGGCGATTTCGTCGCCGTCCTGGCGCAGGCGGCCGAGGCACTGCCACGAGACTGGCATCTGCGGCTGAAACCGCATCCGAACGCGCGCGGGACGCTCGAACCACTGGTCGCGCGGCATCGCGGCGCGCGCCTTGTCATCGACAAGGACACAAACTCGCTCGACCAGCTGGCGGCCTCGCGCGGGGTGATCACCATCAATTCCGCTATGGGGCTCGAGGCGTTCTTCTACGACAAGCCGGTGATCGTGCTGGGTGCGAGCTACTACAGCGGGATTGGCCGCACGCAGACGGCCGGCACGGTTGCCGAACTCTCGGCGCTTCTGAAGAATCCCGCGGCGCTCGATTTCGACGCGGAGGCGCGTGACGACCTGATGAATTTCCTGTTCAACGACTATTTCGTCCGGGACGAAGACCTGCGGTCGCACCGCTTCGACCTCTCGCGCCTGCTGGACCGGCATGTGCGCCATGCTGCACTGACCCGGGAGGTGACCGATGGCTGACCCGACGCGCATCGTCTTTCTGACCGATGCCGGCTTTCTGAAGCCGACACTGGTCGCCATGGCCTCGCTGCTCGATGCCGCCAAAGCACCGGTCGAGGTGCACTTCACCAGCTGGAAGCTTGACCCGCGGGACCGCGACGCTGCGCGGCGCGTCGCCGGACACTGGCCGCAGCACAGGCTCGAGGTCCACGTTCTCGACGAGGGCTGGCTGCGGGATGCGCAATCGCCCAAGAAGACGATTCCGCCGAACGCGCTGGGCAAGCTGCTCCTGCCACGCCTGATCGGCGAGCGTTTCCTTTATGTCGACGGCGACATCCTCGTGCGGCGCGATCTGTCGCCGCTGATGCGGCTCGACCTCGGAGAGAACCTTCTGGCCGGTGTGCCGGACTACGTGGTGTCGCGCTGGGCCGCCGAGGGCCGCCAGGACCGCCTGGACGGTCTGGGGCGCGTCATGGGAGAGGTCCCGCCGGGGCGTTACGTCAACTCCGGCGTGCTGCTCTTCGACAGCCCACGCATCGTTGCGGATGACGCCTTGATGGCCGAGATGGCCGACATGCAGGCCGCGCGCGGGTTTTCCACGGTGGACCAGGACCGGATCAACCAGATCTTCGCCGGGCGCATCGCGGCGCTCGATCCGGCGTGGAATGCGAGCTGGGGGCGCGTTAAGCCCCATCGGACCTGGATCGAACGGGCAGGAGTGGAGACGCTGGCGAAGACCGACGGCGGGCCTGCAATCCTGCATTACCACGGGCCGGGCAAACCCTGGCACTTCCCGACCCCGAAGATCCTCGGGAAAGGCGCGCGCTCGGTTCTGTCCTACCGCGTGTTTCTCGCCAAGTTCCGCAAACAGTTCCCCGACCTCGTTCCCTGAGCGCTCAGATCGGCAATTCGGTCGTCGATTTCAGTTCCTTGAGGACAAAGCTCGAATGCACCTCACGCACATGCGCGCTGCGCAGAAGTACCTGCGACATGAACGTCTCGTAGGCTTCGACGTCGGCAACACGGATCTTGAGCTGGTAGTCGGCACCGCCCGAGGTCACCAGGCATTCGACGATCTCCGGATGACCGTCGATCAGCCGCGCGAATGCCGCGACGGTCTGCTCGGCGTGGTTCGTCAGCGAGATCGAAGCGAGAACCGTCAGTTTGCACCCGGCGCGCCCGGGGTCAAGCAAGGCGACACGCCCCCGGATCAGGCCGGAGGCCTCGAAGTCCTGCAGCCGGCGCCAGACGGTGCTTTGGGCCATCCCGCAGCGTTCGGTCAGTTGTGCAAGCGACAGCGAGGCGTCGCGCTGGATCTCGCGCAGCAGGCGGCGCTCGGCGTCGGAGATGTCCATGGTTCGGCCTGTCGTGATCTGGTCCACAAGACGTCACCTTCCTGACGGTCATTGTAAAGGTCCGCCCGGAGGCGTCCGGGCGGCGCGGAGCGTCAGATATCGCTGCGCGGAATGCGCAGGACCTGGCCGGGAAAGATCAGGTTCGGATCGCTCAGGATGTGCTGGTTGGCTTCGAAGATGGGCTGGAAGTCGGTGTTGCCGTACTGGTCCCGCGCGATCTTGGTCAGCGTGTCGCCGGATCGCACCGTGTAGGGCTGCCAGCCGGAATAGCCCGGCAGGATGCGCGGCCCGAAGAGCACCGGAATCACCACCGACGGCCCGTTCTCGTTGCCGGTGTCGTCTGCAAGGGTCACAAACAGGCGGTTGAGCCGGAAGCTGTTGGTCTCGGGGATTTCGATTGACCCCTGGAACTGGCGCAGGCCCAGCGATCCGACCTGGATGAAGGACTCGAATTCGTCATGTCCTTCAGAGACCCGGACGGTCAGGGAGCCTTCGAAGGCGACGGCGTTCCCGGCGATGAGGATCTCGGACCCGACGAGATCGAGCGGCTGCGGCTGCTGAATATCAAGCGTGACGGACACGGCAATTTCCCTTTCGATCAAAGATATTGGACCTGCAATGTCCGGATCATACACGAAAAACGCGAATCGCGGTATCCGGGTCTTTCGAGTGCCGGAGGGATCGATTCTGAACATCCGGCGGAAAGCCGGAAAAAAGAAAGCCCCGGCGCGGGCCGGGGCTTTCAGGTCAGATCGAAGGCGCTCGGATCACTCCGCGGCTTCTTCCTTCTTGATCTCTTCGCCGGTCTCTTGGTCGACGACCTTCATCGACAGGCGCACCTTGCCGCGATCGTCGAAGCCGAGCAGCTTGACCTTCACTTCCTGGCCCTCTTTCAGGACGTCGGAGGGATGGTTCAGGCGGCGGTTCTCGATCTGGCTGACGTGCACGAGGCCGTCGCGCTTGCCGAAGAAGTTCACAAAGGCACCGAAGTCGACGATCTTGACCACCGTCCCGGTGTAGACCTTGCCTTCCTCCGGCTCGGCCACGATCGAGTAGATCATGTCATGCGCCTTCTGGATCGCCTCGGCGTTCGGCGAAGCGATCTTGATCACGCCGTCGTCGTTGATGTCGACCTTGGCACCGGAGACTTCCACGATCTCGCGGATCACCTTGCCGCCCGAGCCGATCACTTCGCGGATCTTGTCGGTGGGCACGGTCATCGTCTCGATGCGCGGAGCATGGACCGAGAACTCGTTGGCACCGGTCAGCGCCTTGCCCATCTCTCCGAGGATGTGCATCCGGCCGTCCTTGGCCTGGGCCAGGGCCTTCTCCATGATCTCGGGCGTGATGCCCGCGACCTTGATGTCCATCTGCAGCGAGGTGATGCCGTTCTCGGTACCGGCGACCTTGAAGTCCATGTCGCCGAGGTGATCCTCGTCACCGAGGATGTCCGAAAGGATCGCGTAGGAGCCGTCCTCTTCGAGGATCAGGCCCATCGCCACGCCGGCCACCGCGGATTTCAGCGGAACGCCCGCGTCCATCATGGACAGAGAGCCGCCACAGACCGAGGCCATCGAGGACGAACCGTTCGATTCGGTGATCTCGGAAACAACGCGGATCGTGTAGGGGAAGTCCGTCGCCGCCGGCAGAACCGCCTGCAGTGCGCGCCATGCCAGCTTGCCGTGGCCGATCTCGCGGCGGCCCGGAGGTCCGACGCGCCCTGCTTCACCGACCGAGTAGGGCGGGAAGTTGTAGTGCAGCAGGAAGTTGGACTTGAAGTTGCCGTGCAGCGCGTCGATGAACTGCTCGTCGTCGCCGGTGCCGAGCGTGGTGACCACGAGGCCCTGCGTCTCGCCGCGGGTGAACAGCGCCGATCCGTGCGTGCGCGGCAGCAGTCCGGTTTCACAGACGATCGAACGGATGTCGGTCGTCGAGCGCCCGTCGATCCGCTTGCCGGTCTTGACCACGTCACCGCGCAGAATGCCGGCTTCGAGTTTCTTCATCGCCGATCCGAGGTTCGGATCTTCGGCCTGCTCTTCGCTCAGCGCGCCCACGATCGCCTCGCGGGCCGCGGCCACCGCTGCGGTGCGCTCCTGCTTGTCGGTGATCGCGAAGGCGTCGCGCATCTGCGCCTCGCCCGCCGCCTTGATGGAGTCATAAAGCTTCGAGTAGTCCGCCGGCTGGAAGTCGAACGGCTCCTTGGCGGCTTCTTCGGCGAGGCTGATGATCAGGTCGATCACCGGCTGGATCTGCTCGTGCGCGAACTTCACCGCGCCCAGCATCTCGGCTTCCGACAGCTCGTAGGCTTCGGATTCGACCATCATGACGGCTTCCTTGGTGCCGGCCACGACGAGGTCGAGACGCTGCTCGGGGTTCAGGCGCAGGTCCTGCATGTCGTCGACGGTCGGGTTCAGCACGTATTCGCCGTCCTCGAAGCCGACGCGGCAGCCGGCGATCGGGCCCATGAAGGGCGCGCCCGAGATCGTCAGGGCCGCCGAGGCCGCGATCATCGCCACGATGTCGGGATCGTTGACGAGGTCATGGCTGAGCACGGTGCACATCACCAGCACTTCGTTCTTGAAGCCCGGAACGAACAGCGGGCGGATCGGACGGTCGATCAGGCGCGCGGTCAGCGTCTCCTTCTCGGTCGGACGCGCCTCGCGCTTGAAGAAGCCGCCCGGCACCTTGCCGGCGGCATAGTATTTTTCCTGGTAGTGAACGGTCAGCGGAAAGAAGTCCTGACCGGGTTTCGGCGCCTTGGCGAAGGTCACGTTCGCCATCACGGAGGTTTCGCCGACCGTGGCAATCACCGACCCGTCCGCCTGACGGGCCACCTTGCCGGTTTCCAGTGTGAGCGTTTCTTCGCCCCACTGCATCGATTTCGTCGTTACGTTGAACATCTACGTTTCCTGTGTAGGCCCCTCGGGCCATTGCATAGGGGGCGAATTCCCCCTGACTCCGGTATCTTCTTTGTCGGGCGCTGGAGTCCGGGCGCCGGCTTTCAGATTGTGCGGCTATAAAGGAGAATTGCCGCAATGGAAAGGGAGCGCGACTGCCCCGCTGCGGCCCTTGGGGCGATGTGCCGGAAGCGGGCAGACCGACGCGTTCGCCGATGGGCCAATGCCACCCGGACTGGCCGCCGGACGCCAGCCGCCGCGATACCGTTGATGGCCTGAAACGATCTTCGGCGCACGACCGCGCCGCGCTGCCCCTCGCGTTCGCGGCCGACAGCCGGGCAGGGCGCGGATTTCCCTGTTCCGAAAAAGAAAAACGCCCGCAGAAACTGCAGGCGTTCGTATCATGACCGGTGCTCCCGGTTCAGCGGCGCAGGCCGAGACGCTTGATCAGGTCCTGGTAGCGCGCTTCGTCCTTGCCCTTCACGTAGTCGAGCAGTTTGCGGCGCGTGGCGACCATCTTCAGAAGGCCACGGCGGCCGTGGTTGTCCTTCTTGTGGGTCTTGAAGTGCTCGGTCAGCGTCGCGATGCGCGAGCTCAGGATGGCCACCTGGACTTCCGGCGAACCGGTGTCGCCTTCCTTGGTGGCGTATTCCTTCATCAGGCGGGTCTTTTCTTCCGCGGTGATCGACATCGGTATCTCCTTTCGGGTCTGGGGTGTCGGCGCCGGCCGGGATGTCGTCCAGCACGGGCCCGTTCAATCTCCTCGGCAAAGCCTCTTCGCCGGGAGATGCGCGCGTATAGGAGGATTCTCCGCCGATGGCAAACCCTCTTTGCCTTGCCCGCCGCATGCGTGCGGCGGGCAGCCCGGTTACCGTGTCGCGGCCACTTCTGGGCGCCAGCTCTGCGGCTCCAGGTCGTACCGCAGATAGAGCGGATGGCGCGGGTGACCTTTCCGGGTCAGCCCGAGATGGTGCATCGCGTAGCCCGCCGCCCCGAGCCGCGCAGCGACCTCGGCTCCGCGCGCGCGATGCGCCCCGTGCACGCCCCAGGCGACGATCAGCAAATCGGCCCAGTCGGCACAGGCCAGGATCGCGGCGTCATTCCCGGGTCCGACCGGCGCCTGCGCGCGGCGCAGATCGGCCGGATCGGTCGCACGCCAGGCGAAGAGGTTGCAGGCCCGGAAGGCGCCGAATCCCATCCGCACGGCCCGGCGCTGGCAGCGTTCGATGGTCGGATCGTTCTGCGCCTCGGTCGCGGTCGAAGGGTTCAGCATCACGAAGCCCACCCGCGTGCCACCGTCGGCCCAGACCCGGGTGAGGTCATAGCGGTAGGACCCGCAATCGGAATAGGTGGCGCTCGACGCGACGCCGTCCGCCGCGTGCCGACGCAGGACCGTCCCCGGTTCAGCCACCAGTGTTGAAGACCCGGCTGGGGTGCAACTCGCCCGCCTTGTAGCGCCCGACGGCCACGGCGCGCCCGTCGAAGGCCGCCCAGCATTCCTCGCCATAGTCGATCCCCTGCGCCAGTACCATGCCGGGATTGCCGTTGCGCAGCCGCGCTGCCCCCTCGGCGGTGGCCGCCACCTCCGGCAGATCCGCCAGCCCGGTTTCCAGCGGCAGCACGAAGTCGTGAAGCCCGGGCGTGCGCGCCATCTCCTCGATCCGCGCAAGGCTCAACCCGTCCTCGACGTCGAAGGGGCCCGACCAGGTCCGACGCAGCTCGGTCACATGGCCATGGCAGCCCAGAGCCGCGCCGAGATCGCGGGCGATCGAGCGCACATAGCCGCCCTTGCCGCAAACCATCTCGAGCACCGCGTGATCGGCGTCCGGCCGGTCGATCAGCAGCAGCGATTCGACGAAGAGCGGGCGCGCCGCCAGCGCCATCTCCTCGCCCGACCGCGCGCGCTTGTAGGCGCGCTCACCGTCGATCTTTACCGCCGAGAACTGCGGCGGCACCTGCTCGATATCCCCGACAAACGCGCCGAGCGCCTGCTTGATCGCCTCGTCATCCGGACGCAGGTCACGTGTCGCGATGATCTCGCCTTCGGCGTCGTCGGTATTGGTCGCCGCTCCCAGCCTCACGGTGAAGACGTATGCCTTCAGCGCATCGGTGATGAAAGGCACGGTTTTCGTCGCCTCGCCAAGCGCGATCGCCAGCACGCCGGTCGCCTCCGGGTCGAGCGTACCGGCATGGCCCGCCTTGTTGGCGTCGAGCGCCCAGCGCACCTTGTTGACCACCGCCGTCGACGTCGGGCCGGCAGGCTTGTCGACCACCAGCCAGCCGGATATGTCGCGTCCCTTGCGCCTGCGTGCCATGTCCTCGGCCTCTCCTTGACTGATCGGGCGCGCCCCTTAGCGCACCCGCACCGGTTTGCCCAGCCCCGGATCTTCTCTGGTTTCAAAATATCCCCGCCGGAGGCGGAAAGTCAGGATCCGGCGGGTGCGACCAGACCGACGATCGGGCCGAGACTGAAGCCGAAATCGCTGCGCCCCAACCCTGGCGCATGCAGCCGCGAGACGTTGCCGTCGAAATAGAGCGCCTGCGGCAGCCCCAGGTGATCGCGGAAGAACGAGCCGAACTGGTGAAAGTTCACCGGCGCCTCGGACAGCACGAAGACCGCGCGCGACCCGTCGGAGGTGGTGCCGACGCCGTTGCGCACGTAGACCGAGCTGCCGTCCTTCAGGAACCGCGGGTGCAGCTCGCCGTCGATCACAAGCATCGGTCCGGATTGCGAGGCGTACCGGCAGTCGGGGCGGCGGGCGGCAAAGCGCGACGTCTCCATGACGTCGGCGCGGCCTTCGCGCAGGCAGAAGACGCCATTGGGCACCAGCCCGAAATTGCCGGGGCTCGCGCCTTCGACCAGACCGCGGATCTCGCGCCCGTCCTCGACGTAAAGCCCGACCGGCGCGCGATCCTCGTGGAACATGCCCGCATTCATGCCGAAGACGAGCCGGGTGTTTTCCTCCGCAAGCGCCCGGTCGACAGCCGAGAAATGCCCGAAGGGCGCGCCGCTCTCGTCGTAGAGAAACAGCCGCAGGTCCGCCTGCGCCACGTCGACTTCGCAAAGCGTGTAGTCGACGCCCCGGAAATTCTCGCTCCGGCATGGTGTTCCGTCCTGCGCCACCGCGCAGGAGGCCAGCGCAGCCAGCGCCAGCGCGCCGATGCGCCCCAGCCGTCTCATTCCGTGCCGGTATCGCGCCGCACGGCGTCTTGGGACAGCATCGCGCGGGTCTCGTCCATCCGGTCGAAGGTCTCGTCGATCTGGAAGCGCAGGTCGGGCGCGAATTTCAGCGCCAGGCGCTTCGACACCATGCGCCGCAGCTCGCCCTTGTTGCGCGCCAGCAGCTTGAGCACATCGTCGCGACCTTGTCCGCCGAGCGGCAGCACGAAGGCCGTCGCCACGCGCAGGTCGGGGGGGGGGGGCC
>NZ_JAWQFO010000003.1:424366-522098 GCF_033436665.1 Roseobacter sp. FCG-D35
GGGCGAGGTGCGCACCTCGCCCACGGTGATCGACAGGCGGTTCAGTTCCGGATCGTGCACCTCGCCGCGCGCGAGAACCTCGGACAGTGCCCGGCGGACCAGTTCGCCCACCCGGAGCTGGCGCTGGGACGGGCCTGCGCCGTCATGGGATCGGTTGCGTGTCATGCCCTCCATCTACGCCCTCATCCCGGCTTTGCCAAGCGCAGCGTCCCGCGCTAAGCAGGCCGGCAACGGGGGCAGGCAGGAGAGTGCTGAGATGACGGAAACTGTGGGGATCGCGGTCACGGGCGTCTCCGGCCGCATGGGGCGCATGCTGGTCGAGATGGTGTCCGAGACACCGGGCGTGCACCTCGCCGGCGCGGTCGAGCGGCCCGGCCATGACTGGATCGGCAAGGATCTCGGCAGCCTGCTCGGGCCTGCAGGCGACGGTGTCACCGTCACCGATGACGCTGCGCAAGCCTTCGGTGTCGCCGGCGCCGTGGTCGATTTCACCGCTCCGAGGGCCACGATCGCCTTCGCCGAGGCTGCGGCCGCAACCGGGGTCGTGCATGTCATCGGCACCACCGGCATGACGGTGGACGAGATCGCGCAACTCGATCCGGCGGCGAAGAAGACGCCGATCATCCGCGCCGGCAACATGAGCCTCGGCGTCAACCTACTGGTGCAGATCACGAAACAGGTCGCTGCCGCGCTCGACGCGGATTTCGACATCGAGGTGATCGAGGCGCACCACAACCGCAAGGTCGACGCACCTTCGGGGACCGCCCTGATGCTTGGCGAAGCGGCCGCAGAAGGTCGCGGGGTTGACCTCGACGCCGTGTCGGACCGGGGCCGAGACGGGATCACGGGCCCGCGCGAACGCGGACACATCGGGTTCACAGCGATTCGCGGCGGCGACATCATCGGCGAGCACGACGTGATGTTCGCCTCCGCCGAGGAACGGCTGGTGCTGCGTCACGTCGCCTCCGACCGGCGGGTCTTTGCCCGTGGCGCCCTGAAAGCGGCGCTCTGGGGGCAAGGCCGTGCGCCTGGCGCCTATGACATGCTCGACGTGCTCGGACTGAAAACCGGCTGATTTCCGCGCCCGACGGCAAGAAATTGAAACCAATCGGCCCGTTCCTTCGTAGGTCCTACAGGAAACAAACGAAGGAGGAAGGCCATGACCAGACTTCTTGCAGTAATTGCGCTTGTCCTGTCGGGCGGCGCAGCATCGGCGGATTTCGCCAAGCTCCAGAGCGAGAGCGACTTTCTGCGCGCCGTTCAGGGCAAGGTGCTGACGCGTCCGCTGGTCCGGTTGCAGGTCGGCGCGGATGGCAGCATCGCGGGGCGCGGCGCGACCTGGGACGTGGACGGAAACTGGGCCTGGCAGGGCGGATATTTCTGCCGTTCGCTGAACTGGGGCGGTGATGATCTGGGCTACAACTGCCAGGAAGTGGCGCTGGACGGATCGCGGATCCGGTTCACGTCCGACAAGGGCGCAGGGCGCTCGGCGGATTTCACTCTGCGGTAAACGCCCGGCCCGAAACCCTGGCCCCCGTGCCGCGGGGCCGGGTCAAAAGTCGACCGCGATCCCCTTTTTCTCCCAGTCGCCATAGCGGACCGGCTCCGGTCCGTCGCGTCCACCGAGTTCTGTTGGCAGGTCCAGAGCGCGCGCCTTTCGGCGTCGTTCCTCGGCCTCCGCAAGCGCGCGTCGAGCGGCGGGCGGAAGTTCATCGGGAGTTCTGGCGTCGTCGGTCATGGCGGCTGTCCTGCTGCGTCAGGCCTTGATATACGGCGTGCTCTGGCGCAGACAACCCGTCGACACGCACGGAGCTTTCCATGGCAGACACCGGCATCGCGGCGCGGCGCAGCGCGCTTTACCTTCTCGACCAGGTTCTGGGCGAGGGGCGGCTGATGTCCGAACTGCAGGCTACCGGCGCGCTTGACGCATTGTCACCCGCGGATCGCGCCCGGGCCCAGCGCCTTGCCCTCGACACGCTGCGTGGGCTCGAACGCGCCGATCGTCTGCTTCAGAAGCATTTGCAGAAGTATCCTCCACTGCCCGTGCGCAACGCCCTGCGTCTCGGGACTGTCGAACTCTGCCAGGGCGGCGCGGCGCATGGCGTTGTCGGTACGCTGGTCGAGATCGTTTCACGCAACCGCAGGCATGGTCGGATGAAAGGACTCGTGAACGCGGTTCTGCGCAAGGTCGCAGCCGAGGGGCCCGATGCGTGGTCGGCCTTGCGCGCCCCGCGACTGCCGAAATGGCTGCGCGGACCTCTGGTCGAGGCTTGGGAGGCGGAGGCGGTCGCGGCCATGGAAGCGGCGCATTTCGCGGGCGCTTCGCTGGATCTGTCGGCAAAAACGGATGCCGAGGCGGTGGCGCGGGCAACCAACGGCACCCTCTTGCCCACAGGCTCGGTCAGGATCGCGTCACCGGGGCAGGTCTCGGCCATGCCGGGATACAAGGACGGGGACTGGTGGGTGCAGGATGCTGCTGCGGCGCTGCCGTCGCGGGTACTCGCGCCAAAAGAAGGCGAGGCCGTGCTCGATCTTTGCGCGGCCCCCGGTGGCAAGACACTGCAACTGGCCGCCGCCGGGGCCGTCGTCACGGCGGTCGACGACAGTGCGGGGCGCAGCGCCCGGATTACCGAGAACCTTGCCCGCACCGGCCTGAGAGCGGAGGTCGTCGTCCGGGACGCAAGGAAGATGGCCGGGCAGTGGACCGCGATCCTGCTCGATGCGCCCTGTTCGGCCACCGGTACGATCCGGCGTCACCCGGACCTGCCCTTTGCCAAGGACGGATCGGACTTCGCCGCGCTCATCGCGCTGCAAACCGAGTTGATCGACCATGCCTGGAGCCTGCTGGCCCCCGGCGGACGTCTCGTGTTCTGCACCTGCTCGCTGCTGCCCGACGAGGGCGAAGTGCAGATCGAAGAAGCCCTGGCGCGACACAGCGACATGCGCGTCGATCCCGCGGCGCTCGACCTGCCGGGCATTGACCCGGCCTGGCGCAGCGCGGAGGGCGGCCTGCGCCTGCGCCCGGACTACTGGGCCGATCGCGGTGGCATGGACGGCTTCTACATCGCCTGCCTGCGCAAGAGCGCCTGACAGCGGAAATCTCCCGCGATCCAAGTCACGGGACATTCGGCGGTGACTTGCGCGCCTGCCGCGGCTATCATCCGGCCGCAAACGCCGGCAGAGCGTGAGAGGCAGACCATCGACATGTCCGACACCCGCAGTTTCGCCGCGCGCAGGACGCGTTTCCTGAACCGTTTCCACGCGGCGCGCGCAACGCGCGGCAAGACCCGGCATGCAGGATTCGTCTCTTCTCCGGAGCCGCGCACCATCGGCAGCTACGCGCGCGGACGGCAACTGATCGCCGGCAACGTGCTCTTTGCCGGGCACCTGGTGGAAAGCGCCGATGGCGCGCTTTGGGACCTTGCCGCCCCCAACGAGGCTTACCTGCAGGAGATGCACGGGTTCGCCTGGCTCGACGACCTCGCCGCCGTGGGCGATGCCAAGGCCCGCGCGGCGGCGCAGCGCTGGCTCTGGGAATGGATCGCGCGTTACGGACGCGGGCGCGGGCCGGGCTGGACTCCGGACCTGACCGGACGTCGGCTGATCCGCTGGATCAACCACGCCATCTTCCTGCTGCGCGGGCACGAGTCCGAGGGCAGCCACGCGTTCTTCCGCAGCCTCATGCAGCAAACCACCTTCCTGTCGCGCCGCTGGCAGGGCGCGGCGCACGGGTTGCCGCGTTTCGAGGCGCTGACCGGGCTGATCTACGCCGGGCTCGCCCTCGAGGGTCTCGAGGCGATGGCCGACCCCGCCGTCAAGGCACTGGCGCGTGAATGCAAGACGCAGATCGGCGCGCAGGGTGGTCTGCCGACTCGCAACCCTGAGGAACTGCTCGAGGTCTTCACGCTGCTGACCTGGGCTGCCGCCGCCCTGTCGGAAGCCGGACGGGGCACGCCAAAGGAACATCTCGACGCGATCGAGCGGATCGCGCCGACGCTTCGGACCCTGCGCCACTCCGACGGCGGGCTTGCGCGCTTTCACGGCGGCGGGCGCGGGGCCGAAGGCTGGCTCGACCATGCGCTGGCACAGGCGCGGGTCAAGACGCGGCATCCCGACGGGCTGTCGATGGGTTTTGCGCGGCTTTCGGGCGGGCGTACCAGCGTCATCGTCGACGCCAGCCGGCCGCCCACCGGCAAGACCTCCTACAACGCGCATGCCTCCACGCTGGCCTTCGAGCTGACGTCGGGCCGTCGCCCGCTGGTGGTCAACTGCGGTTCCGGCGTCAGCTTCGGGCCCGACTGGCGCCGCGCAGGACGGGCCACGCCGTCGCATTCCACGCTGGCACTCGACGGCTATTCCAGCGCCCGGCTGGGCAGTTCGCACGGGATGGGGCGCGAGACGCTGGAAGACGCGCCGAGCCGGGTCCCGATCGAGATCAGCCACGTCCCGGACGGGCTGCAGTTCCAGGGCGGACACGACGGCTATGTGGCGACCCACGGGCTGACCCATGCCCGTACGCTCGAGCTGACGTTCGACGGCCGCGCGCTGGCCGGTGAGGACATGCTGCTGGCGCTCGACGGCGAGGAGCAGCGCAGCTTCGACCGCGCGATGGACGCCAAGAAGCTTGGCGGTATCGGCTTCGACATCCGCTTTCACCTGCACCCGGAGGTCGACGCGACCATCGACCTCGGCGGCGCGGCGGTGTCGATGGCCCTCAAGAGCGGCGAAATCTGGGTGTTCCGCCACGATGGCACGCAGACGCTCGAACTCGCGCCGTCTGTCTACCTCGAGAAGGGCCGCTTGAAGCCGCGCGGCACGAAACAGATTGTCCTTTCCGGGCGCGCCATGTCATACGCCACGCGCGTTCGGTGGTCCTTGTCCAAGGCGCAGGAAACTGCGATTGGCGTCCGCGACCTCGCGCGCGACGAATGACAGCCCAGACAAGGATCCCGCAATGACCGACCTCTATCCCGTGAAACGCGCCCTGCTTTCGGTGTCGGACAAGACCGGCCTCGTCGAGTTCGGCACGGCGCTGGCGGCGCGCGGGGTCACGCTGCTGAGCACCGGAGGCACCGCGAAGACGCTGCGCGACGCGGGACTTGACGTGACGGACGTCTCCGAGGTCACGGGCTTTCCCGAGATGATGGACGGGCGCGTCAAGACCCTGCATCCCGTGGTACACGGCGGGCTGCTGGCCCTGCGCGACAACAAGGCCCATGTCGGCGCGATGGGCGAGCACGGCATCGCGGCCATCGACCTCGTGGTGGTCAACCTCTACCCGTTCGAGGAGACCGTGGCGCGCGGCGCGGAATATGCCGAGGTGATCGAGAACATCGACATCGGCGGGCCCGCGATGATCCGGTCGGCGGCCAAGAACCACGGCTTCGTCAACGTGATCGTCGACGTCGAGGACTACCTGCCGTTTCTCGACGAACTCGAGGCCAACGACGGGCAGACAGGCTATGCGCTGCGCCAGCGCCTTGCCCAGACCGCCTATGCCCGCACCGCCGCCTATGACACCGCCGTTTCGACATGGATGGCTGCACAGACCGGGGCCACGCCGCGCCGCCGCAGCTTTGGCGGTACGCTGGCGCAGGAACTGCGCTACGGCGAGAACCCGCACCAGAGCGCCAGTTTCTACACCGACGGCACCGCGCGGCCAGGCGTCGCCACAGCGAAACAGCTGCAAGGCAAGGAGCTGAGCTACAACAACATCAACGACACGGACGCGGCCTTCGAGCTTGTCAGCGAATTCGCGCCGGAAAGCGGTCCGGCCTGCGCGATCATCAAGCACGCGAATCCCTGCGGTGTCGCCCGGGGCGCCACGATGGCCGAGGCCTACCGCCGCGCCTTCGACTGTGACCGCACCTCCGCCTTCGGTGGGATCATCGCGCTGAACCAGCCCCTCGACGGCGCGACCGCCGAGGAGATCGCCGGTATCTTCACCGAGGTGGTGATCGCACCGGGTGCGGATGACGCGGCGCGCGAGGTATTCGCCAAAAAGAAGAACCTGCGCCTGCTGACGACCGAAGGTTTGGCCGATCCGGCGGCGGCGGCCTTGGCCGTTCGGCAGGTCTCGGGCGGCTATCTCGTGCAGGACAAGGATGTGGGCCCGGTCGCGGCAGAAGATCTCAAGGTCGTGACCAAACGCGCCCCGTCCGGGCAGGAACTCAAGGACCTGCTGTTCGCCTGGACTGTCGCCAAGCACGTCAAGTCGAACGCGATCATCTACGTCAGGGACGGGGCGACCGTGGGCGTCGGCGCCGGCCAGATGAGCCGCGTGGACAGCACCCGCATCGCCGCGCGCAAGGCGCAAGACATGGCCGAGGCGCTGGGGCTCGACGCGCCGCTGACCCAAGGTTCGGTCGTCGCCTCGGACGCCTTCTTTCCCTTCGCCGACGGGCTGGTGACTGCCGCAGAGGCCGGGGCGACCGCGCTGATCCAGCCCGGTGGGTCGATGCGTGACGACGAGGTGATCGCCGCGGCGGACGAGGCCGGTCTCGCCATGGTCTTTACCGGCATGCGGCATTTCAGGCACTAGGAGGAGAGTTTCATGCGCCTCGTCTTCTGGTCCGCGCTCGTCGCCATCCTGATCGACCAGGTCAGCAAGTACGTTGTCGTGCACGCCATGGAGCTTTACCGCGTGCGCGAGATCACCGTGCTGCCGCCGGTGCTGAACTTCCGCTACGGCGAGAACCGGGGCATCAACTTCGGCCTTCTTGACGGAGACTCCGAGGTGACGCGCTGGGTCCTGATCGGCCTTGCGGTGGTGATCTGCGTGGCGGTTCTGTTCTGGATCCGCGGGCAGGCGATGAACCGCTGGAGCCTGATCGGGGCCGGCCTGCTTGTCGGCGGCGCGCTGGCCAACGTGATCGACCGGCTGCTCTACGGCTACGTGCTCGACTTTCTCAACATGTCCTGCTGCGGGATCGACAATCCGTTCGTCTTCAACCTCGCAGATGTCTTCATCTTCGCGGGGGCTGCCGGACTGGTGCTCTTCGCGCCCGACACCGGCAAGACACCGCGGAGCAAGTCCCCGCGACGGTCGGGAAGGCAAAAAGGACCGTGACATGCTGCGCCGCTCTGCGATAACACGATGAGAACCCGAGGAGACGACCGATGCGCCTGATGCTGGGCATGATCCTGACGAGCCTCGTGCTGGGCGGCTGCGCCAACAAGGGACTGCACGACCTGCGCCGCTATGGCGACGGCCCCGACGAATTCATCGTGCTGCCGAAAAAGCCGCTCGAGCAGCCGCAAAGCTACGCGCAACTTCCCGCGCCGACGCCGGGGCAGGCGAACCGGACGGATGTCTACCCGGTGCAGGATGCGCTCGCGGCCGTGGGCGGCCAGGCGCAATCGCCGCTCGGGCCGGTGCCCGCGAGCGACGCGGCGCTGGTCGCTGCCGCCAGCCGCCACGGGGTCGCGCCGAACATCCGCCAGGTCGTGGCCGAAGAGGATGCCGAATTCCGGCGTCGCAAGGCGCGGCTCACGCAGTACCGCATCGTGCCCACCGACAGCTACAACGAGGCCTACAGGCGCGAGGCCCTCAACCAGGGCGATACGGCGCAGGCCTGGCGCCGCGCCGGGGCCCGCACGCCGAGCTATCCGCCGCAGAACTGAGGCCGCGATCACATCTCTGCCAGCTTGGCCTTGATCCCTGCGCCGAAGGCCGTACTTCTGGTTCGTCCGGCCTCGCGCCGCAGTCCGGACACGGCAGTCATGCCGGGCGGGCGGCGCCGACCGAAGGACCAAAGATGCCCAGACTGACCCCGCTTGCATTTGCGCTTGCCCTGTTGCTGTCACCCCCGCTTTCGCTTGCGACGCAGGCCTCGGAGACCGGCACCGAGGCGGTGACCACCTTCACGCTCGAGAACGGCATGCAGGTCGTGGTGGTCGAGGATCATCGCGCGCCTGTTGTGCAACAGATGGTCTGGTATCGGGCCGGCTCCGCGGACGAACCGAAAGGCTCCTCGGGCGTGGCGCATTTCCTCGAGCATCTGCTGTTCAAGGCGACGGACACGATGGAGGCCGGCGAGTTCTCGGCCGTGGTCGCGGCCAACGGCGGGCAGGACAACGCCTTCACCTCCTTCGACTACACCGCCTACTACCAGCGCGTCGCCGCCGACCGGCTCGAGCTGATGATGCAGATGGAAGCCGACCGGATGCGCAACCTGCGCCTGACCGAGGACAACATCCGCACCGAGCGTGACGTCATTATCGAAGAGCGCAACCAGCGCACCGAGAACAACCCGCGCGCGCTCTTCTCCGAGCAGATGAACGCGGCGCAATATCTCAACCACCGATACGGCACGCCCGTGATCGGCTGGATGCACGAGATGCGCTCGCTCGACATGGAGGATGCGCTGAGCTTTTATCGGACCTACTACGCGCCCAACGACGCGATCCTCGTGGTGACCGGCGACGTCACCCCCGATGAGGTGCGGGCGCTGGCCGAAAAGCATTACGGCGCCATCCCGGCAAACCCCGACCTTCCCGAACGCATCCGCACCGAAGAGCCGCCGCAAACCGCCGAGCGGCGCGTGATCTATCGTGACGCGCGCGTCGCCCAACCTTACGTGATGCGCTCCTATCTCGCGCCAGAGCGTGACCCGGGGGACCAGGACACCGCCGCTGCCCTCACCCTGCTGGCCGATATCCTCGGCGGCGGCACCACGTCTTTCCTGACCGAGCAACTGCAGTTCGACAGCCGCGTGGCGACCTACTCGGGCGCCTTCTACCGCGGCGTATCGCTCGACGACACGACCTTCACGCTGATCGTGGTGCCGCAGCCTGGCGTGGAACTGCAGGAGGCCGAGGACGCGCTCGACGCGGCACTGGCGACGTTCATGGAAACCGGGGTCGACCCCGAACAGCTCGACCGGATCAAGCTGCAGATCCGCGCCAACCAGATCTACGAGCGCGACAATGTCGACCGGATCGGCAACCGCTATGGCCAGGCGCTCGCCAGCGGCCTGACCATCGCCGACGTGAAGGCATGGCCCGAGACGCTCGATGCCGTGACCGAGGACGACATCATGGCGGCCGCGCGCATGGTCTTCGACAAGCGCCGCTCGGTCACCGGATGGCTGATGCGCGACGAGGGCGACACCGTTGCCGAAACCCTGACCGAAGGGGCCGAAGAGGCCGAGGTGATCCAATGAGCCGCCTGATAACCGCGTTCATTCTCGTTCTGGTCTGCGCGCTTCCGCTGCGGGCCGAGGTCGAGATCCAGGAAGTGACGTCCCCGGGCGGTCTCAAGGCCTGGCTGGTCGAGGAACACTCGATCCCCTTCACCGCGCTCGAGATCCGGTTCCGTGGCGGTGCCTCGCTAGACGCACCGGGCAAGCGCGGGGCGATCAACCTGATGACCGGACTGCTCGAAGAAGGTGCCGCGGACATGGATGCCCGCGCCTTCGCCCGCGCCACCGAGGCGCTGGCGACGAGTTTCGGCTTTGATGTTTCGGATGACGAGTTGTCGATCTCGGCACGCTTCCTGACCGAGAACCGCGACGAGTCGATCGCCCTGCTGCGAGCGGCTCTCACAGAATCGCGCTTCGATGCGGAAGCCATTGAGCGTGTCCGCGGACAGGTTATGTCGATCATCCGCTCGGAAGCCAAGGACCCCGGCGACATCGCCGCGCGGACCTTCGACCGCATCGCCTACCCCGACCACCCCTATGCCAGTTCGCTCAACGGTACCGAGGAGAGCGTGGCGGCGCTGACCCGTGACGATCTGGTCGCGGCCAAGAACGCGGTCATGGCGCGCGACCGGATCTACATTGGTGCTGTAGGCGACATCACGCCCGAGGAACTCAGCAGCCTCGTCGACGATCTGCTCGGCGATTTGCCTGCCGAAGGGGCGCCGCTCCCAGAGCATATCGAGGTCGGACTTTCCGGCGGCGTGACCGTCGTGCCCTTCGCGACGCCGCAATCGGTGGCGCTGTTCGGGCAGCGCGGCATCGCGCTCGACGATCCGGACTATTTCGCGGCGATGGTACTGAACCAGGTCCTCGGCGGCGGGTCTTTCGAAAGTCGGCTCATGGACGAGGTGCGCGAGAAGCGCGGGCTGACCTACGGGGTCTATTCCTACCTCGCGGCGCGCGACTATGCCGAGGTCTACATGGGCAGCGTCAGTTCGGCCAACGACCGCATCGCAGAGGCGATCGCCGTGATCCGCGACGAATGGACAAAGGCTGCGACCGAAGGCCTGACGGCACAGGAGATCGAGGACGCCAAGAAATACCTGACCGGCGCCTACCCGCTGCGCTTCGACGGCAACGGCCCGATCGCCAACATCATGGTCGGCATGCAGATGATGGGGCTGCCCGTCGACTACATCGCCACGCGGAACGACAAGGTCGAGGCGGTTACGCTCGAGGACGTGAACCGGGTTGCGGGCGAACTGCTCGATCCCGAGGCGCTGACCTTCGTCGTCGTCGGTCAGCCCGAGGGCCTCGAGAGCACGCCGGCTAACTGATCCCGAAAGCGCCGCGGTGCGCCGGAAAATTGCAATTTTCCGGGCCGGAGTTTTGCAAAACTCAGGGCTGTCGCGTGGTCATTCGCCGTAGGGCACCCAGATGTTCTTGACCTCGGTCGCGGCCTCGAGAAAGGCGCGGCCCTCGCCCTCGGCGCCCGCCCAGTCGCGCGACTGCCCGTTGTTCACCCAGGTCCGCTTGAGGTTGCCTGCAGAGGCCGCCTCGACCACGCGCGACAGGTCGCTGTCGCCGAAGCTCCAGACCGCGTCGACATCGAGATGGCGCGCCAGGGGTTCCGCGATCTCGGCCTGCTTGCCGGTCAGGATGTTGACCACGCCGCCCGGAACGTCGGAGGTCTCGAGGATCTGTACGAAGTCGGTTGCCGCCAGCGGGAAGGGTTCGGAGGCGGCGAGAACCACCCGATTGCCCATCGCGATAGCCGGCGCGAGGCACGAGACCAGCCCCAGCAAGGGCGCTTCGGCGGGGCAGAGCGCGCCGATCACTCCCACCGGCTCGCGCATCGCCAGCGCCACGCCGCGGATCGGCACGCCGTGGACCTGGCCGTCGAACTTGTCGGCCCAGGCGGCATAGGTGAAGAGCCGGCGGAGCGTCGCCTCGACTTCCTGCGCGCCGGTCTTGCCGCCGGTCAGCCCGTCGATCCTCCGCGTGAAATCCTCCGCCCGGGCCGACAGGTTCTCGGCGATATAGTAGAGGATCTGCGCGCGCAGGTGACCGGTTGTCTTCGACCAGCCTGCCGCCGCCTGCGCTGCCTCGACGGCGTTGCGCACGTCCTTGCGGTTGGCCAGCGAAACCTGACCCAAAAGGTCTCCGGACTTGCTCCAGACCGGGGCCGAGTAGCCGCCGTCTGGCCGCGCCTGTTTGCCGCCGATGTAAAGCTTTGCCGTGCGGTCCAGCGGATCCGCAGGTGCGCCGGACCCGGAGAACGCCACGGGCGCCTTCAGCGCCTTTGCCGCACCTTTGGGTTTGGTGTAGGCCGAAAGCCCTTCCCAGCCGCCTTCGCGCCCGAAGCCGCTTTCGCGCACCCCTCCGAAACCGGCGGCGGCGTCGAGCAGGTTCGTCGCGTTCACCCAGACCACGCCGGCGGCGAGCTTCGGCGCGATGTCGAGCGCGAGGTTCAGGTTCTCGGTCCAGACCGTCGCTGCCAGCCCGTAGCGCGTGTTGTTGGCGAGACTCACCGCCTCGCCGGGCGTGCGGAACGTCGTCGAGACCAGAACCGGTCCGAAGATTTCCTCCTGCATCAGCGGGTCGGCCGGCTGCAATCCGGTGATCAGGGTCGGCGGGTAGAAGCATCCGGCCTCGGGCATCGCCCCCGTCGCGACATGGGTCTCGCCGGCGGTATTGCCATCGACCAGTGCCGCGATCGCGTCGCGCTGCACGGGGTCGACGATCGCACCCACGTCGATGCTCTTGTCGAGCGGATCGCCGACGCGCAGCTTGTCCATGCGCGCCTTGAGCTTGGCGTAGAAGACGTCGGCCACCGGTTCATGCACCAGAAGCCGCGACCCGGCACAGCAGACCTGTCCCTGGTTGAACCAGATCGCATCGACCAGACCCTCGACGGCACTGTCGATATCGGCGTCGTCGAAGACAATGTAGGGCGACTTGCCACCAAGCTCGAGCGTCAGGGCCTTGCCCGACCCGGCGGTTGCCTCGCGGATGCGCCGCCCGACGGCGGTGGAGCCGGTGAAGGCGACCTTGTCGACATCGGCGCTCACGATCAGCTCACCCGTCGCACCGTCGCCCGTCACGATGTTCACGACGCCTTTCGGCAGGCCGGCCTGGCGGCAGATGTCGGCGAACAGCAGCGCGGTCAGCGAGGTGTACTCGGCCGGTTTCAGCACCACCGTGTTGCCCATCGCAAGCGCCGGGGCGATTTTCCACGCCAGCATCAACAGCGGGAAATTCCACGGGATCACCTGTCCGCAGACCCCCAGCGGAGCACGGTCCGGCAACTCGCTTTCCATCAGCTGCGCCATGCCGGCGTGGAAGTAGAAATGCCGCTGCGCGAGCGGGATGTCGATGTCTCGGCTCTCGCGGATCGGCTTGCCGTTGTCGAGCGTCTCCAGCACGGCGAACAGCCGCGAATGCTTCTGCAGCAGGCGCGCGATGGCATAGAGATGCCGCGCCCGGCCATGCCCGCCGAGCTTTTCCCATTTCGGTTGCGCCCGACGCGCGGCCTTCACGGCAGCATCCACGTCAGACTGGCCGCCTTGCGTCAGCTTTGCCAGCGTTTCGCCAGTCGCCGGGTTGCGGCTCTCGAACCCCTTGCCAGGCTTGGTGAAGGCGCCGTCGATGAAATGGCCGAACCGACCACCTTGTGCCTCGATCCAGGCCAGAGCTTCTGCGGCGCTTTCGGGTGCGGGGCCGTAATCCATCGTTTCGAAGATCTCGGAGACGTTCATGTGCGGGCCTCGGGTCAGCTCATTGCGTGGCGGTAGGTGGCGGAATAGCTGCCGGTGACATGGTGTTCGAGCTGGCGCTCGATGTCGCCCAGAAGCGATGAGGCGCCGAAACGGAAGAGGTCTGGCTGCAACCAGCGGTCGCCCAGCTCCTCCTTGATCAGCGCCAGGTAAGTCAGCGCGTCCTTGGCCTTCGAGATGCCGCCCGCGGGTTTGTAGCCGATGCGGTACCCGGTGCGGTCGTAATAATCACGCAGGGCCCGGATCATCACGAGGCTGACCGGCAGGGTGGCATTCACGCTTTCCTTCCCGGTCGAGGTCTTGATGAAATCAGCCCCCGCCATCATGCAGACCATCGAGGCGCGCGCGACGTTGCGCAGCGAGCCAAGCTCGCCGGTGGCGAGGATCGCCTTTACATGCGCTTCGCCGCAGGCTTCGCGGAACGCCTTCATCTCGTCGTAAAGCGCCTGCCAGTCGCCCGACAAAACGTGGCGGCGCGAGATCACGATGTCGATCTCTGCCGCGCCCGCCTTCACGCTTTCGCCGATCTCGGCGATGCGCAGATGCAGCGGCGAGAGACCGGCGGGAAAGCCCGTCGAGACCGCCGCGACCGGGATGCCTGTGCCCTGCAGGGCGCGGACCGCGGCGGGGATCATGTCGTGGTAGACGCAGACCGCGCCGGTGGTGATCGGCGGTGCACCAAGCGCGTCGAGGAGGGGTTGGCTCACGGGCTGGCGCGCCTTGGCGCAAAGCCGTTCGACACGCCGCTCAGTATCGTCGCCTGACAGTGTGGTCAGGTCGATGCAGGTGATCGCGCGCAAGAGCCACGCCGCCTGGTACGCCTTCTTGACCGAGCGCCGGGCACCGATGGTCGCCGCGCGGCGTTCGATGGCTGAGGTGTTTGCCTGCATCGCGCGCACCCAGTCCATGTCGAGCGCCATGCCCGGGTTGCGGGGTTCGGTCACCTGCGGCAGGTGGTTCGGGCCGGCTGCTGTGGCCGCTTGCATCGTCTCAGTCTTCATCGGCAGGTCCTCGGGCGGGCAGGGGAACACGGTCGCATGCGCCTTCGGCCTTGGCAAGCGACGCCGCCGCGTCCGTCAGCCGTGGCACGACCCAAGGCGCGGCGAATCAGTCCTGACCATCGCCTTGCGTCGGTCTGCGAGTGCCCGATGTCATCGCGCAAGGGCATCAAATGCGCGGCTCCGCGCCGAAACTGGGCTAATTTGCCGGTAAAGTTAAGAATCATTCTCATTCTCATTGACTTGTTGCGAACGGTTCGCATATTCAGCGCATGACCCAACGGAACAGCTCTTTCCCGCTGACACGACGCGCGGCCCTCGCGGTGCTGACCTCGGCGCTCGCATTCGGTGCCGCACCTCGCGTCGCATTGTCCTCTTCTCCGCTCGATGTCGTTGCCACAACCGGCATGATCGCCGACGCCGCCATGCGCATCGGCGGGACACGTGCGAACGTGCGCGCCCTGATGGGGCCGGGGGTCGACCCGCACAGCTACCGCCAGACCCGCAGCGACATCGTGGCGATGACGCGCGCCGACCTCGTGCTCTGGCACGGGCTCTACCTCGAAGCGCAGATGGAACAGTTCCTGGCAGATCTCGGCCGCAAGCGCGAGGTCGTGGCTGTCGCCGACGCTCTTCCCGAGGACCTGCTGCTGAGCCACGCCGATTACGCGGGCCGCCACGATCCGCATGTCTGGATGGTGCCGACGCTCTGGGCGCAGGTTCTGGAGGGCATTCCGGACCTTCTGGCAGCGCAGCGGCCCGAGGCGGCGGAAGATTTCGCGGCCAACTGGGCGGCGCACAAAACGGAGCTTGCCGAGTTGGACAGCTATGGCTCGGATGTGCTGTCCCGGGTGCCCGAGGGCCAGCGCGTCCTGCTGACCGCGCATGACGCCTTCGGCTATTTCGGGCGGGCCTACGGTTTCGAGGTGATCGGCATTCAGGGGATCTCAACCGAAAGCGAGGCCGGGCTGAACCGGATCGGCGAACTGGTCGACCTGCTGGTCGAGCGCGGCATTCGCGCGGTTTTCGTCGAGAGCTCGGTCTCGGACCGCAACATCCGGGCGCTTGTCGAGGGCGCGGGCGCGCGCGGGCACGAGGTCGGCATCGGCGGCGAGCTCTTCTCGGACGCGATGGGCGTTCCGGGCACGTACGAGGGCACCTACCTCGGCATGATCGACCACAACGTGACCGTGATCGCCGGGGCCCTCGGCGCCGACGTGGACCCGCGCGGGCGGCTCGGCAAGCTGGCGACGGGAAGCTGACATGACGCTCGAACTCGCGGCAAGCGACGGCATGACCCGCCGGCAGGACCTGGCGCAAAGCCCGCTGGCGGTGCGCGGCATGACCGTGTCCTACGGCCAGAAACCGGCGATCTTCTCGGTCGACATGACTGTGTCGGCAGGGGCGATGACGGCCATCGTCGGCCCCAACGGCGCGGGCAAGTCGACGCTGCTCAAGGCGGCGCTGGGGATTCTCAAGCCGCTCGCCGGTCAGGCGCTGGTCTTCGGCCAGCCGGTCGACAAGGCGCGCGACCGCATCGCCTACGTGCCGCAGCGCGCCAGCGTCGACTGGGATTTCCCAACCCGCGTGATCGACGTCGTGCTCATGGGGCTCTACCGCAAGCTTGGGCTGCTAGGCCGTGTGCGCCCCGCGCACCGGGCGACCGCGATGGACTGCCTGCGGCGCGTCGGCATGGAGGATTTCGCGACGCGCCAGATCGGCCAGCTTTCCGGCGGCCAGCAGCAGCGCGTGTTCCTGGCGCGCGCGCTGGCGCAGGGGGCGGATCTCTACCTGCTCGACGAGCCTTTCGCCGGAGTCGACGCGGCGACGGAAAAGGCGATCATCTCGGTGCTGAAAGAGCTGCGCGATGCCGGCCGGACCGTGGTCGCCGTGCATCACGACCTGAGCACGGTGCCGGAGTATTTCGACGATGTGTTCCTGATCAACACTCGCCGCATCGCCGAGGGCCCGGTGGCCGAGATCTTCACACCGGAGAACCTTCAGGCCACCTATAGCGGGCGCATCGCCGAGGCGCAGATCGCCCGCATCGCCGGAGCCTGACGTGATCCTCGACGCGCTGACGCTGCAACTTGGCTACAACGCCACGCTGGTCACACTCGGGGCGACCGTTCTGGGCATGGCCGCGGGCGTCGGCGGCACCTTCCTCTTCCTGCGCAAACGCGCGTTGGTCAGCGACGCGGTCAGTCATGCCACGTTGCCGGGCGTGGGCCTCGCATTCATCGCGATGGTCGCGCTGGGCGGGGACGGGCGAAACCTCGTCGGGCTTCTTGTCGGCGCGGCACTCTCGGCCGCGATCGGGCTGCTGATCCTGAGCTGGCTGACCCGGCGCACGCGGCTGTCCGAGGATGCGGCCATCGGGGCCGTCCTGTCGGTGTTCTTCGGCTTCGGTGTCGTGCTGCTGACCGTGATTCAGACCATGAGCGCCGGGCGGCAGGCGGGGTTGGAGGGGTTCCTTCTGGGCTCGACCGCGGGAATGCTGCGCGCCGATGCGCATACCATCGCAGTGTCGGCGGTGCTGACTCTGGCGCTTGTTGTCCTGCTGCGGCGTCCGCTGACGCTGGCCGCCTTCGATCCCGAGTACGCACAGGCCACCGGGCACAACGTGGCACGCACCGATCTCGCAATGATGGGGCTGGTGCTGGCGGTGACGGTGGTGGGCCTCAAGATCGTCGGGTTGATCATGATCGTCGCGCTGCTGATCGTGCCGCCGGTCACGGCGCGGTTCTGGACCGACCGGACCGACCGCGTGGTGCTGATCGCCGGCGTGCTCGGCGGTCTCTCGGCCTATGCCGGGGCGGCGATCTCGGCGGCGCTGCCGGGGTTGCCCACCGGCCCGATCATCGTGCTGTCCGGGTTCGTGCTGTTCGTCCTGTCGCTCTTCTTCGCGCCGCGCCGTGGGGTGCTGTCGGCGCTGCTGCGCCACCGTGCCTATCAGAAAGAGGTACACCTTCGGCAGGGCCTGCTGGCGCTCGCGCAGAACCAGCCGATCTTCGAGCGCCTGACCCTGCGCCTGTTGCAACGCGCCGGCTGGGCGCACCCCGATGGGGTGGCCACGGACGAGGGCCGCGGCCGCGCGGCCAAGGCGCTGCTTGACGAAACGCGCTGGCAGCTGGTCCGGCGCGACCCGTCCTTCGAGGCGGCAGCGGCTCTTTATGACGGGCTGACAGCCATCGAGACCGTGCTGACCCCCGACCAGATCGCCGAGATCGACCGACGTATCCCGACGCCCCACGGGGTTCCGGCATGAGCGGTTCCGAATTCGTCCCGCTGTCGCTGGTGCCGATGCTGATCGGCGTTTGCGTCGCCATCGCCTGCGCGTTGCCCGGCAATTTCCTCGTGCTGCGGCGACAGGCCCTGATCGGGGACGCGATCAGTCACGTCGTGCTGCCCGGGATCGTCGTGGGCTTCATCGTCACCGGCACGATCTCGACCTGGCCGATGCTGCTGGGGGCGGCCGGGGCCGCCGTGGTCGCGGTGATCGCGATCGAGGCGGTGCGCCGCCTGGGCCGGGTCGAGCCGGGCGCCGCGATGGGCGTGGTCTTCACGGCAATGTTCGCGGGCGGCGTATTGCTGCTGGAGCTTTCGGACACGTCTAGCGTGCATCTTGATGTCGAACATGCGCTCTACGGGAACCTTGAAAGCCTGATCTGGCTGGACGCGACCGGCTGGGCTTCGCTGCGCGATCCGGTGGCCCTGGCCGGGCTGCCGGTGGAGTTGCCGCGCATGGCGGCGGCGCTGGTCGCTGTGGCGCTGTTCACGGCCCTGTTCTGGCGCGCGCTGAAGATCTCGACCTTCGACGAGGGCTTCGCCCAGGCGCTTGGCATGCGCACCGGGCCGCTGGGCCTCGCGCTCGTGATCGTCTCGGCGGTGGCCGCGGTGGCCGCTTTCGACGCGGTGGGCAGCATCATCGTGATCGCGATGTTTATCTGTCCGCCGGCCGCGGCGCGGATGATGACCAACCGCCTCGAACACCAGATCGGCTGGTCTGTGGCCTTTGCGGCGCTCTCCGCCGTTGCGGGCTATGTCTTTGCCGGTTACGGCCCGCTCTGGCTCGGGTTCGCGGATTCCGTCTCGGCCGCCGGCATGATCGCCACCATCTCTGGGCTGATCCTGGCGCTGGCCGCGCGCTTCGGTCCGCACCGCACGCGCGGCGGGGCGGCGGCCGAAGTCTGAGACCTAGCTGCCGCGATAGGTCGAGAAGCCGAAGGGCGACAGCAGGAGCGGGACGTGGTAATGGCTCTCGGCATCCGAGATGCCGAAGCGGATCGGGATGATGTCGAGAAACCGCGGCTCTTCGGGCGGTGTGCCGACCTTGTCGAGATAGGCCCCGGCTTCGAATACCAGCTCGTACAGACCGGTCTCGAACTGCGCCTGAGGCAGGATCGGCCCATCGGTGCGCCCGTCGGCGTTCGTGACCATCTGCGCAAGCTGTTTCGGCCCGTCCCCGGCGATCCGGTAGAGGGTCACGGTCAGCCCCTCCGCCGGCAGGCCGCGCGCCATATCGAGAACGTGGGTGGTGAGATATCCGCTGGCCATGTCGCGCTCCTTTGGGTCCGGGCGATCATGCAATGCGGCGATCGCGGATTGCAACGCCCCGATGGGCGGTATTGAATGCGCCGCGAACAACCGGAGAGACGACGTGACGAGATACCCGCGCGATTTCGCAGGCTACGGGCCGACCCCGCCTGACCCACAGTGGCCCGGCGGCGCGCGGATCGCCGTGCAGTTCGTGCTGAACTACGAGGAAGGCGGCGAGAACAGCCTGTTGCACGGCGACGCGGCCTCCGAGGCGTTCCTGTCCGAGATCGTCGGCGCCCAGCCCTGGCCGGGACAGCGGCACTGGAACATGGAATCGATCTACGACTACGGCGCGCGGGCCGGATTCTGGCGCCTGCACCGGCTCTTCACCGACGAAGCCATTCCCGTCACGATCTACGGCGTCGCCAGCGCGCTCGCCCGCGCGCCGCAACAGGTCGAGGCGATGAAGGCCGCGGGCTGGGAGATCGCCAGTCACGGGCTGAAATGGATCGACTACAAGGATCACACGCCCGAGGCCGAGGCCGCCGACATGGCCGAGGCGATCCGTTTACACACCGAGGTCGTGGGCGAAGCGCCGCGCGGCTGGTACACGGGGCGCTGCTCGGTCAACACGTTGCGGCTTGCGGCCGAGACCGGCCTCTTCGACTATGTGTCGGATACCTATGACGACGATCTGCCCTACTGGTCCGAACAGGGCGACCGGGACCAACTGGTCATTCCCTACACGCTCGATTGCAACGACATGCGTTTCGCCACGCCGCAGGGGTTCAATTCGGGCGACCAGTTCTTCGCCTACCTGCGCGACACGTTCGACGCGCTTTACCAGGAGGGCGTGGCGGGGTCGCCGAAAATGATGAACATCGGCCTGCATTGCCGCCTGATCGGTCGTCCGGGCCGCATCCAGTCGCTGAAACGCTTCATCGCGTACATCAAGGGCTTCGAGGGTGTCTGGTGCCCGCGCCGGATCGAGATCGCCGAGCACTGGGCGAAGACGCACCCGCACCCGCGTCGCACGCGGCCCTCGGAATTGGACCGCGCGGGTTTCGTGGCGGCCTATGGCGGTATTTTCGAACATTCGCCCTGGATCGCGGAACGTGCCTTCGACCTCGAACTCGGTCCCGCGCACGACCAGCCGGGGGGGCTGCACAGCGCGTTGGCGCGGGTGTTCCGGTCGGCCAGCGCCGACGAGAGGGCCGGCGTGCTGAAGGCGCACCCCGATCTCGCCGGAAAGCTCGCCGCGGCCAAGCAGCTGACCCCGGAAAGCACCGGCGAACAGGCGAGTGCCGGTCTCGACGCGCTGACCGACGCCGAGCGGACCGAATTCCAGTCGCTGAACGCCGCCTACATGGAAAAGCACGGCTTTCCCTTCATCATTGCTGTGCGCGACCACGACAAGGCGGGCATCCTACGCGCCTTCAAGCGCCGCATCGGCAACGACACCACGACCGAGTTCGACGAGGCCTGCCGGCAGGTCGAGCGCATCGCGCGCATCCGGCTGGAGGCTCTGGCATGAGCTACGCTTTCCCCAAGGGCGGCCTGCCCGACCAGTCCGGCAATCCGGAAGGCACCGCAGTCTTCACCGAGGCCTACGCGGTGCTTCCGGCCGTGACCCATACCGACATCGTCACCAGCTTCCTGCCCGGCTGGGAAAACTCCCGCGCCTGGGTGCTGGCCCGGCCCTTGAGCGGCTTTGCCGAGACTTTCGCGCAATATGCCGTCGAGGTGGCCCCGGGCGGCGGGTCGGACAATCCCGAACCCGATGTCTCGGCGCAGGGCGTCATTCTCGTCGCCTCGGGCGGCGCGCGGTTGGTGATCGACGGCAGCGGGCACGACCTGACCGAGGGCAGCTACGCCTATATCCCGCCAGGCTCCGGCTGGCGGCTGTGGAACCGCGGCGACGCGCCCTGCCGGTTCCACTGGATCCGCAAATCCTACCAGCCGGTGCCGGGCATCGAGGTGCCGGAGCCGTTCGTGACCTCGGATCGCGAGGTCCACCCGATCCCGATGCCGGAATGCGACGGGGTCTGGGCCACGACACGTTTCGTCGATCCCGCCGACCTGCGCCATGACATGCATGTCAACATCGTCACCTTCCAGCCCGGCGGCCGCATCCCCTTTGCCGAAACGCACGTGATGGAGCACGGCCTCTACGTGCTGCAGGGCAGGGCGGAATACCTTTTGAACACCGACTGGGTCTCGGTCGGACCGGGCGATTTCATGTGGCTGCGCGCCTTCTGCCCGCAAGCCTGCATCGCGACAGGGAGCGAGCCGTTCCGATACCTTCTCTACAAGGACGTGAACCGTCACGTGCGCCTGTGACCGGGCCCGTCCGTGCCCGTCCGCTCACGGCAGAGGCCTTCGCGCCTTTCGGCGACATCCTCGACGCGTCGGGGACCTGCGACAGGCTGATCAACGCCGGCATGTGCGAACGCCACCATGACCGCGCGCGGCTCGATTTCGGCACCGAAGGCCGGGCCGGGATCAGCATCTTCGATGCCGTTCCGCGAAGCCTGCCCTATGACTGCGACCTGCTCGAACGCCATCCCGAGGGCAGCCAGGCCTTCCTGCCGCTCAGCGCCAACCCGTTTCTTGTCATCGTTGCCCGCGATCTGGGCGGACGGCCCGACAAACCGCTCGCTTTCGTGACAGGGCCGCACCAGGGCATCAACCTGCACCGCGGAACCTGGCACGGAGTCTTGACGCCTTTGCATCCGCCCGGTCTCTTTGCCGTCGTGGACCGCATCGGGCCGGGCGCGAACCTCGAGGAGGTCAGGCTCGACCCGCCGGTCCGCATCATCGCCGAATAACGGCGGGCGCTCCGGGGGCGGAGCGGGGACAGAAGGAACGGGGACAATGACCAGCCACGCCATCGGAACGCCCGAGCAATTGCGCGATCCGAACTACACGCCGCCGCTTGCCAAGGCGGTGCCACTGGGAATCCAGCATGTCCTGGCGATGTTCGCCTCGAACGTGACGCCGGCCATCATCGTCGCGGGGGCCGCGGGCTTCGGCTTCGGGTCGGATTCGCCCGATTTCCCGATGATGATCTACATGATCCAGATGTCGATGCTGTTCGCCGGCATCGCCACGCTTTTCCAGACCATCGGCCTGGGTCCCGTCGGTGCGCGCCTGCCCATCGTGCAAGGCACCAGCTTTGCCTTTCTGCCGGTGATGATCCCGGCGGTGGCGGGGCAGGGCGTCGCGGGGCTCGCCGGGCTCATGACCGGCGTGGTGATCGGCGGCATCTTCCACTTCTGCCTCGGCTTTTTCGTCGGTCGACTGCGCTTTGCGCTGCCGCCGCTGGTCACGGGCCTGATCGTGCTGATGATCGGGCTGTCGCTGATCCGGGTCGGCATCCAGTACGCCGCGGGCGGCGTTCCGAAACTCGGCACCGACGATTTCGGCACCTTCGCCATGTGGTTCCCGGCGCTCGTGGTCATCGTCGTGACGCTTTGCATCAAGTTCTTCACCCGCGGGCTGATGTCGGTCTCGGCCGTGCTGCTTGGCCTGATCGCGGGCTACGTCGTGGCCCTGCTGATGGGACAGGTCAATTTCGGCAATGTCGGCAATGCGGCGGCTTTCGCACCGCCGATGCCGTTCCGCTGGGGCACCGAGTTCAACACCGCGATCATTCTCGGCATGTGCTTCATGGCCGTGATCAGCGCCATCGAGACGGTCGGCGACGTCAGCGGCATCGCCAAGGGGGGCGCGGGCCGCGAGGCCACCGACCGCGAGATCAGCGGCGCGACCTTTGCCGACGGTCTCGGCACGGCGGTGTCCGGCGTCTTCGGCGGGTTGCCCAATACCTCCTTCAGCCAGAACGTCGGGCTGATCTCGATCACCGGCGTGATGAGCCGCCATGTCGTGACCATCGGCGCGCTGTTCCTGATCCTTTGCGGGCTGATCCCGAAGGTGGGTGCCATCGTCGCCACTGTGCCGATCAACGTGCTCGGTGGCGGTGTCATCATCATGTTCGGCATGGTCAGTGCCGCGGGCATCAACATGCTGTCGGAAGTGCGCTGGAACCGGCGCAACATGGTGATCCTCGCGATCTCGCTCTCGGTCGGCTTCGGGTTGCAACTCGAACCCACGGCGCTGCAGCATCTTGGCCGGACGGCCCAGATCCTTCTGACCAGTGGCCTGCTGCCGGCGGCGGCGCTGTCGATCATCCTCAACCTCGTGTTACCGGAGGATATCGACTGATCGCGCGGCAAGAGGTAAGGCGGGTTTCGACCCGCCTTACGACCGAAGACCCGAGGAAGACCCGATGTACGACCTGACCGCGATGGCCGCCTGGATCGAATTCGCCGTGCGCTGGCTGCACGTCATCACGGCGATTGCCTGGATCGGGTCGTCCTTCTACTTCATCGCGCTCGACCTCGGTCTGCACCGCGACCGCAACCTCGCCTCGGGCGCGGACGGCGAGGAATGGCAGGTGCATGGCGGTGGCTTCTATCACATCCAGAAGTACCTCGTGGCACCCGACCAGATGCCGGGCGACCTGGTCTGGTTCAAATGGGAAAGCTACGCCACGTGGCTCTCGGGCTTCGCCCTATTGATGCTGGTCTATTATCTCGGGGCGAACTTCTACCTCGTCGACCCGGCGGTGGCCGACCTCGCCGCCTGGCAGGCGATCCTGATCTCGCTGGCCTCGCTCGGCTTCGGCTGGCTCGCCTATGACTGGCTCTGCAAGAGCCGCTTCGGCGAGGACAATACCCGGCTGATGGTTCTGCTCTTCGTGATCCTTGTCGGCATGGCGTGGTTCTACACCTCGGTCTTTTCCGGACGCGCGGCGCTTTTGCACCTCGGCGCATTTACCGCGACGATCATGAGCGCCAATGTCTTCCTGACAATTATCCCGAACCAGAAGATCGTCGTCGCCGACCTGATCGCGGGGCGTGTACCAGACGCGAAATACGGCAAGATCGCCAAGCAACGCAGCACGCACAACAATTACCTCACGCTGCCGGTCATCTTCCTGATGCTGTCGAACCACTACCCGCTGTCTTTCGCCAGCGAGTACAACTGGCTGATCGCCAGCCTCGTCTTCCTGATGGGCGTCACGATCCGGCATTACTTCAACTCGATGCATGCGCGCGCGGGCAACCCGCACTGGACCTGGGCGGCGACGGCGGTGATCTTCGTCGTGATCATGTGGCTCTCGACCGCTGCGAACGTGACCGGCGCCGACCGCGAAGAGGCGCAGGGCGCCGGCCTGCGCTTTGCTCAGGCTGAGGGCTACCCTGAGGTTCACGACATCGTCATGGGGCGGTGCAGCATGTGCCACGCCGCCGAGCCGGTCTGGGAGGGGCTGCACTGGGCGCCCAAGGGCGTTCGGCTCGACAACGCCTACCAGATCACCCGAAACGCCCGGGCGATCTACCTGCAATCGGGGCTGAGCCATGCCATGCCGCCGGCCAACCTCGCCATGATGCAGGAGGGTGAACGCGCGGCGATCGTTGCCTGGTATGAAGGCGCAACGGGCGGATAATCCGGCGCACGCGCCCGTCTACGCATTTGTGATTTGAGGCCCCTGCGACACGCGGGCAGGGTTCGGACATGCGCTGGCTCGCCGCCCTGACGATCTCGATTTTTGCCGCTCCTGCGCTGGCCTGCGGGCCCGACAGCGATTGCGTCATCGACAACCGCACTTACCGGATCGCAATGCCGGAGAACCACGATGGCGCAACACCGGTCGGCGCGGTGGTCTTCGCACACGGCTATCGCGGTTCGGCGGCCGGGGTGATGCGCAACGGCTCGTTGCGGCGGGCTGTTTCAAACATGGGTCTGGCCCTGATCGCGGCCGACGCGGGCGAGAACGACTGGAACATCCCCAATGCGCCGCGCAATATGGACAGCGACGGATCGGTCGAGTTTACATATTTTGCCGAAATGCTCGACGATGCCGCAGAGCGGTTTCCGATCGATGCCGACCGGGTCATGATGACCGGCTTCTCCGCCGGCGGTATGATGACCTGGAACCTTGCCTGCAATCTCAGCGACCGCTTCGCGGCCTTCGCACCGATCTCCGGCACGTTCTGGCTTGGCCCGCCCGAGAGTTGCGAAGCGCCCGTCGCCAGTATTCTGCATATCCACGGCGACGACGACAGCACCGTGCCGCTGGATGGACGTCCGATTCTCGAAACGCGGCAAGGCAAGGTCTCGGACGCGTTGGAGATGTATGCGGACTTCGGAGGGTTTGACGCCGTGGACGAGGCGGAATCCGGAGGTTTGCGCTGCACCATGAAGCGCAACCCCGAGGGCGAGATCCTCGATTTCTGCCTGTTTGCGGGCGGCCACTCGTTCCGAACCGAGTTCGTGGCCTTCGCCTGGGAAACCTTCGAAAAGGCCGGGAAGCTCTAGCCCCGCGCATCCGTCAGGGCGGGCCAAAGCCCGCCCTCGCCACGTTCAGAGCATTAGCTGGTAGCTGTGCGGAACATAGGCGAATCCATCACCCGAAGTTTCGACGTAGCCGACGCCCGGCCAGGGCATGTGGTAGCCGATGAAGGGCAGCTTGTCGGTTGCCATCATGTCGAGCAGGCGCCGGCGGGTCTCGGCGGCCCTGGCCTTGTCCATGTCGAACTTCACTTCCCAGTCGGGATGGGCGACGGACCAGACGTAGTGGTTGGCGAAATCGGCCCCGATCACCAGTTGCTGGTCGCCGGACTCGACCCGGTAGCAGCAGTGGCCGGGCGTGTGTCCGAATGCGGCGATTGCCGTGAGCCCTCCCGCGACCTCGCCTTCGTCCTCGAGGAAGGTGAACTGCTCGGCGAAGGGTTTGACCTTGGCGTCGAAGCCCTCGTTGCCGGCAGCCGCCCAGTGGTCGTATTCCGCCTGGCCCGTCACGTAGCGCGCGTTGGAATAGGTCGGGGTCCCGTCCTCGTGCGTCATGCCGCCGATGTGGTCGCCGTGCATGTGGGTCAGCACCACGACATCGACCTGGTCGGTCGTGTAGCCGGCGGCTTCGATTGCAGCGCGCGTACCCTCGGCCGAGAGGCCGGTATCGAAAAGCACCAGCTCCGACCCGGTGTTGACGATCGTCGGCGTGAAGAAGAACTGCGCCTGGTCGGTCGGGATGTTGGCGTCCTGCGAGGCTTCGGCAAAGGTCTCGGCGTCCACGTTCAGCCCGAAGATCGTGTGCGGGTCCGGGACCGCGCGGGTTCCGGCAAGCAGCGTGGTCACGTCGAACTCGCCGACCTTCAAGCGCCGAAACGGGGCGACCTGCACGCCGGACATCGGGGCGCCGGCAAATACGGTGCCGGCAAGTCCGCCGGCAAGGGGCATCGCAGCGGCTCCGGCCAGTGCGGCGCGGCGGGTCAGCAAGCGGGTGTTGGACATCGGGAACCTCCTTTTGGTGTTCGTGATCGCCCGAAAGCGATCATCGCTGTAGAGTGTTAGGGCGCGGCGGGCCGCCGCCAAACGAAATGACCGTAACGCATATCACTCCTGCGAGAGGTGAGGCATGTCAGAGGCGGACGTGGCCGGGTTCCTGGCCGGGATCGAAACCGAGCGGCGGCGCCGCGAGGCATCGGTGCTCGACGCCCTTTTCCGGCGTGCGACAGGCTGGAATCCCGAGCTCTGGTCTGGCGGTATGCTGGGATATGGTCGGTACGACTATACCTATGCGTCCGGTCGGTCCGGAACGTGGTTCGCGACGGGCTTCGCGCCGCGGAAAGCCAGGCTCTCGATCTACATCATGCCGGGCTACGCGGATTTCGGGGAGATCCTTGCCCGGCTCGGGAAACATGCCAAGGGCAAGTCCTGCCTTTATCTCAACAAGCTCGAGGACGCGGATCTCGACGTCCTCAAAGAGCTCATACAGGCCGGTCTCGCAGATCTCGGGCGGCGCTGGCCGGTGCGTCCGACCTGAGCGCTTGCTGGACAAACCCGCGGTGCTGTGACAGTGGAGCGCGCAACAGGAGACCGCCATGACCACCACGCGTTTCGCCCCCTCGCCCACGGGCTACATCCACATCGGAAACCTGCGCACCGCGCTGATGAACTACCTCATCGCGCGGAAGGCGGGCGGCACTTTCATCCTGCGCATCGACGACACCGACCCGGAGCGGTCGAAGGAGGAATACGTCGACGGGATCAAGCAGGACCTAGAGTGGCTGGGCCTGCACTGGGACCGGGTGGAGCGACAGTCGTTGCGGCTCGACCGCTACGCCGCCGCGGCCGACGATCTGCGCGCCAAGGGCCGGTTCTACGAGGCTTTCGAGACGCCGACCGAGCTCGACCTCAAGCGCAAGAAGCAGCTCAACATGGGCCGGCCCCCGGTGTACGACCGCGCCGCGCTGGATCTGAGCGAGGTCGAGAAGGACCGGCTGCGCGCCGAGCGCGGTGACGGGGTCTGGCGCTTCAAGCTCGATCGCGAGCGCATCGAGTGGACCGACGGCATCCTCGGGCCGATTTCGATCGACGCGGCCAGCGTCTCGGACCCGGTTCTGATCCGGGGCGACGGGCAGGTGCTCTACACGCTGGCCTCGGTGGTCGACGACATGGAAATGGGTGTCACCGACATCGTGCGCGGCTCGGACCACGTGACCAACACCGCGACGCAGATCCAGATCATCGAAGCGCTGGGCGGAACGCCCCCCGCCTTCGCGCATCACTCGTTGCTGACCGGTCCGCAGGGCGAGGCGCTGTCGAAACGCCTCGGAACGCTGGCCCTGCGCGACCTGCGTGCGCAAGGCGTGGAGCCGATGGCGCTGTTGTCGCTGATGGCGCGGCTCGGTTCGAGCGATCCGGTCGAGCTGCGCACCGAAATGGCCGAGCTGATCGAGGGGTTCGACATCTCGCATTTCGGTTCGGCGCCGACGAAGTTCGACGAGCGCGATCTGTTCCCGCTGACCGGGCGCTACCTTGCCGGGCTGCCGCTCGAGGCGGTTGCCGAGCGGATCGCGGCGCTGGGCGTGCCCGAGGCCGAGCGGGCGGCGTTCTGGGAGGTCACCCGCGAGAACATCGCGACGCTCGGAGATCTCGAGGGCTGGTGGCGGCTGATGCAGGACGGCGCCGAGCCGTTGGTCGATCCCGAGGATCGCGACTTCGTCGCCGAGGCGATGGCGCTGTTGCCGGACGCGCCTTATGACACCGGCACCTGGTCGACCTGGACCGCGGCGGTGAAGGACAAGACCGGGCGCAAGGGCAAGGCGCTCTTCATGCCGCTGCGCAAGGCGGTGACGGGGCAGGAACGCGGACCGGAGATGGCGGCGCTGATGCCGCTTCTGCGGGTGGTCAGGGCGCGCGGCTGATCCGGGCGTTCTGCCTGTCGCCGCCTGCGGAAGCCTCCGGCGGGGATATTTGTGAACCAGAGAGGATCGGGACTGGGCTCAGTAGCGGTCCGGGAAGCTGTCCTGGAAGTCCTGGCGGAACTCGGCGCCGATGCGGTCGAGGTGACGGTCGACCAGCGCGGCTTCGGCGGTCGTGAGCTTCTGGTGGCGCGGGTAGAGCGGGGCGGCCCGATCGTCGAGGATCGGCGTGCTCCAATTGTCGGTGGTGTCGAAGAAGTCCTGCACGCCGTCCTCGCCGAAGACCCGCAGGAAGCCCTGGACCACGACGTCGAGATAGCTCATCAGGATGCAGCGGCCGTCGCCTATGGAGAACACCTGCGGGTCGACCGCGTAGACGGCGATGTCGACCGGGTCCGCGAGGTCGTGGCGGACATTGTCCCCGGTGGGCAGGCGGGCATAGCCCTTCTCGCGCATGTCGAGCGCCTGCCAGTCGCCGCCCGGAACAGCGGCGATCAGCCCGTCGATGCTGTGCCCGGGGGCGCGCACGCCGGTGAGCAGGACCGTGCGGTAGCCCGGCGTGCCGACCCAGGCCCGGCGCCAGCCCTGCAACGTCGCGGGCCGCGCGTCCGGGTAGTCATGGGTGGCGCGGTTCACCAGCGAGCCGTAGCCGAAGAAGTAATGCGGTCGCTCTGTCGTCATCTCGATGCTCATCGCGGCGCACTCAACCATTCCGGGGCCGGGCCCACAAGGGCGCTTGACGCGGGCGGGGGCCGGTGGCTAGGAAATAGGCATCCGTCACGGGAGAACTGGCGCAGGATGTCAGTGCCGAAGGAGCAACCGCCCCGGAAACTCTCAGGCCCAAGGGACCGTGACGGGCTGCGAAGACTCTGGAGAGTGGCGCCGCGATGCGCCCGCCGAAGGGATAACGATCTCAGGCGACAGGACAGGGGGGGCATCGGGACGCCGCATCGGGCGGGGTTCGTGGTGCCGGTTTTCGCGCAACGCGCACATCCGGCGATGAAGGAGACCGTATGAGCGACCTCGAAAGAACCCCGCTGCACGATCTGCACGTCGCGCTCGGCGCCAAGATGGTGCCCTTCGCGGGATACGAGATGCCGGTCCAGTACCCGGCCGGCGTGATGCAGGAACACCTGCATTGCCGGGCGCAGGCGGGTCTTTTCGACGTCAGCCACATGGGCCAGGTCATCCTGCGCGGCACCTCCTGGGAGGCGGTGGCGCGGGGCTTCGAGACGCTGGTGCCGCAGGACGTGTCGGGCCTGAAGGACGCACGCCAGCGCTACGGGTTCTTCACGAACGCGGACGGCGGGATCGAGGATGACCTGATGTTCGCACGGCGCGGCGATGACCTGTTCGTTGTCGTGAACGCGGCCTGCAAGGCGGCGGACGTGGCGCGCATGAAGGCGGCTCTGGCGCCTGACGTCTCGGTCGACGTGCTGGAGGATCGCGCGCTGATCGCGCTGCAAGGTCCCGAAGCCGGCGCGGTGGTCGAGGCGATGGACCCGCGTGCCGCCGGGATGCGCTTCATGGACATCCGCGACCTCGAGCTTGGCGGCATCGCGGTCTGGGCCTCGCGCTCGGGGTATACCGGCGAGGACGGGTTCGAAATCTCGGTGCCCGCGGCGCAGGCCTCGGAGCTTGCGCGCAAGCTGCTCGATCACGAGAGCGTCGCGCCGATCGGGCTTGGCGCGCGCGATTCGCTGCGGCTCGAGGCCGGGCTCTGCCTTTACGGGAACGATATCGACGCCGGCACGTCCCCGGTGGAGGCCGATCTCGGCTGGGCGATCCAGAAGGCGCGGCGCACGAGCGGAGACCGCGCCGGCGGCTTTCCGGGCGCCGAGACGATCCTGTCGGCATTTGGGGAGACGCCGGACCGCAGGCGGGTCGGGCTGCGTCCGCAAGGGCGCGCGCCGATGCGCGAGGGCGTGGAACTTTTTGCCTCGGAGACGGCAGCCGAACCGGTCGGGCGCGTGACCTCGGGCGGCTTCGGCCCCACGGTTGGCGGTCCGGTGGCGATGGGCTATGTCGCGGGCGATCATGCCAGCACCGGCACGGTGCTGTGGGGCGAGCTACGCGGCAAGCGGCTTGCCGTCGAAGTCGCACCGCTCCCCTTCGTTCCGGCACGGTTCAAGAGATAGACAACAGAGAGGAAGCGGGAATGAAATTCACCGAGGAACACGAATGGCTGCGCGAGGATGGCGACGAGATGGTGGTGGGCATCACCATCCACGCGGCCGAGCAACTGGGCGACGTGGTGTTCGTGGAGCTGCCCGACGAGGGCACCATGGTCAGCAAGGACGACGAGGTCGTCGTGATCGAAAGCGTCAAGGCGGCGTCGGATATTCTCGCGCCGGTCGATGGTGAGATCACCGAGGTGAACTCGGCGCTGGCGGACAACCCCGGCATGGTGAACGACGATCCTCAGGGCGAGGCATGGTTCTTCAAGATGAAGATCAGCGATCCCTCGCAGCTCGAGGAGTTCATGGACGAGGCGGCCTACCAGAAATTCATCGCCTGACCCTCCCACGCGCCCCGCGCGGGCGCGTCTCACGTTACCACCGCCGATCCGCATGAGGAGCCGAGCCATGGCGTTCAAGCCGACCGAATACCTGCCTTACGATTTCGCCAACCGGCGTCACATCGGCCCCTCGCCGTCGGAGATGGCCGAGATGCTGGACGTCGTGGGTGCCGACAGCCTGGATGCGCTGATCGACGACACGTTGCCGAAAGGCATCCGGCAGGACGCGCCGCTGGAGTTCGGTCGTGCCAAGTCCGAGCGCGAGGTGCTCGAACACATGCGGATCACCGCATCGAAGAACCGCGTGCTGACCTCGCTGATCGGGCAGGGCTACCACGGCACGGTCACCCCGCCGGCGATCCAGCGCAACATCCTGGAGAACCCGGCCTGGTACACCGCCTACACGCCCTACCAGCCCGAGATCAGCCAGGGCCGGCTCGAGGCGCTGCTGAACTTCCAGACCATGATCTCGGACCTCACTGGGCTCGAGATCGCCAACGCCTCGCTGCTCGACGAGGCGACGGCCTGCGCCGAGGCGATGACCATGGCGCAGCGCGTGGCGAAGTCGAAGGCCAAGGCGTTTTTCGTCGACCGCGACTGCCATCCGCAGAACATCGCCGTGATGCGGACCCGGGCCGAGCCGCTGGGGATCGAGGTGATCTTGGGCAACCCGGCCAAGCTCGAGGCCGAGAAGGTCTTCGGCGCGATCTTCCAGTACCCCGGCACCTACGGGCACGTGAACGATTTCACGCCGCAGATCGAGGCACTGCATGCGGCCGGCGCGCTGGGCATCGTGTCGGCGGACCCGCTGGCGCTGACCCTCCTGAAGGAGCCGGGTGCGATGGGGGCCGATATCGCGGTGGGCTCGAGCCAGCGCTTCGGCGTGCCGGAGGGCTATGGCGGGCCGCACGCTGCCTATATGGCCTGTCGCGACGCCCTGAAGCGCGCCATGCCGGGCCGGATCGTCGGGGTGTCGGTCGACGCTCATGGCAACCGGGCCTACCGGTTGTCCTTGCAGACCCGCGAACAGCACATCCGGCGCGAAAAGGCGACCTCGAACGTCTGCACGGCGCAGGCGCTGTTGGCGGTCATGGCGTCGATGTACGCGGTGTTCCACGGCCCGGAAGGGCTCAAGGCCATTGCGCAGCGCATCCATCGCAAGACGGTGCGGCTTGCCAAGGGACTCGAGGCTGCGGGCTTCAAGGTCGACCCGCAGGCGTTTTTCGACACCATCACGGTGGATGTGGGCCCGCTGCAGGCGGCGGTAATGAAATCGGCCGTCGACGAGGGCATCAACCTGCGCCGGGTGGGCGAGACGCGCGTCGGCATCTCGCTCGACGAACGGACGCGTCCGGCGACGATCGAGGCGGTCTGGCGCGCCTTCGGAATCGTTCGGCAGGACACCGATTTCACGGCCGAATACCGCTTCCCAGACGAGATGCTGCGCACGTCGGACTACCTGACCCATCCGATCTTTCACATGAACCGCGCCGAGACCGAGATGATGCGCTACATGCGCCGGCTCGCCGACCGCGACCTCGCGCTCGACCGGGCGATGATCCCGCTTGGCTCGTGCACGATGAAGCTCAATTCCGCGGCCGAGATGATGCCGGTGAGTTGGCGCGAGTTCTCGCTGATCCATCCCTTCGCACCGGACGACCAGGCGCAAGGCTACCGCGAACTGATCGACGATCTCAGCGACAAGCTTTGCCAGATCACCGGGTATGACGCGATCTCGATGCAGCCGAATTCCGGCGCGCAGGGCGAGTACGCTGGCCTGCTGACCATCGCCGGGTACCACGCGGCGCAGGGGCAGGGGCATCGCAACGTCTGCCTGATCCCGGTCAGCGCGCACGGCACGAACCCGGCCTCGGCTCAGATGGTGGGTTGGAAGGTCGTTGTCGTGAAGTCGGCCGCCAACGGCGACATCGACCTCGACGATTTTCGCGCCAAGGCCGAGCAGCACAGCGAGAACCTCGCCGGTTGCATGATCACCTATCCCTCGACGCATGGCGTTTTCGAGGAGACGGTGACCGAGGTCACGCGCATCACCCACGAACACGGCGGCCAGGTCTACATCGACGGGGCCAACATGAATGCCATGGTCGGCCTGTCTCGGCCCGGCGATCTCGGCGGGGACGTGAGCCACCTCAACCTGCACAAGACCTTCTGCATTCCGCACGGCGGCGGCGGACCCGGCATGGGACCGATCGGCGTCAAGGCGCATCTCGTTCCACACCTGCCGGGTCATCCGAACGGCGGGTCCGGGGCGGTGTCCGCCGCGCCTTTCGGCTCGCCTTCGCTGCTGCCGATCAGCTGGGCCTATTGCCTGATGATGGGCGGCGACGGACTGACCCAGGCGACGCGGGTCGCGATCCTGAACGCCAACTACATCGCAAAGCGCCTCTCCGGTGCCTTCGAGGTGCTCTACAAGGGTCCGTCGGGACGCGTGGCGCACGAGTGCATCATCGACGTGCGGCCTTTCGCCGACAGCGTCGGGGTGACCGTCGAGGATATCGCCAAACGCCTGATCGACTGCGGCTTCCACGCGCCCACGATGAGCTGGCCGGTGGCCGGCACGCTGATGGTGGAACCTACGGAAAGCGAGACCAAGGCCGAACTCGACCGGTTCTGCGATGCTATGCTGGCGATCCGCGACGAGATCCGAGCGATCGAGACCGGCGAAATGGATGGCACCAACAACCCGCTTAAGAACGCACCACATACCGTCGAGGATCTCGTCGGCGAGTGGGATCGTCCCTATGGGCGTGAACAGGGCTGCTTTCCGCCGGGGGCCTTCCGGGTGGACAAGTACTGGCCGCCTGTGAATCGGGTGGACAACGTCTATGGCGACCGTCACCTGGTCTGCACCTGCCCGCCGCTCACCGACTACGCCGAGGCCGCGGAGTAGGAACTTTCATGCCTCCGGCGGGGATACTTGTGAACCAGAGAATTGATTGCGTGTCCCTCTCTGGTTTCCAAATATCCCCGCCGGAGGCATGAAGTCATTCGCGGGCGCGCAGCACGCGCGCCGGGCGGGCGTTGATCGGGCCCCAGGCAAAAGCGATGCCCGCGACGAGCGTCGCGAGAATGCCACCTGCAACGATGCCGAGGGCCGAAGGCCACATCACGGCGTAATCGGTCTCCATCACGAAGCGGCTGACTGCCCATCCTCCGGCGATGCCTGCCGCCAATGCGACGAGGCCGGCGCAGAGGCCCAGAAGTGCCGCGCGCAGGGTGAAGCTGAGAAAGATCATGCGTCGCTCGGCGCCCAGAGTGCGCAGGATCGCCGCCTCAAAGGTGCGTGCCCCGGTGCCCGCAGCGGCGGCACCGATCAGCACCAGAAACCCCGTCAACAGGGTTGCGGCGGCACCATAGGACGTGGCGGCGGCGATGCCCGACAGCACCTCAGCGACACGGTCTATGGCGTCTCGGACGCGGATTGCGGTGATGTTGGGATAGCGGTTGGCGAGATCGCGCAGGATGCGGGCCTCCGCCTCGGGCTCGGCATAGACGGTCGAGATGAAGGTATGCGGCGCACCGGCCACCGCCGCGGGGTTCATGGTCAGCACGAAGCCGATGCCGGCGGTCGAGAAGTCGACCTCGCGGAAGCTGGCGATGGTTCCGGTGATGTCGCGCCCGAGGACGTTCACGGTAAGGGTGTCGCCGATCTCGAGGCCCAGTTCCTCGCCCTCTTCGGCAGCGAAGCTGATGAGCGGCGGGCCGTCGTAGTCCGTCGGCCACCAGTCGCCTTCGGTCAGGAAACTGTCCTCGGGCAGATCGCCGGCGTACGTGATGCCGCGGTCGCCGCGCACCACCCAGTGATCGCCGGCGACCTCGCGGGCAGGCTGGCCGTTGATCTGGGTGATGACGCCGCGCATCATCGGCGCGGACTGGACGCGGCGCACGGCGGGGTCCGAGGTCAGGCGCTCCGTGTACCCGTCCATCTGGTCCTGCTGGATGTCGACGAAGAAATAGGAGGGCGCCACGTCCGGCAGGTTGCCCTGGATGGTAGTGCGCAAGTTGCCGTCAATCTGACCGATGGCGGCGAGCACGGCGAGGCCCAGCCCGAGCGAGAGGACGACCGAGGTGGTGCCCTCGCGCGGTCCGGAGATCGCCGCGAGTGCCCAGCGCAGGCGCGGATGTCCGCGCGCGGCCCGTGCGCCGCGGCGCGAGAGCCAGCGCACCAGCAGGGAAGCCGCGACCAGCAGCGCGAGCGCGCCGGCGATTCCGCCAGCCATCCAGAGCGTCAGGCGCCAGGTGCCCGAGAACAGCCCCGCGAAGCCTACCAGAAGCGCCAGCGCCAGCGCCGCCGCCGCGAGGTAGCGCGGTGCCGGCAGCAACCGGCCGGTGCCCAACGCATCGCGAAAGAGGGCCGCGGCGCGGATGTCTTCGGCGCGCGCTAGCGGCCAGAGCGTGAAGAGGAAGGCCGTCAACAGACCGTAGAGCGCCGCTTCGCCCAGAGGGCGCGGGTAGAAGGCGAATTCGGACGGCACCGGCAGGCGGGCCTCGATCAGCGGGGATAGCAGCACGGGAATTCCGCCGCCCAGCACGAGGCCCAGGGCAATACCCAAGAGCGACAGGGCGCCGATCTGTAGAAAGTAGGTCTGGAAAATCGTCGCCCGGTCCGCCCCCAGCGTGCGCAGCGTCGCGATGACGCCGGTCTTGCCGGCGAGGTAGGCGCGCACCGCGGCCGAGACGCCGACTCCGCCCACCGCGAGGCCCGACAGACCGACGAGCACCAGGAAGGCGCCAAGGCGCTCTACGAACCGCTGCACGCCGGGCGCGCCGTTGCGACTGTCGCGCCAGCGCAGGCCGGCATCGGCGAACCGCGCCTGCAGGTCCGCCTCGAGCGCGTCGAGATCGGCGTCTTCAGGGAGCATCAGCCGGTAGTCGGTGTCGAACATCGCGCCCGCGTCAAGCAGCGTCGAGCCTTCCAGGGCATCGGTGCGCAGGATGGTGCGCGGGCCGAGGCTGAATCCGCCGGCCGCGCTGTCGGGTTCGCGCACGAGGATCGCCGAGAGGCGGTAGTCCTTGACGCCGAGCCGGAAACTGTCGCCCGCAGCAAGCCCCAATCGGTCGGCGAGCACGCGTTCCATGACCGCGCCGGGAACGCCGTCGGCCTCCGCCAGCGCCTCGCCAAGTGGCATCGGCGGGTCGAGTTCGACCGATCCGATCAGGGGATAGGCGTCGTCGACCCCCTTGATCTGCGTAAGACCACGCTCGGCGCTGTCGCCGTCACCCACCACCGCCATCGAGCGGAACTCGACGATGCCGGACATGGCGATGGAATTGGCCTGCATCCAGGCCAGCTCCTCGTCGTTCGCGTAGCGGTAGGTGATGTCGACTTCGGCGTCACCGCCGAGCAGGGCGGCCCCTTCGCGGGCCAGCCCCGTCTCGATGCTCGTGCGGACCGTGCCCACTGCCGCGATTGCCGCCACGCCCAGCGCAAGGCAGGCCAAAAAGATACGGAACCCGCGCAAGCCGCCGCGCAGCTCTCGCCGGGCGAATGTCGCCGCCAGACGCAGGCTCATTCCGCGGCGGCCCGTTCCGGTTCGACGACCCGGCCGTCGGCAAGCCGGATGACCCGGTCGCAGCGCGCGGCAAGGCTGCGCGAATGCGTGACCAGGACCAGTGTCGCCCCGTGGCGGTCGCGCAACCCGAAGAGCAGGTCCATGATGGCGGCCCCGTTGGCGCCGTCGAGGTTGCCGGTGGGTTCGTCCGCAAGCAGGATCTCGGGCCGCGGCGCCGAGGCGCGGGCGAGCGCCACGCGCTGCTGCTCGCCACCCGAGAGCTGCGAGGGGTAGTGTCCGGCCCGGTGGGCGAGACCCACCGCTTCGAGTTCGGACTGCGCTTGGTCGAAGGCGTCACGCGCGCCGGCAAGTTCCAGCGGCGTCGCCACGTTTTCAAGCGCCGTCATGGTCGGGATCAGATAAAATGACTGGAAGACGACCCCCATGTGCGCGCGGCGGAAACGGGCGAGCGCATCCTCGTTCATCGCCGTGAGATCGCGACCCAGCGCCGTGATCTCGCCGCCGGTCGCGCGTTCGAGGCCGCCCATCAGCATCAAGAGCGAGGACTTTCCGGAGCCCGATGGTCCGATCAGCCCCAGTGTCTCGCTACGGGCAACTTCAAGCGAGATTCCGTGCAGGATGTCGACCCGCCCGGCATTGCCATCCAGCGACAAAGCCGCATTTCTGAGCGAGAGGACTGGATCGGACATACAGCGCAACCTTATCTTGGGTTTCCGTTGGATATGGAGTTTGGTGCGTCATGCGCAAGGCAATCGGCAGTTTTGTCACGGTTTTCTGGCTTTCGGCTTCGGCCGTGGCGGCGGAAGAGGTGGTCATCGCGGCGCTGGGCGACAGCCTGACCCAGGGCTACGGGCTGAACGAGGGGCAGGGGTTCGTGCCGCAGCTTCAGGCCTGGCTCGACGCGAACGGAGCCGATGTCCGGCTGCTCAACGCCGGCGTCTCCGGCGATACCACGGCGGGCGGGCTGGCCCGGGTCGACTGGACCCTGACGCCCGAGGTCGACGGCATGATCGTGGCGCTGGGCGGGAACGACATGCTGCGCGGCGTGCAGCCGACGACCAGTCGCGCGAACCTCGACGGCATCCTGGCCGCGGCGTCCGAGGCCGATGTCGAGGTTCTTCTGGTCGGCATGCAGGCGCCGGGCAACTACGGGCCTGATTACAAGCGGGATTTCGACGCGATGTACCCCGAGCTTGCCGAGACCTACGACGCGCTGCTGTTTGCCGATTTCTTCGAGGGTCTCGGGGTCGAGAACGGCGATCCGGCCTCGGTCCGGGCCCTGATGCAGCCGGATGGCATTCATCCCGGCGCCGAAGGGGTATCGCGTATCGTCGAGGCGATGGGACCGGCGGTGCTCGACCTCGTGGCGCGACTGCAGGACTGACGCGGTGCCGGGTCGGTTTTTCCTGACCTCTCCGATCGCCGAGCTTGCTGCAACGCTTGGCGCCGATCCCTCAACGGTCGCTGACGAGTCGCCACGGTCCAACATCGCTCCGGGTCAGGAGATCGTGACGCTCGACGGTGACGGGCTGGCGCGGCGGCGCTGGGGGATCATCCCGGTGGGCCGCGTGAACGCGCGCGGCCGCCCGGTGATGGAAACCATCGTGAACGCACGCTCGGAAACCGTGTTCGACAAGACTGCCTTCGAAGGTACCGGGCGGGCGGTCGTGCCGGTGAACGGCTGGTACGAATGGACCGGAGAGAAACGGCGCAAGACGGCCTGGGCGATCCGGTCCAAGTCCGACCCGTTCCTGTTCTTCGCCGCGATAACGGACACTTGGTCCGCGCCGGGCGGACAGCAGGTGATGCAGGTCGCTCCGGTGACCTGCGAACCCTCCGCCGACGTGCGCGACATCCATCACCGCATGGGTGTTCTGCTGCGGGTCGCAGATATCCCGACATGGCTTTCGGGGAGCCCTGAGGAGGTCCGCCCACTGATGCGCCCGTGGCCCGACGGGACCCTGCGGGTGGATGCCGCAGACGATGTCGACTGGAATGCGCCCTGAGCTGCGGATGCAAAACGGGCGACGCCAGCAGCGCCGCCCGCATGATCCGGGAGTGCGGAGCGACCGATCCGGTCAGCGCAGTTCGATGTTGCCGACGCTTTCGCGGCCGTCGCGGCCCGACTCGATCTCGAAATTAACCTTCTGGTTGTCGGTCAGCCCGCTAAGACCGGCACGCTCGACGGCGGAGATGTGGACGAAGATGTCCTTGCCTCCTCCATCCGGAGCGACGAAGCCGTACCCCTTGTTCGGATTGAACCACTTGACGGTTCCAGTAACCATTTTGGCGATCTCCCAATGCGCGTTGCCCGCTGGATGCGGCAACCCTGGCCTTGCAAGAGCAAATCGAGGTCTGAATTCTGGCGTCCAGCGATCGATCGGACTTCCATGCGCAACCCATGATGGACCGAACGCGCCTGCGCGCAAGTAAATTTCTGATGACGCGCCCGCCACGCCGATTCCCGCCTGCGTTGTGCCAATGCCGATTACGCGGGGCAAGCGGCGAGACGCCTATGTCAAACTACATATCCCTTGGACGTCGGAACGCGGTTGGGGCCCCAATCCATGGTTCCGCGCACCGAAATCGGCCGGGACACGGCCGTTGCGCCGAGAATTAAGGCACGTCCTGCGCTGCACGCGATTCCCGGCTTCCACAAGAATTTTACCAGTTGATAAAAAAATGAAACCGTGAGAGCGTTTTCACCAAACAAGACTTATCAACAGGGAAATGGCATGGCGCAGGACCAGTTCACGCCGGGAATCGTGGCCGGACGAATCGAATCGCAGGCTCTTTCGGAGGGGTTTGCCGATCTTCATCCACCGCTCGACGCGCACGAGGCGCTCGTTGCCGCGGACCGGTGCTATTTCTGCCACGACGCGCCTTGCGTGACCGCCTGTCCCACCGATATCGACATTCCGCTCTTCATTCGCCAGATCGCCACCGGTACGCCTGACGCGGCGGCAAAGACGATCCTGACCCAGAACATCATGGGCGGCATGTGCGCCCGGGTCTGCCCGACCGAGACCCTGTGCGAGGAGGCCTGCGTGCGTGAAGTGGCCGAGGGCAAGCCGGTTCTCATCGGACAGCTTCAACGCTACGCGACCGATCACCTGCAAGAGCAGGGGACGCACCCGTTCACGCGGGCCGCGCCGACCGGAAAGCGCGTCGCCGTCGTCGGCGCGGGGCCGGCAGGGCTGGCCTGTGCGCACCGGCTGGCGATGCTGGGCCACGACGTCACGGTCCACGACGCGCGGCCGAAGCCGGGCGGGCTCAACGAGTACGGTATTGCCGCCTACAAGACCCCGGACGGGTTCGCCCAGGCGGAAGTCGACTGGCTGCTGCAGATCGGGGGCATCGAGATCCATAGCGCAAGCGCCCTTGGCCGCGACGTGACACTCGAGGCGCTTCGGTCCGAGTTCGATGCCGTCTTTCTCGGCATGGGCCTTGGTGGCGTGAACGCTCTGGGCGCCGAGGGCGAGGATCGCGCGGGCGTGGGTGACGCTGTGTCCTTCATTGCCGAGTTGCGGCAGGCCTCGGACCTCGCGAACCTGCCCGTTGGGCGTGACGTGGTCGTGATCGGCGGCGGCATGACGGCCGTGGATGCGGCCGTGCAGGCCAAGCTGCTGGGCGCGCTGAACGTCACGCTGGTCTACCGGCGCGGTCGCGAGCGGATGAACGCCAGCCGCTTTGAACAGGACCTGGCCGCCTCGAAAGGGGTCCGCATCGTCACCCACGCGGTGCCGAAAGCTGTGATCGGCAATGGCGCGGTGCGCGAGATCGAATTCGACTACGTCGACGATGCCATGCAGCCCACCGGCGAGACGCTGAGGCTTGCCGCTGACCAGGTCTTCAAGGCCATCGGTCAGACGCTGGAGGGCGACGGCCTGCCGGAGCTGGAGCGCGGCAAGATCAAGGTGGACGCCACTGGGGCGACGTCGCTGCCCGGGGTCTGGGCCGGCGGTGACTGCGCGCTCGGAGGGGACGACCTGACCGTGACGGCCGTTGCCGAGGGGCGCGATGCCGCGATGGCGATCCATTCCGCGCTGATGCGCTGACGTGCTAGGCTGAGCCATCCGGAGGGAAGAGAGGCGATGAGCGGGCCGGACCATGACATCCAAGAGCATTACGGGCAGGACGGTCTCTTCGAACGCCTGCTGTCCATGCTCGAAGCGGCGGGCGTCCCGCGCGACCAGTTGTCCGCAGAGCATCTCAAGGCGGTGGACGAGTTTCACATCGGCGGCGTCAAGGCGACCGAGGTGCTGCTCGATCCACTCAACATCGGGCCGGGAACACCGGTGCTGGACATCGGGTCGGGCATCGGTGGCCCCGCGCGTTTCATGGCCGCGCGCTACGACGCCACCGTGACGGGCGTCGACCTGACGCCGGCATACGTCGACACCGCGGCGCGGCTGACCCAAGCGGTTGGACTGGAGGTGAGGTTCGTAGAGGGCAGCGCGCTCGACCTGCCGTTCGAACCCGACAGCTTCGATGTGGCGACGCTGATCCACGTCGGGATGAACCTGCCTGACAAGCCGAGGCTCTTTGCGGAAGCCGCGCGCGTTCTCGCGCCCGGCGGCACCTTCGCGGTCTATGACGTCATGCGCTTCGGGACACACCCGGAGTTTCCCTTGCCCTGGGCCGCGACACCCGTGGCCTCGTTTCTCGAGACGCCGGACACGTACCTCGACGCGGCGCGCGCCGCAGGCTTCACGCTCGCGCATCGCGCCGACCGGGGCGAGGTCGCGAAAAGCTTCTTCGCCGAGATGCAGGCGCGCATGGCAAGCGGCAGCGGCCCCGCCGTCGGGCTACCGGTGCTGATGGGAGACACCGCGCCGCAAAAGGTGGCCAACATGGTGGCAGCGGTCAACGCGGGCGCGATCCAGCCCGTTGAAATGGTTTTCAGGAAGGGCACTTAGCCCGTCGGGAGAGAAAAATGGCAGATCTTCGCTCGGAATTCGTCGGTATCAAGTCGCCTAACCCGTTCTGGCTGGCCTCCGCGCCGCCGACGGACAAGGAATACAACGTCCGCCGCGCCTTCGAGGCCGGCTGGGGCGGCGTGGTCTGGAAGACGCTGGGGCTCGACCCGCATATCGTGAACGTGAACGGCCCGCGCTATGGCGCCGTCTTCGGGGCCGACCGCCGCCTGATGGGGCTCAACAACATCGAGCTGATTACCGACCGTCCGTTGCAGGTGAACCTCGACGAGATCAAGGCGGTCAAACGCGACTATCCGGACCGGGCGCTGATCGTGTCGCTGATGGTGCCTTGCGAGGAAGCGCCCTGGCAGCAGATCCTGGCGCAGGTCGAGGACACCGGCGCGGACGGTGTCGAACTGAACTTCGGCTGTCCGCACGGCATGTCGGAACGCGGCATGGGATCGGCCGTGGGTCAGGTTCCGGAATACATCGAGATGGTCACGCGCTGGGCCAAGGCCAACACCCGCATGCCGGTCATCGTCAAGCTCACGCCCAACATCACCGACATCCGCAAGCCCGCCGAGGCGGCCAAGCGTGGCGGGGCCGATGCGGTATCGCTGATCAACACCATCAACTCGATCACCTCGGTCGATCTCGATCTCTTCGCGCCCGAGCCCACGATCGACGGCAAGGGCGCGCATGGCGGTTATTGCGGGCCGGCGGTCAAGCCAATCGCGCTCAACATGGTGGCCGAGATCGCGCGGTCGCCGGACCTGTCGGACATGCCGATCTCGGGCATCGGCGGCATCACCACATGGCGCGACGCCGCCGAGTTCATGGCGCTGGGTGCGGGCAACGTGCAGGTCTGCACGGCGGCCATGACCTACGGGTTCCGGATCGTGAAGGAGATGATCTCGGGCTTGGGCGAGTACATGGATGAGAAGGGCTTCGCCTCGGTCGACGAACTGGTCGGGCGGGCGGTGCCGAACGTGACCGACTGGGCGCAGCTCAACCTCAACTACGTCGCCAAGGCGCGGATCGACCAGGACCTCTGCATTTCCTGCGGGCGCTGCTATGCCGCCTGCGAGGACACCTCGCATCAGGCGATCGCGATGTCCGAGGACCGCACCTTCACCGTGATCGATGAGGAATGCGTGGCCTGCAACCTCTGCGTCAACGTCTGCCCGGTCGAAGGCTGCATCGACATGGTGCCGATGAGCCCGGGCGAGATCGACCCGCGGACCGGCCGGACGGTCGAGCCGGACTACGCCAACTGGACGACGCACCCGAACAACCCGATGGCCAAGGCCGCGGAATAGGGCGTTCAGCCGTCCTCGGTCTTCAGGATCGGGGCGGTCGGCAGCGGGTTGGGCGCGGGGAACTGCGCCTTGCGCTCGGCCGCGCGTTCGGCACTGGCGCGGGCCTCGGCCTTGGCTTCCTGCGCCGACGCCAGCTGATCTTCGAGCGCGGCGACACGGGCCGCGCTGGCCTCCGCGCGCTTGCGCTCGACCTTCACGGCGTCGTTCTGTGCCGCTTCGGTGCGGGCCTTCTCGCGGGATTCGGCGACCTGCCGACGCATCTCGCCGACATGCTCCGACCGGGCCTGCGCATCGACCACCGATTTCGGGGTCGGTCGTTGCGGCACCACCGAGGCCTTCTCGCGCGACATGCGCATCGCCAGCCGGTCCGAGCCGCCGTCGCGGGTTCCGTTGCCGGCGCCCGAGCCGGACTGCCCGGTCGAGGTGCCGGGGCCGTCGCTGCCAAGCGACTTGCCAATCGGCGCCGGCGCCTGCAGGGCGTTCGGCGGTCCGTCAAAACCTGGTGCCGCAACTGGCTGCGGCGCGTAGGGATTCAAAAGGGAAATTGCGGTCATCGACCCCTCCACTCCACTCGATCACGTCGGTGCCCACCACCGTCCAATCATTTAGGACCGGTAAATCCTAACGCGGGCTTAAGGCGGTGCGGAATCGCGCCACGAGGTTAACGGCTCTGCGGGTTCGCGGGTTCGAGAAGGCGCGTGAACAGCGTGACGAGGTATTGCTCGGCATCCGCGTCCGCCGCGTCGGTATCGGCCAGCAGCACGCCGACCTGGGCCGAGAAATCGGCATAGTGCTGCGTCGTCGCCCAGATCGAGAAGACAAGGTGGCGCGGGTCGACCGGGCGCAGGTGGCCCGCATCCATCCAGCGTCCGATCAGCGCGCATTTCTCGTCGAAAAGCGGCCTCAGCCCGGCTTCGAGATGCGGGCGGATACGCGGTGCGCCCTGGATGATCTCGCCCGCGAAGAGCCGGCTCTCGCGCGGCAGGTCGCGGGCCATGCCGACCTTGCGCCGGACGTACTCCAGGATCTCGGGCAGCGGATCGCCATCCGGGTCGAGGGCGCGCAAAGGATCGAGCCAGGTGTCCATCAGGCGGTTCAGCAGCGTGACGTGGATCTCTTCCTTGCCGTCGAAGTAGTAGAGGATGTTCGGCTTGCTCAGCCCGGCCTCGGCCGCGATCTGGTCGAGCGTGGCGCCACGGTAGCCGTGGCGCGAGAACACTTCAAGGGCGGCATCGAGGATCCGGCGGCGGTTGCGGGTCTGGATTCGGCTGGGTTTCTTGGCGGCGCCGTCAGGCATCGGGCAAATCTCCGGTCTCGGGCCTGCTGCAAATTTCAGCGCGGCCGTGTATCGTGCCTGTGGCTGCGGAACATGGCTCCAAAGCAAATCTTGACAGGCACCATGCTAGCCGCAATCGTGTCTTTACCAAATGGTAAAAATTGACCGCGGGCGCAAAACGCGGCGAGGGGAGACGACAGGGCATGACAGCACCCGGACAGAACATGAAGGTTGATGGCGACCGGCTGTGGGACAGCCTCATGGAAATGGCCAAGATCGGTCCCGGTGTCGCGGGCGGGAACAATCGCCAGACAGTGACCGACGCAGACGGTGAGGGGCGCGCGCTGTTCCAGTCCTGGTGCGAAGCGGCGGGGTGCACGATGGGCCTCGACCAGATGGGCAACATGTTCGCCCGGCGCGAGGGCACGGACCCGGACGCGCTGCCGGTCTATGTCGGCAGCCACCTCGACACCCAGCCCACGGGCGGCAAGTACGACGGCGTGTTGGGCGTGCTGGGCGGGCTCGAGATCATCCGCACGCTGAACGACCTCGACATCCGCACCCGGCACCCGATTGTCGTGACAAACTGGACGAACGAGGAAGGCACGCGGTTCGCGCCGGCGATGCTGTCCTCGGGCGTCTTCGCGGGCGTGCACACGCAGGATTGGGCCTATGCGCGCGAGGATGCGCAAGGCAAATCCTTTGGCGATGAACTCGAACGGATCGGCTGGAAGGGCTCGGAAGAGGTCGGTGCGCGCAAGATGAAGGCGTTCTTCGAATTGCACATCGAGCAGGGGCCGATCCTCGAAGCCGAGGGCAAGGATATCGGTGTCGTCACCCACGGGCAGGGGCTGAGCTGGACCCAAGTGACGGTAACCGGCAAGGACAGCCACACCGGGTCCACCCCGATGCCGATGCGCAAGAACGCCGGTCTCGGGATGGCGCGAATCCTCGAGAGTGTCGACGAGATCGCCTGGTCGCACAAGCCGCACGCCGTCGGTGCGGCGGGCCATATCGAGGTGCATCCGAACTCGCGCAACGTGATCCCGGGCAAGGCCATCTTCACAGTCGATTTCCGTTCGCCGGATCTGGCGGTGATCGAGGACATGGAGGCGCGCCTGCGCGACGCGGCGCAGAAGATCTGCGACGACATGGGCCTCGAGGTCGCCTTCGAGAAGGTCGGCGGGTTCGACCCTGTGGAATTCGACGAGACCTGCGTCGCCGCGGTGCGCAATGCCGCGGAACGCCTTGGCTACAGCCACATGAACCTGATCTCGGGCGCCGGGCACGACGCCTGCTGGATCAACCGCGTGGCCCCGACGGCAATGGTGATGTGCCCCTGCGTCGACGGGCTGAGCCACAACGAGGCCGAGGAGATCTCGAAGGCGTGGGCGGCGGCCGGTGCGGAGGTGCTGCTGCACGCTGTCGTCGAGACGGCGGAGGTAACGGAGGGATGACCGCGGGCGCCTCAGCCGAATACCTGCAGGAATTCGGCCCGGGATATTCCGAAAATTCCGACGCCGGTTCGGGAGATACCGGTTGACCGGGCGGCCGGTTTCAGCGCGAGCGCGGATCGACGCGCTGATCGCGGCGGAGCTGCGCGACGCCGCGGCCGGCGCGGACCGGTATCTCAAGCGCACGGCGCAGGATTTCGAGTTGGCCCGCGAGGCGCCGCGCGAACTCGAGGTGAATTTTTCCGGTGGGATCACCCGGCGCTGCTGGAGCGTGACGGGCGGCGACGGCACCTACCGCGTCATCTACCTGCCGCAGGCCGATTACTTCTCGCTCTGCGTCGAGAGCGATTTCGGGCCGCTGGACATCGGTGTGCACGGTTCGGCGCTGGGGTGTTTCGGATCGGTCTGAGGGGGCGCTGCCCCCGTCCCTGCGGGACTCCCCCGGGATATTTTGGAACCAGAGAAGCGGCGGTGCCGCCAGAGACGGGAGAGATGCGATGAGCAAGGTGATCAAGGGCGGGACGGTCTGCACGGCAGACCGGGCCTGGCAGGCGGACGTGCTGATCGAAGGCGAGACGATCAGCCGGATCGGCGAGGATCTGAAAGGTGGCGAATACATCGATGCCGAGGGCGCCTACGTGATCCCCGGCGGCATCGACCCGCACACCCATCTCGAGATGCCCTTCATGGGTACGACGGCGGCGGAGACCTTCGAAAGCGGGACCTGGGCGGCCGCGGTCGGCGGCACGACGATGATCGTCGATTTCTGCCTGCCGGGGGCGGACGGGTCGATCAAGAACGCGATCGAGGAGTGGCACCGCAAGTCGGCGCCGCAGATCTGTTCCGATGTCGGTTACCACATGGCGATCACCGGCTGGAACGAGACGGTCTTCAACGAGATGAAGGATGCCGTCGATATGGGCGTCAACTCCTTCAAGCATTTCATGGCCTACAAGGGCGCGCTGATGGTCGAGGACGACGAGATGTTCGCCTCGTTCCAGCGTTGTGCCGAGCTCGGCGCTTTGCCGATGGTGCATGCCGAGAACGGCGACGTAGTGGCAGCACTGCAGGAGAAATACTTCAACCTCGGCATGACGGGCCCCGAGGCGCATGCCTATTCGCGTCCGCCGGAGGTCGAGGGAGAGGCGGCGAACCGGGCGATCATGATCGCCGATGCGGCCGGTGTGCCGCTCTACATCGTGCACGTCTCCTGCGAGCAGGCGCACGAGGCGATCCGGCGCGCGCGCCAGAAAGGCATGCGGGTCTACGGCGAGCCGCTGATCCAGTTCCTGACGCTCGACGAAAGCGAGTACTTCAACACCGACTGGGACCATGCAGCACGGCGCGTGATGTCGCCGCCGTTCCGCTCGAAGGATCACCAGGACAGTCTCTGGGCCGGTTTGCAGTCGGGATCCCTGCAGGTGGTGGCCACCGACCATGCCGCCTTCACCACCGAGCAGAAGCGCGCCGGCAAGGACGATTTCCGGATCATCCCGAACGGGTCCAACGGGCTCGAGGAGCGCCTGGCCGTGCTCTGGACGCAAGGGGTCGAGACCGGGCGGCTGACGCCGAGCGAGTTCGTCGCGGCGACCTCGACCAACGTCGCCAAGATCCTCAACATCTACCCGCGCAAGGGCGCGCTGGTGGAAGGGGCGGATGCCGACATCGTGGTCTGGGATCCGAAGATCTCGAAGACGATCAGCCCGTCGAACCACCACTCGGTGCTCGACTACAACGTCTTCGAAGGTTTCGAGGTCACGGCCCAAAGCCGCTTTACGCTGAACCGGGGCGAGGTGATCTGGGCCTGGGGCCAGAATTCGCAGCCGAACCCGGGACGCGGGCGGTTCATTCCGCGCCCGGCGTTCTCCTCGGCGGCCAAGGCGCTGTCGAAGTGGAAGGAGCTCAATGCGCCCAAGATGATCCATCGCGATCCGCTGAACATCCCGGCCGGAATCTGAGGCGGGATGGCGGACGGCAGCGGGACGGAGATCGGCGTGACGGAGACGGCAATCGCGGCGCGGGGGTTGAACCTGACCTTCCAGACGGGGGACGGGCCGGTGCATGCGCTCAAGGACGTCGACCTCGAGATCGGCAAGGGCGAGTTCGTGAGCTTCATCGGGCCCTCGGGCTGCGGCAAGACCACCTTCCTGCGGGTGATGGCCGATCTCGAACAGCCCACCAGCGGCAGCGTCACCGTGAACGGTGCAAGCCCCGAGGAGGCGCGCCGCGCGCGTGCCTATGGCTATGTCTTCCAGGCGGCGGGGCTCTATCCGTGGCGGACGATCGGCGGCAACATCCGCCTGCCGCTCGAGATCATGGGGTACGCGAAGGCCGAGCAGGACGCGCGGGTGGCGCGGGTTCTTGACCTGGTCGATCTTGAAGGCTTCGAAAAGAAGTATCCCTGGCAGCTGTCGGGCGGCATGCAGCAGCGCGCGTCGATCGCCCGGGCGTTGAGCTTCGACGCCGACATCCTGCTGATGGACGAACCGTTCGGCGCGCTCGACGAGATCGTGCGCGATCACCTCAACGAGCAGCTTCTCAAGCTGTGGGACCGGACCGGCAAGACCATCGCCTTCGTGACCCATTCGATCCCCGAGGCGGTCTTCCTGTCGACGCGGATCGTGGTCATGTCGCCACGCCCGGGTCGAATCACAGACGTCATCGACAGCCCGCTGCCGCGCGAACGCCCGCTCGACATCCGGGACACGCCTGAGTTTCTCGAGGTCGCCCACCGGGTACGCGAAGGGCTGCGCGCGGGGCACTCCTATGACTGAGGCCAGGTCGTGACACGGACCCTGCTTCCGGTGCTGACGGTGGTCGCGGCGATCGTCGCGATCTGGTATGCCGCCGCGATCTGGCTCAACGCGCCCTGGGCGCTCGACAGCGCGGCGCGGGCCGACCGTGAGCTGGGGTTCTCCGAACTCGTCGCCGATACATGGTCGCAGGACAAGCCCAAGCTGCCCGCCCCGCACCAGGTGGCGGTCGAGGTCTGGGACACCACGGTGGAAAAGAAGATCACGTCGAAACGCTCGCTGGTCTACCACGCCTGGATCACGCTCAGCGCCACGCTTGCGGGGTTCGCGCTGGGCACGCTGCTGGGCATCGCGCTGGCGGTCGGCATCGTCTACAACCGGACGATGGACATGTCGGTGATGCCCTGGGTCATCGCCAGCCAGACCATCCCGATCCTCGCCATCGCGCCGATGATCATCGTCGTGCTGAACGCCGTGGGGATTTCGGGCCTGCTGCCCAAGGCGGTGATCTCGATGTACCTGTCGTTTTTCCCGGTGGTCGTCGGCATGGTGAAGGGGCTGCGCAGCCCAGATGCGATGCAGCTCGACCAGATGCGGACCTGGAACGCCAGTGCGCAGCAGACCTTCTGGAAGCTGCGGTTGCCGTCCTCGATGCCTTATCTCTTCACTTCGCTGAAAATCGGCGTCGCGGCCTCGCTGGTCGGGGCAATCGTCGGAGAGTTGCCGACCGGTGCTGTGGCCGGGCTTGGCGCGCGCCTGCTGGCGGGCAGCTACTACGGCCAGACAATCCAGATCTGGTCGGCGCTCTTCATGGCCGCGGCGCTGGCGGCGGCGCTGGTGGCGCTGATCGGGCTGGTGCAACGCGTCACGCTCGAGCGCATGGGGATGGCGCGATGACCGGCTGGGTGATCTTCGCACTTGGCGCATGGGCGCTGGGCTGGGCTGCCAATTCCCGGCTCTCGCGTCTTCCACCGTCGCGGCTGATCTCGCTGCTTGTCCCGGCGATCTTCGGTCTGACCCTGATCGCGGTCTGGGAAGGCCTCGTGCGTGGTTTCGGCATCAGCCCGGTCCTGTTGCCTGCCCCCTCGGCCATCGCCCAACGCATGGCGACCTCGCTGCCGATCCTGTGGGAGGACTTCGTGCAGACCGTCATCAAGGGCGCGCTTTCGGGATATGTCATCGGCTGCGGCGCGGCCTTTCTCACGGCCATCGCCGTTGACCGCTTCCCGTTCCTGCAGCGGGGCCTTCTGCCCGTGGGCAATTTCGTCGCCGCTCTGCCGATCATCGGTATGGCCCCAATCCTGGTCATGTGGTTCGGCTTCGACTGGCAGTCGAAGGCTGCCGTCGTCGTGGTCATGGTCTTTTTCCCTATGCTGGTGAACAGCGTGCAGGGCTTGCAGGCGACCGACCCGATGCAGCGCGACCTGATGCGCACCTATGCCGCGGGCTACTGGCCGACACTTCTGAAGCTGCGCCTGCCGGCTGCCATGCCCTTCATCTTCAATGGGCTCAAGATCGCCTCGACCCTTGCCCTGATCGGCGCCATCGTGGCCGAATTCTTCGGCTCGCCCGTGCGCGGTATGGGGTTTCGCATCTCGACCTCGGTCGGACAGCTTGCGCTGGATCTCGTCTGGGCGGAGATTGTCGTGGCGGCACTCGCCGGCTCGGCGTTTTACGGGGCCGTGGCCCTGATCGAACGGGCGGTGACCTTCTGGCACCCGTCCCAACAACACTGAAAAAAAATCGAAGACCAACAAGGAGAGACACCATGACAAACAAGACACTCGGCGCCGCGGCACTCGCGGTCGCGTTCTGGGGCGGGCAGGCACAGGCCGCCGACGAAATGACGCTGCAGCTGAAATGGGTCACGCAAGCCCAGTTCGCGGGCTACTACGTGGCGCTCGAGAACGGTTTCTACGAGGAAGAAGGGCTCGACGTGACGATCAAGCCGGGCGGGCCCGACATCGCGCCGGTGCAGGTCCTGCTTGGCGGCGGTGCGGACGTGATGGTCGACTGGCTTCCGTCGGCACTTGCCGCGCGCGAAAAGGGCGCACCCATCGTGAACATCGCGCAGCCCTTCGCATCCTCGGGGCTGATGCTGACCTGTCTGAAAGAGCACGAGATCAATTCGCCCGCCGACTTCCCGGGCCACACGCTGGGCACCTGGTTCTTCGGCAACGAGATCCCGCTTTTTTCCTGGATGGGCAAGCTCGGCTACCCGACGGACGGCTCGGAAGGCGGCGTGACGATCCAGAAGATCAACTTCAACGTCGATCCGCTGCTCCAGAAGCAGGTCGAGTGCGCTACCACCATGACCTACAACGAATACTGGCAGGTCATCGACGCAGGACTCACGCCCGAAGACCTGGTGGTCTTCAAGTACGAGGACGAAGGCATCTCGACGCTCGAGGACGGGCTCTACACGACCGAGGAAAAGCTTTCGGACCCGGCCGAGGTCGACAAACTGGCGCGGTTCGTCCGCGCTTCGATGAAGGGCTGGAAATGGGCCGAAGAGAACCCGGACAAAGCCGCCGAGGTCGTGCTGGAATACGACGAGACGGGCGCGCAGACCGAAAAGCACCAGAAACGCATGATGGGCGAGATCGCGAAACTGACCGAAGGCTCGGACGGCCGGCTCGACGAGGCGGCCTTTGACCGCTCGGTTCAGATCACCATGGAAGGCGGCATGATCACGAAAGAACCGGAGGGTGCCTTTACGCACGACATCACGGACAAGGCGCTGAACTGACAGTAAGCTTCTGCGAAGTATAAAGGGGCGGCAGGGATTCTGCCGCCCCTTTCTCAATCCGGGGTGCGGATGGATCGGACTTTCCGGCGCGGCAGACGACCGCTCGCCGGTCGAGCGATGGCGATTGCCTGCAGAAAGTCAGAGTACCGTGACCACCGTTCCGATCGGCACACGCTCGTAAAGGTCGATCACATGCGCGTTGAGCATCCGGATGCAACCGTTCGAGACTGACTGGCCGATGCTTTGCGGTTCGGTGGTGCCGTGAATGCGGAAGAAGGTATCCCGTCCGTCCTGAAAGAGGTAGAGCGCGCGTGCCCCGAGCGGGTTGGTCGGACCGCCCGGCTGCGCCTCTTCGTTGCCTACGAAGCGCTGGTAGAGCACCGGGTCCCGCTCGATCATCTCGTCGGTGGGCCGCCACGTCGGCCATTCCTTCTTGACGTCGATCGAGGCGACACCCTGGAACTGCAGGCCGGCACGCCCGACGCCGACGCCGTAGCGGATCGCCTCGCGCTGGTCGGTGACGAAGTAGAGGTAGTAGCGCCGCGGCACGACCAGCATCTGGCCCGGCAGAAAGTCTTTCTTGATCCGCACGTATTGCGGGCGCGGGTCGAACGGTTTTGCCTCGGCCTCGACGATCCCCGGGAGAACAGTCGTGGCGAGAGCGCTGGCTAGGAAGGTACGTCGATGCATGTCTGGCTCCGGCTGAACTGCTGAAACAACTTCATTTTCTGCGAACTGTTCCGGTTTTGGCAAGTCCGGGAACGCAAAAACCGGCGCTCCGTCAGGAAACGCCGGTCTCTATCACGTCCGCGATGGGACGATCCCTTCAGAGAAGGGCGAGGTTCGATGCCGATTCGCGGCCGTCGCGGCCGGCTTCGATGTCGAAAGACACCTTCTGATTGTCGGCAAGACCGGTCAGCCCGGCACGTTCGACGGCAGAGATGTGCACGAACACGTCCTTTTTGCCGCCGTCCGGCGCGATAAAGCCGAAGCCCTTCGTAGTGTTGAACCATTTCACGGTGCCAGTGGCCATTCCGTGGTCTCCTTGATCTGTGCCATCCGCGTTGGTGCGATGGCTCGGCGCGTCGGTCTGGATCGAAACCTGATCGCCTTTGGGGGAGACAGAGGGTCGACGTAGAATAACGGTAGCAGCAGCCGTTATGGCGCTTTCGGCGGTCTGATGCAAGGGCGGACACCCGGCCGTCAGGCCACTTGGGAGCCGGTGTCCTCCTCGGCCTGCCGCGCACGGAGGTGGTCCGCGGTCTGTTTGTCGGCTGCCGCGTCCTCTTCCCAGGACCGGATCGCTGCCTCGAGTTCGCGGCGCGCGGCGGCGTCCGCCGCGCGGCTTTGCTGCATCGCCCCGACTACGAGCATGATGGCGGATATGCCGGTACCGACGACGGCATAGACGGCAAGCGCGCCCAGAAAGCTGGCGCCGAAGGCAAACCAGCTCAGAAGAAAGCTCGCAAAACCGAAGATGCCGCCAACGAGCACCGAAACGACCGCCATGACCTGACCCCTTTGCCTGCCCGACATGTCTAGAGACGCGCCGTTAAGGCTTGATGAAGAGCCCAGACGGTTTTTTGACCGGTCGCCGGGTCGCGGAACGCGGCGCGGCGATTCGCTCGGGATCCGGGCCTCGCCGCGTGCGTGCGACCTGGGGTAGTCGGAACAAAACCGGTGGTGGCGGGTTCGATCCGTGACCGAACGTCACGAGAGCGATGTTAACGTTCTCAGCCCTCGATTGTGATGAAAATCACAGACGGTGAAGCTGGCGGGAGTTAGTATTGGTACATGGTCCGGAGAATTAGTCCGGATTGGTAAATGGAGAACGAGTGATGACTTCTCATGACGTAATCGATTATTTCCAACCGACCCGCAAACGTCCCGACATCAGATTGCGCCGCCGCCCTGCAGGCCGCGTTCCGGGTCCGGTCAGCCCCACCGACTGGCAGTTCACCGACTGGGCTTCGATCTAAGCGTCGACGGTTCCTCCCCACCGATCGTCGCCATCGCCTCGCCGGACTTTCCGGCGGGGCCTTTTCCGAAGGCGTGTCGGAGGGAGACCATTTCCGACCCCACGGAAGTTCGGCAAAAGGCCGTGACATCGCGCGACCCCGACGTATGATCCGCGCCATGGAACTGATAGCATTCGACCACGTCAACGTCCGGACCGCGAAACTCGACGAGATGATCGACTGGTACGGCGACGTCCTCGGGCTCGCGCCGGGAAAACGACCTGACTTCCCGTTTCCGGGCGCATGGCTCTATCTCGGCAACCAGCCTTACATCCATCTCGTCGATGCGCCGTCCGCGCGCGCCGGCGGCGGAGACATAACGCTTGAGCATTTTGCCTTCCGCGCGACTGGCCTGCCGGAATTTCGCAAAAAGCTGCAGGCGCGGGGGATCGAGCACAGCGTCGATCCGGTGCCGGGGTTCCCGATCGTGCAGGTCAACCTGCACGACCCCGAAGGCAACCACATCCACATCGACTTCGATGCGTCGGAACATTCCGAAGACACCTGAGACCGACCTCATCACGAGCATCGTCAATCGCGGTGGACCTCGGCCCTGCGCCCATTTGCGCGCCGAAAATCCCGTAACACCAAATTAACCACGATCACCCAAGGATGCGCGCAGGAGGTGATCACCTTGGCTCGCATCGGACTTATTGCGCTGACCGTCTGGCTCTGGCTGGCGATGCCGGTACTGGCCGGGGCGTGGATGCGCGAGGAGGGCACAGGGTTCTTCTCCAGCAGCATTGAGCATGACGGCAAGGAGCAGGGAAACGCGAGCACCTACCTCGAGTTCGGTGCCCGCCCCGACCTGACCGTGGGCGCAGACCTATCGATCGAGCTTTTCCCCGAAAGTACCAGCACGAGTTACGCCGGGTTCTTCCTGCGCCGCCCGCTGGGCAATGCAGAAGGCACGCATCGGTGGGCGTGGCGGCTTGGCGCCGGGGTCGCTTGGGACATGGAGGTGACGCAGCCCTATCTCGAAACCGGCCTGCACTGGGGGCGCGGGATCGAACTTTGGCAGCGCTACGGCTGGGCCGCCATCGACGGCACGATCAAGTGGGAGACGATGACGGGCGACCAGATCGTCAAGCTCGACAGCACGCTCGGGCTTGGCGTGAGCGAGCGGCTGAAGGGCATGATGCAGCTGTTTCTCGAGTACGATCAGGAGACCACGGTGACCAAGGTCGCGCCCTCGGTGCTCTGGGAGCCTGAGGGGTTCGGCGGGTTCACCTTCCAGTTCGGCGCTGTGATCGAAAGCGGGGCGGAGGACCGCCCGACGCTCAAGCTGGGGATCTGGCGCGAGTTCTGAACCTCAGACGTCGATGCGCAGGGTCGCCTGCACCTCTCCGCGCAGGGCCTCGCCCCAGGTCAGGTGTGCTTCGGCCCCACCGGTGCCCATCGCCGGCGACACGTTCGGGGCGACGTTGCGCGTCAGCCCGAGCCCTGTCTGGAGCGGGCCGTGCGGCACCACGGCATCGACCGAGCGGACTTCGGCACCGAACGGCAATAGCCCCGCGCTGTCGATCACCCATGTCTCCGCCTCGGTGGATTGCACATGGCGCAGATGCAGCGGGTTCGAAATCTGGGTCGTCACGTTGTGAAAGGAGTTCTGCGCGAAGGTGACGTCCTTGAACCGCGTGAAGTCCATCGCGGCGATGCCGTCGTCGATCTTCTCGACCCGGTCGATGCCGCTCTCCTGCGTGCGGAAATGGTTGCCGGTGATCGTAACCCCGGCCAGGAAGTGTCCCGGACCGTAGGGCTTCACGACGATGTAGGTGAACCACGATGCGACGTCGGAAGACAGGAAGATGTTATTCGACAGGGTCAGGGCGGAGAACGAGAATTCGCTGGAGAATTCGGGGTTCGCGTCGCGCTCGTTCGTCCACTCGACATAGCAGTTGTCGACGTAATTCCCCGTCACCACCGACAGGATATGCGATTTGGCAAGGATCAGTCCGGCGCTGCGGATGCCGCCCGGCACACCGTCGCCCTGGAAGAAGTGATTGCCGGTGACGATGTTGTGCCCGCCGCCCAGTAGGGCGAAGTGACGGAACCGGGTGGCACGGTTGTCCCGCAGCTTGACGTCGTTGGAGTTTGCGTTGAGCGCGATGCTCACGCGGTCCGCCACATCGAGGCTGTCCTCGGAGGACAGGAACTGGCAGCGGTCGACATGCAGCCCCTGGCACCCCGTTCCGCAGGAGGTCAGGCCCCGGTCGCGCGGACGTGCGATGCTGCAGTCCTGAAGCTGAAAGACGATGCCCGCGGGGGCCAGAAGCACGCCGTTGGCGATGCTGTTGCACTGCAGCTCGAGATCGGCCAGCACGAACTTGCTGAGCGCCGAGAAGCCCGAGAAATCCAGCATGTAGCGATGGCGGGTGAAGGTGTAGGTCTGGGTGCCCTCGGCGTCGTGCAGCGCGGCGCTCAACGTCACTTCCTGCGCGCCGACGTTGACCGCGCGTACGTAGACCTCGCGCCCCACGCCGGCACCGGTGACCAGCGCGCCCACCTCGACATTGGCGACGTTGACGACGTTCGAGAGCACCTTGTTGCTGGCGCTCGAATAGGTCGCTTGTGAGGTCACCACGCTCTTGTCCCAGGCACTGTCGCCCTGCGCCTCGAGCTGGCCGTTGCGGATCACGCGGCGCGTGGCATAGCTGTCGCGGTTGGGAACGGCAGCCTGCATGTCGATGGGGGCCGTGACCGCCACCTTGCGCCCGCAAAGGTCGAACGTGTCGTGGTCGGCATTGTTGAGCAGCGCCTGGAACCCCTTGCGAAAGGCGGTTTCCTCGGTGCCGAAGGCCGCGAGGTAGTGGCGGAAGTCGAAATTGCCGCGCAAAAAAAGGATCGCGGAGGTCGGCATCGACACCGTCCCTTCGAAACGCGTCGGTGCATCGAAGGTCACGTCGGAGTTCAGCCGGTACGTGCCTTTCGGGATCAGCACGGTGCGGCCGTTCGCGGCGAGGTTCGCAGCCTCGAAGGCCGTGTCGTCGGTACTGCCGTCCCCGACCGCTCCGAAGTCGCGCACGTCGACCACAGACAGCATGTCGCGCAGGAAGGCCGAAGTAACATCCTCGATGACAAGGTCGTCGATACGGACAACGCCGCCGGTCTGACCGGTAAGGTCGATCCCGAAATGCCCGTAAAGCGCGGAGGGCCCCCAGACCATGTCGACGCCGCCCCGCAGTCCGGCACCGACGATCGCGCTGACCTCGGTGATCTGGCCGTAGGCGGTCAACGCGACGCTCGGTCCGGTCACGGTCACGCCGGGGACCGCCACGCCGCCCGCGCCGCCCGCGAAGGCCGCGATGCGCACCGAAGGCAGGTTGCCGCTGATCGCCTTCACGCGGGCTGTTATGCGCAGGTAGCAGCCGGGCAGGATCGGCGTTTCGCCCATGTAGCGCAGCCGCTCTGTCCCGGCGGACTTGAGCAGTTCCAGGCAGCCCCCGAAATCCTGATCGGCCGGCACGAAGGCAGCATTTGCCGCCGCCGAATAGGTGTCTGACCCCGGCGTCCCGTCGCCGCTGGACCAGACATCGAGCCCGCCGGCAAAAGGCGGAGGCATCAGCTGTACGCCGTCGGTGATCGCCTTGTTCATGAACCTTCCCTCGCCCCCGTGACAGTGCGCGCCCGGATCGCGGGCACGACATCGATTTCCCGGTCCCGGGGATGACCGGGACGGGACGCGGACATATCAAACGCGGGGTTAAGGTCGTCTCACACCACCGTGCCGGCGCGCCCTTGCAGCGCTACCAGACGTCGGGGTCGATGCCCTGCGCCTGGAGCTCGGCGAACTTGTCTTGCAAGAAGCGCTGGAACGGTTGCTCGCGCCAGGCTCCGCTCGTCACGTACTCGAGCCCCGACAGATGGTGAAACGGCTTGAAGTATCCCGGCAGGCGAAAGGCTTCGGCATCGCGCAGCTTTCCGGCTCCGGCATTGGCCGCGGGAATGACGATCTGGGTCGGCGTGAAATTCACCTGCCACTTGCGGGCCAGTGCGCGCTCTTCCAGCTCTTCGCCGTCGAAGTCCGTGACGCCCCGGCTTCCCCACATGTCGAGTTGAACCACGACGAAGTGTTCCTCGATATGTTTTCTGAGTTCGGGGCGGGCGAAGTTCACCTCGTGCAGTTCGCGGCAATAGGGGCAACCGCGTTGCTCGAATATGACGATCAGGCCCTTGCCTTCGGCTGCGGCGTCGTCGAGGTCGGGACCCATCTCGAGAAAGCTGTCGAGAAAGAACGGTTGCTCGTACAAACCATCATCGCCGATCGCGACCTCGGCCGCAGCCCGACCCGCAGCAATCGCAAATCCGGTTGCAAACAAGAAATGACGCCTGTGCATGTTTCGCCTCCCGCCGCACACAGGTTCAGAATAGCACAACGCGCAGCTCCTTGCGAACTACGCCCCGTCCGCGTCAGGGCCGCTTCAGTCGGCCTCGTCCATGGTCGAGGCGTTGAGTTGCGCGTATTTTTCGTCGCCGATCTTGCCAAGAAGGTCGAGTTGCGTTTCGAGAAAGTCGATGTGCCCTTCCTCGTCCTGAAGCAACTCCTCGAACAGGTTCTTGCTGACGAAATCGCTGACTTTCTCGCAGTGAATCCGCGCCTCGGTATAAAGCTTGCGGGCCTCGTGTTCAGCGGCGAGGTCGCATTCAAGCGTTTCTTTCGGGGTCTGACCGATGCGCAACGGGTCGAGCTTCTGCAGGTTGGGATGGCCGCCAAGAAACAGGATGCGTTCGATCAACTTGTCGGCATGGTGCATCTCTTCGATGCTTTCCTCGCGCGACTTTTTGGCCATATGACCGAGACCCCAGTCCTCTTGCATCCGGTAGTGCAGCCAATACTGGCTGACGGCGGTCAATTCGCTGCGCAAGGCCGCATTCAGGTATTCAAGAACCTTCTTGTCGCCGTCCATGACGTGCATCCCCCATAGCTCCGGCTCTTAGGTTACGGAGTTCGGCGGGAACTTCCAGCCTTTCGTTTGCACGCATCGTGGACAGGAAGAGCGGCATGCACCCGCCGCAGTCTGCGGATTTTCCGAGCGCGTGGTAAATTCGGCCCGGTGTGATGATCGTTGTCGGATCGGCCGTGCGCATCCAGTCGATGGCGGCATTGATGTCGCGGTCGGTTATGTTCCGGCAGTGGCAGACGATCATCAGGCTACTCGCGTTTTCACGTGCATCACCCGCCGAGCCAACCTGACATCCGCGGGCAACGGTTTGCAGCGTCCCCGCGCCGGGTCGGACCGGTGCAGGCTGCGAACGTAATGGGCGACGTCACGTTCGTACGGGTTCAATGCAGGCGCTCCCGGTTCTGCGAGGGACACTGGTACACAGTCGGCCGGATCATCATCGACTTGAGTGCCAACCCGTATTCAGTTGCGAGCGCGGTCAGCGCAGGCGCGAAATCCGCGCGTACCATCAGCGTCGCAATGAGCAGCGCGTCCTCGCGGTCGCCTTCCAACGCGGTCGCGATGAAGTTGCAGAAACACGCCTCGTCCGATCCAACGCAAGCGCAGTTTACGGCATGGCGCATCATCGGCCTGCGGCTTCGGGCGGTACAAAGCCCGAACAGATCCTCGAACGTGCGCAGCGCTTTGCGACCACGTGCCGGACCCAGCGCGACGGAGAAGTCGCTCCAGACCTTGGCCTGCGACTCCGGCCCGTCGCACCACAAGCGAAGGTAGATCACGGCAGCCGCCTCGACTTCGGACAGGTCAGAGATCTGACCAACCGGCGTTGCGCCGCGTCTCGCGGGACAGTCCGTCATTTCGTCAGGATCAGCTTGCCGGCGCGGGTGATGCGCAACGTGTAGGTTTGTCCGTCCAGAACGATCTGGGCGAGGTTTCCGCCGCTGGTCATAAGTCGCGCATCGAACAGGGGTATCTGCTGACACGAGTTGCTTCCGCTTTCACTCCGGCTGCCGTCGGGCATCAGACCGCCTCCCGCCGCGCTTCGACGCGGTCGAGGATGCACTCGAGCAACAAACCGCCGGACGGAACGGGATCGTGCAGCAGTTCCATCAGATCGGCCCAGCACGTGTCACGGTCATCACGGTTTTCTCGAGGCGGATGTTTCGGGTCACGGGGCACGGTTTGCATCTTCGCCAATCGCCTTCAGTCGTTTTCGATTCGGCTTCCCCGGCGCAGAGGTCGAAGTGGCTCAACTCAACCTTATTTCTGAGTGATTCAGTCAGAAAAGTCAATCCGAGTTTTTCTATCAGAAATCGATGGCAAGACGCGAGCTATACCCCACGCAAAGTGCGCGGTCTCATAAGGTGTCGAACGGAAAGTTGTTACGCGGCGACGCCGGCCTTCTCGAGAACCTGCACCCCGCTGATGCGCCAGTCGTCGCCGACGGGGATCATGCGGTAGTCGAGAACATGCACGCTGCCGTTCTCGCCGGTGACCATCACGCGCTGCCACAGCGCGCCGCCTTCCTCGCGCAGGTCGAGAAAGCGGACCTCGGCGGGACGCCAGACCATCGGATAGCCTTGCGTGACCATGGCCCGAAAATTGTCCGGCGTGCGGAACATCAGCTGGAGTTGCGGACTCGCGAACTCGAAGGCACGGGCAAAGTCATCCGCCCTGAACGCGTCGAACTGCTGACTGATCGTGTCGCGGATCTCGGCATCCTGCGCCTGTGCCCCAACCGTCATCGCCAGCCAGAACAGCGCAGCTTTCAGAAGTCTTCCCATGATCGCTCTCCCGTAGCTTCACCTAGGGTAAGCCACGGGAGCGATCCGGCAAGAGTTTCACGAAGAGGTGACGAACCGTCCGGCCAAGGCGTCGTCGATCAGCGCCACAGTCTCGTCCACGCCGTAAAGGGCGATGAACCCGCCGAAACGCGGTCCCTGGCTAGCGCCCAGCAACACCTCGTAGAGCGCCGAGAACCAGGCCCGCAGCGGGTCGAACCGCTCGCGCCCGCAGGCGTAGACGATGGACTGCAGCGCCTCGTCCTCGACCGGACCCTCGTAGGCTGCCAGTTGGTCGCGTAGGTCCTGCAGTGCCTCACGCTCGAGCTCGGTGGGCAAGCGGTAGGATTTCGTCGGCTTCACGAAGTCCTCGTAGTACTTGACCGCGAAACCCGCCGCCGCGTCGAGATCGGGGTTGGTCTCCGGGCTCGCGTCGGGCGCGTAGCGCTGGATGAACCCCCAAAGCTGCGCCTTGTTGTCGGCATTGGCGACAGAGGCGAGGTTGAGCAGCATCGAGAACGGCACCACCATCGTCGAGGCCGGCACGTTGTGGCCGTGGATGTGGAACACCGGGTTGGCCATGCGCTGCGCCGACTCCTGTCCGGCATAGGCGCGCAACTGCTGGTGATACTCGTCCACCGCCTTCGGGATCACGTCGAAATGCAGCCGCTTGGCCGTCTTCGGCTTGAGGAACATGTAATAGCTGAGCGACTCGGTCGAGGCGTAGGTCAGCCACTCGTCGATCGAAAGCCCGTTGCCTTTCGACTTCGAGATCTTCTGGCCCTGGTCGTCGAGGAACAGCTCGTAGGTAAAATGCTCGGGCTTTCGGCCGCCGAGGATCTCGCAGATGCGGTCGTAGATCGGCGTGTTCGTCGAATGGTCCTTGCCGTACATCTCGAAGTCGACGTCGAGCGCTGCCCAGCGCGCCCCGAAATCCGGCTTCCACTGCAGTTTCACGTTCCCGCCCGTGACCGGCAGCGTCCACTCGCGACCGTCCTCGTCGTCGAAGGTCACGGTATGGGTCGCGGCATCGACGTTCTTCATCGGCACGTAAAGCACGCGCCCGGTCTCGGGGTGGATCGGCAGGAAGATCGAATAGGTCTGCTGGCGCTCTTCCCGCAGCGACTTCAGCATCACCTTCATCACGTCGTCGTACCGTTCGACGGCGCGGCGCAGCACGTCGTCAAATTGCCCGGACTTGTAGAACTCGGTGGCCGAGATGAACTCGTATTCGAACCCGAAAGTGTCGAGGAACCGCCGCAGCATGGCGTTGTTGTGATCGCCGAAGCTTTCGTGGGTGCCGAACGGGTCGGGCACCGAGGTCAGAGGCTTCTGCAGGTGCGCGCGCAACATGTCAGTATCGGGCACGTTGTCGGGTACCTTGCGCATCCCGTCCATGTCGTCTGAAAAGCAGATCAGCCGCGTCGGAATGTCCGAGATGACCTCGAACGCGCGCCGGATCATCGTGGTGCGCAGGACCTCGCCGAAGGTGCCGATATGGGGCAGGCCGGACGGGCCGTAGCCGGTCTCGAACAGCACGTGTCCCTTTTCCGGCGGGGCCTTCTCGTAGCGTTTGAGCAGCCGGCGGGCCTCTTCGAAAGGCCATGCCTTGCTGTTCAGTGCCGCCTCGCGCAAATCGGACATCGTCTCACCCGGGAATCTGCCTGCGCACCCGATGCGCGCAGCGCCGCCTGTCCCTATTGCCTTGCATGGGTGGCGTCAATAATCTGCCCTCCGCGTGGCTTCAGAGAAAGATCCCCGACGTGCCGGAAGAAAACACACACTCGCTCAGTGCGGAGGACTGCCTCGTCGCGCTGATGATCTCGATCTCGGCCTCGGACGAGAACATCCGAACCGCGGAACTGGTCAAGATCCAGTCGGCGGTGAACGGGCTTCCGGTCTTCGCCAGCTACGATGAGGACCGTCTCAAGACCGTCAGCCAGATCGTCTTTGACCTTTTCGAGCAGGAAGACGGGCTCGACGCGCTGTTCGGTCTGATCCGCGAATCCCTGCCCGAGCGGCTTTACGAGACGGCCTACGCGCTGGCCTGCGACGTGGCCGCCGCGGACGGGCAACTCTACGAGCCGGAACTGCGCCTGCTCGAGGAAATCCGCTACGAGCTCGACCTCGACCGGCTTCATGCCGCCGCCATCGAGCGCGGGGCGCGTGCGCGCCACATGACCTAACAGGGGCGCAGGCCGGCCCGCGCGGCTCAGCTGCCGTAGACGGTCCCCCAGCGCTCCACGAGCTTGACCTGCAGGCGCCGCGACCGTGCGCTCCAGGGTCGCGCGCCCGGCGGGCCTTCCTGATCGGCGCGCGGGATCCGGCTGCGCGCATCCTCGTCGGCGGTGAAGATGGCAAAGGCGAGTTCACGCCCATCCAGCGCCGTGACGTAACCCGCGAGACCGGACACGAAATTCAGCGTGCCGGTCTTGGCCGCCGCCTTCACCGGGTGGGTCTTGACCGGGCGCCCTTGGGAATCGCGCATCGTCACGTCCTTGAGGATCGGACGTAGCAGGTTCGCCTCGTGCGCGCGCACGAGCACGTGAACCATGTCGCCGGGGTGGACCCGGCTCTGATCGCTGAGGCCGGAGTGATCCTTGAGGTCCATCCCGTCGCAGCCCATCGCCTCGACCGACCACAGGTTCATCTGATGCGCCGAAGCCGCAAGTGTCGGCACCGGGCCGACGCGGGTCCGCGTCGCCCAGAGGCCGACCATCTCGGCTGTCAGGTTCGTGGAATACCTCAGCATCCCGCGCAGGATCTCGCTCAGGGCCCGGCTGTTGCGCGCGGCCAGCGTGACGCCCCCCGGCAAGGTGTCGACCGTCTGCGCGGGCTTCAGCTTGATCCCGTGGGACCGCGCAAGGGTCGCGAAGACGTCGCCGGCATAAAGGCCGGGCTTCTTGACCGGCAGCCAGCGCGCGCCGCCATTGCCGAGCTGACCCTTGGCCACCGTCCAGTCGTCTCGTGCGCCGCCGTCGGCATAGGTGTAGACGGGCAAGCTGCGGTTCACGACCGCCATGCTCGCGACGCCGACGTCGGGCCTGTACTTGTTTGAGCGTGCGTCCATCGAAACGGCGTATCCGCTGCCGGCCCGGCGCCACTCGAAATGCACGCGGTTGAAGTTCAGCGCGATGCCGGAGATGCCCGGATTGTAGCCGACGTACTCGAGCTGGTCGGCATCGATCTGGGTCAGCCGCGGCAGGGCGCCATCGTAAACGAGAAAATCACCCTTCACCTCGCGAACTCCGGCCGCCTTCAGTTCCGAGGCCAGCTCGGCTAGCCCGTTTGTGTCGAGTTCGGGATCGCCGCCGCCGGCGAGCACCAGGTCGCCCTTCACGACGCCGTCTTCGACCCCGCCGGTCGCGGCGACCCGGGTCTCGAAGCGGAAGTCGCCGCCAAGCGTGTCGAGGGCGTAAAGTGCGGTGATCGCCTTGGCCGTGCTGGCCGGCGGCATCGCGGTGGCGCTCGACTGGCCTTCCAGCACCTCGCCCGTTTTCGCGTCGGCCACGGCGAAGGCTACCGCACCGCTGAGCCTCGCCTGCGACACGAGTGTCTCGGCCTCTGCGAACCGCGGCCGCGCGGCAGCGACGCCGCGCAGGTGCGGTCGCAGCGAAACGGTCGGTGCTTCCGACAGGACCGGGCTGGCGACCGTGGCGAGAAGTCCGCCTAGCAGGCCGCGGCGCGTCATGCCGCGATTTCGGCGTGCGATAAGTTCGTCAGTCATGCGCAGGTTGTAACCTTCGCGGCGGCCCTCGCACAACATGCGCGGCCCCGTTCCGTGACCCTGTTACACGAAAGATTTATCGCTTGCCTGCCAGCCGCCGGCCGCACGGATCGCGCTGGAGGAATGATCCATCATCGGCACATTGAGAAAACACCAGGCCGGCGCCTCGGCGTGGGCCAGAAGATGCGCGGCGGCGGCCGGCAGTCGCGCCGCCCGGAACAGCCTTGCGGCGGGGCTCATGCGCGCCGAAATACGGTCGCCCGGACGGGCGAGGACGCCGACGGGCACCGTCATCATGATGTCCCGCCAGTCCTGCCAATGATGGAAACCGGCAAGGTTGTCGGCGCCCATCAGCCAGACGAAGCGCACGCCGGGGCAGAGTCTTCGCAAGCGCGCCAGCGTTTGTGCGGTGTAGCGTGTACCGAGTGCGGCCTCGATGCCCGTGATCTCGACCCGTGGGTGCTGCATCAGGCACCGCGCCTTTTCCAACCGCACCTCCAGCGGTGCCGGCCCATGGGCCTTCAGCGGGTTGCCGGGCGAGACCAGCCACCAGGCGCGATCGAGCCCGAAACGCTTGAGCGCTTCGAGCGTGACGTGGACGTGCCCTGCGTGCGCGGGGTCGAAGGAACCTCCGAAGAGCCCGATCGCCTGGCCGGGTCGCGCAAGGGGAAGAGGCACGGTCAACTGCCGGTCCGCCGGCTTTCGTCGCACAGGGGCCGAACAGGCCGGAACGGTGTCATCGTGGCGCCTATCTGATCAGCGCGCGCACGATCAACAGCACGACGATCGCACCGGCGGTGGCGGCCACGAGCAGCAGGATCAGCCCACCGGCAGCGAGCACGCTTAACCCCAGGCCTGCGAGAATGAACGGGGTTGCGACCGCAGCGACGACCCCCACCGCGATATAAAGCGGCATCCGGCCTCCGGCGATCCGACTGGCAATGTAGCCCGACATCGCGCCGACGATCACGAGAAGGATCAGCGCGGTCGCACCGAGCGCGTCCAGAAAACCTTCCATGTCATTCCCCCTTCGTTGAAGCGTTCGCTCTCTTTGCCAGTGCCGGCTTGCAGACCGGAAACCACCCTCGGAACCAAACCTCGCGAACGCGCGTTCATCTGCAAATGAACACTCAAGTGGGAGCCGTTACAATGGAATATGGCATTCTCGGATTGATCATCCTGATCGCGGACATCTACGCGATCATTCAGGTCCTTGGTTCGAACGCGTCGACCCTGGCCAAGGTTATCTGGACGATCGCGATCATCGCGCTGCCGGTTCTCGGCCTGCTGATCTGGCTGATCGCAGGACCCCGCTCGTCGCGCGCAAGCGTCTGACACGACCTAGCCTGTCCGCGGCTCATTGTCCCCGAGCAGCGGCCTGTCGCAAATCCTTGTCCCCGGATTTGCAAACCCCCCGGCCCGGCCCCCACCGCGCCGGGGGACTTTTGTTTGGGCAGTTCTCCGTCCGGCTGAGCTTTCTCTGGCGGCCCCTCAAAACGACGCTCTACGTTGCACTTAGTTTTTTTCGCGGCCGTGTGACCTGCTTCACTGACCATTCACCCCTGACGTGCAATTCTTGTTGCAACGAAGGAGGTCTGACATGTTCGAAGTAAGCTGCATCATCATTGTCGTCGCCGTGACCATCCTGCGCGACTACTACATCCGTCACAATTCGTGACGGCACACGGCCCGCCGGCATTGCGGGCCGCGATCGCCTTAACGGGTGGTCTACAATCCATCTCGCGGAAGAAACCCAACTTTACCTCAAAATCCAGTAACATAGCGGCCTGATTTGGCCATCCCGGCGGCGTGCGCCAGCCCGCGAGAAGCGCACGGCGCATGATTTTTCCTTTGAATCCTGCTATGCTGTAATTGCGGGCCCGAGCATTGCCCGGCCCGCCTTGCTGCGAGGGAGGGGAAGATGCGCTATGTCACCGTTACCACCTGGGAAATCGCGGACGGGTCCGATTACGACACCAACCTGTCCGTCATCAGGCGCAAACGTCTGCCCGCGTTAAAGGAGCTCGGGGCGACCCGCGTGACGATCGTGCGGACCAGTGCCCGTACCAGCGCCGCGATCACGGAGTGGCCGGACGAAGCGACCCGCGATGCCGCCCACCGAGCCATCGAAGACGTCCGCCACAAGGTGCAATCCGAGGACTTCACGCGCCTGACCGGCGAGATGAAGGGCACGGTGGTCGCCGAAATCTGACCTCCTCCGCTCGAGCACCTGACCAAAAAACCCGCCGCATGTGATGCAGGTCACAGACCGTGCGCCGCCGCGCGGCTATTCGTATGGGTGCTGCTGACCGGGATCGCCCGGTCGTTAAAGGTTTGGAGGTTGCAGATGCTACTGATTTCCATCGGCATGTTCGTGGGTCTTGCAATGATCGCATCCCTGACGCTGCGCCCAAGTGTTGCCGGCAGCCTCTTCGCCCTTGCGACAAACCTTTTCTTCATCGTGTTTTCCGCGGGCCTTGGCATGACCGCCGTCGCACTGCTGCACGCGATCCTGCTGGCGGTGAACTTTCATCGCCTGCACCGCGCCCGGCGCGCCCGGTCCTCGGAACACGCGGCCGATCTCATCCTGCGCGACCGTGTCCGCGAGATCCGCGCAGCCTCGCGGTTCAGGGCCGTCGGTTAGAAAGTGTGACGCAGGCCTAGCCTGCGTTCAGCATCGCGGCGATCTGATCCTTGAGGTGAACCCGCTGCCGTCTCAGTGCGGCTTCATGTGCCTCGTCGGTCGGCTCCGAGAGCGTTTCGGCCCGGTGCACCGCCCGATTCACAGAGTGATATTCCTCCGCCAGCTTGCGAAAATGCGCGTCGCTCTCGCGCAAGGCGTGGATGCGATCGGTCTGCGCCGGAAATTCCTCGGCAAGCTCGTGCGGGGTATGGGACATCTGCCTCTCCTGTCGATGCGTCGTCGACAGATGTCGCAAAGAGTGGGCAACACCTCCTTGACCTGCATCAACAAGCAGCAGTTTCGCCGTTCCGATCCGCCCCGACCTGTGAAGCTCTTCACAGACGCAAACGCAACGAAGCATTAAGCAGTGAGACATTGATACGGCCGACGCGCCGAAAAAAGCTTTAGGATTTCGCCATGCTGCGCCTGTTGAAGATCGCCCTGACGCCAACTCGAACCGACCCGCCGGTCGCGGCCAAGCCGCGCCCCGAGTGGGCCAAGCCACCGCGCGAATGGCGGTATCTCGACCCGACCAGCAAGCGTTGAGCCTGGGCGAGTCCGCCCGGTAAGGTCAGTTCACCGAACGAATTTCTTGTGCTTGAGCCGCTTCGGCTCGAGCGCGTCCGCCCCCAAGCGCCGCTTCTTGTCCTCTTCGTAATCCTCGAAGTTGCCTTCGAACCATTCCACGTGCGCGTCGCCCTCGAATGCAAGCATGTGGGTGCAGATCCGGTCGAGAAAGAAACGGTCGTGCGAGATCACCACGGCGCAGCCGGCGAAATCGACCAGCGCATCCTCGAGCGCGCGCAGGGTCTCGACGTCGAGGTCGTTGGTCGGCTCGTCGAGCAGCAACACGTTGCCGCCGGATTTCAGCAGCCGCGCCATGTGCACCCGGTTGCGTTCGCCGCCCGACAGCAGGTTGACCTTCTTCTGCTGGTCCGAGCCCTTGAAGTTGAACGACGAGCAATAGGCGCGCGAATTGACCTCGGCATCGCCAAGCTTGATCAGCTCGGATCCGCCGGTGATCGCCTCCCAGACCGTCTCGTCGTCCTTGAGGTCGTCGCGCGACTGGTCGACGTAGGAGAGGTCCACGGTGTCGCCGTACTCGATACTGCCCGCGTCGGGCTCCAATTGGCCGGTGAGCATCCGGAACAGCGTCGACTTGCCCGCGCCGTTGGGCCCGATCACGCCGACGATGCCGCCCGGCGGCAGCGAGAAGTCCAAGCCTTCGATAAGCTGCTTGTCGCCCATGTGCTTGGCGAGGCCGCTCACTTCGATCACCTTCGAACCCAGCCGCTGGCCGTTCGGGATGACGATCTGGGCGCGGGTGATACGCTCGCGCTCGGACTGCGAGGCGAGTTCGTTATAGGCCTGGATTCGGGCCTTGGATTTGGCCTGCCGCGCCTTCGCGCCCTGCCGCATCCACTCCAGTTCGCGCTCGAGCGTCTTCTGCTTGGACTTGTCCTCGCGCGCTTCCTGTTCGAGCCGCTTGGCCTTCTGCTCCAGCCAAGCCGAGTAATTGCCCTCGTAAGGGATGCCCCGCCCGCGGTCGAGCTCGAGGATCCAGCCGGTGATGTCGTCGAGGAAATAGCGGTCGTGGGTGACGATCAGGATCGTGCCCTTGTAGTCGATCAGGTGCTGCTGCAGCCAGGCGATTGTTTCGGCGTCGAGGTGGTTGGTCGGCTCGTCGAGCAGCAGCATGTCTGGCGCTTCGAGAAGCAGCCGGCACAGCGCCACCCGGCGCGCCTCGCCACCCGAGAGCGTCTTGACGTCGGCGTCGTCCGGCGGGCAGCGCAACGCCTCCATCGACACGTCGATCTGGCTGTCGAGATCCCACAGGTTCTCGGCGTCGATCTGGTCCTGCAGCTTGGCCATCTCCTCGGCGGTCTCATCCGAGTAGTTCATCGCCAGCTCGTTGTAGCGGTCGAGGATGTCCTTCTTGGCCTTCACGCCCAGCATGACGTTTTCGCGCACGGTCAGCTCGGGGTCGAGCTTGGGTTCCTGCGGCAGGTAGCCGACCTTGGCACCATCGGCCTGCCAGGCCTCGCCCTGGAAGTCCTTGTCCATGCCGGCCATGATCTTGAGCAGGGTCGACTTGCCCGCGCCGTTGACGCCGACGACACCGATCTTCACGCCGGGCAGGAAGTTGAGGTTGATGTTCTCGAAGCACTTCTTGCCGCCCGGGTAGGTCTTTGAGACACCGTGCATGTGGTAGACGTACTGGTAGGCGGCCATGTTTCACTCCGGTCTGAGGGTTCGCGCCCCATGTAGTGAAAGCCCTGCACGGGTGCAACGGGGCGGGTGCGGAGACGCAAAACCCCCGGCGGTGCGCGCGCCGGGGGTGTGTCTGACGCGAGGGATCGTAGATCAGCCGGTCTGGCCGGGCCGCGCCTCGGTACGCTCGATGCGGACGATCTTCTGCCAGCCGTTGTCGGCGTTCGAGACATAGACGATCCGCAGCTTGTCGCCGGCGGTGACGTTCAGCGGCATCTCGAAACCGGCGGGCAGCAGCCAGACGGTGCGGTCGGTGAAGGTCAGGGCGTTGGTGGCGGCATCGAAACTGTGGACGGTGCCGGAGGTTTCGTCGGCCAGCGCCGGAGCGGCGACGGCCAGAAGGGCGGCGGCAAGAAAAGCGCGCATGTGAAGTCTCTCGGGAAGAGGATTTGGCCCTGGGGGAAACCCTTGCGGCGGCCGTGCGGAGCCTCGCGCCCCGGCTGTGGTGCCCTTAGGGCAATTGGGGGATTCGGGCAATGGGAAAACACCGGAGGCACAGCATCGAGATGTGAGCAGGGCCAGAAACTATCCGGGGAAGCGTTTTCCCGATGTTTGGATACATCGTGTCAAACTGCTGGGCCCGCGGCTCATGGCGCGTGACTTTATCCGATAGGTCACCGAGTTCCTGATCCGCAGTGTCGTAAGGACCGGCTAAACCGTGCTCGGCATCCCAGTCTCGGAGGCAGCATATTAAACGCTTTCAAAAAAAGGGGCGGAGCCCCGGACATCAGCCCGTCGGCGCGCCAGAGCCAAACTAACTCTAAATCTACCTCTTCCGCCGCTTCACATTCCCACCCCGCTGTCCGGCCCGTCCCGCCGTCGACCGACCCTTGGACCCCACAGCTGCTTCCGACGCCTTCTCAACCGCGTATTGCCGCGCCAAGGCATCGTCGGCGACGGCCAGATCCACCGCCTCCAGACGCTTGACCTCGTCGCGCAGCCGTGCGGCTTCCTCGAACTCGAGGTTCTCGGCCGCCTTGCGCATGTCGGCGCGCAGACCGTCGAGCACGGCCTGAAGGTTCGATCCGGCCAGCCCCGTGTCGATCTTCGCCGTCACCCGGTTCATGTCGACGTCGCCCTTGTAGAGACCGGCGAGGATGTCCTCGACGTTCTTCTTCACCGTCGCGGGCGTGATCCCGTGCTCCTCGTTGTAAGCCAGTTGCTTGGCGCGGCGGCGTTCGGTCTCGGCCAGGGCGCGCTCCATCGAGCCGGTGACCCGGTCGGCGTACATGATGACGCGCCCGTCAGCGTTCCGGGCGGCGCGGCCGATGGTCTGGATCAGCGAGGTCTCGGAGCGCAGGAAGCCTTCCTTGTCGGCATCGAGGATCGCCACCAGCCCGCATTCGGGGATATCGAGCCCCTCGCGCAGCAGGTTGATGCCGACGAGCACGTCGAAGGCGCCCAAGCGCAGGTCGCGCAGAATCTCGATGCGTTCGATCGTGTCGATGTCTGAATGCATGTAGCGCACCTTGATGCCCTGTTCGTGCATGTATTCCGTCAGGTCCTCGGCCATGCGCTTGGTCAACACCGTGCAGAGTGTCCGGTAGCCCGCCGCGGTGACCTTGCGCACCTCGTCGAGCAGGTCGTCGACCTGCATCTCGACGGGGCGGATCTCGACCTGCGGGTCGAGAAGGCCGGTGGGGCGGATCACCTGCTCGGTGAAGACGCCGCCGGTCTGCTCGATCTCCCAGGTGGCGGGGGTCGCCGAGACAAAGACCGACTGCGGGCGCATCGCGTCCCATTCCTCGAATTTCAACGGACGATTGTCCATGCAGGAGGGCAGGCGGAACCCGTGTTCGGCGAGCGTGAACTTGCGCCGGTAGTCGCCCTTGTACATGCCGCCGATCTGCGGAACCGAAACGTGGCTTTCGTCGGCGAAGACGATTGCGTGGTCGGGGATGAACTCGAACAGCGTCGGCGGCGGTTCGCCCGGCGCGCGGCCCGTGAGGTAGCGCGAGTAGTTCTCGATCCCGTTGCAGACGCCGGTGGCCTCGAGCATCTCGAGATCGAAGTTCGTGCGTTGTTCGAGCCGCTGCGCCTCGAGCAGCTTGCCCTCGTTCACCAGCTGGTCCAGCCGGATCTTGAGCTCTTTCTTGATGCCGATGATCGCCTGCTGCATCGTCGGTTTCGGCGTCACGTAATGCGAGTTGGCATAGACGCGGATCTTGTCGAACGTGTCGGTCTTCTCGCCGGTGAGCGGGTCGAACTCGGTGATGCTTTCGAGTTCCTCGCCGAAGAAGCTGAGCTTCCACGCCCGATCCTCGAGGTGGGCGGGGAAGATTTCCAGAGAGTCGCCGCGCACCCGGAACGACCCGCGCTGAAAGGCCTGGTCGTTGCGCCGGTACTGCTGGGCGACCAGATCGGCCATCACCTGGCGCTGGTCGTAATTGTGGCCGGTCTTCAGGTCCTGCGTCATCGCGCCATAGGTTTCGACCGAACCGATGCCGTAGATGCACGACACCGAGGCGACGATGATCACGTCGTCACGCTCCAGCAGCGCCCGCGTGGCCGAGTGGCGCATGCGGTCGATCTGCTCGTTGATCTGGGATTCCTTCTCAATGTACGTGTCGCTACGCGGCACATAGGCCTCGGGCTGGTAGTAGTCGTAGTAGCTGACGAAGTATTCCACCGCGTTGTCCGGAAAGAAGCCCTTGAATTCGCCGTAAAGCTGGGCGGCGAGGGTCTTGTTGGGCGCGAGAATGATCGCCGGGCGCTGGGTCTCCTCGATCACCTTTGCCATGGTGAAGGTCTTGCCGGTTCCGGTCGCGCCCAGCAGCACCTGGTCGCGCTCGCCCGAGGTCACGCCCTCAGAGAGTTCGGCAATGGCGGTGGGCTGGTCGCCGGCCGGCGCGAACTCGGTGGCCATGACGAACCGCCTGCCGCCTTCGAGCTTCTCGCGGCTGCGCACGTCCGGCGCGGGGTTGGCAAGCGGCATCGCGGCGGTCGACTTGTCGGTCTGGGCGTAGGGCATCGGGCTTTCCTCGGGGACAGCCCATTAGGTGCGCGCAGGCGCGCGATGTTCAAGGGGCAGCAGGGGCCTGATGACCGGAATTGTCAGGATCGCCCGGCCGAGTGGCCGCCCATGCGCGGCGCGATTCCGGTCTTGCCGGGGGTGCGCCGATCGGGGATAACCGGGACGCCGAAACGCAACGGAGAGCGATCATGCGCGCGCGTATCTACAGACCGGCCCGAACCGCGATGCAATCCGGGACCGCGCGGACGCGCGACTGGGTGCTCGATTTCCCGCAATCCTCGGCGCGCGAGGTCGATCCGCTGATGGGCTGGACCTCTTCGGACGACACGCAGGCGCAGGTGCGGCTGCGCTTCGAGACCAAGGAAGCGGCGCTGGAATACGCGCGCGACCACGGGATCGAGGTCGACGTGTTCGAACCCAAGTCGCGCAAGCCCAATATCCGCCCCGGCGGCTATGGCGAGAATTTCGCGACCTCACGTCGAGGGGCCTGGACCCACTGACGCACGGGCGCTTGCCTTACCCGAAGCGCTGCGGGTAAACCCTGCGCAAGCGGTCCCTTAGCTCAACTGGATAGAGCAGCTGACTTCTAATCAGCAGGTTCGGGGTTCGAGTCCTCGAGGGATCGCCAGCTTTTTGCAGTAGCCATCGAGACAGACCCGGTCCGCGCAATGATCGCGGTCTGAGCGCGCTTCAGCCCTCTGGACGCTCGGTGCGCTGACAAGCTTTCAACAAAAACTTGTTCGACACCGCCCATTGTGCAACCTTCGGGTGTGCTCGGGAGCAATTGAACGGTGGAGAGGGTAATGGATACACGCATGGCCGGCGTCTTTTTGGCTTTCGGTTCGGTGATGTCTGCGAATCCGATGCAATCAGTCGCGGAATTTTCCGTGGGGGCGAAGTCTGATCCCTCCGCGCGCCCGCAGCCGTCCTCCGGCCATGTTCTTCCATGCCTGACATCCGGATATGCGGTTCGATTCCTTGTCGGAACCGAGGCGCTGCGATGACGAACGCATATGTCCTGAAAGCGGCGCTGCTGGCGATCCTGCTTTCGATTTCGGTTTCCCCTGCATCGGCCAAAGGGTTTCTGGAGATACCCTTCGATCCCGCCGCCTGTCCTGAAGATACCGACGGGATGATCTTTGTCCGGCTGGATTCCGGCTTCGCCTTCAGCCTGCCCTATGATCGGATCACCCTCTCAAGGGCACGCGTGGACCCTGTGTCCACAAGTGACGCGCAGGCCGGCTGTCCGGAGAACCCGGTGCGCGCGCGTGCCTTCGGCCTTCCCTTCCATTATCTGATGCACCTCGACGGGCGAAAGACGGAAGCTCTTCAAAAACTCGATGTCACCCAATTGCACGTGGCCGCAGTGTCGCAGTCCGAAAGCTTGCTGGAAGGCCCGTATAGGTCTTTCAACAGGGACAAAAAAACCTTCGGAAACTGCGGCACCACCCGACAGGGAATTGAGTACTGCTGGGCGTGTTTTGTGGACGAGACCCGACCTGGTCATTGCAGGACCTCTTCTCCAGATCAACCCGAAACTTTCAGGCCTTATTCCAAAGCCTTTATCGCGGCAAAGGACGCAGGCAGCCTCGTCGGGATGCGCTCCCTGCCGTGGGCCACAGATTGTCTTCCGAGTGGTTGGTCGGACCACATTTGTAGCACTGCTTACGCGCTGCAAGATGGACTCACGATTTTTTACAAGTTCGAGATCTCGGACGGCAATTTTGACATGGCCCGGCAAACAGACTTGGCGATCCGCGATCTTGTCGAAAGCGTTCGCGTTCCGCACATGGATGGGGACGACGTAAGACAGCCAGGTCAATAGGGGTGACTAATGTCCGAAGCAGAAACTTTCTTTATCGATAGCACTCGAATTTATAGAACTGAATCTGACGGAACAACCTACACGGAGAAGTCCTACCTCTCCGCTCTCTGGGACGACCTAAGAGTCTTTGCATCGGGCGCTGCCTCTATTGAGAAATTAAAAACAGATGCGTACAAAAATTATTTTCTTTCAGATCCCTCTCAAGTTGACGGAAACTATGTGGGAGCGGCGTCCGTGACGAACGCATATGTCCTGAAAGCGGCGCTGCTGGCGATCCTGCTTTCGATTTCGGTTTCCCCTGCATCGGCCAAAGGGTTTCTGGAGATACCCTTCGATCCCGCAGCCTGTCCGGAAGATACCGACGGAATGATCTTTGTCCGTCTGGACTCCGGCTTCGCCTTCAGCCTGCCCTATGATCGGATCACCCTCTCAAGTGCGCGCGTAGATCCCATGTCGACAAGTGACGCGCAGGCCGGCTGCCCGGAGAACCCGGTGCGCGCGCATGCCTTCGGCCTTCCCTTCCACTATCTGATGCATCTCGACGGACGAAAGACGGAAGGTCTTCAAAAACTCGATGTCACCCAATTGCGCGTGGTTGCGGTGTCGCAGTCCGAAAGCTTGCTGGAACGCCCGTATAGGTCTTTCAACAGGAACAAAAAAACCTTCGGAAACTGCGGCACCACCCGACAGGGAATTGAGTACTGCTGGGCGTGTTTTGTGGACGAGACCCGCCCCGGTCATTGCAGGACCTCTTTCCCAGATCAACCCGAAACTTTCAGGCCTTATTCCAAAGCCCATATCGCGGCAAAGGACGCAGGCAGCCTCGTCGGGATGCGCTCCCTGCCGTGGGCCACAGATTGTCTTCCGCGTGGTTGGTCGGGCCACATTTGTAGCACTGCTTACGCGCTGCAAGATGGACTCACGATCCGTTACAAGTTCGAGATCTCGGACGGCAATTTTGACATGGCCCGGCAAACAGACTTGGCGATCCGCGAGCTCGTCGAAAGCGTTCGCGTTCCGCACATGGATGGGGACGACGTGAGACAGCCAGGTCAATAAGGCCGAATTTTCGGCGCGTTCTTCATCGAAACCAAACGCTTCCCGCGCCCCACATCACACCGAAAGCCGAATATCCGGCCGGCAGGTGTTTCAACGTCGACACCCTCCGGGTAGAACGATCTGCGGTCGACGCGAAAATGGCCCTCCCTGGCTGGTTGCAGGGCGGGCGATCGCAGACTGGACGGGAGGAAAGGAAAGACGTGACGCAGAAAGACATGATCACCTGGGGTATCCTGGGATGCGGAGACGTGACCGAGGTCAAGAGCGGGCCGGCCCTGCGCGGGGCGGACCGGTCCGACGTTGCGGCCGTGATGCGCCGCGACGGCGACAAGGCGGCGGATTACGCGCGGCGGCATGGGATCGCGAGTTCCACGGACAAGGCCGACACCCTGCTCGCCATGCCGGAGTTGAACGCGATCTACATCGCGACGCCGCCCTCGACCCATGCCGAATACGCCATCCGGGCGATGCGGGCGGGCAAGGACGTTCTGGTCGAAAAGCCGATGGCGCTGAGCACCGACGAATGCCGGTCGATGGAGGCCGCGATGAACGACACGGGCCGCAAGCTTGTCATCGCCTACTACCGCCGTGCCCTGCCACGGTTTGAGCGGTTGCGCGAGATCGTTCAAGGCGGCGAGATCGGCGAGCCAAGGCTGATCGAGGTGCGTCATTTCATGCCCGCGGACGCACGACCCGGCCAGTCGTGGAAGGTCGATCCCGCTGTCGGCGGGGGCGGGTTCTTCGCCGACATGCAGACCCATGCGCTGGACTGGCTGGGCCATGTCTTCGGCGCGCCGCGTGCCGTGCGGGGTCTCTCGAAGCGGCAGGCGGGCAACTACGCCGCCGAGGATCTCGTGACCTACCTGATCGACTTCGGGGCATTGACGGCGGTCGGAACGTGCTCTTACGCAACGACGCCCAAGGAAGAAAGCGTGACGATCCACGGCAGTTCCGGTTCGGCGTCGATGGGGTTCTTCCGTCCGTCGCCGATCACGCTGACCGGGCCGGATGGCTCGCGCGAGATCGACCTGCCGGACCCGCCGCATGTCCATCAGCCGTTTGTAGAGCGCGTGATCGCGCATTTTCTCGACGATGCGCCGAACCCTTGCCCACCATCAGAGGCGATGCGGGTGAACGAAATGCTCGAGACGATCTACGCCGGGACCTGACAGTTCGCGATTCCGGGCCTGATCCGCTGGCATGGCCTCGGCCGGGTCTTTCCCGAATTGTTAAGGCGGCTGAGCCGTTTTCAGTCATTGTTTCGAAGAACCGACGAGCGATTCCCACCGTTTCGACGGGTCAGGCGCTTTCGAGGTGGAACACCAGCGCCCGGCCGGCGCCTTCGATATGTTCGGTGATCGCCTTGGTGGCCTCTGCCCTGTCGTTGGCGCGAAATGCCTCGATCAGCCGGTCGTGTTCGCGCAGCACGTCGCGGTGGCGTCCCTTGGTCAGGATCTTGTTGCGGGTCAGCGTGTTGAGCAGCTGTCTCTGGTTGAGCCAGGTCCGCGCAGCACGATCGTTGTAGTGCCGGGCCGAGATGATCTGGTGGAACTTCATGTCGAGCACCCCGAACCGCGGCCTGTCGTCGGCGGGCACCTCTCGAAGCTGGTCCTGGATCCGCGCAAGCATGTCCACGTCGTCGGGCTTGCAGGTCTCGGCGAAGCCCGCGACCAGGTAGGGTTCGACGAGCTTGATCAACTCGAAGATGTTGAGCACCGCGCGCCGGTCCAGCGTCGTGGTGGTCGCCCCCTTGTTTTTCTCGAAGCGCACGAGGCCTTCACCTTCCATCCGGCGCAGAACCTCACGGACCGGATTGACGCTGGTCCCATAGCGCTTGGCGATGGCCTGAACGCGCAGCGGCGTTCCGTTCCGGAAGATGCCCGACGTCATGTCCGCGAGTAGTCGCTCGTAGAGCGAGCTGTCTTCCTCGAAGTCCGATTCGGTTTCGCTGTCCATCGTCGTCGTCTCTTCTTTTTGTACCGCACGAACAGTGCGCTGTCCCCCGATGGCGCAACCCGCGCAGGCAAGGTCCGGCGAGGCACGTTCTAGCGCCTTTCCCCCTCTCAACCAGACCAGGCCAGGCGCGCCAGAAACGTCCCCGACTGCCGGTCACACCGCGAACAAACCTCTTGACAGGAACCGCGTTAACCAAAATTGTGTGCAATAATCGAACTAAAATTACAAGGAGGAGGAGGAAATGTTTTCATCTATTGCCGCGGCGCGGCATGCAACGGGTGCCGCGATGGGGGTCCTGCTGGCCACCACCGCGATCGCCCAAGAGAGCAAGACAGGGATCGATCCGGAAACCTGGACGCCCGAACACGTCGTCAGCATCGCCGGCACGGAGGACGTCGATACCGCCGAGGAATGCTCGAAGATCACGCCGCTCGATTACGAGGGGAAGGTGTCCTACTGGTACTACGGCACCACCGAAGCGCACCCGCAGATCGAGCGCGACATGGAGAAGGCGTTTTTCGATGCCTTCGCCGAGACCTACCCCAACATCGAACTCGACGCGCAGAACATCGGCTACAACGACCTGCTGAACAAGCTGCGCACAGCCGCACTCGGCAACGCGGCCCCGACGGTGGCGCGCCTGCCGATCCTTTGGGGATCGGAGTTCGCGTCGAAAGGTCAGCTCAGCGAGCTGGGCCCTGAGGATGTCGGGTATTCCGTGGACGAATTCTGGCCCGGCGCGATGAAATCGGTCACGCTCAACGGCAAAACCTGGGGAATCCCGACCAACAACGAGACGATGGCCTTCATCTGGAACGCGGGCATCTTCGAGGAGGCTGGGCTCGACCCGGACAAGGCACCCGAAACCTGGGACGACGTCGTCGCCTATTCCAAGCAGATCAAGGAAAAGACCGGCAAGAACGGCTACGGGCTCGTCGCGCGGGTCAATGCCGGCAACACGCCGTTCCGCTTCATGCCGATGATGTGGGGCGAAGGCGGCGGTGCGCTGGACGAAGCCGAGGCGGAACCGACGCTGGAGGCAATTCAGATCAATACGCCGGGCGCGCGCAAGGCGGTCCAGAACTACTATGACATGTACGTTCGGGACAAATCGGTGCCGGTCTCGGCCCTGACCAACACCCAGACCGAGAACCAGGACCCGTTCATCGCCAACGAACTGGCCATGGTGATCGCGCATCCCAGCGAATACGGGACCATGCTGGACCGGGCGAACAACGCGACCGGATCGGACAAGGAAGCGGCGATGAAGGTCGTCGAGAACATGCGCTACGGCAAGATCCCGCGTGGCGCGGAACGGCGCGCGGTCGTCTTCGGCGGCGGCAACGTCCACCTGATGAACCCCGACAACGTCGAGGGGGAATTCGACCGTGACGCGGCGCTGGCGCTGATCTGCTTCATGACCGGCCCGGAATGGTCGACCAAGCTGCACTGGACCGGGTCCAACCCGGGCAACACGCGCGGCTTCAAGACCACCGCCATGAAGGAGCGGCTCGACACGATCAAGTTTCTCGACGTGTCGACCTCGATGCTGCCCAGCGGCATCCCGTTCCCGGTCGTCGCCGAGAGCACCGAGATCATGAACATCATCATCCCGGAAATGCTGCAGAACGTGATGACCGAGAAGATGTCGGTCGAAGAGGCGACCGCACAGGCGGAAGAGCGCATCCAGAACCTGCTTGACGGGATCTGATCGCACGACGTGCAGCGCCCGGCCGGAGCAGTCCGGCCGGGCACGCCCAAGTCCACCCGGAGTGAGTGAAGTGAGTCAATCCGTCTCGAACGGTCAGGACCTGTCGTCCCAAAAATCCAGCCGAGGGCTGCTGGGCCGGATCTGGGACGGCCGCTGGGACTACATGTACATCGCCCCGGCGCTGATCGTGATGCTGCTCGTGATCGCCTACCCGATTTACTACACCTTCGTGCTGTCCTTCTACAAAACACCGCCGAGCCTGGCGATGAGCGACAAGATTTTCGTCGGCATCGACAACTACATCCGCCTGCTCAGCTCCAGCAGCTTTCACGACGTCACCATCAACACTATGGTCTGGACTGTCTGGTCGACCTTCTTCGCTGTGGTGCTGGGTTTCGGTGCGGCGCTGGTGCTCAACAAGGAATTCATCGGCCGCGGGTTGCTGCGCGGCCTGCTGCTGATCCCCTACGTCATCAGCGCGGTGGCCGCCTCCTACGTCTGGCGCTGGATCTACCACAGTGATCTCGGGGTGCTGGGCTCGGCGCTGATCCAGCTCGGCCTCGCGGACGAGAAGCTGAACGTCCTCGACAACGTCGACCGGGTGCTGCCAGCACTTATCGTCGTCAATGTCTGGAAGGAATTTCCCTTCGCGATGATCATGATCCTCGCCGGGCTGCAGACCGTGCCGGAACAGCTGCTGCGCGCGGCCCGCGTCGACGGGGCCAGTCCGCTCAACCAGTTCATCCACGTCACCCTGCCGCATCTCAAGGGCGTGCTGATCATCACGGTGCTGCTGCTTTTCGTGGCCAACCTTAACCACTTCACCATTCCCTGGATCATGACCGGCGGCGGCCCGGCGGGGGCCAGCGATATCTGGATCACGCAGATCTACCAGATCGCCTTTGGCCGGATCCGCTTCGGCATCGCCTCGGCCTACTCGGTGATCCTGTTCGTGGTGATGGTCATCCTGGGATACTTCTACGTCCGCGCGCTGACCGCCGGCGACGACAGGAGGCACGGCGCATGAGTACGAGAACGCTGGGCGGCTGGAACATCACCGGCTGGATATTCCTGATCCTGCTTCTGCTGTTCTCGGTCCTGCCGATGCTGTGGATGCTGATCACCTCGGTGAAGAGCCAGTTCGCCGCGATCCAGTACCCGCCGAAATTCATTCCCGACAACCCGACGCTCGAGCAGTACTACCGTCTTCTCTCGCCCACCAACGAGATCGGCGGACAGTTCCTGCGCTACATGTGGAACTCGATCGTTGTCTCGACATTGACCACGATCTTCGGGGTCGCGGTGGCGGTTCCGGCGGCCTATGCCTTCGCCCGCTTCCGCTTTCCGGGGCGCAATGCGCTATTCTTCTCAGTGCTGTTCCGCAACATGTTCCCGGCGGTCGTGTTCCTGATGCCGCTTTTCATCATGATGCGCTGGATGGGTCTGGTGAACACGCACTCCTCGCTTGTGATTACCTACCTCACCTTCGGGCTGCCGCTTTCGATCTGGCTGCTGAAGGGGTTCTACGACAACATTCCGGTCGAGCTGGAGCAAGCGGCGCGGATCGATGGCTGCACGCGCTTCCAGGCCTTCTGGATGATCGTCATGCCGCTTTCGGCACCGGGCATCATCGCGACGGCGATCTATTCCTTCATTACCGCTTGGAACGAATACGTCTACGCGCTGACCTTCCTCAACAGCGACGAGAAGCTGACGCTTCCGGTGGGTCTGCAGCGGTTCTTCACCGAATACGCCACGAACTGGCCGGGGCTCATGGCCGCGTCCTTCATCATGAGCGTTCCGGTCGTGGTCATGTTCCTGGTGCTGCAGAAGTATTTCGTCCGGGCCCTGACGGAAGGCGCGGTGAAGGCATGAGCGGTCAACGACACCAAACTGCAGGGGGAGCCTGAATGGCGCAGGTCGAATTTCGCAACGTGGTCAAGACCTACGGCGCCTTCGAGGCGGTCAAGGATGTCTCGTTCACGGTCGGGGACGGCGAGTTCGTGGCCCTCGTCGGACCGTCGGGCTGCGGCAAAACCACGACGCTGAACCTGATCGCCGGTCTGCTCGACATCACGAACGGCGAGATCAACGTCGGTGGCCGGCGCATCAACGATCTGGACCCGAAGGACCGGGACATCGCGATGGTGTTCCAGAACTATGCGCTCTATCCCAACAAGACCGTGCGCCAGAACCTCGGCTTCCCGCTGAAGATGCGCAAGGTGGCGAAGCCCGAGATCACCCGCAAGGTCGAGGAGGCCGCTGCACTTCTCGACATCACCCATCTTCTCGAACGGCGCCCGCGCGAGCTTTCCGGCGGGCAACAGCAACGCGTGGCGCTCGGGCGCGCTTTGGTGCGCGATCCGCAAGTGTTCCTGATGGACGAGCCGCTGTCGAACCTCGATGCGAAGCTGCGGGTGCAGATGCGGGCCGAACTCAAACGGTTTCACCAGGATCTCAACGCCACGGTGATCTACGTCACCCACGACCAGCTCGAGGCGATGACGATGGCCGACAAGATGGCGGTGATGAGCGGCGGCGTGCTTCAGCAATACGATGCGCCGGAACGTGTCTTCAGCGAGCCCGCGAACCTATTTGTCGCGGGTTTCGTCGGCAGCCCCGCGATGAACCTGCTGCCGGCCTCTGTCGAGGATCGCGGCGGCACCGTTTACGCGGTGGGGCAGGGCTGGGAACTGCCGCTCTCGCCGCGCAACGCGGCCTGCGCCAAGAAGGCCTCGGGGTCCGAGATCGTGCTCGGGGCCCGGCACAGCACATTGCTGCTGCACGACACGGAAACACCCGACGCCATCCCCGCGAAGATCTACACCGTCGAACCGACTGGCGACCTGACCTATGCGCATGCCGAGGTCGACGCAAAGACCATCGTGATCAGCACCGATCCGCAGCGCCGAATCCGGGCAGACCAGCAGGTCTGGATCGAGATCGACCAGGAGCGCCTGCACATCTTCGACGCGGCGACGGAAGAACGCATTCCGCCGGACTGACGCCGCCGCCGAAGCCGGTCCGCACGGTCCGGCGCGATGTACCAAGACCCTGAGAGCGCCACCCGCAGCCCGCGGGCGACACGAAACGAGTGGAAGACCAGACGATGAAGATCACAGACATGAAATGCGCGGTCATCGGCGACAACCCGGTCGTCCGCATCATCACCGACGAAGGCATCTCCGGCTACGGCGAGGGCGAATACTTCAAGCCGTTCCTCAAGCCCTTCGTGCTGCACTTCAAGGACGCCATTCTCGGCGAGGATCCCACCGACGTCGAGCGGGTGATGATGCGGATCCGCAAACGCGGCGCATTCAAGCCCTGGGGCGCCGCGATCAGCATGATCGAGCATGCGCTCTGGGATATCGCCGGCAAGGCGGCGGGCGTGCCGGTCTACAAACTGCTCGGGGGCAAGGTGCGCGACAAGGTCCGCGTCTACAACGGTGCAGTCCGCAGCGAGATGACATCGACGAACCCGGAGGACTATGCCGACGCGGTTCGCAATATGAAGGAGCTGCCGCACGGCTTTTCCTTCGTCAAGATGGGTGTCGCCTTTCACAGTCCGATGAAGGACCAATTCCGCAATTTTCATTACGGCGATCCGCAAAAGCCGAACCCCTTCCACGGGTTCAACACCAGCGGCCTGATGACGGAACGCGGCATGGCGCATCTGATCGACTGCGTGGCCGCGATGAAGGAGGTGCTGGGCGACGAGGTCGGCTTGGCGCTGGATTGCGGCCCCGGATTTACCCCGCCTGACGCGCTCAAGTTCGCCCGCGCCGTCGAGCCCTTCAACCTGATGTGGCTCGAGGACATGGTGACGGGCGACTACACGCCCTGGGTCAACGCCGACGTCTACCGCGACATTACGCAGGCCACGACCACGCCGATCCATACCGGTGAACAGATCTACCTGCGTCAGAATTTCAAGGCGCTGATCGAGGGACACGCGGTCAACGTGGTCGGCCCGGACCCGTGCGACGTCGGCGGTCTTGCCGAGATCAAGTGGATCGCCGAATACGCCGATCTGCACGGTATCCTCATGGCGCCGCACGGGACCGGAAACGGGCTTTTGGGCCTTGCCGCGCTGGTGCAGGTCTGCGCCACGATGCCGCTCAACTACATCGGCTTCGAACTGCCTACAGGCCGGCCCGACTGGTGGTTCGACATCGTCGACGGGCTGCCCGATCCGCTGGTCAAGGACGGCATGATCGAAGTCTGGGACCGGCCGGGCATGGGGGTCGAGCTCAACCCCGACAGGACGCAACAATACCTCAAGGACGATGACAAGGATTTCTTCGAATGACCCACACGCCCGACATCAAGCGGCCCGACCCCGCGCTGATCGAGGCGCTGCGCGGCGTCGGCGCGGCGACCGCAAGCGCCGAGCTTCATCGTCTCGGGGTCCGCAACACTCATATCGAAGGCATCACCAGCTGGACGCCGGGCAAATCGATCGTCGGTCCGGCGCTGACCCTGCAATTCCTGCCTCTGCGCGAAGATGTCTATCAGGACGACGAGTACGGCGACCCCGAGGCGCAGCTGCACCGCCATGCGCTCTACCATGCGCAGTCGGGTGACGTGGTGGTGGTCGACGCGCGCGGCAAGATGGACAGCGGCGTCTTCGGCGAGATGATGATGACCTACCTCAAGGGCCGTGGCGGCGAGGGGGTGATCATCGACGGTTGCCTGCGCGACTGGCCGAACATCCAGACCATCGACATCGGCTGCTGGATCAGGGGCGTGACCCCGAACTACCACACCCAGCGCAGCATCTTCCCGCACGCGGTCAACGTGCCCATCGCCTGCGGCAACTGCTACGTGGCGCCGGGCGACATCATCATCGCAGATGACGACGGCGCCGTGGTCGTGCCGATCAGCCATGCGAAAAAGCTGGTCGAGCGCGCGCGGAAGCATGTCGAATGGGAAGAGTTCTCGCGTCTGCGCCTCAGCGAGGGCGGCGACCTGCGCCGCTACTATCCGCTGAAGGAAGGCACCGACGCCTGGGCCGAATACCAGGCCTGGAAGGCCGAACGCGACCAGTAGACATCCGAAACCGGGCGGGCAGGAACAGACCCGTTTTCTCGACAAGACACTCAGGAGGAACAGGCGGTGAAAATCACCGATCTCAAATGCGCGGTCATCGCGGACAGCCCCGTGATCAGGATCCTGACCGATGAGGGCATCACCGGCTGGAGCCAGATCGAGACGCCGAAACCCTACGTGCAGCCGATGGTGCTGCAGCTCAAGGACTGGATCGTGGGGCAGGAGCCGCGCGACGTCGAGCGGGTCATGCGCCGTATTCGGGTGCGCGGCGGCTTCAAGCCCTTCGGTTCGGCCGTCAGCGCCATCGAGCATGCGCTCTGGGACATCGCCGGGAAGGCGGCGGGCGTTCCCGCGTACCGACTGCTTGGCGGCAAGGTGCGCGACAAGGTGCGGACCTACCGGACACTTTATCAGCACGAGGTGGGTGTCGGACACACGCCCGAGGATTACGTGACATGGGCCGAATACGGCAAGTCCCTGCCCGAGGGCTTCACCATGTTCAAGCTGCCGACCTCGTTCCATTCGTCCATGGTCAGGGACTTTCCCAACTACTTCTATGGCGACGTGCAGCACGACGCGCCGTTTCCCTACCCGCACAAGGGGGTGATGACCGAAGACGGGATGCAGCATCTGGTCGACTGCGTGACCAGCGCCAAGGAGACGCTGGGCAGCGCCTGCGGTCTCGCGGTGGACGCCGGGCCGGGCTACATGCCGCAGGACGCGCTCAAGTTCGCGCGCGCGGTGGAAAAGCTGAACCTGCTCTGGATCGAGGATTCGATCACCGGGGACTATTCCCCTTACGTGAACCACGACGTCTACCGAGACGTGACCCATGCGACCACCACGCCGATCCACACCGGCGAACAGATCTATCTGCGGCAGAACTACAAGCACCTGATCGAAAGCCACGCGGTCAACGTCATCGGACCGGACCCATGCGACGTCGGCGGGTTGGCCGAGCTCAAATGGGTCGCCGAGCACGCCGACCTGCACGGGATCGCCATCGCTCCGCATGGAACCGCCAACGGGATCCTCGGGCTGGCGGCGCTGATCCAGGTTTGCGCCACGCTACCCGACAACCTGATCGCCTTCGAATACCCGGCCCGGTTCGAGCCGTTCTGGTACGACATCACCGATGGATTCGACGGGGTTCCGGTGCGAAACGGGTTGATCGATGTGCCGGACCGTCCGGGCCTTGGCGTCGACCTCGTCCCGTCCGAAGCCCGCCGCTACCTGTCGGAAGGAGACAGCGACTTCTTCGATTGACGGGCGTTGGCGCGGTCTTGGTGGCGGGTCCGACTGCTGTCGCAGGCCCGCTGCCGGGGTGGAGAACGTGACCTGTCGCAAACGAGCGCTCCTTGCCGGCGAGGAAAGGTGGCTGGGTTGCGCCCCTGTTTTTATGTTCGGCGAGGACTTTCGTTCCTTTTACGATGTACCCGCCAGCAAGCTTGAGGGGGCCGCTCGTCGGAAGCCGCGCCACTGCGGCCCGTCCCTCAGGATGAGGTCGCGATCACCTCGAAGCGTGCGCCGCGCGCAGTGGGGACATGGCGCAGCTCGCCGCCCAGACCATTTGCGAACGCGTTGACCATCAGGCTGCCGTAGCGGCTGTCAGAGGTCCGCGCGCCCTGAACGCCGATGCCGTCATCCTCTACCGCGATCAACAGACCCTCGGGAACGGTCTTGAGCTCGACGGTCAGGCGACCTCGCGTGCGGCCCTGGAATGCGTGTTTCGATGCGTTCGTGCAAAGCTCGTTAACGATCAGTCCGATCGAAATCGCGGTATCCCTGTTGCAGGACACCGGATCGACGAGGGTTTCGATCCGGATGTCGCGGTCGGTGAAGAACCCTTCGCCGATCGAGCGGCACAGGCTGTCGAGATAGAGGCGCATCTGCACCTTTCCGACCGCGTTGGCATCCCGGTAAAGATCGCCGTGCGCGCGCGCGATGCTGTCGACACGCCCCGAGATCTTGCTGAGCGCGTCTTGCACCTCTTTCGATTCCGATCCGCGCATTTCCATGCGCATCATCGACCCCACGATGGCAAAGTTGTTCTTTACCCGGTGGTCGAGTTCCTGCAGCAGCAAAAGGCGCTCGTCCGCGATCCGGTCGCGCTGGGCGAGTGTCTTGCGCACGACGCGCCGGAAATATTCGCCCAGAGCCACCACGGCTGCACCGGCAAGAACGTTTGCGACAACGCGCGGCCCGTCCGAGGCGTTCTCGAACTGGAACGACCCCTGCGCGGGCAACACGTAGTACCAGGCGAACAGCGCCAACAGCACGAGAGCCACGGCGCCGGCCTGCCAGCGCGCGAAAAGCGTGGCGAAGAGAACGAAAGGCATGGTCAGCGCGAAGGGACCGGCCCCGGGAAGAGCGAGATCGACGGCTTCGCGTGTCAGGATTGCCAGTACGCAGCAGGCCAGGCCGATGACGATCTGCGCCTGCAGAACGCCGATGCGGGGCTGGAACAGGCTCGGCAGATCGATGGCCTGCACGAACCGCTCGACGGGCCAGCCCGTCTCCGTCTTCATCTCGGTATCGGTGACCAACGACTTCTCCACGAAGCGGAACCGCGCCGCCAACTTGTTGACGCCGATTGGTAACATTCGCCGTGTTGCGGCACAATGAGTGTCAAACGGGGAGGGGCGGTCTCAGCGCAGCGTCACGGGGTCGAGACCCAGCGATTACCAGAGAGGCAGCGGCGGCCCGCGACGCTCTGCACAGCCGATCGGCGCGCCGTGCGGAACTTGTAGGTCAGGGACACGCATTCCCCCGAGACCGAAGCGACTTCGACAAGGCCAAAAGAGCCCGTCGCCGGGTTCGACCAGATCGTGTCGTCTCCGGCGCTGGCCCGGCCATCGGCATAAAGCGTGGCGCCGGCGCGCACCATCATGTCGACGTCCTGCTGGGTCAGTCCGGAGCGGGACAACTGACGCAGCAGCGCGTTCGCATCCGCGCGCGGGGCGATCATGCTGATTGTCGCAGCGAGCGCGAGAATAAGGCAAAGGTGGCGCACGAACCGTTTCCTTGTCTGGGATGGCACGCCGAAAGCCTGCCACCCTTTGCGCCGCTTATCAATCTTGCGAAAGGAACACCGGCGTGACCGCATGGGAGCGCCCGGTCCCCGCGACCGCGCCACCGGCCTCAGGTCCCGCTTCGCGCGGTCTGCTCGCGCCGGCCCAGCCTGAGGGCGAAGGGCAGAATGGCGAGGATCAGCAGGGCCGACAGAAGGAATGGGGCGCCGGGAACGTAGGCGCCGCCGTCGTCCGTGAAGAACTCGAAGACGAAGGTCAGGACAAGCGGCGCCACGACAGAGGCGAAAGAGGCCAGCGAGGCGATGACGCCCTGCACCATGCCCTGCCGCCGTTCGTCGACGCGGTTCGCGGACATCGCCGTCAAAAGCGGCGGTGCCAGGTCCGACAGCGCGGCCAGGACTATGAATACGGCAAGCCCGACAAGCGTGGTCGTGAAGCCGAAGCCGATCATGCCCACGAGTGCCGCGAGAAGCCCGATGACGAGCACGCGGAATTCGCCCAGCCAGCGAACCAGCAGCGGCATCAGCCCGCCCTGCACCCCGGCGAGCATGATACCGTAGGCGGCCAGCGACATGCCGATCATCGCCGTCGACCAGGCAAAGACTTCGCGAGTCCAGAACGCCCAGAGCGTCGGGTAGACCATATTGGCGAACTCGAAGACAAAGAGGATCAGCAGCGGAATGCCCAGATTCGGGATGCGGAAGGCGTCGAGGATCTGCGCGAACGGATTGAGCTCGCGTCTGCCGAAGCGGCGCCTGCGATCCGCCGGCAGGCTCTCGGGCAGAACGAAAAGGCCGAAGGCGACATTTGCGGCCGACATGGCTGCCGCGATCCAGAACGGTGCGGACAGATGGATCGTCGCGGCGACGCCGCCGAGGGCGGGACCGAGGACGAAGCCGATGCCGAAGGCCGCGCCGATCAGGCCGAACCGCGCCGACCGCTCCTCGGCCGTCGAGATGTCCGCGATATAGGCGGTCGCGGTGATATAGGTGGATCCCGCCATGCCCGCGACCAGTCGGCCGACCAGCAGCAGCCAGAACGATCCGGCAAGCGCCATGACGACATAGTCGATCGCCAGCAACCCGAGCGCGGCCAGAAGAACCGGTTTGCGCCCGATGGCGTCCGAGAGCGATCCGATGGCCGGTCCGAAGAGGAACATCGCGCCGGCATAGGCGGACATCAGCAGGCCCGCCCACAGCGAGCCTTCGGCATTCGACGCCGCCCCCACGCGGGCCATCAGGTCCGGCATGATCGGGAAGACGATCCCGATCCCGATCGCGTCGATGAGCAGGGTCGCGAGGATGAAGAGGAAGGGGCGGTTTTTCATGCCGTCTCTCTCCGACGAACCTGCCCCGGGGGCAAGCGTTAACGCGCCTTCCTCGAAGATCCTGTCATCGAAGCCTCGACGGCTGCCCGGTGTCAGCGCAGGTTCGGTGGCGGCTGCAAACCGTCGTTAAGCCTTGCGGTACTTTGCATCCACCGCGTCGATCGCGCCGACATTTCCGGCGGAGCGTCCCTCGGGGTCGAAGGATGCGGCGAGAAACGCCTCTGCGATGTCCTTCGCCAGTTCGGGGCCGATCACCCGCGCGCCCATGGTGATGATCTGGGCATTGTTCGAAGTGGCAGCCTTGGCCGCGGAATAGGTGTCGTGGCACTGTGCAGCGCGGATGCCCGGAACCTTGTTGGCCGAAAGACACACGCCGATGCCGGTGCCGCAAACGAGGATGGCGCGGTCGTAGGCCCGCTCCAGCACGGCCGATGCCACCCGATCGGACAGGTCGGCGTAGAACTCGTCCGAAACGTCCTGTGACCGGGACAATTCCGAAACTTCGTGACTCGCCTTGAGATGTTCGGCGAGAAGACTGGCCAGCCCGGCCCCGGCGCTATCCCCTGCAATCGCGATCTTCATTCTCGACCTCCTCGTCTTGCGCTCATTGGCCGCATTTCCGCCCGAAAAGTCCAGAGTGGCGACGACGTAGCTTTCAAGACGCATCGCAGATCGCGGCGTTGCGGGCGCGCGGAAGCCTGTCGATCCGCGCGCTCGTTTATGCTATTCTCAAAGTGCCCTTTGCGATGAGGCGACAATGCATACCGATCTGGAAAAGCGGCGCAGGGTGCTTGTCACCACCTACCGCCGATACCTCGACGCGGACCGCGCCTGGAGCGTTGCGCAGTCTGAAGTTAAGGCTTGGTTTCCCGAAATGACCATGGCGCACCGTGTGACGATCGGCGATCCCGGCTCGAAGGTGCGCAGGCTTTATGACGCGCGCAGCCGCGCGATGCTGCAGTTTCAGACCGCGCGCACGAAGCTCGAAGCCGCCAGGCTGCGACTTGCCCGGCGCGAAGCCACGCCAGCGCCGCGTCTGCGTCTCATCTCCCTGCGCTGATCCGACCTAGGCCGCTTCGGGCCAGAGACGGTTCTGGGCAGCATCGAAGAAGAATGCCTCGGCGTCGTCGAAGTCGAGCCCGACCGTCGCGCCGACCGGCGTGTTATCCTGCCCGAACAGGCGCACCGTCAGCATCTCGCCCTGCTCGGACCGGACCAGCAGGTTGGTGTCGCCTCCGAGGCGTTCGACATGCGTGACCTCGCCGCGAATGCGTCCGTCCGGGGCAAGGCTCAGGTGCTCGGGGCGAATCCCCAGGGTCTGGTCGCCCGGCACGTCCGGCACCGACCGGTCGAGGAAGTTCATCGAGGGTGAGCCGAGGAAGCTTGCGACGAAGCGATTGGCGGGGTTGTTGTAGAGCTCCATCGGGCTTCCGACCTGCTCGATACGCCCGTCGCGCAGCACCACGATGCGGTCCGCGAGCGTCATCGCCTCGATCTGGTCATGCGTGACGTAGATCATCGAGGCCGAGAGCGAGCGGTGCAGCGCGGCGATCTCGACGCGCGTGTTCATGCGCAGCGCGGCATCGAGGTTCGACAGCGGTTCGTCGAAGAGGAACAGCTTCGGATCGCGCACGATGGCCCGCCCGATGGCGACGCGCTGGCGTTGCCCGCCGGACAGCTCGGCGGGCCGACGCGACAGGTAGTCGTCGAGCGACAACATCCGGCTGGCCTTGCCGACCTGCTCCTGAATCATCGCCTTCGGCTGGCCTTCCTGCTTGAGCCCGAGCCCCATGTTGTCCCTGACGTTGAGATGCGGATAAAGCGCGTAGGACTGGAAGACCATCGCGATGCCGCGCTTGGCCGGCGGCACGCTGTTGACCACGTCGCCGCCGATGCTGATCGTCCCGCTCGAGGCGTCCTCGAGCCCCGCGATCACACGCAATAGCGTGGATTTCCCGCAGCCCGACGGCCCCACGAAAACGACGAACTCGCCGTCCTCGACCGTCAGATTGATGTCCTTGAGCACGTGGACCTGCCCGAAGGACTTGTTGACGTTCTCGAGCTTCAACGCGGTCATGCGGTTTCCCCCAGGGTTACGGTTTGGCCGGTCCGGATGCTTTCGTCGGCGGCAAGGCAGATGCGCAGCGACTGCAGCGCATCCTGCATGTGACGCGAAAGATCGCTGTCGGTCAGGATCGCGTCGACCATCCACGCCTGCTCGGCGTCGCAGAGCGCCTGGTGGCCGGGTTCGTCTGGCAGATCGATGACCTCGTCGTTGCTCGGCCGGTGCACGATCAGGCTGCCGACCCGCGTATGCCCGTCGACGTCGTCACTGTCGCCCTTGTCCGGGTCCGAGATCGACACCGCGCCGTTGGGCGATACCACGTCCTTCACGAAGAACGCAGTCTCGGACATCATCGGGCCCCAGCCCGCCTCGTACCAGCCGACCGAACCGTCGTCGAAGACCACCTGGAACTGCCCGTAGTTGTACATCTCGGGCGGGATCTCGTCGGACAGGCGCAGGCCCATCCCGTTCACACGCACCGGTTTCGCGTCGGTGATCTGGCACATCACGTCGACATAGTGAACGCCGCAGTCGACGATGGGCGAGGTGGTCTGCATCAGCGCCTTGTGGGTTTCCCAGGTGGGGCCGTCCGACTGCTGGTTGAGGTTTAACCGGAACACGTAGGGCCCGCCAAGGCCACGCGCCTCGGTGATCAGGCGCTGCCAGCTCGGGTGGTGCCGCAGGATGTAACCGACGCCGAGCTTGCGGTTCAGACGCCGGGCGGTCTCGACGACGCGCTCGGCATCGGCGACGGTTCCGGCCAGCGGTTTTTCGACGAAGACATGCGCGCCCGCCTCCATCGCGGCCACGGCATAGTCGGCGTGGCTGTCGGTGTAGGTGGCGATCACGACCAGATCGGGGTCCGTCTCGGCCAGTGCCGCGTGGAACTCCGGGAAGCGCCGGTAGCCGCGCAGCGCCTCCGGCAGATCGACCTCGGATCGGTTCACCAATCCGGCGATCTCGGCGTCGGGATGGTGATGCAGGGCCAGCGCATGGCTGCGCCCCATGTTGCCGAGACCGGCGACGAGAACCTTCATTTGACCGCTCCGGAAGTGATGCCGCGGATCAGCTGCCGCGAGAAAATGACATAAAGGACCATCACCGGCAGGATCGCCATCGACAGCGCCGAGAGCACGGCGTTCCAGTCGGTCACGAATTGCCCGATGAAGACCTGGCTGCCGAGGGTCAGTGTCTTGACCTCTTCTGCCGGTGCCAGGATCAGCGGGAACCACAGGTCGTTCCAGATCGGGATCATGTTGAAAACCGCCACCGTCGCCATCGCCGGGCGCACCAGCGGCAGGACGAGCCGGAAGAAGATCGCGTATTCGGACAGCCCGTCGATGCGCCCGGCGTTCTTCAGATCGTCCGAGACGCCGCGCATGAATTCAGACAGGATGAAGACCGCGAGCGGCAGGCCCTGTGCGGTATAGACCAGGATCAGCGCCCAGAGCGTGTTCACGAGGCCGGTCGAGACCATCATCTCGAGAATGGCGACCGTGCCGATGCGGATCGGGATCATGATCCCGAGTGCCAGGTAGAGGCCCATCAGCGTGTTGCCCGGAAACGGGTATTCGGCCAGTGCGAAGGCGGCCATGGCGCCGAAGAGCAGGATGAAGAACAGCGAGACCACCGTGACGATCATCGAGTTCTGGAAGTAGAGGAAGAAGTCCCCCTGCCGCATCACGGTCTCGTAGCCTATCAGGCTGAAGGTCTCGGCGTCGGGCAGGGCGAGCGGCTCGCGGAAGATCGCCTTGCGGGTCTTGAAGCTGTTGACGAGGATCACGAACACCGGAAACAGCGCGATGATCGTGTAAAGGATCAGGATCGCGTGGGCCGCGAGGGTGTTGCCGGTGCTGCGTCGAGCCTTGTTCATCGCCACATCCTCAGAATTGGTAGTTGCGCAGGCGGCGCTGGATGCCGAAGAGGTAGATGCAGACCCCGATCAGGATGATCCCGAACATCGCGCTCGCAATGGCCGATCCCATGTGCGGATCGCCGAGCTGTAGCTGGAAGCCGAAGAAGGTCCGGTAAAGAAAGGTGCCGAGAATATCGGTCGAGAAATCCGGGCCCGCCAGCGCGCCCTGCGCCGCGTAGATCAGATCGAACGCATTGAAGTTCGCCACGAAGGTCAGGATCGAGATGATGCCGATCGAGGGCAGGATCAACGGCAGCTTGATCTTCCAGAAGGCGGCCATGCCGGTGATGCCGTCGCATTCCCCGGCTTCGAGGATCTCGTCCGGGATCGACAGCAGGGCCGCGTAGATCAGCATCATCGGGATACCGACGAACTGCCAGACCGACACGAGGCTGAGCGTCGTCAGCGCGTATTCCTCTTTCCCGAGCCAGGGCGCGTAGAGCGATTTCAGCCCCACGGCATCGAGCAGTCCCGGCGCGATGCCCCAGATCGGCGAGAGGATCAGCTTCCATGCGAAGCCCACGATCACAAAGCTGAGAATCGTCGGGATGAAGATGGCCGAGCGATAGAGTGCCGCGAACCGCAGCCGCGGCGAGGACAGGATCGCGGCCAGCGCGATGCCGACGGGGTTCTGCACCAGCATGTGGATCAGGAAGAACCAGGCGTTGTTGCGCAGCGCGTTCCAGAACTGATCGGACCAGATCGCGTTGCCGAAAAGGGTGCGGAAGTTGTCGAGCCCGACGAAGACGCGGCTCTGGTCGACCTCGGCGAAGAAGGAAAGGCGCAGCGTGTTGAACAGCGGATAGATCATCACCGCGGTGTAGACGATCACGGCCGGGGCCAGGAAAACGGCGATGTGCCAGCGTCGTTTCGGCGATGTGTCGGGGCTTGCCATCTCGCTGCTCCCTCAACGGGGGAAAGGGGGACGACCGGGCGCTGTGCGCCCGGTCTGAAGGGGCCGCTTACTGCTGCGGCTCGTACCAGGTGGCGAGGCCGTCCTGCAGGCGCTGGCCGGCTTCCTCGGGCGACTCGTCGCCCTTGATCACCGCGGCCGAGGCATTCCACGTCTCGTTCTCGAGGTTCGGCGTGCCGCGCGACAGGACCTGGTAGGTCGACCGGATCGTGCTTTCGCACTCGTCGCGCCACGAGATGAACTCCTGCGCCAGCGGATCCTCGAGTTCGACCGGTGCGTCGGAGAGCGGGAAGAAGCCCGGCAACTCGTTGGCGAAGATCGTCGCGAATTCCGAAGAGGCGACCCAGTTCAGGAAGGTCTTGGCCGCTTCGGGATTGTCGGTTGCCGCGTTCATGCCGATGCCGATGTCGGTGTGGTCCGAAATGTAGCAGGTGTCGCCAGCGTTCGGGACCGGCGGGTAGAAGGCGCCCATCTCGAAATCGGCCAGACCGTTGAAGCCGGCGATTTCCCAGCTGCCCGCCGGGTAGACGGCAGCCCGGCCGAGCGTGAAGATGTTCTGGCTGTCGGGGTAGGTCTGGGCCTCGTAGCCGTCGCCCATGTAATCGCCCCATTTGGCGAGCTGGCGATAGGGCGCGACCCAGGCGTCGTCGGTCAGTTTCTGGTCGCCCGACATCAGCGCCTTGCGGCCTTCCTCGCCCTTCCAGTAGTTCGGGCCGATGTTCTGGTAGCCCATGGTGGCGGCTTCCCACTGGTCGTTGGTGCCCATGGCCATCGGCACGTAGCTGCCGTCTTCCTTGATCTTGTCGAGGGCTGCGAAGAATTCCGCTTCGGTCGTGGGCTCCTCGATGCCGAGCTCGTCGAAGGCGTCCTTGTTGTAGATGAAGCCGTGGATCACGCTGGCCATCGGCACGCAGAAGGTGGCGCTGCCGTCGTCCGTGCTCCAGCCCGACTTCGCCACGTCCGAGAAGTTCGCCATGCCTTCGAGATCGCTGAGGTCAGCAAGCTTGCCGGCCTCGAAAAGCGCTAGGGAGGCGTCGAAGGGGCGGCAGGTGATCAGGTCGCCTGCGCTGCCCGCGTCGAGCTTGGAGTTCAGGATCGCGTTGTACTCAGCCGGAGCGGATGGCGTAAACTTGACCTTGATATCAGGGTGCTGCGCCTCGAAGGCTGGAATGATCTTGTCCTGCCAGATCGACAGGTCGTCGTTGCGCCAGCTTTCGATGATCAGTTCCGCTTCCTGTGCCTGCGCGGCGGCTGCGCCAAGCAGCGAGGTCGCAAGCAGGACGTGTCTCAGGGACTTGGCTTTCATTTTTTCACTCCCGTTGTTGAAAGTCAGTTCGTGGTCTTGTCGTTCGCGCGGAGCGCCGCAAGACAGTCGCGCAGACGCCCTCCGGTCTCTGCGAGCAGTCGTTCGGCCGCTTCAGGGCTCGCCCCCGAGGCAAGCAATACGGCGCGCTTGGTATCGTTGCGTGCGTCGGACAGAGCGTTGCTCGCCGCGTCCTCTGACACGCCGGCGATCCGTTGTACGATGCCGGATGCACGCTGGCGCAGCTTGGCATTGTCCGCGACAAGGTTGACCATCATCCCGTCGTGGACGTGGCCCAGCAAAATTCCGGCCTGGGTCGAGATCATGTTGAGCGCGATCTTCTGGGCGGTTCCCGCACCAAGGCGTGTCGAGCCGCCGATCACTTCCGGCGCGGTTGGTATGGAAATCGCGATATCGGCGAGGTCGAGCATTGGCGCGCGGGCCACATTTGCAATGGCGATCACCTTGGCTTTTTTTGCACGCGCGGACTCGGCGAAGGCGCAGGCAAAGGGCGTGGTGCCGCTGGCGCTGAGAACCAGTGCCACGTCGCCCGGCTTCATCCCGCTGGCGGCGTCCCGGGCTTCATCGGTGCCGTCCTCGGTATCGCCGGGCATCCGGGCGTCGACCGGCACGCCGCCCGCCATTGCGATCCGCACCTGCTTAGACGGGATGCCGAAGGTTCCGGCAAGCTCGCTTGCATCCGAAAGCGCCATAAGCCCGGAACTTCCGGCAGCGGCATAATGCAGGCGGCGCCCAGCGGCGACCGCGGCCGCCACGGCGTCTGCTGCGTGGTCGATCTCGGCTATGGCCCCGGCAACACAGCGCGCGGCGGCAACTTGCGAGTCCAGCATGCGCCGCAGCGCCTCTGTGCGAGGCAGGTCGTCGAGTGGCCGGTTTTCTTCCGCGCTCGGCGTGGTCGGTTGCATTGCGAATCCTCGATTTCCGGTAATAATACCGAAGCAATACCTTTTGTCTACCATTTCCTTTGATCCACCTGAATACGGCTGTCGTGAGCGATGGATTTCAGATTTCGGTACCTTTTTGGCCTATTAATTCGCAAAAAGGTATGATATAGGTATTGCATGAGGTCATCGGCGCGCAGCATCATCCTTGGCGTTGACGGCGGCGGTTCAGGCTGCCGTGCGGCGGTTGCGGACGCGCGCGGGCAAGTGCTTGCGCAGGCCGAAGGCGGTCCGGCCAACGTCACGACAGACCTGGAACAAGCGGCGCGGAACGTGGTAGGCGCGATCCGCGCCGCGCTGTCATTGGCGGCTCTGGGTGACCACGTCCTGCGTGATGCCGTCGCGCATGTCGGTCTGGCCGGTGTCATGAGCCCCGACCAGGCTGCGTGCGTCGCGTCGTGTCTGCCGATTGCGCGCTGCACCGTCACCGATGACCGCCCGACATCGCTGGCCGGGGCGCTCGGAGCGGCGGACGGCGCTTTGGTCGCCATTGGTACCGGTACGTTCATCGCCGCCCGCCGCGACGGAGTCGAAGCCGGGGTCGGCGGATGGGGCTTTCAGGTGTCCGACCAGGCCTCTGGCGGATGGCTCGGCCGCGGGCTGCTCGAGCACGTTCTTCTGTGCCACGACGGCATGGCTGGCCACACCGGTCTGACCAAGGACATCATGGCGCGTTTCGGCGATGCGCCAGGCGAGATCGTTGCCTTCGCGCGTAAGGCCGGGCCCGGCGATTACGCGGCGCTGGCGCCGGAGGTGATCGAGGCTGCAGAGACCGGAGACCCGGCCGGGATCATGCTGATGCGGCGCGGATCGCGTTACATAGACCGGGCGTTTCGGGTGATCGGCCTTGGCGGCGATGACGTGGTGTGCCTCGCCGGCGGTGTCGGTCCGCACTACCGCCCCTACATGCGCCGTGCATTCGTCGATCGTCTCGTACCCCCGCTCGGTACCGCGCTCGACGGTGCCTTGCGTCTTGCGCGACAGGCGTATGAGACGCAGGAGGCCACATGACGGTCGCCGAGTTCCTCGATCCGTCGGACTGGTACCGGCCGGACGCCGGGCCGCGCTACGTCCAGCTGCGACAGCGCCTCAGCGAGGCCGTCGACAGGGGCATCCTGACACCGGGCAGCCCGCTCCCGCCCGAACGCGAGATCGCCAGCATCACCGATCTTTCGCGCGTGACGGTCCGCAAGGCGATCCAGTCGCTGGCCGACGACGGCCTGGTGGTGCAAAAGCAGGGGTCGGGGTCGTTCATCTCGTCGCGCCCGGCGCGGATCGAGCAGAAACTGTCGCGCCTGACATCGTTTTCCGAGGATATGGCGCGGCGCGGCAAGACATCGTCCTCGCGCTGGCTCGAGCGTGGGCTGTTCCTGCCATCGCCGGACGAGATTACCGCGCTGGGCCTGTCATCAGAGGACTCGGTCGCGCGCATCACCCGCCTGCGACTGGCCGACGGAGAGCCGATGGCAATCGAACGTGCCTCGCTGCCGACCGATATTCTGCCGAACCCGCTTGCGGTCGAGACCTCGCTCTACGAAGTGCTGGAACGCGACGGGCGGCGGCCGGTCCGCGCCTTGCAGAAGATTTCCGCGATCAACATAGGCGAGGCCGATGCGGCGCTCCTCGCGGTCGCACCCGGTGCCGCCGGGCTACGGATCGAACGAACTTCCTATCTGGCCGAAGGCCCGATCGCCGAATTCACCCAATCGCTTTACCGCGGCGACGCCTACAATTTCGTCGCCGAACTGAGACTTGCAAAGGAATGACGATGTCCCCCCAATCCCACATGCGGCGCGAAGTCATGGAGATTCCGCAGGCGGTCGAGCGGCTACTGACCCAGGGCGCGCAGGACATTCAGGCGGCCGCACGAGCACTCGCCGATCGCGATCCGGCTTTCATGGTCTCGGTCGCGCGCGGCTCTTCGGATCACGCGGCAACCTATTTCAAATACGCCGCCGAGCTGCTGGCCGGCATTCCGGTGGCGTCGGTCGGTCCGTCGGTGGCTTCGATCTACCGGCGCCCGCTGAAGCTTGTCGGCAGCGCCTGCCTGTCGATCTCGCAATCCGGCAAGAGCCCCGACATCGTGCGCATGGCCCGGATGGCCGGTGAGCAAGGCGCGCTGACCCTTGCGATAACCAACGATCCCGACAGCGACCTGGCGCAGGCCAGCCGCCATACGCTGCCGCTTCTGGCCGGCCCCGAGCTCAGCGTCGCCGCCACCAAGACCTTCGTCAATTCGGTGGTGGCCGCGATCTGGCTGCTGGCGGAGTTGCAACGCGACGCGGATCTGCTTGCGGCGATCCGCGATCTGCCGGAAGCGCTGGGCAAGGCCGTGACAGCGGACTGGTCGCCCTTGCGCGCCGAGCTCACCGCGCAAAGCTCGCTCTTCTGTCTCGGGCGCGGCCCGGCCTTCGCGATCTCGAACGAGGCGGCGCTGAAGTTCAAGGAAACCTGCCAGCTGCACGCAGAATCCTATTCGTCCGCCGAGGTCATGCACGGGCCGATTTCGATCGTCGATCGGGGCTTTCCGGTACTCGCACTGGCGGCTGCGGACGAGGCCGAGGCCGCGCTGGTCGAGGTGGCCGACGAGATCGCCGGAAAGGGCGCATCGGTGTTCGCCACCTCCGACAAGGCCGCGCGCGCGACGCGACTGCCGGTCGTGCGCACCGGCCATCCGCTGACCGATCCGATCGCGCTCATCGCCTCCTTCTATGCGATGGTCGAGCAGACCGCCCTGGACCTCGGGATCAGCCCCGACACGCCGCGCCACCTGCGCAAGGTGACCGAGACCGTATGAGCCGCATCGCCTACACCGGGTCGCCGATCTTCGACGGCCGGAGCCTGCATCGGGACAGCGCCCTGCTGTCCGAGAGCGGCACGTGTCGCGGCATCGTCGATGCGCAGGCGATCCCGGAGGGATACGAGACACGTGAACTCGACGGAGTGATCGCGCCCGGCTTCGTCGACCTTCAGGTCAATGGCGGCGGCGGCGTGATGTTCAATGACGAGACCACGCCCGAGGGATTGCGTGCCATCGCAGAGGCGCACGCCTCGACCGGCACGCTCGGCCTGTTGCCGACACTCATCACCGACACGCCCGAGCGAACCCGCGCAGCAATTGCTGCCACCCGGCAGGCCATCGACGCCGGGGTGCCGGGGATCCTGGGGTTGCACCTTGAAGGCCCGCACCTGAGCCAGGCGCGGAAGGGGGCCCATGATCCGGCACTGATCCGACCGATGGACGCGGCCGACGAGGAATTGCTCTTGGCAGCCTCCGGCGACCTGCCGAACCTGATGGTGACTCTGGCACCGGAAAGCGTGAGCACGGCGCAGATCGCGCGGCTTGCCGCGGCGGGCGTCATCGTTTCGATTGGTCACTCCGATTGCAGCTGCGATGCGGCCCGCGCGGCCTTCGAGGCCGGAGCGTGCTGCGTCACACACCTCTTCAACGCGATGAGCCAGCTCGGCAGCCGCGAGCCCGGCCTTGTCGGCGCCGCGCTCGACACACCTGCCGTAAGCGCCGGCCTGATCGCAGACGACATCCATGTCCACGCTGCGACTATCCGCGCTGCGCTGGCGGCGAAACGCGGTCCGGGCGGAATCTTTCTCGTCACCGACGCGATGTCGACCGTGGGTTCGCAGATCACCGAGTTCCGCCTCAACGGACGCAGAATCCTGCGCCGCGACGGACGGCTGACACTCGAGGATGGCACGCTGGCCGGTGCCGACCTCGACATGCCGCGCGCGATCACCGTCCTGCGCCGTCGCGTTGGCCTCGACCTGGACGCGGCGCTCGCGATGGCTTCGGCGCTCCCGGCCGGCATTTTGAGACACCCGGATGGCTATGGCAGCATCGAGAAGGACAGACCGCTGCGCGCCATCCGGCTGTCGGCGGCGGACGACGGCGAGATGAGGTTCGAACGTTGTCTCGACTGAAACGTGTCCGTCGTCAGAGTTTTTCGGAATGCTGAGGCTGTTGCGTAACGGAGGCTCTGGTTCGGTTTCTG
>NZ_JAWQFO010000004.1:0-398648 GCF_033436665.1 Roseobacter sp. FCG-D35
CTATCAGCCATCGCGCTCGCCGCCGCAGTCATATTCTGGCTCTGAAAATCAATGAGTCTGGAGCCTAGAGGCGGCGCTCGGAGGCGGGGTCGAACAGGCTCACCTTGCTCATGTCGATCTCGAACGGAACGGTCTCGCCCGGGCGCGGTGCGTCGTCGGCCTCGCAGACCGTGACCGCCTCTTGCCCGGCGATGCGGCACATCAGGATCGTTTCGGCGCCGGTCGGCTCGTCCATGTCGATCTCGACCGGGAGCGTCACCGAAGGCCTGCCCTTGCGCTCGGCGCGTCGCGCCTGTGCCGGGCTGAGATGTTCGGGACGCACGCCAAGGATCACCTCGCGCCCGGCGGGCAGGTCGGCGCGCAGGTCAGGCGGCAGCGGCAGGACGGATCCGTCCCCGCCTGCGATGGTCACGCCGGCTCCGTCGCCCGCCGGCGCGCTACGCGCGGAGAGGAAGTTCATGTTGGGCGAGCCCATGAAGCCCGCGACGAACATGTTCGCCGGGGTTTCATAGATCGCCTTGGGCGTATCGTACTGCTGCAGCACGCCCTGGTGCATCACCGCGATCCGCGTGGCGAGCGTCATCGCCTCGATCTGGTCGTGGGTGACGTAGACGGTGGTGCGCCCGACGCGCTGGTGCAGCTTCTTGATCTCGCTACGCATCTCGACGCGCAGCTTGGCGTCGAGGTTCGACAGCGGCTCATCGAAAAGAAACAGCTTCGGGTCGCGCACCAGCGCCCGACCCATGGCGACGCGCTGGCGCTGGCCGCCTGAAAGCTGGCCGGGCTTGCGGTCGAGCAGCGGCTCGATCTGCAACAGAGCCGCCACGCGCGCGATGGTCGCGTCCTGCGTCGCCCGGTCGATGTTGCGGCATTCCATCCCGAAGGTCATGTTCTGGCGCACGGTCATCGTCGGGTAGAGCGCGTACGACTGGAACACCATTGCGATGTCGCGGTCCTTGGGCGCTTCGTCGTTGACCAGCCGGTCCTCGATCAGCACCTCGCCGCTGGTCACGCTCTCAAGCCCCGCGATGATTGACAGCAACGTCGACTTGCCGCAGCCCGAGGGACCGACAAGCGCGACGAACTCGCCCGACTCCGCCTCGAGATTGATGTCCTTGAGCACCTCGACAGCGCCGTAGCTCTTGCGGAGGTTGCGGATCTGCAGTGACGACATGTCGGATTTCCCTATTTGACCGCGCCGGAGGTCAGCCCCCGGACGAAGTACTTGCCCCCGATGACGTAGATGAAAAGCGGCGGCAGCGCCGCGAAGATGACCGAGGCCGCCTCGACGTTGTAATGCCGCTCGCCGGTGCCCGAGCCCGAGAAGGCGACGATGGCCGAGGTGATCGGCTGGTTGGCACCCGAGGTGAACACGGTGCCGAACAGGAACTCGTTCCAGATACCGGTGAACTGCCAGATCACGCAGACGATCAGGATCGGCGGCGAGAGCGGCAGCATGATGCGCCGGAAGATGCGCCAGAAACCCGCGCCGTCGATGCGCGCGGCCTTGATCAGGTCGTCCGGCACCGCGAGAAAGTAGTTGCGGCAGAACAGCGTGGTAAAGCTGATGCCCTGCACGGTATGCACCAGCACGAGGCCGGCAATCGTGTTCGAAAGGCCGATCTTGCCCAGCACGAAGGCCCAGGGCAGTAGTGTCATCTGCGCCGGCAGGAACACCCCGAGCGTGATCAGGCCGAAAACCCAAGTGTCGCCGCGAAAGCGCCATTTCGACAGAGCGTAGCCGTTCACCACGCCGAAAGCGGTCGACAGGATCGTCGCGGGGAGGGTCATCAGCAAGGTGTTGGAGAAATACCGCGACACGCCTTCGCAGGTGCCGCCGATGCAGAACGAACTCCAGGCTTCGCCCCAGTAGCGGGTCGACATCATGTCGGGGATCGAGATGAACCCCTGCCGCACGATCTCGTCGAGCGGCCGCAGCGTGTTCATCGCGATGATGAGCAGCGGCGACAGGTAGAGCAGCGCGAAAAGGCCGAGCAATCCATAGACTACCGCGCGGGCGCGAATCTGCCGTGACCGGCTGCCAGTGGCGAGCGGGTCGAACTCGTGATGCGTCGTCTCAGCCATGCGGGGCCGCCTCCTTGCGGCTGCGCCAGTTGGTCCAGAGCACGTAAGGCACCAGCACCAGCGCGAGGGCGACAAGGATCATGACGGCGGCGGCAGCCCCCTGGGCGATCTGGCCGCGCTGGAACATCAGGTCGTAAACGACAATCGCCGGAACGGTCGTCGCAACGCCCGGACCACCCTGCGTCAGGGCGACGACGAGGTCGTAGGTCTTGATCGCGAACTGCAGCAGCACGACGGTGACGGCCACGAAAATCGGCCAGATCGTCGGCAGGACCACGCGGCGGTAAATGCGCGGCATTCCGGCCCCGTCGATCTGGGCTGCCTTGACAAGATCGCCGTCGACCGAGCGCAGCCCGGCGAGGATCAGCGCCATCGCAAAGCCCGACGCGTGCCAGATGCCTGTGAAGACGACGACGTAAAGCGCCATGTCGCGGTCGGTGATCCAGTCGAACTGGGCGCTGATCCAGCCGAGGTCGTTGAGCGCGCGCTCGACACCGGTCTGCGGATGGAAGATCCAACGCCAGACCGTGCCGGTCACGATGAAGGAAATCGCCAGAGGATAGAGAAAGATCGTGCGCCAGACGGATTCGAAGCGCACACGCTGGTCGATCAGGATCGCCAGCAACGTTCCTACGGCAAGCGATCCAAGCACGTAGAGCAGACCGAAGAGAAACAGGTTCTGGTAGGAGACGATCCAGCGCTTGCTTTGCCAGAGGGCTGCGTATTCGCCGAACCCTCCATAGGCCATGTTGGGCAACAGGGTCGATTGCGAGACCGAGATCCAAAGGGTCCAGAGCGAGAAGACCACGACATAGATGAAGGCCGCGGCAAGTGTCGGCAAAAGCACGATCTGCGGAGTCAGCCCGGAGAGCCGCGCGAATAGCCTGGGCCGGGACGGACGGGACGTCATGGCATACCTCTCAAGGGAACGGCGCAGACCCGCACCGACCTCTGCCGGTGCGGGCCGCTGTCGGTCAGCTTTGCAGTTCGACCGCGTCGGCGAGCTGGTTCGCCGCCTCCTCGGGCGTGATCGAATCGTCGGCCACGAACTCGGTGATCACCTCCATCATCGCGCCACGGAACTTCTGCAGCACGGTCATGTTGTGGGCCATCGACCGCACAAGCGTGTTCTGTTCGACCGAGGCTTTCAGATCCTCCAGCCCCTTCTGCTGGCATTCTGTAAAACCGCCCTCGGAAAGATCGACGTCCGTGCGCGAGGGGATCGAGCCCTTGGCGACGTTGAACGTGACCTGGAACTCGGGCGACATGATCGTGCTTGCCAGCAGCTTCTGGCCCTCGACGTAGTCGGGGTCCTGCTGGTTGAAGAAGACCACCGAGTCGGCATTCAGGATGAAGCCGTCGCCACCCCAGTCGACCGGGGTCTGATTGCAGAGGTAATCCTCGCCCTCCTTGAACCCGGCGAGATTCGCCGAGGCAACCGTCCAGTCACCCATCAGGAAGAAGGCGGCCTCGCCAGACATGGTCATCGTCATCGATTGTTCCCAGGAGCGGCCGTTAATCCCGTCATCCATGTAGCCGACCATCCGGCGCAGCTGCGCGAAGGCGTCGATCATGCCCTGGCTTCGCATCGCCTCGACATCGGCCTCCTGGAAGGCCGCGCGGTAAAGGTCGATATCCATGCCGTAGACCACGCTGTCGAACGTCGTGGTGTCGGACCAGTCCGCGGCGCCGTGCGCGATGCAGGTGTACCCCGCTTCGATGATCTTTTCGCAAGCCGCGTTGAACTCGTCCCAGGTCTTGGGCACCTCGAGCCCGACCTCGTCGAGGATCTTGGGCGAGCTGTAGAGCCAGTTCACCCGATGGATGTTCATCGGGGCGGCTACCCAGTTGCCGGTGGGTTTCATCACCGAGACCAGCTCGGGCGCCACCACGTCGTCCCAGCCTTCAGCCTCTGCGACCTCGTCGAGGTTCGCGGTGGTGCCCGTGGCGTTCCATTCCGCGATCTCGGGACCTTTCAGCTGCACCGCCGCCGGCGCGTTGCCCGCCACCACGTCCGAGCGCAGCTTGGCCAGCGTGTTCGACGTGTGGCCGGAAATCGCCGTCTGCTCCCAGGTGCCGCCGGCCGCCTCGTACATCTCGCCGAGTTTGGCGATGGCCGCGGCCTCGGAACCCTGCGCCCACTGGTGCATCATGTTGGTCTTGGGCTCGGCCGCGGCGGCCGTGGCAAGCGCCACCAGCGCAAGCGCGGTGGCCCCGCTGGTCCGAAGGGTGTGTTTCATGGTCATCGTGGTTCTCCTCCTGTTTTCTTTCTGACTAAGGTCCGGCAGTCAGATCGAGATCCCGCCATCGACGTTGACGGTCTGCCCGGTGACGAAGCCGGCGTCTTCCGATGCCAGCCAGGCGCAGGACCCGGCGATCTCTTCGGGGCTTGCGAAACGACCCGCGGGCTGGCGGTCGAGAAACCATTTCTCCGCCGCCTCGAGGCTGCCCAACTCGTTTGCGAGATCCGCGATGCGCGCGCGCAGCGACGGGGTATCGACCACGCCGGGGCAGATCGCGTTGAAGCGGATGCCCTGGGACAGATAGTCGGCGGCGCATGCCTTCATCAGGCCGATCACACCGCCCTTGGCAGCCCCGTAGGCCGCGCGGAACGGGTATCCCTTGAGAGACGAGGCCAGTGAGGCGATCAGGGTGACCGAGCCGCCGCGGGTCTTCATCAGCGGCACGGCCGCGCGGGTGACATGAAAGGCACTGTCGAGGCAGATCGACTGCGACTTGCGCCAGTCGGCGTCCGAGCATTGTTCGACCGTGCCGTGATGCACGAAGCCCACGGCATGGGCCACGATATCGACCGATCCGATGCCGCCGAACCAGTCCTCGACCGCCCTGGCGTCGGTCGCATCCACCGCAGCCGTCGAGGCCACGTCGAGACCGTCAAGCAGGCCGCCATCGAGATCGGAGGCATGAACGCGGGCGCCTTCCGCCGAAAGCCGCTCGGCGATCGCACGCCCGATCCCCTGCCCCGCCGCCGTGACACAGGCGACACGCCCGACAAGGCGGCGCGGCACGGGGCGGTCTTGCGTCATGGCGGTCAATAGGTGGCCCTCCCGCCGGAGAGGTCGAAGACCGCTCCGGTGGTGAAGGAGTTTTCGGCAGAGGCCATCCAAAGCACCATGCTGGCGATCTCCTCGACCGTGACGAACCGTTCGCGCGGGATCTTCGAGCGCATGTACTCGATGAACTCCTCGCTCACCTGTTCGAGGATGCGCGTCTGTGCCGTCGCCGGAGTGATGCAGTTGACCGCGATGTCGTTCCTGGCCAGTTCCTTGCCCAATGACTTGGTCAGCGCGATCACCGCGGCCTTCGAGGCCGAGTAGGCCGAGGCGTTCGGATTGCCCTCCTTGCCGGCGATGGACGCGACGTTGACGATGCGGCCGTAGTCGCGCGCCGCCATGCCCGGCACCACGGCGCGGCAACAATGGAAGGTGCCGTCGAGGTTGACCGCCTGCACCTTGCGCCACGCCTCGGGCGGATAGTCGGCCAGAGTGTGGGTCGGCCCGGCAATACCCGCGCTGTTGACCAAGATGTCGACCTGCCCGAAGGCTTCCTCGGTCTGCGCAAGCGCGGCTTCGACGCTGGCGAGGTCACTGACATCGGTCTGCACCGGCAGGCGCGACGCCTCGGGCAGACGGCTCACCCGCGGCTCGAGGTTCGAAATGTCCACATCCCAGATCGCAGCGCGCCCGCCGGAGGCCACGATACGCTCGGCCACCGCCGCGCCGATGCCGTTGGCCCCGCCGGTCACGACGGCAACGCGGTCTTCGAAGTCATAGCTGTTCATGCTGTTCCCCCTCTCTCGACAACGGTCTGACGCTGAGTACCGAGCCCATCGATGCCCAGCGTCACCACGTCTCCCGGCGTCAGGAAGACCGGTGGTTTCATGCCCGATCCGACGCCCGGCGGCGTGCCGGTGCAGATCAGGTCTCCGGGTTCGAGCTGACAGAACTCGCTCATGTAGGACACGATGGTCGCCACGTCGAAGATCATCTTGGACGTGCTGCCGGTCTGCATCCGCCTGTCATTAACATCGAGCCACATGCCGAGGTCCTGCACGTCGGCAATCTCGTCCGGCGTCACCAGCATGGGACCCGTGGGGCAGAAATTGGGGTAGCTCTTGCCCTTGACCCACTGCCCGCCGCGTTCGAGTTGCCAGGCGCGTTCGGATACGTCATTGACCAGCGTGAAACCGGCGATGTGGTCCAGCGCCGCGTCGCGCGAAATCCCGAGCGTGCGCTTGCCGATCACGATGCCAAGCTCGACCTCCCAGTCGAGTTTCGTCATCTGCGGCGAATAGAGGATGTCGTCCTCGGGTCCGCAATAGGTGGCCGAGGACTTGTTGAACAGGATCGGTTCCGCCGGAACCTCCATCCCGGCCTCGGCCGCGTGGTCCGAATAGTTCAGACCGATGCACCAGATGTTGCGCGGCTGGGCCACGGGCGGCGCGATCCGGCGGCCTTCGGCGGAGATTTCCGGCAAACTGGAGAGATCTGCAGAAGCCAGCCGCGCAAGCGCGCCGTCGGCGAGGGTCTCGGGTTTGAAGTCGGGAACAACCGAGGACACGTCGCGAAACTTGCCATCTTCATCGACCAGGCAGGGGGTCTTGTTGCCGTAGCGGTCGCCGAACCGTGTGAGTTTCATGTCATGCTGCTCCTTGCTTCCTGTCTGCCCAGCCGGTCGCGGCCAAAGGTTTGCCGGCAACGAAAGCCTCCTGCCCCAGCACTTCCGCGATCCGGAGGCACTCGTTCCACTTCGCCATGCGCTCGGAGCGTGCAAACGATCCGACCTTGAGTTGCCCGGCGCCGAACCCGACCGCCATGTGACTGATCGAGACATCTTCGGTCTCGCCCGATCGGGCGGAGACGATGGTGCCGTACCCCGCCGCCCTGGCGGCCTTGAGGCAGTCCAGCGCCTCGCTGACCGTGCCGACCTGGTTCACCTTGATCAGCACCGCATTGCACGCGCCGTCCGCGGCGGCCGCCGTGACGAGGTCGGCTTTGGTCACGAGGTAGTCGTCGCCGATGATCTGCACGCGCGCGCCGAACTCGGCCGTAAAATCCCGCATGCCCTCCGGGTCGTCCTCGGCCAGCGGATCCTCGATGCTGGCAATCGGATAGTCGGCGATCCAGCGGCCCAGCAGGCCTATCATCTCGTCGCGCCCGAGTTCGCGATCTTCGAGCGCCAGCCGGTAACGCCCCTTCGCGCCGAACTCCGAGGCCGCCACGTCGAGCGAGATGACGACACGCTCGCCCGGCGTCTCGCCCGCGTCCTCGATCGCGCGCACCAGCGTCTCCAGTGCTTCCTCGTTGTGATCGAAGACCGGCCACCAGCCGCCCTCGTCCGCGACGCCTACCAGCCGGCCCTTCCGGTGCATCAGGCTGCCGGCGGCGCGGTAGATCTCGGCGGTAGCAGCCATCGCCTCGTCGAAGGTCGCAGCCCCCGGCACCATGACCATGAAATCCTGGATATCGACGCGACGCCCGGCATGCGCTCCGCCACCGAAGATCTGGATCTCCGGCAACGGAAGGCTCGGGGCGGCTCCGGACAAGTCGGCGCAGTGGCGCCAGAGCGGCACGGCTTTGGCGGCGGCACCGGCATGCAGGACGGCCAGCGAGGCCGCGACTACGGCATTGCCGCCCAGGCTATCCTTCAGGACGCTTCCGTCGAGCGCCAAGATCGCGGCGTCTACCTCGGCCTGTTCGGTGGCGTCCATGCCCTTCAGCGCCGGGGCGATGCGCCTGCGGACGTTGTCCAGCGCAGCCTGCACGTCGAGACCGGAAAGCGCGGTACCGCCATCGCGCAAGTCGACGGCCTCGCGGGTGCCGCGCGATGCGCCCGCCGGCGCGATTGCCCGCCCGGTTGCCCCGCCGTCGGTGACGATCTCAACCTCGACCGTAGGGTGCCCCCGGCTGTCCCAGACCCGGCGCGCGATGACGTCAGAAATCGTTCCGGCCACGCGGTAGCCTCCCTCAATTGTTCACGTGAACATCGCGACGAACACTCAGACTGTCAAGAGCCAATTCGGTTGCGGTTGGTGAACGCATGGCATCGGAGCTTCACAAAGCGCCGGCGGCGGTGCCGGGAAGACAAAGAAATGGGAAGCGCAAGGATACGCAGTATTATGGCTGTCTTCTGAGAAACCCCGCCGGGCCGCCGAAGGCTTTCCGCCTATTTCAGCGCGCTGTCGGGATCCGGCGCCAGGTAGAGACCGGTCTGGTACGCGAGGTCGGCGTCCAGCGGCACCAGGGACGCTTGCGACATGTCCGGCAACTGATGCGCGATGCCCTTGTGGCAGTCGATGCAGGTTCGCTCGCCGGTAAAAAGGAAACGTTCATGCGCCTCGGCCGCCCGGTTGCTCTGACGCGTGATGTCCATCGACTCGGCGGAATGACAGTTCCGGCACTCGAGCGAATCGTTCTCACTGAGCCTATGCCACTCGTGCTGCGCCAGTTCGATGCGCTTCTCGAGGAACTTCTCGCGCGTGTTGATCGTCCCGAACACCTTGCCCCAGACTTCTTTGGAGGCCTGCATCTTGCGCGCGATCTTGTCGGTCCATTCGTGCGGGACGTGGCAGTCGGGACAGGTCGCCCGCACTCCGGAGCGGTTGGTATAATGGATCGTCGGCTTGAGTTCTGCAAAGACGTTGTCGCGCATCTCGTGACAGCCGGTGCAGAAGGCTTCGGTGTTGGTGACCTCGAGCGCGGTGTTGAACGCGCCCCAGAAAATTATGCCCATGATGAAGCCGCCGAGGGTCAGGAACCCGAGGCTGAGATAGGCGGCCGGGCGCGTCAGGATGTACCAGGTCCGCTTGACCAGTCGCCACATCAGTCGGTCTCCTCCTGAAGCTGCTGCGCGATGCCCAGGACGGCATCGACATCGACGAAGCCGTTCTCCACCAGGGGTCGCGCATCGTGCTGCACGACATGGCACTGGGTGCAGAAGTACCTGCGCGGCGTGACCGCGGCGAGCACCTGCCCGTCCCGGCTCATGAAATGGGTGACGGACACCATCGGCGCCTGGCTGACCTCGATGGCCGTGCGGCTATGGCAGGTCAGGCATTTGTTGGCGTTGAGATCGATTTGGTAGTTGTCGATCTGGTGCGGGATCAGCGGCGGCTGCTCGGGGTAGTTGCGCACCTGCCGGATATCGGAGTTGACGACCTCGGGCATGCCGGTGGTCTGGGCATTGGTGTCGAGCGGTTCGGACTGCCGCAGCGTCGCGACATGCTCCTGAGCGACCGTTGCCGTTGCCGTCACGGCCAGCAGGCCCGCGATTAGGAGGTTCCTAGAATGGCCCATGTCGCACCTCACACCGCTTCGATGCGCACCGCGCATTTCTTGAAGTCCGTCTGTTTCGAGATCGGGTCGGTCGCATCCAGCGTCACCTTGTTGATCAGCCGCCGCGCATCGAACCACGGCACGAAGATCAGCCCACGCGGCGGCTTGTTGCGGCCCCGCGTCTCGACCCGGGTCAGCATCTCGCCCCGGCGCGAGATCACCCGCACCTCGGAGCCACGCCGCACGCCCATCTCGACCGCGTCGTCGGGATGCATGTAGCAGAGCGCATCGGGAACCGCGCGGTAAAGCTCGGGCACCCTCTGGGTCATCGACCCCGAATGCCAGTGCTCCAGCACCCTGCCCGTCGAAAGCCAGAATGGATACTCGTCATCGGGTTCTTCCGCCGCCGGTTCAAACGGCAGAGCAAAGATGTTCGCGCGCCCGTCGGCGTTGCCGTAGAACTCGATCTTCTTGCCCGCGCTGACGTAGGGGTCATAGTCGCCGTTGAAGCGCCACGGTGTCTCCTTGCCATCCACCACCGGCCAGCGCAGGCCGCGTTCCTCGTGGTAGCGCTCGTAGGGAGCCAGGTCGTGACCGTGACCGCGCCCAAACTCGGCATATTCCTCGAAAAGACCTTTCTGGACGTAGAAGCCGAAACTCTCGGCGTCGTCGTTGGCGTAGTCCGGGCTGATCTCTTCGATCCCGAAGGCATCGACCTTGCCGTTGGTGTAAAGCACCTCGTAAAGCGTCTTGCCGCGATAATCGGGATTTGCCGACAGGATCTCTTCGGGCCACACCTCGTCGGTCGTGAAGCGCTTCGAGAACTCCATCAATTGCCACAGGTCCGACCGCGCGCCCTCGGGCGGGGCGACAAGCTGGTGCCAGACCTGGGTCCGCCGCTCGGCGTTGCCATAGGCGCCTTCCTTCTCGACCCACATAGCGGCCGGCAGGATCAGGTCGGCGGCCTCGCAGGTCACCGTGGGATAGGCGTCGGAGACCACGATGAAGTTGTCGGGGTTGCGGTAGCCGGGCAGCCCTTCCTCCATCATGTTGGGTGCCGCCTGCATGTTGTTGTTCACCTGCACCCAGTAGCAGTTGATCAGCCCGTCCTTCAGATCGCGGTTCTGCTTGACGGCATGGCTGCCGACCCAGTCGGGGATGGTGCCTGCGGGCAGCTTCCAGATCTCCTCGGCATGGGCGCGGTGCTCGGGGTTGGTCACCACCATGTCGGCGGGCAAACGATGTGCGAATGTGCCCACCTCGCGCGCCGTGCCGCAGGCCGAGGGCTGGCCGGTCAGCGAGAACGGCGAGTTGCCGGGTGTCGAAATCTTCCCCGTGAGCAGGTGCAAGTTGTAGACGAGGTTGTTGGCCCAGACCCCGCGGGTGTGCTGGTTGAATCCCATCGTCCAGAGCGACATGACCTTGGTGTCGGGATCGGCGTAGAGTTGCGCAAGCTGTTCGAGCCGCGAAGCCTCGACGCCGGTCATCTCGACCGCCTTCTCGAGCGTGTATTCGGACACGAATTCCTTGTATTCCTCAAAGCTCATCGGCTCGGCACTGTTGGCGTCGCCGGCGTGTTCGGCCGCCTGCTCCAGCGGCGTCTCGGGGCGAAGGCCGTAGCCGATATTGGTCACGCCGCGCTTGAAGTTGACGTGTTCGTCGACGAAGGCCTCGTTCACCGCACCGTTTTCGATGATGTAGTTGGCGATGTAGTTCAGGATCACGAGATCCGACTGCGGCGTGAAGACGATCGGGATGTCGGCCAGGTCGAAGCTGCGGTGCGTGAAGGTCGACAGCACCGCCACCTTGACATGCGGATGGCTGAAACGCCGGTCTGAGATGCGGGTCCAGAGAATGGGATGCATCTCTGCCATGTTCGAGCCCCAGAGCACGAAGGCGTCCGCGTTCTCGAAATCATCATAACAACCCATCGGCTCGTCGATGCCGAAGGCGCGCATGAAGCCCATGACAGCGCTTGCCATGCAGTGACGCGCGTTGGGATCGATGTTGTTGGAGCGGAACCCCGCCTTCATCAGCTTGGATGCGGCATAGCCTTCGTGGACCGTCCACTGACCCGACCCGAACATGCCGATTGCCTTCGGTCCCTTCTCGCGCAGCGTGGCCTTCCATTTCTCGGCCATCAGGTCGAAAGCCTCGTCCCAGCTGACCGGCTCGAAATCGCCGTCCTTGTGGTACGCCCCGTCCCGCTTGCGCAATAGCGGCTGGGTGAGGCGGTCGGTGCCGTACATGATCTTCGATAGGAAGTAGCCCTTGACGCAGTTGAGGCCTCGGTTCACCGGCGCCTCGGCGTCGCCGTGGGTGGCGACGACGCGGCCGGCCTTGGTCGCGACCATCACCGAACATCCCGTGCCGCAGAAGCGGCAGGGCGCCTTTGACCACTTGAGGTCGGTGACGGCCGCATCGGTGACGAGGTTCTGCGCGGCCGCCGGCACCGGCAGCCCCGCCGCAGCGGCGGCCGCCGCGATGGCCTGGGCCTTGATGACATCCCTGCGGGTCAATTCGCTCATGAGGGCTCTCCTTGCGTGGCTTCGAGGTCGGCGGCGCGTTCGATCTGGTGAAACACCAGCGCCGCGTTCGCGACCCCGTCCATCAATTGCATCCGGGTCAGGGCGTCGGCGATCTCGCCTTCGCCGTCGGTTTCCATCGTCACGACGATCCGCCCGCCGCGGTCCGCGATGGCGATCTCCGTGTTCGCGATCTGAAGGACCGCGGTCTGCACCGCTTCGAGCCGCGCCGGGTGACAGCGCAGCACGAGGCTCGAGATATGCCGTGTCGCGCTCATGCCGCCTCGCGTTCGCGAGCGTCCAGTCTCAGCACCTCGGCGGGGCAGAGCCCGACGCAGGCGCCGCAGCCGGTACAGCGATCGGCGTCCACGCGCAGCGCACCGACGACCCCGCCGCGGGCGTCGAAGACAAGTGCTGAGCTGTCACAGGCGTCGGTGCACAGCCGGCAGCTGATCCCGAGATCCATCAGGCACCCGGGGTCGAGCGCGACGGTGACGTTCCACGGCGGGACACGCCCGGTGTCGAAGACTCCGGCATCGCAGGCTTCGGCACAGGCCCCGCAGAAGGTGCAGGCCCCGCCGTTCAACCCCACCGCCGGAACCGCGTCCGGTCCGAGGGCGAGGATGGATTCGGGACAGGCTTCGACACAGGCGTTGCAGCCGGTGCAGGCCGTGCGCGTGTCGGCATCGAACCACGGCGGTCGGATCGCCGCGTCCGGTTCGCGGGACCGCGCAAGCAGAAAACTGCGCCGCGAAACTGTTCTGCTATGCTCCGCCGGCATCCCCTCTAGCCGCCGTGCGGTCCGGGCGGCCCGTAGATCAGCTGGTACATCCAGACGATGAAGCCGTAGCCGCCGACGATCATCACCGCGAGGATCGGCGCCAGAAAAATCGCCAGGAAGACGAAAACATTTCGCTCTTCGGCGCGGGTCACCTCACGGGTATCGGACTCGTCCATAGCCATAGGTTAAATTCCCATCCCTGCGCACATGCTACAGTTGAACCCCAATCGGGTTAAGTCTTGATTTTCGGTTAATTTGCTGCCTTAAGCGCGCCGACTCGGACGGCGCCCCTCAAGCGGCATCGTCGACCACGTCCGACCCGCGAGCGGGTGGCCAACCGTCTGCCTAACTTTCACCGCAACTGCCGCAAGGCGATTGCCCGGCCCCCGGTGCGCGCGTCGAGACCTCCGGAGCACGGTCGCGACGAAATCGCGCCTGCTGGCCATGGATCGCCGTTCCTTTCGCGACGGCCCTGCCCTAGACTGATCGGCGAGGCAGAAAAAACAGGAGAGAATGATGCGCCGAGTGGTATCGATCGCGCTTGCGGTCGGCGTTCTTGCATCCGTTTTGGGCAGCCTGCCGGCATCGGCAGGCTGGCGCGACCGATACGAAGTGCACGGCGTCGAGGACGGCGACATGCTGAAAATGCGCTGGGGGCCGGGCACCGAGTTCGTCGTCGTGCTCGGACTGCCCAACGGCACGGTTCTGCGGGTGCATGAATGCCAGCAGACCGGCGGCACGCGCTGGTGCAAGGTCTCGCTTAACGACGCGCCACGGATGAAGGGTTACGTGTCCTGGGCCTACCTTCGGGAAATCTGACACTTCCCCCGTTGTCTCAGATCTACAAATGCGGTCCCGGGGCGACCTGACGCAGGAAATGGCGCGACGCGGCCTGTCGCGCGAACCTTGCCGCTTGACGCCCCGCGCCGCTTCGGTTTCTGTCGATCCATGGTTCCCCGAAAGGGCAATGGCCCGAGGGGATGAAATGGGAATGCGGAATCGCGCCTGGAACGGGCGCGCAGCCCGCAGCCGCCCCCGCGACTGTGAGCGGTAAGCGGTGTCCGGTGCCACTGGGTCAACCCCGGGAAGGCGGACATCGCAATGACCCGCGAGCCAGGAGACCAGCCATGCCCGGAAACCACTGAACCCTCCGTCGGGTGTGACGGAAAAGGAGAAAGACCATGCACATCGAAGAAGGCGTCGTCACCGGCGCGAAAATCGCCCTGGGCTACGCCACCGCGGCAGGCGCGGGCGCCTATACCCTCAAGCTTTGCGCCGACGCGCTGCGCCAGTCCGGCGCCGCCGCGCTGGCCGGACGTGCGGCGCTCTCGACGGCGCTCGTGTTCTGCTTCTTCGAGGTGCTGCCACATTATCCCGTGGGCGTCTCCGAGGTGCATTTCATCCTCGGCTCGACCCTTTTCCTGCTGTTCGGTCCGGCCGCCGCCGCGCTCGGTCTCGCCGCCGGTCTCTTGGCACAGGGACTGCTCCTCGCGCCCTTCGACCTGCCGCAGTACGGCATGAACATGACGACGCTGCTGGTGCCGCTTTTCGCGCTGCAGGCGCTGGCAAGGCGCATCATCGCACCCGGCACCGCCTATGTCGACCTGGAGTACCGCCAGGCGCTGGCTTTGTCGGTCGCCTATCAGGGCGGCGTCGTCGCCTGGGTGGCGTTCTGGGCCATCTATGGCCAGGGCTTCGCCGCCGGCAACATTGCCGCCGTGACCTCGTTCGGCGCGGCTTACATGCTGGTCGTCGTATTGGAGCCGCTGGTCGATCTGGCCGTTCTCGCGGGCGCCAAGGCGCTGCGCGGGCTCGAGCGGTCCGGCCTCGTGACGCCGCGGCTCTACAACGCCGCCTGAAAACTTCTTCAACTTGCAAATGGCTCCCTGACGGGAGCCATTTGTCTTTTCAGGGGTCGACGTCTGCCCCGCCAATCGCACCCGAGCCGCTTGATCGCGGATACGGACCCAGCGCCAGCGGTGACTTGCTGACGATCAGGCGTTTTCCCGCAGCGCATCCAGTCGCGACCGGGGCCGCGCCTCGCTGTCCGCGTCGAGGCGCGCGTGAATTTTCTCCATAACGGCGCAGAAGGTCGAAAGCTCCGCCGCCGTCAAACCGTCGAGCAGCCGCGCCTCGATCCCCGTCACGATCGGAACGATCTCGGCCAGCGCGCTTTCACCCTTCGCGGTCAGCGAAATGTCGACGAGCCGACCGTCCACGCGACCGGCGAGCTTGCGCACCATGCCGGCGGCTTCGAGCCGCGCAACCGCTCGGCTGACCCGGGGCTTGTCGAGATTCACGAAGTCGTGGATGTCGCGCACCGAGACCTTGCCACAGCGTTGCAGATGCACGAGCACGCGCCACTCCGCCACGCTCAAGCCGTGGGTGCGTTCATACTCCACGCTTAACCGTCGGCTCACGCGCTCGGACAGGACTGCGAGCCGGTACGGCAGGAAGGCGGACAGGTGGAAATCCTCGGGCATCGCGGCGTCTCCGGATCGTTGCACCGGGAACGATATTGACTTTCGTTGTAAATGCAACGAAAAATTGGAAGACAGTCTGCGGTGCGATTCCACGTGTCGCGCCGGCAGATTCATCAAGGGAGAGCAGGACATGGCCAAGGCATTCGCCTCGCAGGGAGACACTGGCGAAAAGGCGATCTCGTTCACCGAGATCGGCGAGGGCCTCTATGCCTTCACGGCCGAGGGCGATCCGAATTCCGGCGTCATCATCGGCGACGACAGCGTGATGATCGTCGAGGCGCAGGCGACGCCCCGGCTGGCACAGAAGGTCATCGACTGCGTGCGCGGGGTCACCGACAAGCCGATCACCCATCTGGTCCTGACCCATTACCACGCCGTGCGGGTTCTGGGTGCCTCGTCCTTCGATGCGCAGCAGGTCATCATGTCCGACACCGCACGGGCTATGGTGGTCGAGCGCGGGCAGGAAGACTGGGACAGCGAGTTCCAGCGCTTCCCGCGTCTGTTCGAAGGCTACGAGAGCATCCCGGGCCTGACGTGGCCGACCACGACCTTCTCTGACGCGATGACCGTCTATCTCGGCCAGCGCAAGGTCGAGATCAAGCAGATCGGCCGTGCCCACACCGCCGGCGACAGCGTGATCTGGGTGCCCGACGCGCAGACCATGTTCACCGGCGATATCGTCGAATACCATTCCGCCTGCTATTGCGGCGACGGGCATTACGAGGATTGGGGCGGCACGCTCGACGCGGTCAAGGCCTACGACCCGCAGTCCATCGCCCCTGGCCGCGGCGACGCGCTGGTGGGCCGGGACATGGTCGACGCGGCACTCGCCAGCACCCGCGACTTCGTCGACAGCACCTACCGGCCCGTCAAGCAGGTGGCCGCAAAGGGCGGAACGCTGAAAGACGCCTGGGACGCGGTGCGCGCGGCCTGCGATCCGAAATTCGCCGATTACGCGATCTACGAACACTGCCTGCCCTTCAACGTCGCCCGCGCCTACGACGAAGCGCGCGGCATCGACACGCCGCGGATCTGGACCGCCCAGCGCGATCTGGAAATGTGGGAGCAGTTGCAGGGCTGATCCGGGCGCGAGGGAGGAGGACCAATGCTCGACGACCGATATGCGCTGGCGTTCCGGCTCTACCCTTACCAACGCTCGGTTGATCAGGACGCGGAGACACCTGCGCGCCACCCGGTCGTTGTCATGGGCGGCGGTCCGATCGGCGTCGCCACGGCGCTCGATCTGGGCCTGCAGGGCATCCCCGTCGTCCTGCTCGACGACCATGAAGGCGTCGGCCAGGGCAGCCGGGCGATCTGTTTCGCCAAGCGCACGCTCGAGATCGCCGGACGCTACGGCTGCGGAGAGGCGATGCTGGAGAAGGGCGTGGTGTGGAACGTCGGCAAGGTCTTCCACAAGGATGCGCAGGTCTACGAATTCAACCTGCTGCCCGAGGACGGGCATCGCTACCCGGCCTTCATCAATCTGCAACAACCCTATTTCGAGAAGTTCCTCGTCGAACGCGTGCGGGCGGCCCAGGCAGCCGGTGCGCCCATCGAGCTGCGCGGCAGGAACCGCGTCGACGGCGTCGAGGTCCACGACGATCACGTCATGCTCGACATCACCACGCCCGAAGGCCCCTACCGGATCGCGGCGGACTGGCTGATCGGCTGCGACGGCGCCTCCTCGCCCTTGCGTAAGATGCTGGGGCTCGATTTCGAGGGCCGCGTCTTCAAGGACAGTTTCCTGATCGCCGACATCACCATGACGGCGGATTTTCCGACCGAACGCTGGTTCTGGTTCGAACCCTCCTTCAAGGACTCCGGCGCCTCGGCGCTGCTGCACCGCCAGCCCGACGGGGTCTGGCGGGTGGATTTCCAGATCGGCTGGGATATCGACCGCGCGGAAGAGCTGAAGGAAGAGAATGTGCGCCGCAGGCTCGACGCCATGCTCGGACCGGACGTCGACTACGATCTGGTGTGGACGTCGATCTACACGTTTCAGTGCCGCCGGATGAAGAAATTCCGGCATGGGCGGGTGATCTTCGCGGGCGATGCCGCGCACCAGGTCTCTCCCTTCGGCGCGCGCGGCGCCAATTCCGGGATTCAGGACGTCGACAATCTCGGCTGGAAGCTGGGGTTTGTGATCTCCGGCAAGGCGCCCGAAGGCCTGCTCGACAGCTACGACGCGGAACGCCGGCACGGGGCGGACGAGAACATCCTGAACTCGACCCGCTCGACGGATTTCATCACGCCGAAGTCAAAGATCAGCCACGTCTTCCGCAATGCCGTGCTCGACCTCGCGCGGCACCACGCCTTCGCGCGGCCTCTGGTGAACTCGGGACGGCTCTCCGTACCGTGCGTTTACGACGGCCTGTCGCTGACCGGCGCCGATGAGCTCGAAGGCGGTCCGGAACGGACCCGTCCGGGCGCGCCCTGCCCCGACGCGCCGCTGGCGGACGGGTTTCTGCTCGACCGGCTTGGATCGGGCTTCGTGCTGCTCGGCATCGATGCTGGCCTGCCCGGAGATCTCGAGATCGCAGGCATTTCTTTGCGCTCGGTCACGGTCTCGCGCGGCGACGACCCTTCCGGCGCGCTGACCGCGCGCTATCTCGGAGCCGCGTCTGCGGCCGTCTACCTCGTGCGACCCGACCAGCATGTCGCCGCGCGCTGGCACGCCTATGACAAGACCGTGGTCGCCGAGGCCCTGCGCACCGCCTGCGCGCTCAAGGACATCTGACCATGCTCAATACTGCCGCGAACATCCCCGACCCCGATGGTTTCTATGCCGACCTCATTGCCGCGCATGACGGCCTCGATGACGACGAAAGCGCGGCGTTCAACGCGCGCCTGATCCTGCTTCTGGCCAATCACATCGGCGACCGCGCCGTCCTCTCCGAGGCACTGGCCGCAGCCCGCGCCTCCAGCCCGAAAGGAGACACCTCGTGACCAAGATCGACCCAGTCACGCTGACCCAGTCCGACGGCAGCGCCATCCATCCCGGCTACATGCCCGGCTTCGGCAACGACTTCGAGACCGAGGCCCTGCCCGGCGCTCTTCCACAGGGCATGAACAGCCCTCAGAAATGCAACTACGGGCTTTACGGCGAGCAGCTCTCCGGCACCGCCTTCACCGCCGATCCGCCCGAGCGGACCTGGACCTACCGCATCCGCCCCTCGGTCAAGCATTCCACGCGCTACGAACGCATCGACCTGCCCTACTGGAAATCCGCGCCGCACGTCGTCGAGGACGTAACAAGCCTGGGCCAGTACCGTTGGGACCCGGTGCCGCACAGCGACGAGGCCCTGACGTGGCTCACCGGCATGCGCACGATGACCACCGCCGGCGACGTCCATACGCAGATCGGCATGGCGGCGCACATCTACCTTGTGAACACCTCGATGGACGACGCCTATTTCTACTCCGCCGACAGCGAATTGCTGGTCGTGCCGCAGGAGGGCCGCCTGCGCTTCGCCACCGAACTCGGCATCATCGACATCGAGCCGCGCGAGATCGCGATCATCCCGCGCGGGCTCGTCTATCGGGTCGAGGTGCTCGACGGACCCTGCCGCGGTTTCGTCTGCGAGAATTACGGACAAAAGTTCGAACTGCCGGGCCGCGGCCCCATCGGGGCCAACTGCCTTGCCAACCCACGCGATTTCAAGGCTCCGGTTGCGGCCTTCGAGGACCGCGAGGTGCCCTCGACACTGACGATCAAGTGGTGTGGCCAGTTCCACGAGACGAAGATCGCGCAAAGCCCGCTCGACGTGGTGGCCTGGCACGGCAATTACGCGCCGGTGAAATACGATCTGCGAAACTACTGCCCGGTCGGCGCGATCCTCTTCGACCATCCCGATCCGTCGATCTTCACTGTGCTCACCGCCCCGTCGGGCGTGCCCGGCACCGCCAACATCGACTTCGTGCTGTTCCGCGAACGCTGGATGGTGGCCGAGGACACCTTCCGCCCACCGTGGTATCACAAGAACATCATGTCCGAGCTGATGGGCAACATCTACGGGCAGTACGACGCCAAGCCGCAAGGCTTCGCCCCGGGCGGCATCAGCCTGCACAACATGATGCTGCCGCACGGTCCGGACCGGAATGCCTTCGAGGGGGCGTCGAACGCGGACCTGAAGCCGGAGAAGCTCGACAATACGATGTCCTTCATGTTCGAGACCCGGTTTCCGCAACAGCTGACCGCATTCGCGGGCCGTGAGGCGCCGCTGCAGGACAATTACATCGATTGCTGGGACAGCCTGGAGAAGAAATTCGACGGAACGCCCGGCCGGAAGTGACGCGACCGGCGCCTCAGCGCCAGTCTATTCCGCAGATCCAGTCCCGGGCCGCGGCGATGGCGGCCGGTCCCGGATGGTCGGCATGCCACAGCAGCCAGACGGCACGCGACATCGCCGGGCCTGACCGGCGATGCACGGCGGCCCGCAGGCGCGGATCGCCTCGGCCCAGTGACAGAGGCAGCACGGACTTGCCCTGCCGAAGCACGACCGCTTCGAGGGTCGAGGACAGATCACTGACGCGGAGGGGTGACAGGCGCTCGTGCGGCCCGCGCAGGTCGGCAATCCAGCGCGCCTGCGGCAGACCTGCGTGCGCATCGTCATAGCCGATCCAGGGCAAACTCTCCTCGTCACCCGCCGCAATGTCCGCGGCGCAGAAGACGCCGAAAGACCAGTCCGCCAGCTTCCGCGTCTTGACCGCCAGCCCGCCCTGGCCGGGACGGGCGAAACGCAAGGCGAGGTCGGCTTCGCGCCGGGTCAGATCGAGATTGCGCGCCTCCGGCACAAGCTCGACCGACAGATCGGGATGTGCTGCGCTCAGCGCCGGTACCGCCGGGATCAGCACATGGTTTACGATGATCGGCACGGCACTGATGCGCACCGTCCCGGACAGACCGGCCGACGTCCCCAAACGATCTTGCAGCACGCTGGCATGGCGCTCGACCTTCTCGGCCTGGCCCAGCACGGCTCTCCCGGTCTCGGTCAGCTCATAGCCGCCCGAGTGTGAGCGCACAAACAGCGCGGTTCCGAGATGCGCTTCTAGTCGTTTCACCCGCCGTGCCACGGTGGTCTCGCTGACACGAAGATGCCGCCCCGCCTCTGCAAGCGTTCCGCGCCGGTGAAGCGCCAGCAGATATCTCAGGTCGTCCCAGTCAAAGTCCTGCATTTTTGCAGACTACCGCTGCACATCTACTGCGACAATCGGCGCAGACGCCATGTGATGATGCAGCCGGACCCGAACAGGAGGCCGGAATGAAATACATCGTGCTTTTCGAAGACGCCAAGACCGCGGACCCGGACATACGTGCGAAATACATGTCAGAACATCTCGCTTTTCTCGCACGACATGCCGACGCGGTTTCGGCGGCAGGTCCGCTGGACGATCCCGAAGGCAAGGGCCGGGACGGCCTCTGGATCGTCGATGCGCAGACCCCGGAAGAGGTCGAGAGGCTGGTGCGCGAGGATCCGTTCTGGCCCACGGGTCTGCGCGGCGGGCACGCCATCCTGCCGTGGAAACAGGTCTTCCCGAAATCCGGCGGGACCGCGCAGAGCTGAACACCATCGCAGCCCGCCAGAGGTCTGCCACATCAGATTTTTGGCCGCGCAGGCTCTTTTGAAAACGCCACGATAGTTCAGGCGCAACCCCTTGCAACCGGCGGCGCCGAGGCGCATCTCACGGTCGGAACCGGCGGGGCATTGCGCCTCGACAAAGGGGTGAGCGGACCAGATGGCACGACATGGCTTCAAGCAGACGATCGGACGCGCGCTGGTGCGGATCAGGCGCCGCGTGCCGCCCGGCGCGCGCCTGCTGCTCGGGCTTCTTCTGATCGTCGGAGGCTTTTTCGGCTTCCTGCCCATCCTGGGCTTCTGGATGATCCCGCTCGGGGTCGCCGTCGCGGCACTCGACGTGAAACCCGCCTGGCGCGGGCTTCGGAAGCGCCTTGGCTGAGCCAACTGTCGGTTGACGCGCCCTTCCCGCTCGTCGACGGTCCCCTCACATACCGCGCGCAAAAATCGCAGGGCGGTCAAGCGAAGGGAACACCATGCACGAGAACGGCCTGAAACGGATCTGGGAGGCGGGCCGGCCCGCGATCAACGGTTGGTGTTCCATCGGCAACCCCTTCACCGCCGAGATCATGGCCGCGCAGGGATACGACTCGGTCTGCGTCGACATGCAGCACGGCGCGCTCGACTATTCCGACCTTCTGCCGATGCTGCAGGCGATGCGCGCCAGCGGGGTCACGCCGCTGGCCCGGGTTCCGTGGCTCGATCCGGCGGCGATCATGAAGGCGCTGGATGCCGGGGCAATGGGCATCGTTTGCCCGATGATCAACTCGCGCGCCGAGGCCGAACTCTTCGTCTCCTGCATGCGCTATCCGCCTGACGGCCAGCGCAGTTTCGGCCCGACACGGGCCGGCGTCGCCATGCCGGGGTACGGCGTTGCGATGAACGCCGAAGTGCTCGCGCTGGCGATGATCGAGACCGCGCAAGGGGTCGAGAACCTGGAGGAGATCGCCGCGACACCGGGGCTCGACGGGCTCTACGTCGGCCCGGCGGACCTGACCCTCGGGTCGCAGGCCGGACGCCTGCCGCCCGGGCTCGACCGCGAGGAGCCCGAGATGATCGCGCTGATCCAGCACATCGCGGAGGTCTGCGACAGGAACGGCCTGCGGGCCTGTCTGCACTGCGGCAGCGCGGATTACGCGGCCCGGGCAATCGGCTGGGGGTTCCACCTGACCACGGTCTCGGGCGACGCGCGCCTTCTGGCCGCGGCCGCTTCGGAAAGCGTGCAGCGTTTCAGGACCCTGACCGGGGCCGCCAAGGACTAACGCGTATTCTCGTTGAACCGCGTGAGCAGCCTCAGCGCGATATGCGGTTTGCTGGCGAGCGCCGGGGCCGCCAGATCGCCGCCAGACAGATCGTCAAAGCCCGCCACCCCGGCAAGGTCTTCGGCGGCAACCGTCCGGAATCCCATCGCCCAGCCGTCAAAATTGCGTTGCGGAACAGGCCGGTCCAGCAGCAGGAAGACGTCCTTGTGGCGCGGGTCCTCCACGATCCGGGCATAGGTGTTGAAAACCACGTCGCGCGGACCTTCGAGCGCCTGCATGAAACTTCCGTCCTTGTAGAGCAGCATCCCCGTAATCCCGTCGGCGAGGTTGCGTGCGCGACAGGTTTCAAGCAGCTCGGACAGATCGTCATCTCCCATCGGCCGGCTGGCGCCGCTGGTGTAGACAAGACAGTGCATCGGTACCGGGTCCATCCTTTTCCGGGTTACCTTTCGTCATCCTACCCTGCGGCGCGGTTTGCGTCCACGCGCACGACGACGGCGTGAAATCGGGAGAATCGCCGCTTTACGGATTTCGGCAAACTAGTCATGCTTGCAGCAGATGTACGCATTTCCATCACGAGAGGGCCGTTCGCCATGTTTAGACGTTGTGCTCTGATTGTCGCCGCAAGCCTGGTTTCGCTGAACATCGCGCCGGAGGCATTGCGCGCCGATGCGCATCTGGAAGAATTCGTCGACGAAGGCAATCGCCTCGCCGCGCTCTTGCGGGCCGGACGAGGTGTCGTGTCGGTCAACCAAGATCTCATCAACAATCCCGATATCGCCGACAAGGGCCTCGATGCGGAAACCTTCCTCGCCGCCGTCCACGAGCAGTACCGCGACGCGTACGGTACGGGTCCGCTCGACGGCGATCTGAGCGACGAGCAGCGCCGGCTGACCCAGGCGCAGCTGGACGCGATGGGCGAAATCATCGACGAGAACCAGGACCTGATCAATTCCGAGGGCCTGGGGTTCAAGGGCTTCATCCCGGCAGTCTTCGCGCGTCTGGTCAACGAACGCTTCGGCGAAAAGCTGGGTGGCAGCGCGACCATGAAGGTTACCGCGCCGCCCGAACTGGTGCGCAACCGCAAGGCGCGTCCCGACGCCTGGGAGGCGGCGGTGATCGACGAGCGGTTCCAGAGCGGGGACTGGACCGAAGGCGAGGCCTTCTTCGAGGAAATCGCATCGGACGGAGACGCGCGTTTCCGGATGCTGATCCCCGAGTACTACGGCGCCTCCTGCCTGACCTGTCACGGGGGACCCAAAGGCGAGGTGGACATCACCGGCTTTCCCAAGGAGGGCGGTGCGGCGGGCGATCTTGCCGGCGCGATCAGCATCACCCTGAGGCAATGACCGGCCTGTCACGCCGGTGGTTCCGGGCCGCGGGCGACAGCATCGCGCTGCGGGTCGGGTCGCTGTCCGCGGTGCTGCTGAGCGCCGTGCTGATCAGCACGCTGACGATGGCCTGGGACCTGCGGCGCAACCAGCAGCAGATCGAAGCCTCGACCGAGCGATTCCAGCGCCTGCAACTCGCCGCCGAGGCGGACCGCGATTTCGGCGAGATGCGCTATTGGCTGACCGATCTTTCCGTCAGCCTGCTGACCTTGTCCGAACGGCGCGCAGAGGCCGCGCGCGCAGCGCTCGAAGAGCGGTTGACGCAAATTGAGGCATTTGCCCCGGACGCCGCGGCTCAGATCCGTCAGGGGGTCGAGGATTACGCCGCAAGCGCGCTGAGGGCCGCCGACGCCTATACCGAGGACCGGCGCGTGATCGGCAACACGCTGGCCGCCCAGGCGCGCCAGGGCAGCGACCGCGTCGACGCGGCGCTCAAGGACCTCGTCGCTGCTCTCGCCTCGGAGGCCGCCGAAGCCGAAGCCGCGGCATCGGAGGCCGTGCAGGGCTCGGTCACCCGCGCGACGGTGGCCTGTGTCCTGATCCTGCTGGGCGGCGCGCTGCTGACGTGGTGGGTGCTTCGGTCCATCATCCTGCCGCTGCGCGGGATAAATCGCGCGATCTCCGAGCTGAACGCGGGGGCCGAGGACGTCGACCTGCCGCCAGAAGGCCCCGGCGAACTCGGTCGCATCTCGGCCACGGTGCGCGGCTTGCAGGACAGCCAGAGACAAAGACGCCAGCTTGAAGCGGAAGCAGAACGCCAGCGCATGACGATCCTGACCGCGATCGAAACCATCCCGGACGGGTTTGCGCTCTATGACGAGAACGACCGGCTGGTTCTGACCAATGAACGCTACCGCGGGATGTTTTCGCATATCTCGGAGGTGCTGGTTCCGGGCACGCATTTCCGCGAAATCCTCGCAGCACAGGCCGACAGCGACCCCGGAGCACTCGGGGACACCCCGAGAGAGCAATGGATCGACACGCGCATGCAGCTTCACGCCGCACCGGGTGCATCGCGGCGCGAGATCAGGATCGGCGGTGCGTGGCTGCACGTCTCCAAGAGCAAGACGCCGGAAGGCGGCACCGTGGCGGTCTACAGCGACATCTCGGACCTCATCGACAAGCAGGCGCAGCTCGAAGACGCTCGGCGCGGTGCCGAAACCGCGAACGACGCCAAGAGCCGCTTTCTCGCCTCGATGAGCCATGAGCTGCGCACGCCGTTGAACGCCATCATCGGCTACAGCGAGATGCTGATCGACGATGCCGAGGACGCCGGCCAGACCGAAAGCATCGCCGATCTGGAAAAGATCATGTCCTCGGGCCAGCACCTGCTGGCGCTGATCAACGACATTCTCGACCTCTCGAAGATCGAGGCCGGGAAGATGGAGGTGCATGTCGAACCCATCGAGATCGCGCCGCTGCTCGAGGATGTGGCGGCGACGATCCGGCCGATGATCGAGAAGAATGACAACCGGCTCGAGCTGCGGCTCGAGACCACGGCAAAGGAACTGACCACCGACAGGACCAAGCTGCGGCAGAACCTTTTCAACCTGCTGTCGAACGCGGCGAAATTCACCAGATCAGGCCATATCGAGTTGATCGTCCGCGATGGCCCGGACAGCGTCGATTTCATCGTCGCCGACAATGGCATCGGCATGACCCAGGAGCAGAAAGACCGGCTGTTCCAGGCCTTCATGCAGGCCGACAGCTCGACCACGCGCAATTACGGCGGCACCGGGCTGGGGCTGGCCATCGTGAAGAATTTCACCGAAATGGTGGGCGGGCGCGTCGACGTCGAAACCGACCCGGGCAAGGGATCGCGCTTCACCCTGAGCTACCCGCGCGATTACGATGCCGCGCAGGCAAAGATCAGCGCGGGACACCGGTCTGAGCGGTCGGGCGAAGTTCTGGTGATCGACGACGACCCCGAAGCGCGCAAGGCGATGCACGAATTGCTCACCGGAGAAGGCTTTTCCGTACTCGAGGCCGGCGACGCGCAGACCGGCCTCGCGCTGGCGGCCGATCACCGGCCCGATGCCATCGTGCTCGACATCATCATGCCGGAGCGCGACGGATGGTCGGTGCTGCGGTCGCTGAAATCGGATGACGCGCTCTGCGAGATTCCGGTGATCCTCGCCACAGTTCTCGGCGATCGCGAGATGGGCCTCGCGTTCGGGGCGGTCGACCACCTGACCAAGCCGATCAACCCGCAGCGCCTGATCGACACCATCAATGCCTTCGCAACCGGCGGCGAGCGCGAGGTTCTGGTGGTCGACGACGACGCCGGCACACGCGCTCTTTTCCGCCGCATCCTCGTGCGCGAAGGCTGGGCGGTGCGCGAGGCCGCCGATGGGGTGCGTGCGCTGGCGCAGCTAGACCGCAAGTTGCCGACCATCGTCATACTTGACCTTTTGATGCCGAACCTCGATGGGTTCGAGACGCTCATTGCGATCCGGGCGCGCGAGGATTGTGAGGCGCTGCCGGTCATCATCGCGACCTCGAAGGATCTCAGCCGAGAGGAACTCGACTGGTTGCACGCGAACGCGCGCGAGGTCGTCATGAAAGGCAAGAACGGGCGTTCCGATCTTCTGGCCGCGATCCGGCGGCAGATCGGCGCGGGCCCGGTCGCGGAAGGAACCGTCGGACCATGACACGCATCCTGATCGTCGAAGACAACGACATGAACCTCGACATGCTGTCGCGTCGGCTGAAGCGGAAGGGGTTCGACATCCTGACGGCGCGCGACGGCCGCGCAGGCGTCGACACGGCGCGTGCCGAGACGCCGGACCTCGTGCTGATGGACATGAGCCTTCCGGTGCTCGATGGCTGGCAGGCGACGCGCGAGATCAAGGGGGACGCCGAGACTGCCGCGATCCCGGTCATCGCTCTGACCGCGCATGCAATGGACTCGGACCGGCGCGCGGCGATGGATGCCGGCTGCGACGCCTTCCACACCAAGCCGATCGACCTTGCCGGACTGCTTGCGCAGATCGACGAACTGGTTCCGGGGTGACGCCATGAGCGAGGCCGACAGGATCAGCCGCGAGGCGCTTGCCGCCCGGATCGCCCAGCGTCTTGCCGGGCCCGCGGAAACGATCCTCGGCTACCAGGCTCTGATCGTCGACACGCTCGGGGCCTCGGAGGCCGGCGACGCGCTCGAGGACGCCGAGGTCGTGCTGAAGGCGGCGCGCGCGCTCAACGACAAGATCGCGCGCCTCGTCGATCCGGAAGCGGATCTCGACCCCTCGGACCTCGAGGATGCCACGCTGCGTCACGACCTGCGCACGCCGGTCAACGCGATCCTGGGCTATTCCGAACTGATCCTCGAAGAACAGGGCGACGCCATCGACGCCACGGTGCGCAGCGACATAGAGACCGTCGTCACGGCCTGCGGCCATGTGCTTGAACAGATCGACGGTCTGGTCGGGTTCTCGCGCGGCAGTGCCGAGGCGCTTGCCGCCGACGCTGCCGACGCAGGCATTGCCGAGGCGCTGGCGCGTACCCTGTCCGACGAGGTTGCCGCCGGTCCGGGGATCAGCGGGCGCATCCTTGTCATCGACGACGTCGAGGCCAACCGCGAATTGCTGCGGCGGCACCTGACGACCCGGGGTCATTCGGTGACCACCGCGGCCTCTGCACGCGAGGCGCTGAAGCTCTTGAAGGCCAGCAATTACGAATTGGCACTTGTCGACATCCTGATGCCCGACATGAACGGGATCGAGCTTCTGGCGACGCTGAAGTCGAACCCGCTCTGGCGCGAGATGGCCGTGGTGATGGTGTCGGGGCTCAAGGACGTGCAGGCGATCGTGAAATGCATCAAGGCCGGCGCGGCGGACTACCTGCCCAAGCCGGTCGATCCGGTCCTGCTGCATGCGCGCGTCGAAAGCTGCCTCGAGACCGTGCGATGGCGCGAGCGCGAGCGTCGCTTCGTCGAGAAGATCGCCTACGAGAAGTCCCGTGCCGATGGTCTGCTTTTGTCGATGCTGCCCGCAACGATCATCGAACGGGTCGGCCGTGGCGAGACCGTCATCGCCGACCGCTTCGAGGCGGCCTCGATCATCTTTGCCGATATCGTCGATTTCACCCCGCTGGTGGCACGGACCGATCCGACGACACTGGTGGGGCATCTGCACGCGCTGTTTTCGCAAATCGACGAACTGGCGGACCGACACGGGGTCGAGAAGATCAAGACCATCGGGGATGCCTACATGGCGGTGGTCGGTGTGCCGGAGGCCCGTGAGGACCATGCCGATCGCGCCATCGCCTTCGGGCGTGCCCTGCTTGGCTTGCAGTCCGAGATCTTCGGCGCGTCCGAACCCCTGAGGATCCGGGTTGGGGTCAGTTCCGGCCCAGTGATCGCCGGGCTCATCGGGCGCAAGCGGTTCGTCTACGATGTCTGGGGTGAGACGGTGAACCTTGCCAGCCGTCTAGAGGCCTCGGGCGAAGCCGGGCGGATCCATACCTCCACCGCAACCATCGAGGCCCTGTCGGCGACCCCGCAAAGCACGCGGCAACAGACCGCGATCAAGGGGGTCGGTCGGATCGAGACCTTCCTGATCGCCTGACCTCGGCGCTCAGCCGCCTGTTTTTGCGTCCTCCGCGTCGTCACCGCCCGTCCCGAACAGCCGGTCCGCCTCGTCCGGCGTGTACCGCCCCAGTCGCACGTCTTCCGCCACCAGCGCCCGGTCCCGCTCGGCCGGATCTCCATAGCCGCCGCCGCCGGGCGTCCTGACCCGGACCCGGTCGCCGGCCGACAGCGCGATGTCCTGCGCCTTCGACAGATGCTCCGGGGTGACGCTCTCGCCGCCGCGGGTCACGGTGACCTCGTTGACCGCGCCGTCACCGCCGCCCAGTACGCCCTGCGGGCCGAACCGCCCGTGGTCCATGACGAAGCTCGCCAGCGCCGTGCCCTTGCGCAACTCGACCTCGTAGTCGAGCCCGAACCCGCCGCGATGGCACCCCGCCCCGCCCGAGCCTTCGCGCAGCGCGTAGCGGTGGTAGAGCACGGGGAACTGCTGCTCCATGATCTCGACCGGCGGCGCCTTGGAGATGCCGATGGTCGAGCATCCATTCGAGATTCCGTCGCCCCCGGCAAAACCGCCGTAGCCGCCGCCCGAGATCTGGTACATCACGTAGCTGCGTCCTTCTTCCGGGACCGACCCGCCAAGCGCGAAATTGCCCGATGAACCGGCCGGTGCCGCCGTGACGCGGTCGGGCAGCGGCGCGACCAATGCGGCAAAAACCGCCTCGGCGATGCGCTGGCTGACCTCGGCCGCGCAGCCGGACACCGGGCGCGGGTAATGCGCGTCGAGAAACGTGCCCTCGGGCCGCAGGATTCGCAGCGGCTCGAACGCCCCGGCGCTGATCGGAACGTCGGGGAAGATGTGGCGCACGGCGAGGTAGACGGCGGAATGCGTCGTTGCCAGCACGCTGTTCATCGGACCCGCGCACGGCGGGCTTGAGCCTGCGAAATCGAAGGTCAGGCTCTCCCCGTCCGCGGTCACGGCCAGGCTGATTTTCAGCGGCTCGTTCACCACCCCGTCGCTGTCGATCCACGCGACGGAGCGATAGGTGCCCGGCGCGATCAGCGCGATGTTGGCGCGCATCTGGTCGGCCGCGCGGCGGCGCAACTCGGCAATGGCGTCGCGCACAGTGTCGTCGCCGTAGCGGTCCAGAAGCCGCGTCAGCCGGCTTTGCCCGACATAAAGCGCCGCCGCCTGCGCCTTGACGTCGCCGATACGCTGGTCGGCGACACGGATATTGGAACAGATGATCGCGTAGATCTCCGGATCGAGCGTGCCTTGCTTGAACAGGCGCACCGGCGGCAGGCGCAGCCCCTCCTGCTCGACCGCCGTGGCGGAGGCGGAAAACCCGCCCGGCACCGCGCCGCCGGTATCGGGCCAGTGCCCGGTGTTCGACAGCCAGCAAAAGATCTCGCCGTTCCGGTAAAAGGGCATGGCAAAGCGCACGTCCATCAGGTGCGTCCCGCCAAGGTAGGGATCGTTGACGATGTAGATGTCGCCCGGCTTCGGCGCCGCGGCGCGCCCGTCGGCGATCATCTCGATCAGCGTCCGCGTGGAATACTGCATCGTCCCGACGAAAACCGGCAGGCCCTGGCTGCCCTGAGCGATCAGGCTGCCGTCATCGGCGGCATAGATGCCGTCGGACCGGTCGTTGGCCTCTGCGATCACCGGCGAGAAGGCGGCGCGCGAGAACGAAAGGTCCATCTCGTCGCAGACCTGCTGCAGGGCCGACTGGATGACCGTCAAGGTGATCGGGTCGAGCGTCACGCGGCACTCCCCACGGTCACGACGAGGTTGCCGTCCGCGTCCTGCGTGGCCACGTCGCCCGGTTCCAGTACCAGCGTGCAGTCCATCTGTTCGACGATGGCCGGACCTTCCATCATCGCCGCGGCGGGCAGGAAATCGCGCCAGTAGACCGGCGTGTCGCGCCAGCCCTCGAACCAGACCCGTCGCTCCCCGGTCTGCGCCTCTGGCAAGGTGTCGCGCCGGCCCGAGACGTCGATCAGTGTGGACAGGTCGAGATCGGGCCGCCGCCCGATGACCGAGGTGTTGACGTTCACCAGCGCCGGGCGGATTTCGGGCAACGCGACCTGGAAGCGACGGAAATAGGCGTCTTCGAACAGGGCCTGCAAGTCCGCCCGCGTCGGCTCGGGACCCGGAAGCGCGACGCGCAAAAGGTGGGTCTGGCCGATGAATTGCATGTCCGCCGAGTGCAGCACCCGCACCTCCGCGATCTCGACACGTTCGCGCGCGATGGCGGCGCGGCCCTCCTCGACCTGGGTCGCGAAGTGGCGGTGCACCAGGTCCATGTCGCACGCATCGAGCGGTGCGTTCACGGTCGTCACGAAATCATGCCGCAGATCGGCGACGATGCAGCCCAGCGCATTGGTGATGCCCGGACGCGCAGGCACCAGCACGCGCGGCACGCCAAGCTCGCGCGCGATCGCGCAGGCATGCAGCGGACCGGCCCCGCCGAAGGCAAAGAGCGCGAAGTCGCGCGGGTCCTCGCCGAGCGAGATCGACACCATGCGCACGGCATCGGCCATCCGGGCATTCGCCACCTTCAGCACTGCCGCCGCCGCCTCGGTCGCGTCGAGCCCGAGCGGGCCGCCGAGCTTGCTCTCGAAGACCGCCGCGAGCTGTCCGAGCGACACGGCCTCCGCACCGGACAGCTTACCGGGGTCCATCCGCCCCAGCAGCATGTTCGCATCCGAGATCGTGGGCTCCGTACCCCCGCGCCCATAGCAGATCGGGCCGGGAACCGAGCCCGCACTTTCGGGTCCGACCTGAAGCAGCCCGGCGGCGGTGACCCGCGCGATGGACCCGCCGCCCGCGCCCACGGTGCGCACATCGACCATCGGCACGTGGATCGGCATGGCGTATTCGATCTCGATCTCGTGACTGACCGCCGGATTCGCGCCGCGGATCATCGCCACGTCGGTCGAGGTTCCGCCCATGTCGTAGGTCAGAAGGTCCGGCAGCCCCGCCCGTCGCCCGGTGTAGGCCGCTGCCATGACGCCGGACGCAGGCCCGGACATCACCGTCTTGGCCGCCTCGCGCGACACGGTTCGGGCCGAGACCATGCCGCCGTTTCCGTTCATGACCAGAAGATCGCGGTCGTAGCCGCGCTCGGAGAGCCGGTCCGCCAACCGCTCGACGTAGCGCCTCAGAAGCGGCTGCACCGACGCGTTGACCGCCGCCGTCACGCCACGTTCGAATTCGCGGCTTTCCGAAAGCAGCGCGTGGCCCAGCGTCACATTGCCGTTCGGCCATTCCTCGGCCGCGATCTCCCCGGCGCGCAACTCGTGCGCGGGGTTGGCATAGGCATGCAGAAAATGGATGACCAGCGCCTCGCAGTTCTCTGCCGCCAACCGGCGCAGCGCCGCGTACAGGGCGTCTTCGTCCAGCGGCGTGTGGACCGCGCCATCCGCCAGCATGCGCTCGGGGATTTCGAGCCGCAGGTCGCGCGGGATGATCGGGCGGAAGTGCCCGTGCATGCCGTAGGCCTGCGGCCGCGTGCGCCGGCCGAGTTCGAGCACGTCTCGGAACCCCATTGTGGTGACGAGCCCGGTCTTGCACAGACGCCGTTCCAGAACCGCGTTGGTCGTCGTCGTTGTCCCGTGCACGATGAGATCGAGCGCTGCGGCATCGACCTCGGCCGCGTCGAGCGCCGCCAGCACGCCTTCGGCCTGGTTCTGCGGCGTCGTCGGCACCTTGGCGAGCCGGACGGTGCCGCTGCGGCTGTCGAAATGCGCAAGATCGGTAAAGGTGCCGCCGACGTCGATGCCTGCGACGCTGCCGCGCAGGCCGGTTTCGGTCGTCATGCGCGCGCCTCGGCACTGGCCAGAATCGCCGCGCGCACCTTGTCGGGTGTTGCCGGAAGATCGTAGATGCGCACGCCGCAGGCGTTCGCGATCGCATTGAGGATCGCCGGGGCGGTCGGGATCAGGCAGTGTTCGCCCAGCCCCTTGGCACCGTAGGGGCCATGGGCGTCGCCGCTTTCGACGATGATCGAGGTCACGGGTGGAATGTCTCCGAAAGTGGGGATCAGGTAGTCATGCAGGTTCTCGGTCCGGCCCGGCACGAATTCCTCCATCAGCGCCATCCCGATGCCCTGCGCGACGCCGCCTTCGATCTGGCCTTCGATCAGCAACGGGTTTATCGCACGTCCGACGTCATGCGCCGCGACGATGCTCAGCACACGCACGGTGCCGAGCGCCGTGTCGACCTCGACCTCGGCGATCTGCGCGGCCGTGCCGAAGACGGCATAGGGGGCGCCCTGCCCGTTCTCGTCGAGCGCCAGCGTCGGCGGGTCGTAGGTCTCGACGGCCTCCAGCGCATAATCGCTGTCGCCCGCTCCGAGTTCGACCCGATGATTGCGCCCGTCCTCGACGATCTCGACGCCACCAGGACAAAAGCGAATGCTCGCATTTTCGGACGCATTACCGAGCCGCAGCACCTGCGCGCGCAGGGCCTCGCCGCAGAGCCTTGCAGCATTGCCGGTGATGAAGGTCTGGCGGCTGGCCGAGGTCTTGCCGGCATCCGGGGTCAGATCGGTATCGGCACCGACGAGATGAACGTCCGCCACCGCGACGCCCATGGCCTCCGCGAATATCTGCGTGATGACCGTGTTCGATCCCTGCCCGATATCGACCGCACCCTGGTGCAGCACCAGCCTGCCGTCGCCGGTGATCCCCGCCCGGATGGTCGAAGGGTTTGACATCGAGGTATTGCCGCAGCCGTACCAGCCTCCGGCGATCCCCACCCCGCGCCGCAGCCGGCCCGGCGTCGAATTGAACTCTGCGGCCTCGCTTTGCGCGCGCGCCCATGCGGGCTTTAGCGCATCTAAGCAATCCGCGATGCCCATGCCGGTGTCGAAGACCTGCCCGGTGACCGTCGCGTCACCGTTTGTCAGGCAGTTGCGGCGGCGGAAGTCGAGCGCGTCAATACCGAGTTTCCCGGCCAGCATGTCGTAAAGCTGCTCCTGCGCGACGGCGGCTTGCGGTACCCCGAAGCCGCGAAAGGCCCCGGCGGGTACGGTGTGCGTATGGATGCCGGCGCTTTTCGCCTCGTAATGCGGCGTCCGGTAAGGCCCGCTGGCATGGATCGGGACCCTGGTCGCGACCGTCGGACCCCAGCTGGCATAGGCGCCGGTGTTGAAATCGCCCGAGACGCGCGCCGCGACGATATGGCCTTCGGCATCGGCGCCGACCTCCATCTCGATGGCCGCCGGATGCCGCTTGGTCGAACTCGCCATCGACTCGGCGCGCGTGTAGGCCATGCGCACGGGCCGGTCGAGATGCCAGGCCGCCAGCGCCACGAAAGGCTGCACGCTGAGGTCGAGCTTGGAGCCGAACCCGCCGCCCGTCGCCGTCGGCAGGATCCGCACCCGACCCGGGTCGATCCCGAGAATCCCGGCGATACCGTCGCGGGTCATGTAGGGCGCCTGGGTGCAGCAGGCGATCTCGATCCGGTCGCCGACGCGGCGCGCGACGGCGGCCTCCGGTTCGACATAGGCGTGTTCAATGAAGCCGGTGGTGAAGCGCCCCGATACCCTGTGCGCCGCCTCCGCCAAGCCGGCTGCAGCGTCTCCGCGCGCGACGAACCCGGTACACATCAGGTTTCCCGCGCGCGCGCCGTGGAGCGGTTCGGCCTGCACCGCCGCATCGGGCGTCAGCGCCGCGGGCAATTCGGTCCACTGCACCGGGAACGCGCCCATGCCGGCCAGAGCCGCGGCGCTGCCGACAACGGCGGAGACGGCCTCGCCGCGGAACCGAGTCTCGGAGACCGCGAAGACGGGCTGGTCCTCGAACCCGGGGATCACGCCGAAGATGTTGCTGCCCGGCACGTCTTGCGCGGTAAGGATCAGGTCCAGTCCGTTCTCGCGCCGTAACCCGTCGAGGTCGCCAAAGTCGAAGCGCGCGCGGTGGAACGGCGCGCGGATGACCCGGCAGAACAGCGCATCGGCGGGCGCCACATCGTCTCCGAAAGCCTCGCAACCAGAGACCTTGGGCCAGCCGTCGACACGCGGAAGCCGCGCGCCGATGCAACCGTCCCGCGGCGCCTCCGCCTCCCCCTCGACGTCAAGGACCGCGGCAATGATTTTGCGGTAGCCGGTGCAGCGGCAAAGCACGCCACCCAACGCGTCCGAGACCGCCTCTTCGGTCAACGCGCCGCCCGCCCGCAGGTGCGCGACGGCCGAGACCATCATGCCTGGCGTACAGATACCGCATTGTGCGGCCTGGTGACGCTGGAAAGCAGCGGCGAGCTGCGCGGCCACGGGATCGTGTGCGACAAGACCGGACTGGGTTTCGACGCTGCGGCCCTGCGCCTGCCCCGCCGCGACCATGCAGGCGCAGACCGCTGTGCCGTCCAGAAGCACGGTGCAGGCCCCGCAGTCCCCGGCGTTGCAGCCCACCTTGACGTCGCGCGCGCCGGCGGCCTCGCGCAGCACCTCCGAGAGCCGGGCCGTGGCCGAGACCTGCAGGGCAACCGCCGCGCCGTTCAGGGTGAAGGACAGCGCCGGCGGCACACCATCAAGCGACATCGCCAGCCTCCATCGACTTCGACAGCGCCTGAGCGACCAGAGTGCGGACCGCGTCCATGCGGTAGGCGGACGTTGCGCGGATGTCGTCGATCGGCGCGAAACCGTCGAGCGGCGCATCTTGTACCAGCCGCTCGACTGCGTCGGGGCTCTGCCCGATCAGCGCCGCCTCGAGTTCGGGCAAGCGCCGGGCGACGGGGGCGCAGGCGCCGACGGAAACAGCCGCATGAAGAACACGGCCTTCGCGCATCTCCACGTAGGCCCCGACCATGACAATCGAAATCACCAGATAGCGCCGCGCGCCGAGCTTGACGAAACTGCCGCGCCCGGGCCGGTCGGGCACACGGATGCCCGTGACCAGTTCACCGGGTGCGAGGGCTGTCCGGCGCGGCCCGGAGATGAACGCGTCGAGCGCCAGAACGCGCCGACCCTGCGGCCCGGAGATCGCCACCTCGGCCTCCAGCGCCTGCAGCGCCGGCACGCCGTCTGCGGCCGGCGAGGCATTGCACAGGTTGCCGGCGAGCGTGCCCGCGTTCTGCACCTGCACGGCCCCCACCTCGCGCGCTGCCGCCTTGAGACCGTCGAAAAGCGGCGGCAGGTCGGCGCGCAGGAGATCCGACCAGGTGGTGGCAGCGCCGATGTTCCAGACAGCGTCCTCGCATATGATCCCGCGCAGCCCCGCAATCCGGGTGATGTCGACCATCCGCGCCGGCGCGGGCGCGTCTCGCAGGCCCGGGTAGAGGTCCGTTCCGCCTGCCAGAACCGGCCCTGCGCCCCGCGCCAGAAGCGCCAGGGCCGCATCGAGGGATTCGGGCTGGTAGAGCGTCACGCGGTCGGGCTCCCGGAGTCGCGTTTCATTTGTGTGCAAACATTTTCAGCTCAGCGTAGGGACGCCGCCCGATTCTTGTCAATTCCATTCGCGCCGGGCCGGACGGATCCCGAGAAGGGGACCGATTCTTGTTTGTATACGAACAAGAATGGTGCAGAGTTGGCGCGTCCGGCGATGCAGCATGGAGCGTCCATGACCCCTGAAGGTGCCAGCGAGATCGGGAACGACGGCAGGATCACTGCCGCAGCACCTGCTGTGTCGCGTCGGTCGAGGGCCGAAGCGTGAGCGGCGCGCCCGAGACGCGGCACAAGGCCGACGCGCCCGCCAAGATCCGCTGCGATGCATGCCCGGTCATGTGCTACATCGCCGAAGGCCGCGCCGGGGCCTGCGACCGCTATGCCAATGAGGGCGGAGAGCTTGTCCGGCTCGACCCGCTGACCATTCTCGAGAATGGCGATGCGCCGGTGGTGCCCTTCCTCGACCGCGAATGGGATGGCGAGCTGGTGTCGGGCGAAGGCCAGTTCGTCACCGCCCTCGGCTCGGGCACGACCTACCCCGACTACAAACCCGCGCCCTTCATCGTGGCCGCGGAAATCCACGGTGCGGACATGATCACCGTCGTCACCGAGGGGATCTTTTCCTACTGCGGCGCCAAGGTGAAGATCGACACCGACAGGCACCTCGGTTCGGAATGCGCCTGGGTACGCTCCGAAGGCGAGGTGGTGGGCCATGTCACGACGTCCGAGTACGGCTCGCAGATGCTGTCTCTGGGCGGGGTGAACCACCTGACCGGCGGCTCGAAGAAGGAAGGCCGCGCCACCTGCGCGGCGCTGCTGGCGCTGTGCAACGGCGAGGCGGTGGCGCTGACCATCGACGGTGGCGCAGACCTCGAGATATGCGCGGGCTCGGCGCCCGTCGTGAACGGCCAGCGCGAGGAGCGTATGCGCGTCGGCTGCGGATCGGCCACGGTCGGCATGTTCGCGGCGCAGTGGCAGGGGCTCGTGGACGAGGTGGTCGTGGTCGACGACCACATCACCGGCGTCATGTCCGAGCACCAGGCCGGAAAGGTGATCGGCTGGAAACCCACGGGTATCCGGATCAAGGGCCGCCGTTCCACGCCAGGGCGCTACTTCCAGGTCGCAGAACCCGGAACCGGTTGGGGCGGAACGGACCTGAGCGACCCTCTGGCGATCCTCGACACGTGGAAGCCGAAGGAGGCCTGGCCGGGCCTCAACCTGCTGATGGTTTCGACCACCGGCGAGAACGCGGCCTATTACGAACTCGATGAGAACCTGAACCCCGTCGAGAAAGAGATGCCGGAGCGCTTGCGGCCCTCCGTGGCCCGGATCGAGGAGAATTGCGAGCCTGCGCTCGCCTCGGTGCTGTTCATGGCCGGTGCGGGTGGTTCGCTGCGCTCGGGCGTGACCGAGAACCCCGTCAGCCTGACGCGCTCGGTGCAGTCGCGCCTGACCCGCGTGACCTGCGGTGGCGCGCCGGTGATGATGTGGCCGGGCGGCGGCATCACCTTCATGGCCGACGTCACGCAGATGCCCAAAAACGCTTTCGGATATGTGCCGACCCCGGCGCTGGTGGCCCCGATCGAGTTCACGATGCCCGCCAGCGACTATGCGGCGCTCGGCGGCCACATGGATTACGTCATGCCGCTGAAGGAGGCGCTGAAGGGCGTGACCGGGCGGCAAAGCGATCATCGCCTCTCGGGGCGGCGCGCGGAAAAGGCGAAGTCGGACGGGCCGTGGTCCGCGATGGTAGCGCGTTCGGAAAAACCGAAGGTGGCGGAATGAGCGGTTGGAGCGAAACCGCACAGGTCCACGACCTGTCCGGCGGGCGCTTCCGGCTGACGCACGGGCCGATCGACGTCGTCGCCTCTCTCGACGGGCCGCGCAGCGCTGTCGCCGCCGCCAGATCGCGGATCGAGACCGCCTTCGCGCCTGTGCTGGCGCGGCTCGCCGCCGAATTGCCCCGTCTGCGCGCGACGGACGGTCCCGATCCGGAGGGACCGCTGGCACGGCGGATGTGCCGGGCGACCGCGGCCTTCGCCCCCGCCTTCGTGACCCCGATGGCCGCTGTCGCAGGGGCGGTCGCCGATCACCTGCTTGGCGCGGCGCTGACCGGCCCGCACGGGTTGCGTTCCGCGCATCTCAACAACGGTGGCGATATCGCGGTATGGCAGCGGGACGGCGCGCTGCGGCTGGCCGTTTGCGATGACCCGGCGCGCCGCATCTCCGGCGCGCGCGCCGAGATCGCCGCATCGGCGGGCATCGGCGGGGTCGCCACCAGCGGCTGGCGCGGACGCTCTTTCTCGCTCGGGATTGCCGACGCAGTCACCGTGCTGGCCAAAGACGCCGCAACCGCAGACGCGGCAGCGACGCTGATCGCCAACGCCGTCGACCTGCCCGGCCATCTTGCGATCGCACGCCGGCCCGCACGCGACCTCGCGCCGGACAGCGACCTTGGGAACCGTCGCGTGACAGTCGCCGTGGGACCGCTCGACCGCAGCGAAACGCGCCGGGCGCTGGACCGGGGGCTTGCTCTCGCCCGGGACTACCATGCGCGCGGACTCATTCACGCCGCCTGCCTTGCCTTGCAAAGCCAGCGGTGCATTGTCGGAAACACCATCACGCTGCCGGAGCCTGCCCATGCCTGAGCCACAGATCCGCAAGTCCGCGATCACGGTCGAAACCATCCACCACGAAGGCGGGCCGAAACCGGACATCCCGGTGCGCCGTGCCGCCGCGCTGACGGTGATCGCCAATCCCTTCGCGGGCGCCTACCACGAGGACATCACGGGCTTCATGGAAGATCTCAAGCCGCTCGGCGCGCAGATGGCGCAGGATCTCATCGACGCGCTCGGGGGCGACGCCTCGGTTGTCGAGAGCTACGGAAAGGGGGCGATCGTCGGCATCGACGGCGAGCTCGAGCATGGCGCGCTCTGGCATGTGCCGGGCGGCTACGCGATGCGCGACAAGATCGCGGCCAGCAAGGCCATCGTGCCCTCGGCCAAGAAGGTCGGCGTCGCCGGCACACGGCTCGACGTGCCGATCACCCACACCAACGCTTCCTACGTCCGGTCGCATTTCGACGCGATGGAGGTTGGCATTCCGGACGCGCCGAAACCCGGCGAGATCGTGCTGGCGCTTGTCATGACCACCGGGTCACGCATCCACGCCCGCGTCGGCGGGCTGGCGGCAGAAGACGTCAGGGGAGAGGACGGGCTGCGGTGAGCCTGTCCGCGCCGCCAAGGGGCTGCGGCGACACCTGCCCCCGAGCAAAGGGAGAGGACCGATGACCATCTTCGTCCGCAATGCCTGGTACGTCGCCGGATGGTCGCGCGAGATCGACGACAGCCTGCGGCGATTCACCATCCTCGGCGAGCATGTGGTGCTGTTCCGCAAGTCCGACGGCAGCGTCGCGGCACTCGAGGATCGTTGCCCGCACCGCCTGCTGCCGCTGTCCAAGGGCAAGCGCATCGGCGACACGGTGCAATGCGGCTATCATGGCCTTACCTTCGACGGCAGCACCGGCCAGTGCGTCCGCGTTCCCGGCCAGACCAACCTGCCGGCCTCGGCCAGCGTCACCGCCTACCCGACGGAGGAACGCCACAACATCGTTTGGATCTGGATGGGCGACCCGGCGAAGGCCGATGCCGCGAAGATCTTCGACATGCCGCAGTTCACGGATCCCGGCTGGGCCGCGCACCAGGGCGACGCGCTCCACCTGGAATCGAACTACCTCAACGTGGCCGAGAACTTGGTCGATCCTGCGCATGTGAGTTTCGTGCATCCCACCACGCTGGGCAACGCAGCCTCCGAGAACGTGCCGGTCCATGTGCGCACCGACGGCGAGGTCATCGTCGCCTGGCGCTGGATCCGGGATTCCGAACCGGTCGGGTTCTTCAAGGCCTTCGGCGGGTTCACTGGCAACGTCGACCGCTGGCACTACTACTACCTGCACACGCCCTGTACGGCGGTCATCGACTTCGGCTCGATCGAGACCGAGAAGAAATGCGCCGAGGAGCACCGCGACAGGGGCGTGCGCATCTTCGCGCTGCACTTTATGACGCCGGTCAGCGCGACCGAGACCATCGACCGCTGGATGCACATCCGCAATACCGCCATCGACGACGACAGCGCCGCCGCGCGCATGGATACGCTGCTGCGCACCGCCTTCGCCGAGGACAAGGAGATCCTCGAAGCCGTGCAGCGCGAGGAACTTCGCCCGCAGAAGCGCCGCCCGATCCGCATTGCCATCGACAAGGGTCCCATGGTCTATCGCAAGCGCATTAGCGAACTGATCGAACTGGAACGCACCGAGGACGTGGCCGCCGACCCATCGCCCGCCTACGTCTACCACGACTGACCGGCGCCAGACCGGAAGACACCGCCGCGCCCGCGCGGCCGACCAACAGGAGACCGAGCCACATGAGCTTTACCAGACGCACCCTTCTCGCGGCCGCGGCCGCACTGGCCCTCGCGCCCGCCGCCAAGGCGCAGGACACGATCGTGATCGGCGAGATCAATCATTACAAGCGCATGGCCGCCTTCGCCGAGCCCTACAAGAAGGGGATCGAGCTGGCACTGGAAGAGATCAACGGTGCGGGTGGCGTGCTCGGCAAGCCGCTCGAATTCATCTACCGCGACGACCAGGGCGATCCGGCCGAGGCGGTGAAGATCGCCGAAGAGTTGATGACCCGCGACGGCGCGGTGATGCTGACCGGTTCGATCCTGTCGCATGTCGGCCTCGCGCTCAGCTCCTTCGCCGCCGAGAAGGGTTATGTCTACCTCGCCGCCGAGCCGCTGGCCGACACCTTGGTCTGGGAGAGCGGCAACCCCTACACCTACCGTCTGCGCGCCTCGACCTGGGTGCAGGCGGCGATGCTGGCCGAGGAGGCCGCCAAGACCGACGCCGTGCGCTACGCCACCATTGCGCCGAATTACGCATACGGGCAGGACGCGGTCGCGGCCTTCAAGGCCAACCTTCAGAAGCTCAAGCCCGAGGTCGAATTCGTCGCCGAGCAGTGGCCGGGCCTCTTCAAGATCGACGCCGGGGCCGAGGTGCAGGCACTTGAGCGCGCCAAACCCGACGCGATCTACAACGTCACCTTCGGCACCGATCTCGCCAAGTTCGTGCGCGACGGCACCGACCGCGGGCTCTTCGACGGTCGGCAGGTCTACGGGCTGCTGACCGGCGAGCCGGAATACCTCGAACCGCTGGGCGAGGAAGCCCCCGAGGGCTGGTACGTGACAGGCTACCCCTGGTACGCGATTGAGGGCGAGGGCAAGGTCTTTGTCGATGCCTACCAGGAAGCGACCGGCGAGACGCCCAAGATCGGCTCGCTGGTGGGCTACCTCACCGCCATGTCCATCGCGGGGGCCATCGAGAAGGCCGGCTCGACCGAGACCGAGGCGATCCGCGAAGCCTTCGAGGGCCTCTCAATCCCGGGCACCCCGATCGGCGAGCTGAACTTCCGCGAGATCGACAACCAGTCGAACATGGGCGCCTATGTCGGCACCATTGCGCTGGAAGACGGCAAGGGCGTGATGGTCGACTGGGAGTACAAGTCCCCGGACGCCTACATGCCCAGCGACGAGGAAATCGCCGCCAAGCGCCCGGCGGAGTGATCGGCGTGGGCCCGGTCGACTTCGGCCGGGCCCCGACCGCGCCCTGACAGGAGCGACAGACCCCCGACATGGCCTTTCTTTTCGCGCAGTTCCTGACCGGGCTCGCCAATGCGGCCGCGCTGTTCCTGGTCGCGTCCGGCCTGTCGCTGATCTTCGGCGTCACCCGGATCGTCAATTTCGCGCATGGGTCGTTCTACATGCTCGGCGCCTTCGTCGGCATCACCCTGATGGAGCTTCTGCCCGGTCATGTCGGCTTCTGGGGCGCGATCCTGCTGACCGGGCTTGCCATCGGCCTGATCGGAGCGATTGTCGAAATGCTGGTGCTGCGCCCGATCTACAAGGCGCCCGAGCTTTTCCAGCTGGTCGCCACCTTCGGCGTCATCCTGGTGATCCAGGACCTCGCGCTGATGATCTTCGGGGCCGAGGACCGGCTTGGACCCCGCGCGCCCGGATTGCGCGGCGTCTGGCGCATCTTCGGCGAGCCGGTTCCCAAGTACGATATCGTGCTGATCGCGATCACGCCGGTGATCCTCTTCGCGCTCTGGTACCTGATCCAGCGCACCCGGCTTGGCGTGCTGGTGCGCGCCGCGACCCAGGACCGCGAGATGGTTGGCGCGCTCGGTGTCAACCAGGCCTGGCTCTTCACCGGCGTCTTCGCGCTGGGCTCGGCGCTCGCCGGGCTCGGTGGCGCGTTGCAGCTGCCGAAAGGCGGGGCCGATCTGCTGATGGATTTCAACATCCTCGGTCCGGTCTTCGTCGTGGTCGTGATCGGCGGCATGGGCAGCCTGCCCGGCGCCTTCATCGCCGCGGTGCTGATCTCGGTGCTGGGTGTCTTCGGTGTGACCTACCTGCCCTCCTCGACACTGGTACTGATGTTCGTCGTGATGGCCATCGTTCTGGTGATCCGGCCCTGGGGCATTCTCGGGCGCGAGGAGGTCGCGGGCGAGCATGGCCAGGTCGGCCAGCCGGAGCAGCCGATCCGGCCTTACGGGGCCAAGGCGCGCCTCGCCGTCGGCCTGCTTCTCGCCCTGCTCGCCGCACTGCCGATGTTCGCAGACCGATTCGTGCTGATCCTGCTGATTGATGTCATCGTCTTCGCGCTCTTTGCCGCCTCGCTACACTTCATGCTCGGCACCGGCGGGCTGGTCAGCTTCGGGCATGCCGCGTTCTTCGGCGGCGGCGCCTATGCCGCGGCGCTGCTGGTGTTCCATGCCGGCACGCCGATGGAGATCGCCTTTCTCTTCGCCCCGCTCGCCGCAGGCCTTCTGGCGCTGGCAATCGGCTGGTTCTGCATCCGCCTCACCGGCGTCTATTTCGCCATGCTGACCCTCGCTTTCAGCCAGCTTGTCTGGTCGCTTGCCTTCCAGTGGCGCGCGGTCACGCGGGGTGACGACGGTTTGGTCAACATCTGGCCCGCCGACTGGCTGAACGGGACGGTGCCCTACTACTATTTCACCCTCGTGCTCGGGGTCTCGGGAATCGTGTTCCTGCGCCACGTCATTCACGCGCCCTTCGGCTACGCCCTGCGCGCCGGCCGCGACAGCCCCCGCCAGGCCGAGGCCACCGGCATCGACGTCAAGCGCGTACAGCACCTCGCCTTCACCCTCGCCGGCATCATGGCAGGGCTCGCGGGCGGCATCTTCGTGTTCTCCAAAGGCTCGGTGTTTCCCACCGAGCTGGAAATCTCGGCCAGCTTCGACGCACTGATCGCGGTGTTCCTGGGGGGCGTGAAAACGCTTGCCGGCGGGGTCGTCGGGGCCACCTTCCTGACCGCCGCCGAAGACTGGCTGACCCGCGCGGAGCACTGGCGCCTGATCCTCGGCCTCGTGATCATCGCCGTGGTGATCGTCGCCCCCGAGGGTATCGTCGGCTCGCTCCGTACGCTCTGGGCGCGTCTGCGCGCACGCGACGAAGAAACGGAGGCGTGAGATGAGCGCGATCCTCGACGTCCGCAACCTGAGCAAATCCTACGACGGTTTTCTGGCCGTGAACGGCATTTCCTTTTCGGTCGCTAAGGGCGAACTGAAGGCGCTGATCGGTCCGAACGGCGCCGGCAAGTCGACCTGCTTCAACATGCTCATGGGACAGATCCGCCCGACCACGGGTGAGGTCCGGCTCGATGGCGAGACCATCACCGGACAGAGGCCCCGCGATATCTGGCGGCGCGGCGTCGGGCGCACGTTCCAGATCACCGGGACCTACCAGTCGATGACCGTAATCGAGAACGTCCAGATGGCACTGATGAGCCATCACCGTCGTATCTACGCGATCCTGCCGCGGGCCTGGACGCTCTACCGTGACGAGGCGATGGAGTTTCTCAAGACCGTGTCGCTGGCCGACCAGGCCGACCGGCCGTGCTCGGTGCTGGCCTACGGCGACCTGAAGCGCCTGGAGCTTGCAATCGCCCTGTGCCACCGACCGCGCCTTTTGCTGATGGACGAACCCACCGCAGGGATGGCCCCCTCGGCGCGCATCGCGCTGATGCAGCTGACCGCCGACATCGTGCGCGACCAGGGCGTGTCGGTGCTGTTCACCGAGCATGACATGGATGTCGTCTTTACCCACGCGCATCACATCATGGTACTGAACCGGGGCGAGCTGATCGCGGATGGCGATGCCGAGACAGTGCGCAACGATCCGCAGGTGCAGGAAGTCTATCTTGGCGGCGGGACCCTCTTCGCGGAGGCCGCCGATGCTTAGCGTCGCGGGGGTTCACAGCTACTACAGCAAGGCGCATATCCTCGACGACCTCGGGTTCGACATCGCCGAGGGCGAGGTGGTGGCCCTGCTGGGGCGCAACGGTGCGGGCAAGACCACGACGCTGAAGTCGATCATGCAGCTTGTTGTGCCGCGCCGCGGGTCGGTGGTCTTCCGGGGCCATGACCTCGTCGGACTGCCACCCTACCGGGTCGCCAAGCACGGGCTCGGCTACGTGCCGGAAGATCGGCGCATCTTTTCGGACCTGACGGTGACCGAGAACCTTGAAGTCGGACGACAGCCCGAGCGGCCCGGCGCGCCGACCTGGACCGTCGACCAGCTTTTTGCGATCTTTCCGAATCTCGCGGAGCGCCGGACCAACCGGGGCAAGCATCTCTCTGGCGGCGAACAGCAGATGCTGACCATCGCGCGCACGTTGATGGGAAACCCCGAACTCCTGCTGCTGGACGAGCCGTCCGAGGGGATCGCCCCGGTCATCGTCGAGCAGATGGCCGAAACCATCCGCGCGCTGAAGTCGCAGGGCCTGACCGTGCTGCTGTCGGAACAGAATCTGCATTTCGCCCGCGCCGTCGCGGACCGCGCGATCATCATCGAGGGCGGGCAAAAGAAGTTCGACGGCAGTTTCGAGGCGTTGAGCCAGCAGCCGGAGATCCGCGATGCCTATCTCTCGGTCTGATCCGGAGCCGGAAACGCGCGCAGGTCGCGAGGACGACACCGGTGTGCCTGTCCGCGGCCCCGGGTCCTACGATCTCGACGCGCAGATCGGCTATCTCTTGCGACGGGCCTATCAGCGCAACTCGCTGATCTTCGCCGAACAGGTGCCTGGCCCCCTGACGCCCACGCAATTCTCGGTCATGCATCGCCTCGCCCGCGAAGGCGCGATGTCGCAGAACCGGCTGGGTCGCTCCGTTGCGATGGACGGGGCGACCACCAAAGGTGTCGTCGACCGTCTGATCGCACGTGGACTGGTCAAGACCGAGCGCGACGCGCAGGACCGCAGGCGGCACCTGGTTTCGCTCACCGCGGACGGATCAGCATTGATCGCCTCGGCCGAAGCGGCGGCGGCACGGGTCAGCGCCGAAACGCTGGCCCCTTTGCGCGAGCGCGAGCGCGAGACCCTGCTGCGGCTGCTGAAAAAGATCCTCTGAGCGCGATGCGGCGTCACGCGGCGGCAGGAAGCGACTGCGCACCGTATTTGTCGGCCCGCAATTCGGCGGCGTGGATTCCCAGTACGATCAGGCCCGGCCACATCATGTAGGCCTCGATCTCGATATTCTCTCCGAAGGACAGAAGCACCAGCACCATCACGACGCTCAGCGGCAAACGGCCGCGCGGCGAACGCGTGGCGTCGACCAGCGCCATCACCGTCTGCCAGACCAGGGGCACCAGAAGGGCCAGGAACCCGACCACCCCCTTGACGAACAGCAGGCCCCACCAGGTGTGGTGACTGCCGATGGGCATGTATTCCACGAGATGCGGACCGGGCTGCACCCGGCCGTGGCCGAACCAGAACGCGTCGTTGTACCAGCGTTCGCCGGCGATGCGCTGCAGGGTCTCGCGCACCCGGGTACTGTCGGCGCGCGCGCCCTTGAATGCGGCGACCCCGTCTTTGAGCGCCTGAACCAGGTAGGTTCCGATCACCGCAAGAGAGGCGCTGAATGCTGCCAGCACCTGCCACATCCAGCCGCGCAGGATCAGCGGCAGCAGGCGCGGACCGATGGTGCAGGCAACAAGCCCGACAAGACCCATGCGCGATTTCGACAGCAGAATCATCGCGACGCCGGCTGCGATTCCGATGCTGCGCCAGCGGATGTTGCGATCCTCGAGCGCAAAACAGACCTGCAAAACGCCAAGCAACGCGGCGAAGGGCGACCAGGGCGCGTAGAACTGCCAGCGCGGCGTCCAGCTCGATGGATCGTAAGTGAAGAAGTAGACCGAAAAGTACTCGGGCCCCGGACCGCCCACCGCCTTGAGCGGCGAGGTGAAGATCTTTTCCGGCAGGCCGACATAGGGCGCGGCAAAAAGCACAGGCAACAGGATCAGCGTCCACAGGCCGATGATGCACTGCCCGCGCACCAGCACCTCGCGCCGGATCGGCAGCACGGCGCCGGCCAGCGGGAACAGCGCCATGAGCGCCCAGCCCTTGGCCCAGCCGATCGAGGACTTGATGATCTGCTTGGCGTCGTAACCCCAGTCGAGATGCCCGATCCAGAGCGCCACCAGCATCACGAACATGCCCAGGAACCAGACCCAGACGAGGTCGGGCACGGGTCCGCGCGGGCGCAGATCGGCGCGGATCACTGGCGCGAAGTAGAGCGACAGTGCCGCCAGCCCCGCCAGCAGCCAGCCCAGCACCGGCCCGACGACGTAAATCGCGCCGACGAAGTAGAAGGGCCAGGTCCAGCGCAGCGTGGTGAGCACCATGCGCTCGGCCGGGTTGGCCGGCGCGATGTCCTGTCGCGGGATCATTCCGCAGCCACCAGGCTAGCCGGTGCTGCCGCGGTCTTGGAACCGGCTTCCGGGATCAGCTTGTTCAGCAGCGGACGGCGCAGCCAGCCGAGCAGAAGGCCCATGCACAGGAAGAACGTCGCGGCTCCGCCCGCGGCGATCGCCAGCTTGCGCCGGGGTGAGGAGGGTTCGGTCGGCAGCGACGGATCCTCGAGCACCTGCACCAGCGGGTAGGAGGCATAAAGGTCGACCTTCGAGGTCTGCGACCGCGCCATCGCAGAGGCGAAGACCGCCTCGGAAACCGAAAAGTCGCGCTGAAGATCCTCTAGACGGGCCGCGGGCTCGATCAGGTCGATGCGACGCGCCTCGGCGGTGGCGAGACGGGCCGACATGCTGGCATGCTCGGCCGCGAGGCCCGAGCGTTCGGCCTCGAGCGTGACGAGATCGCTCAGAAGATCGGCGCGACCGCCGACATGGCTGAGGTCGAGCGCCTCGAGCTGAGCGATGTTCAGGCCGGTAATCTGCGTGGCCCGGGCAAAGGCCTGCCGGCGGGCAGCTTCGTGTCCGGCCGTCGCCGCACGCACCTCCGGGTGACGTTCGCCGTATTTGCCGCGGGCCTGGGACAGCTCTGCGGCCTGGATCGACATCTCTTCTGTCAGCGCCGTGAACTCGGTGTCGGCATGCAGACGCAGCGCCGCGGCGGCAAGGCGCGCATCGGTATCGAGGGCGCGTTCCAGCGCCTGCACGGCCTCGGTCTTCTCGTCGAGCGTGGCGGCGAGATCGCGCACCTTCTCGGCCAGCGCGTCGGTTTCGGAGACCAGCATGCGGTACTGCTCGGCCGAGATCAGGCCGGTTTCGCGCTGCAGGCGCGAGATTTCCTCGCGCGTGGCCAGCACCGACTGGCGGTATTCCTCGATCGCCGAACGCCCGCTGTCCTCGCGCAGGGTAACCTCGTCGGTGCGCAGCGCCTCGATCTCGGTGAAAAAGGCCGTCAGCAGGGCTGCGGCGCGCGCCTGCGCGTCCTCGGGCGAGTTGCCGACCATCGAGATGTGAATGAGACCCGTCTGGTCGACAAGCTGGATCCGGGCGGAGCCGAAATCCTCGGCTATCATGTCCATCGATCCCGCGGCGGCATCGACAATGCGCCCCGCGCCGAGCAGGCGTTTGTAGGTTTCCGTCGGGCTAACCGAACTGCTGGCGTAGGGCGAGTTGGCATAGGACGAGGCCTGCCCGATGCTGTCGAGATTGACCGAGGCCGAGGCCCCGGAGCCGGGCAGGATCAGCGACAGCTCGCTGGTGTAGCGCAGCGGCGCCGTCTTGAGATAGGTGGTGATCGGCGTCCAGATGCAGACTGCCCCGATGGCGAAAAAGCCCGCGTAGCGCGGCAGGCGGCCAAGGTCGTTCGAGCGGCCGCCACGCATGATGCGGCTGATGGAAAGCTCGCGCAGACGCAGCCGCATCAGTGCGGGCACACGCAGGCGCGAAAGGGCTCGGGGGCGGTCGTTCTGAGCGCTGTGAGTCATGGTTAAATCTCCTGTCCCCGGAAACATACCGTTTGCGCACGGGCGAAACCCGCGGGCGGCAGGACAGGACCGGCGCCCCGGCGTATAGACCACCTATCCCTTCGGCGAGGTGAACCGGCGTTGGAGTGGTGTCAGAAAAGCCCCTGGTCGCGGGCGATCATCGCCGCCTGGGTGCGGTTCGACGCGCCGATCTTGCGGTAAAGCGTCTTCATGTGAAGCTTGACGGTGGGCTCGCGGATGTCGAGATCGCGCGCGATCTCCTTGTTCGACTTGCCCTGGGTCAGACCTTCGAGCACCTCGATCTCGCGTTGCGACAGCTTCTCGGTCAGCGGGTGCTTGTCGCCGGCCTCTTCCGCACGCAGGAAATCGAGCGGGGCGTATTGCTCTCCCATCGCCATGAAGCGCACCGCGTTGATGAGCGAGCGGGCCGGCAACGTCTTGGGAAGAAATCCGGCAGCGCCGCGGGCAAGGGTCTCCTCGGCAACCTCGCGTGTCGCGGTGCCCGAGATGATCGCCACCCGGTGCGCGCCCTCCATCGCCATGACCCGTTCGAGCCCCTCGAGGCCATTCATGCCGGGCATGGAATAGTCCAGCAGCACCAGGTCGAACGGGCCTTCCGTCAGCTGCTTTTCCGCATCCGCCAGGTCCGCCACCGCGACCGTTTCGATCCCGCCTTCCTTCTCGAGGTAAAGCAGGAGCGTATCGCGAAGCAGATCATGATCGTCTGCAATCAGAATGCGCATGGAAGTCTCCCGAACCGGCATGCCAACGCTTTCATGTTACGGCATAAATGCCGCTACAAAACCATTAACCGCAAACTTTTTATCGTGACCTGGCACAACCGGTCCGGGAAGCGCCGAAGCGCGGTTCCGACCTAGACCACAGTCCCCGCCACGTCGAGCGCGCTCCCGGACAGGCTCCCTATCCTTTCGGAGGTCCGCTCCCTGCCCCTTTGGTTGCGGCGACGTTCCGTTCGGAAAGGCGGCCTGACCGGTCGATCCGGCGGGCAGCCAAACGCCCCCTCGAACACTCCCGCCGCGCCGTTGAGCGGACCGACACTCCGGCGCATCCCTTTGGAAACGCCAGCTTTCGAGGTTTTCCCATGTCCTACATCAGCGCAGCAGAACTGTTTCGCACCCCGGTTCCGAATGCCGATCCCGTCGGCCGCGTCAAAGCGCGCAGCGCCGCGATCCGCAGCGTCCGGCTTTTCGGTCTCGATATCGTCAGCGCCAGCACAGGCACCGTCATCCGGCAGCTTCTCGCGCCGGGAGGCCGCAACCGGGTGGCGTTTCTCAACGCGCATTGCGCGAATGTAATGCACCGCGATGCCGAGTATGCGGATGCAATGCAGACTGCCGGAATGGTCCTGCCGGACGGGATCGGCGTCGACCTGGCTGCGCGCATGACCGGAGCAGAGCTCGAGGAAAACCTCAACGGAACCGATTTCGTGCCGGCCCTGCTGGCCGAGGCCGCGCACCGCGGTCTGGCCGTCTTCCTGCTCGGCGGTCGTCCGGGCGTCGCCGAAGCCGCCGCACGCAAACTCTGCCTGTCGACGCCGGGCCTGCGCATCGCCGGAACCCGGGACGGGTACGAGGGCGCCGCCGACACGGCGGACGCGATCCGCGCCATCAACGCGTCGAAGGCCGATATCGTACTCGTCGCGATGGGCGTGCCGGCGCAGGACATCTGGCTGGCGCGCCACGCCGACAAGATCGAGGCGCGTGTCACGATGGGGGTGGGCGCCTTGTTCGACTTTCTCGCCGACCGCGTGCGCCGCGCACCCGCATCCGTGCGCCGGGCGCGTTGCGAATGGATCTGGCGCCTGGCGATGGAACCGCGCCGGATGGCCGGGCGCTACCTAGTCGGCAACGTATCCTTCATGGTCCGCGCCGCCCGCCATGCTTTCGGCCAGCGCGAGGAAGGTGCGATAGCAAAGCGCGCGCTCGACCTCGCGCTGGTGTTGCCAGCGCTCATGATCCTGGTCCCGCTTGTTGCGCTTATCGCAGTCTGCATCAAGCTCGACAGCCGCGGTCCGGTCCTCTATTCGCAGATCCGCGTCGGGCGCTACGGCCGGCACTTCACCATGTACAAGTTCCGCTCCATGCATGTCGACGCCGAGGCGCGCCGGGCGGAACTGCTCGAGAGTTCCGACCGCGAAGGGGTCTGTTTCAAATCGCGCAACGACCCGCGCATCACCCGCATCGGCCGGATCCTGCGCCGCTGCTCGATCGACGAGCTGCCGCAGCTTCTCAACGTCCTGCGCGGCGAGATGTCGCTGGTCGGGCCACGCCCCGCCTTGCCCGAGGAGGTCGCCGCCTACCCGGGACGCGCACTTGGCCGGCTGGCCTGCAAACCCGGCCTGACCGGCATCTGGCAGGTGTCCGGCCGCGCCGAGATCGGTTTCGACAAGATGATCGACATGGATCTCGCCTATGCCGCGGCGCGCTCGACCCCGCTCGACCTGCTGCTTGTCCTGATGACCTTCCGCGCCGTCCTGACCGGCCGCGGTGCCTACTGATCCCCCTTGCAAAGGAGCTTCCCAATGTCGCACGTCAAGATCGCCGTCTTCCCCGTCGCCGGGCTCGGAACCCGGTTTCTGCCAGCCACCAAGTCGATCCCGAAAGAGATGCTGCCCGTCGTCGACCGGCCATTGATCGAATACGCGGTGGAAGAGGCGCGCGCCGCCGGGATCGAGGAATTCGTTTTTGTCACCTCCGCCTCCAAGCGCGCCATCGAGGATCATTTCGGTGCCGCACCCGAGCTTGAACGCCAGTTGCGCACCGCCAGAAAAACCGCCGCGCTTGACGCGGTCTCGCGCAGCCGGCTGCCGGAGGGTTCGTCGACCTTCCTGCGCCAGGACAACCCGCGCGGGCTTGGTCACGCGGTCTCGCTCGCCGCGCGGCTAGTCGGCGACCGACCCTTCGCCGTGCTGCTGCCCGATGATGTCATCGATGCGCCGGGCGGCTGCCTGCGCCAGATGGTCGCGGCCCATGCCGAGACCGGCGGCCACATGGTCGCGACGATGACGGTCGACCGCGAGGCGACCCGCGCCTATGGCGTGCTCGACGTCACCGAGCGTGCGGGCCGCATCTTCCACGCCCGCGGGCTGGTCGAGAAACCCGCACCCGAGGCGGCACCCTCGCGCGAGGCGGTGGTCGGTCGCTACATCCTCGATCCCGCGATCTTCCGCCGGCTGGCGACACTGCGACCCGGCGCCGGGGGCGAGATCCAGCTGACCGACGCGATCAGCGCGGATTGTGAAAACCTGCCGGTGTCGGGCTTCGGCTTCGACGGCGCGCGGTACGATTGCGGGTCCGTCGCCGGGTATCTCGAGGCCAACCTCGCCTTCGCGCTGTCGCGCCCCGAGCTTACGGGCGGGACGCTCGACATGATGGCGCGTCACCTCGCCCGCCACCAGACGCGCGGCGCCGCCTGACGCCTGTTCCCGGACCTATCCTTTCGGATAGGCGGCCTCGCCCCATGCCCCGGGTGACGGTTGAACGGGAACGTGCGACAAGCCTGCAACCAATTTACGGAGCGTTCACCATGACGATGACCAAGCTTCTGGCGCGCGCGCTTTTGCCCGCCGTGTTGCTCTTCCCCGCCCTGCTCGGCGCCGAGGAACTTCCGAGCCCCGAGGGCGAGGTAATCCTGACCGTGTCCGGCGCGATCACGAACTCCAACGCCGACGGCACCGCGCAATTCGACCGCGCGATGCTCGAGCAGCTCGACCCGGTCACCATCGAGACCTCGACGATCTGGACCGAGGGCGTGCAAAGCTTCACCGGCGTGCCGCTGGTGCGTCTGATGGAAGAGCTGGGCGCCGAAGGGTCGGCGATCAGCGCCACCGCAATCAACGACTACGCCGTCGAGATCCCCAGCGAGGATTGGGTCGAGGGCGGGCCGATCGTCGCCTACCTCGTCAACGGCGAGGTGATGTCGGTGCGCGACAAGGGACCGCTCTGGGTCGTTTACCCTTATGATTCCAATTCGGATTACCAGACCGAGGTGACATACTCGCGCAGCATCTGGCAATTGGACCGTATCGAGGTGATGGAATAGCGCCCGCAACCGATCAGACGAAGAACGAGGATCGGCGGGCGCCGGGGAGCAACGAGAAGCGCCCGCCTTCCTTACTGCGGTCACGGACATCCGTGACCGTCCTTTTGCTTGCGATCTGCATGGCCACGGTGTCCGGCATGGCCTGGGTGGTGCTGCGCGAGATCGAAGACCTCAGCATCGCCAATTCCGACAACATCCAGTGGAGCCTGTCGCAGGCCGAGGTCGAATTCCTGCAATTCGAGAACGCTGCGCTCAATGCCCGGGTCACGCCGGACCGGCTTCAAGAGGTCCGGCGCCGCTTCGATATCTTCTACAGCCGCATCGGCACTTTCCAGAGCGGCACGATCTACAACGCCCTGCGCGAGGATCCCGAGTTCGACAGCATCCGCTCGGCGCTGAGGATCTTTCTCGACGAAACCGTGCCGCTGATCGACGGCGACGACGCGGCGCTGCTGGCGGCACTCCCGGATCTTGCGCAGCGCGCCGCCGAACTTAACGACGAGGTCCGGCGCATGACGCTCATGGGTCTCGCGAACTTCGCCGAAGTCTCCGACCTCAGACGCAAGGACGTGACCGACAGCCTGACGCTGATGGCCGCCGTGCTCGGCCTGTTGCTCGCCGGCCTGTCGCTGGTGCTGCTGTCGTTCCATCACCTCTACCGCCAGTCGGTGCGCAACGCGCTTGACGCGCAGCGCACCGGGGCGCGGATGCACACCATCGTCGACACGTCGCTCGACGCGATCGTGGTCTGCGACACCGAAGGCCGTATTCTCGACATCAACACAGCCGCCGAACGCCTGTTCGGCTACCGCCGGGCCGAGGCCGTCGGGGCCTTCGCCCCGGGCCTCTATTTCGGCGTGGAGCGGTCGGATGAACTGGCACAAGGGGCGCTTGCCTTTCTCGCCGAAAAGCGCCGCCCGCAGCCCGGCGAGCGCCGGATCGAAACCGAAGCGCAAAGCCGGGACGGGCGCAGCTTCCCGGTGGAAATCTCGATGGACCGTGCCGAGGACGACGGCGAGAATGTCTACGTCGCCTTCATCCGCGACATTCACCGCCGCAAGGAGGCCGAGGCCATGCTGACCCGCGCCCGGGACGAGGCGCTGGCCGGAGAGCGCGCGAAGGCCGAGATCTTGGCGGTGATGAGCCATGAGATGCGCACCCCGCTCAACGGGCTGATGGGCACCATGCAGCTGATGCAGGATCAGGACCTGACGCCGGACCAGACCGCGATGCTCGAGCGGATGCTGTCCTCGGGGCATTTGCTGCTGGGCGTGGTCAACGACGTGCTCGAACTCGCCAAGTACGAGGCCGGCAAGCTGACCGCGGACCATCGGCCTTTCGAGGTCGCGCCGCTGCTCGATTCGGTGATCGAGACCACCGCGCCACTGGCGCACGCGAACGGCAACACGCTGGGCTGGAGCTGGGTCGGGTCGCCGCGTGCCTGCGCCGCGGGCGATGCGCGACGGCTGCGCCAAGTGATCCTGAACCTCGTCGGCAACGCGGTGAAATTCACACACGACGGTCACATCGACATCGAAGCCGAGGTGCTGGGCGCGCAGGACGACATCGTCGAGTTCCGGGTCATCGACACCGGGGTCGGCATCGCCGAGGAAAACCTCGAGCGCATCTTCAATGATTTCGAGACGCTCGATTCGTCCTACTCCCGCAAGGCCGGCGGCACAGGGCTTGGTCTCGGCATCTCGCGCCGCCTGCTCAACCTGATGGGTGGCACCATCGGCGTCGAAAGCGAGCTGGGCGAAGGGACCATGTTCTGGGTGCGGCTGCCCCTGCCCGAAGCGCAGCTGGCCCAGCCCGCTGTGGCCTCCGACGAGGCCGCGGGCGACGGCACGCTCGCCCGCGCGCTGTCGGTCCTGCTGGTGGAGGACAACGAGATCAATCGCTTCGTGGCCCGCGAGATGCTCGAAGCGGAAGGCCACGACGTGACCGAGGCGTTTGACGGACGCGCCGGGGTAGAGCGCGCCGAGGCGCGTCGCTTCGACGTGATCCTGATGGACATCTCGATGCCGGTGATGGACGGCCAGGATGCCGCCCGCGCGATCCGGGCCGGCACCGGCGCCTCCCGCGACGCGCCGATCGTCGCCGTGACCGCGCACGCGCTGCCCGAAGAGGTGGCGCGGTTCCGCGATATCGGCATGCAACGCTGCATCAGCAAGCCCATCGACCGGGCCACGCTGGTCCGGACCCTGCGCGATATCGCGCAGGTCGACCCGGCGACCGCGTCGGCACCGCCGGCCAACGCACCACGACGGCTGCTGGACGAGGACCAGCTTGACGAGTTGCAGGGAACCGTGGGTCTCGAAGGCGCGTCGCGCCTTCTCGACAAGTTCCTCATGCAGGCCGACGCATCGCTCGCGCAGGTCTCGGGCGAGACGGGTGACCCGCAGATACTCGCCCGGAAGGCGCATGAATGGGCCGGATCCTGCGCCACCTTCGGTCTGTCCGAGATGCACGGCCTTCTGAAGCGCATCGAGACCGGGACCAAGGCCGGCGCCACGCCGCAAGACGCGCTGGCCGAACTGCCGGAACTTTGGGCGCAGAGCCGCGCGGCCCTGCTGCGCTGGCGTGAGCGGCTGCCTACGGAATAATGACCGCCGCGGCGGTGAAGATCCCCAGAAGCCGCCCGACCTCGCCGAGGTTGGTGGTTCCGCTGTCGTAACAGGCGATCGCGTCGCCCGGCAGCACGTAGGGATCGTAGTCGTCCCGGTCCGCGCGCGACCGCATCTCCTCGATCCTGCGCTCGACAACGACCGACACCCCCGAGACAGGGTTGCGCGAAAACAGTGCCGCGGACCGGTTGGCCGAGGTCGCGCGCGCGCCACCGACGCAGTTAGCGTCGACCACCGCCTGAATATAGCGCGTGCCGTAAGGCACTTCGCGCACCGTCTGGCCGATCGCCGAGGGCGCGTTGCCGGTGGCCGGCTGGGTCAGGTTCGACAGATACAAAGAGACCCCCGGCGGGCTGACCGGGCTCGGGCGCATCAGGTCGTCCTGGAAGCACTGACGTGAGGGCACGTAGATCTCGTCCCCGTTCAGCAACATCACGTCGTCATAGTTGTACCCGTCGAGCGCTCCGCGTAGATCGACGATGTAATTCGTGCCCGCCCGGGTGATACGCACCGCCGACAAATCGGCGTCGGGGCGCACGCCGCCGGCGCCGCGCAGGGCAGCCGAGAGATTGCGACCTTCGGTAGACGCGCCGAGCGCCGCCTGGCGTCGGCTGTCGAGCTGGTCGCCCTGTACGCCGCCGATGCTGACGCCCTGCGGGTCGAAGACCGCGCCCGAAACGCCGATGCTGGCGGTGGCGAAATCCATCACCAGCAGCGAGATGTCGGGTTCGATGTCGTAGTATCCGCCGGCGATCAGCGCCCGGCGGATGTCGGCAGAGACCTGCCGCGCGGTGCGGCCCTCGGCGGCGATGGCGGGCAGGTACGGCAGCTTGATGCGCCCGTCGCGCGACACCACGTATTCACCGGTGAAGGTGGTGTCGTCGGGCAGGCGCACGTCGACGAGGTCGCCGCGCGACAGAAGCTCTCCGCGCAGCGCCGGGTGCGTGCGGCCGCCAAGCTTGCCGCCCTGGCTTCCGCCCGCGAACGGCAGGCACTTGGCGGCGTTTATCGACGGCGACTGCAGGGCGACGACCTCGCTGCGCGCCTCGAGCGGCCGGTATTGCGCCTGGTAGGCATTGCCGGCGGCGACCGTTTCGATGTTGTCCTGCCGCGCACCGGTACCGCAGGACGCGATGGCCAGCACGCCCAGCGCGCTCACCGCACCACGCATTCCGACGAGGGTCATGCTGCTCTGCTCCGGCGTTTCTCTTTCTGGTTGATCGGAGTCTAACCTTTCGCGCAGGGCCGCGTCCATAATTCAGCGCGCCAGAGCACCTATCCCTTCGGACATGTGGCTAGACCGTTGCGCCGTTGCACTGCCCCCTCGCGTCCGAGACCCGCCGCGGCGGCCGTCGTATCAAGCTTAAGACGCCCCGGTGTCGCCACTCACGGAAGGACCGTCATGACGCTTGCAGATCGGATAGGACCCTTTGCCGCCAACCTTGCGGCCTATTGCCTGTCCGAGGTGGCGGCGAAAGCCTCGCGCCTGCTTGTCGTCGTGGCGGTCGCCCGGACCATGGATGCCGCGGCCATCGGCATCGCGGCCACGGCGCTTGCCGCCGCGGACATCCTGAAATCCCTGACCGAGAACGGCGTCGTGCAGCGCATCATCGCCGCGCCCGACGAAGAACTCGCCGCCACCTGCCGCCGGGCAAGCCAGATCGTCTGGGTCTGGTGCCTGGGTCTTTTCGTGCTGCAACTGGGCCTCGGCGCCGCGATCTGGCAGGTCAGCGGGGACGTGACGCTGTTCGTCCTGGTCGCGATCCTGGCCGGGGAATATCTCTTCATGCCCGGCGGTCTGGTGCACTGCGGGCTGGCCATGCGGGCCGGCAAGCTCAAGCAGACCGCCGCCATCGCCGCCGGCCAGGTCGTCGGCGCGAACGTCATGTCCGCGGTGCTTGCGCTGATCGTGCCGGGGCCCGTCGTGCTGGTGCTTCCGCGTCTGCTGGCCGCCCCGCTCTGGCTCGTCGCGATGCGCCGTCTGAACCCCTGGCACGTCGACCGCTCGATCGCCCCGGCGCCGCTGCGCCCGTTCATCGGCTTCGGGGCTGCCATCCTCGGTGTCGAGATCGTCAAGGCCATGCGCCAGCAGGCCGACAAGCTGGTCGTCGGCGCGCTGATGGGGGCCGAGGCGCTCGGTGTCTACTTTCTGGCCTTCAACGCCGGTCTCGGCCTTGCCAACTCCTTTGCGCAGGCTTTCTCGGTGGCGCTTTTCCCGCGTCTTTGCACCGCCGAGGACCGCAACACGGCGCTGCGCGACGCACTGCTGCTCGGCACGGCGCTGATCTCGGCCGCCGTCGTCTGCCAGGCGCTTGCCGCCCCGGTCTACGTGCCGATCCTCTTCGGGCCGGAATGGGACGGTATCTCGGCTGTGGTGTCGATCCTCTGCCTTGCCGCGATCCCCGGCGTGATCTGGTCCGCCGCGGCGCAATGGCTGCGCGCCCACGAACGCCCGCAGACCGAACTTGTCGTGACCGTCGCTGTGACTGTCGCCCTGATCGCGAACACCGCCCTGTTGGCCCCCGCCGGACTCGAGGCGGTGGCCTGGGGCTACCTTGCCATCGCCGTCATCGTGCAAGTCGGCGCCGCCATCCCGGTGCTGCTGCCGGTCCTGCGCAAACCTGCCGGAGCCTTCTGATGCCACGTTTTTCCATCGTCCTGCCCTGTTACAACGCCGCCGCAACCCTGCCCGAGACGCTGGCGTCGATCCGCGCCCAGACTCTCGCCGACTGGGAGCTGATCTGCATCGACGACGGCTCGGAAGACGACACCGCCCGCCTGCTGAAGGACGCGACCGCTGCCGACGGACGCATTCGCCTCGTGCCCAACCCGTCGAGCGGCCCAAGTGCGGCGCGTAACGTGGCCTTGTCGCACGCCCGCGCCGACATCATCGCCTTCTGCGACGCCGACGATCTCTGGGCCGCGCACAAGCTCGAGCGACTGGAGGCCGAATTCAAGGACCCTTCGGTCGCCGCGTCCTACGCCCGCGTTGCGTTCTTCGATGGCGACCGCGCGCGATCCCACTCGACCGTGCCACAGGGCGACCTGAGCATCGCCACCCTTCTGGGCGAGAACCCGGTCTGCACCATGTCGAACGTGGCCGTGCGCCGCGACGCCTTTCGCCAGACCGGAGGGTTCGACACAGACATGGTTCACAACGAGGACCTGGAATGGCTGATCCGCCTCGTCGGCGATGGTCACCGGGTGACCGGTATCGACGACTGCCTCGTCCAGTATCGCACAAGCCACTCGGGCCTTTCCGCCGATCTTGCCGCCATGCGTGCCGGGCGCGACAGGGCACTGGCCACCGCCGCGCGCTACGGCCATGTCGCCGACCGCGCCGCCGAAGCGGTCTACGCGCGCTATCTCGCGCGGCGCGCCCTGCGTGTCGGCGCCCCCGGCGCCGAGGCCTTCCGCCTGTCGCTGCACGGCATCGCCACCAGCCCGCGCGGTTTTTTCTCGGACTTGCGCCGCGGTCTTCTGACCGCGGCCGGCGCCTGCGCCGCCCCGCTTCTGCCCGCCGGCCTACGCCGGACACTCTTTGCCAGCTGAAAGGACTGCGCCATGCCCGCCGCCACCATCGTCGTCCCCGCCTACAACGTCGCCGAAACCATCGGCGACACCCTGAACAGCCTCTGCCGCCAGAGCTTCGAGGATTTCGAGATCGTGGTCGTCGACGACGGCTCGACCGATCAAACGGCTGAGGTCGTGCGCGCGGTCGCCGATCCGCGCATCCGCCTCGTCCAGCAATCCAATCGCGGCCTCGCCGGTGCGCGCAACACCGGGATCTTCCACGCACGCGGGCGCTACGTCGGCTTCTGCGACGCCGACGACCTGTGGCGCCCGGCCAAGCTTGGCACCCATGTCGCGCACCTCGACGCCCGCCCGGATGTCGGTATCAGCTTCTCGGGGTCCGAACTGATCGACGCCGAGGGACGCCCGAACGGCCTTGCCCAGACGCCGCGGCTGCGGGGCATCGATGCGGCGCATGTCTTCATGCGCAACCCCGTCGGCAACGGTTCGGCCCCGGTGATCCGGCGCGATGCACTCGACAGCATCGCCTGGCGCCCGGCGCACGAGACCTGCCGCGACTGGTGGTTCGACGAAAGCTTCCGCCAGTCCGAGGACATCGAGTGCTGGCTGCGCATCGCGCTCACGACCGACTGGATCATCGAGGGCGTGCCCGGCCTGCTCACCCGCTACCGGATCGTTCCGGGCGGCCTGTCGGCCGGAACCGAAAAGCAGTTCGCGTCTTGGGAGCGGATGGTGACCAAGCTCACTGCGCTTGCGCCCGAGTTCATGCAGCGCCACGCGCCCGCCGCGCGCGCCTATCAGCAGCGCTACCTCGCCCGGCGCGCGGTCACCTCCGGCAACGGGCGCGAGGCGCTGCGGCGCGCGATGGCCGGCCACCGGGCATCGCTGCGCCCGATGATGGAAGAACCGGTCAAGACCGGCGTCACCCTGGCAGCGGCACTGGTGCTCGCCGGCTTCGGCTGGTCACCGCTCAAGCACAGCGCACCGTCGCCCGCGGGCGGCTGACGACCGAATCGACAGGACAAAACAGGAAAGGACAGGGCAATGACCCGCATCGTACATCTCATCGACGACACCCAGCCCGGCGGCGTGATGCGCTACCTCGAATTTCTGGCGCGCGACGCCGGCCTCGCCGGTCTCGCCTCGCACGCGGTCGTCCCGGTTCCGCGCAAGGCGCCTTATGCCGTGCATGTCGAAGGCGACCTCATCGTGTCGCACCTCACGGTTTCCTGGGGCGGCCTCGCCGGCCTGATGACCCTGCGCGCGCTGCACGCCGGCACGCCGATGGTGCATGTCGAGCACAGCTACTGCGCCGGTTTCGCCGCAGCGAACGTCCGCGCTCCGCGCCGCTTTCAGACATTGCTGCGCTGCGCCTATGCGCTGTTCGACCGCGTCGTCGCGGTCAGCGAAGGACAGGCCGACTGGCTGCGCACCCGTCGCCTGGTCGATACCGATGCGCTGCGAGTGATCCGTCCCTGCGTCGATCTTTCCGGGTTCCGCAATCTTCCGGCACCGGCACGGATCCGCACCATCGGCGCCATCGGACGGTTCGACCGGCAAAAGGGTTTCGACCTGCTCATCCGCGCCTTCCGCGCCGTGCCCGACCCGGACCTGCGCCTGCAGATGATCGGCGACGGCGAGGAGGCCGCGGCGCTGGTCGCTTTGGCGGAGGGGGATTCGCGGATCACCTTCCCCGGCTTCGCGCCCGACCCGGTCGCGGCGATGGCCGGTTGCGACGCCATCGCCATGCCCTCGCGCTGGGAACCCTACGGGATCGTCGCCCTGGAATCGCTCGCCGCGGGCCGCCCGCTTCTGGTCTCGCGCGCCGACGGGCTGCGCGATCATGCCACGAACGGCGCCATCGCGGTTCCGGACATGAGCGTGGAATGCTGGAGCGACGCGCTTGCCCATGTCGCCGCGGGCGTCACGCCGCCGTCCCGGGGCACCTCGGCCGAAGCGACCCTGCGGCTGGGCTGGACCGCTCTTCTGGACGAACTTGTCTTCGACGCCGAGCCCTTGGCCGCCTGACGACGCCGGGCCGTGGACCACGACGGGGACCCTGCATCCCGGCGCGTCGCGCGCCGAACCGGCTCAGGGCACCACGCGCCGGTAGAGATGCCAGCTGGCGTGGCCCAGGATCGGCAGCACGAGGAAGAGGCCCAGGAACCACGGAACCAGCGCCAGCAAGGTCAGCACCGCGATCATGCAGGCCCAGACCAGCATCACCCGCAGGTTGTCGCGTGTCACGCGCAGGCTGGTCAGCATCGCGGTCACGAAATCGACCTCGCGATCCAGCAGCATCGGCAGGCTGACCGCGGTCAGCGCGAACAGCAGAAACGCCAGCACCGCACCGCTGGCAAGCTCGGTCAGTGTCAGGGCGAGGCCGCGCCCGGTCAGGTAATGAGTGATATCGTCCGGCGGGCCCAGCAACGCGGACGGCCCCATGAACAGCGCGAACAGCATGTGCGCAAAGAAGCTCCAGAACAGGAAGTAGATCACGATGATCGCGCCGGCCCAGGGGATCTGGCGGGTCCTTTCCTGCCAGATCACGCCGAGGATCTCGGAAAACACCAGCGGCGCGCCGCGCTCCAGCCGGCGGCTGACCTCGTAAAGCCCGACCGCAAGGAACGGCGCCACCAGCGGGAAGCCGAGCGACAGTGTCAGCGTCCAGGTGAACATCCCCGCGCCGAGCTGCAGCAGGATCAGCCCGGCCAGCACGTAGACCCCTGCGAAGAAGAGCCCGTAGACGGGGGCGGCACGAAAATCGGCCCAGCCGAGCCTGAGCACGGCCCGAAGGTCCCCAAAGCCAAGCCGGACCTCCTGCGTGTTTCCGTCATTGTCGAGGCTGCTCATCCCCAGCACCTTCCGCTTCGCCGCGCGCGACCGTCGTCCCGCACAGGCGCTCTCGTCGGCGTCCATCATGGTCGCAGGACCGCCCGTCCGGCAAGGGCGCTGCAACCTTTGGATGCGCCGCAGCGTTTGCGCGGCAACGACGCGAAGGAAACCGCGGTCCGTCGTGATTGCCTATTGCCAAAACCGCCACGTCTCCCATGATGCACGAGCAGGCGAATTCTCGCCAGACGGCCCTTTATGCTGAAACTGCAAGACCCAAATCTCGATCCCATGAGTTTCCTCGTCGGCGACGGCGAGATGGCCGGTCGCATCAGGGACTTCGATTGGGCCAACCATCCTTTCGGTCCGGCAGAGCAATGGCCGCAATCGCTGCGTTCGGCATTGGGCATCTGCCTGAACTCGGCCTTTCCGACGGCGATCTATTGGGGCCCGGAGCTGCGCCTGCTCTACAACGACGCGTGGTCCGTGATCCCCGGTCCGCGGCATCCGGCCTGTCTCGGCGCACGGGCCGAGGACGTGTGGTCGGACATCTGGCATGTCATCGAACCGCAGTTCAGCCACCTGATCCGCACTGGCGAAGGCCTTAACGTCGAAGACCAGATGCTGCCGATGCAACGCTACGGCTACGTCGAGGAGACTTACTGGAGCTACAACTTCACCCCGATCCGGGGCGAGGACGGAGCGATCCACGGCGTCTTCAACTCTGGCAGTGAAAGTACCTCAAAGGTCTTACAGCAACGACATTCGCAGTTCCTGCTGGCGCTCTACGAGGTGCTGCGCGACAGCACCGACGCCGAGGCGACGATGGCGGCCGTCTGTGACGCGCTGGGGCCGCATTTCGGCGCCAGTCGCGTTGTGTTGTGTGAGGTGGAACAGGGCGGAACGCTGCAGCAGTCGCCGGTCTCCGCGCACTGGAGCGCCGACCCGGAGGCAGCGGTCCCCGACCATCCTTCCGCCGAACTCGAGACCATCGCGCACGGCCTCGAGGGCAATGCCATCGTCAGGCACGACGACGTCGCCGCGATCACTTCGGAGGCGCTGCGCAAGCAGCTCGAGCGTCAGGGTGCCGGAGCCTTTCTTGCAGTGCCCTGGGTCGAGAACCGCGTCTTGCGTCACGTGCTGACCCTCTCGCTGCCCGATCCGCGGCGCTGGAGCGACGAGGATGTCTCGACGGTCGAGAAAGTTCTGGAGCGCACCATCGGTGCAATCGACCGCGCGAAGGCCGCGCAGCGCGAGCGGGTGATGGCCGGCGAAATCGACCATCGCGCACGCAACCTTCTGGCTGTGGTCAGCGCCCTGGCGCGGGTCAACGACGCGCCGGATGTCGACAGTTTCCGCGAGAAATTCCTCGACCGGGTGATGGCCCTGTCGCACACGCATACGTTGTTGGCCGGCAATCGATGGACTGGCCTGTCTTTGCGGCGGCTGCTGCACGAGTTGCTGGCTCCGTACAACTACGGCGCCGCGTCCCGCGTGTCGCTCGAAGGGCCGCGCATCCTTCTGGAGCCCGAGATCGCGCAATACCTCGGGATGGTCTTCCACGAGCTTGCCACCAATGCCGCCAAACATGGCGCTTTGCGGGCCAAGGACGGTAGCCTGCGCATCGTCTGGACGTTGCATGACAAGCAGCGCCTCGACATCGAATGGTGCGAGGACGGCATCGGTGTCGAGGACGGCACGCCGCGGTTCAAAGGTTTCGGCTCCATGCTGCTGCGCCGCATCATCGAGCAGCAGCTTGCCGGCACGATCTCCAAGACATTCGCGGCGGGCCAGCTGTCCTGCGACATCTCGATGCCTTTCAAGATGGTCGATACGACACGCGCCGAGCCACCGGCGCCGGTTGGTGACCCGGGCCCCAAACGCGACGCGGTTCGCGTGCTCGTGGTTGAAGACGACCCGATCATCGCGCTCGATCTCTCCGCGGCGCTGACCGAACTCGGCTATGCCGTGGTGTCGTCTGCGCGCACTGTCGAAAGCGCGCTGGCATTTGTCGAGGAAAGCGAACCGCAACTCGTGCTTCTGGATCTCAATCTTGCCGGCGAAAGCTCGGAACCGGTGGGCGTCGCTTTGGTCGAGCGCGACGTGCCGTTTCTTCAGATCACCGGGTACGAAAAGGACGTCCGTCCCGATAGCGTCTTCGCCAATCGTCCCCGGATCATCAAGCCCTACACGATGAGCGAATTGCGCGAACAGCTGGACGAACTCAGCGCGCCACTACGGCAGAGCTGATCGTCACAATCTCGCACGATTTCTGCAATTCCGGGCCGATTCTCGAAAATTCACCGCGAATCGTGTATCTTCGGTCTCCCATCCCGGCGTTCTCGCCTCAGGTCGCGGCGCCGGGCGCACTCCGAAGGCATGGAGGACATGACATGGATGCAATCAAGACAACCGAATACGCGCGCGCGCTCTATCGCGCCCACGGCGATGCCGCAGAAGCCGAAGCCGCGAAGCGTGCGCGCGACTGCCAGACGTCCGGCAAGACCGACGAGGCGCAAAACTGGCAGGCGATCCGACGTACGATCCACGAATTGCGCGGCCCAAACCAGGGGTGATGCGGCGCGCGCGTTTTCGTTGTCGATAAGAAACACGCGCGCCGGACCGACATCCGGCGCGCACTAATGGGGTCGTCGATGCGGCGAGGTCAGCCTTGCGGGCAGGCCGCGCCGGTATCGATCCAGGCCTGGGTCAGCTGGCCGAAAACCTCCTGCGTGCCAGGAACCGGCGTGCGCCCCTCGCCGGGATGCCAGCCCCACCCGACAAGACCGTCCTCGGCATTGTGCTCGTGCAATTCGGCCATCGTCTTGCCGCGATTGCGCTCCTCGTCTTGGATCTGGGCGCAGATCTCGGCCGGCGATTTGCCGACCCAGGCGGTTTCGATGGGTGCGAGTTGCCAGGGTTCATGGCCGGGTATTGACCCCTCGCCCGTGGTGTAGGCAACGTTTTCGGCCCCGTGGCAGGTGTTGCAGCGCATGCCCGGCGCGCCGAAATCGGACGCGCCGCGCACCACGGGCGGCTGGTGCGGCTGCATGTCGTCGCCCTGAAGCGGCGTGTCGCCCGCCGGATGGCAGTTCATGCACCGTGGATGCTGGAACACCACCAGCATCTCCTCGAAAATCGCGACGGACCGTTCGGTCTCGTCCGAGATACTCTCGAAGGCCGCGGGCGTCTTGAGGCCATTTACCTCTTCCTGCGCGGCAAGCGGCGCCGCGAGAAGAGTCGCCGCGAGGATCGTCGTCAGTCTGGTCGCTGTCATTGTCCCGCTCACACTCCGGCGTTGCCGGCGAACGGCAGCTTGGTCACGTTCCGGCCCGTCAAGGCGCGCCAGGCATTGGCGACGGCCGGACCGATGGGCGGCGTTCCGGGTTCCCCGATGCCGGTCGGATCGGCGTCGCTGTCGATGATCGCGACCTCGACCTCGGGCATCTCGTTGATGCGCAGCATCCGGTAGGTGTCGAAGTTGGTTTCTACCACCGTGCCACCCTCTTCCAGCGTCACCGCGTCGAACAGGATGCTGCCCAGCCCGTAGCCGATCCCGCCCTCGATCTGGGCACGGATCACGTTGGGATTGACCGCGACGCCGCAGTCGACCGCGCACCAGACCTTGTGAACGCGCGGCATGCCACCCTCGTCCGACACCTCGACGATCTGGGCGACGTAAGTGCTGAAGCTTTCGTGGACAGCAACGCCGTAGCCCTTGCCGTTCTTCACCTTCTCGCCGTTCCAGCCGGCCATCTCGGCGACGCGCTCAAGCACCGCCTTGTCGCGTGCCGCAGTGTCGCCGGTCATCAGGTCGAGCCGACCCTGGACCGGATCCTTGCCGCCCTTCTCGAGCAGCATGTCAAGGAAGACCTCTGTGGCGTATCCGGTGTGGGTGTGCCCGACGGAGCGCCACCAGAGCACCGGCACCGCGCTGTCCTGCCGGACCCAGGAAACACGCGCCGCCGGCAGGTCGTATGGCATTTTGGTGGAGCCTTCATACGAGGTCGGGTCCATCCCGTCCTGCATCATCGCCTCCATCGGGCCACCGGCCATGATCGACTGGTTGACCACGACGTTCGACCAGGCGGTGATGTTGCCGTCGGCATCCAGCCCCCCCTGCATTTTGTGAACGGTGAGCGGGCGATAGTAGCCGCCGGTCATGTCGTCCTCGCGGGTCCAGACCAGTTTCCAGCAGCCGTCGCCGCCCGCCGCCTTGGCGATCTCGGCAACTTCGGCCGCCAGATGCGCCGTATCCTGCGCGCGGCGCCCGAAACTGCCCCCGGCCAGCATCACGTTGATCCGGATGTTGGCGGGATCGAGTTCAAGGATCTGCGCCAGCGTCGGATGGTCGAGCGCCGGGAACTGCGAGCCCGCCCACATCTCGGCCTTGCCCTCCTTCACCTCGAGCACCGCGTCGAGCGGCTCCATCGGCGCATGGGCCAGGTAGGGAAACAGGAACTCGGCCTCTACCGTCTCGGCAGCATCTTCGAGTGCCGTGTCGAATTCGCCGATCTCTTCGGCGGATTGCCCGCCTTCCGCCGCGGCGGCGGAAAACTCGGCATACATCTGCTCGGACGACCGGGTCTCGGCTCCGCTTTCATCCCAGGAGATCTCGAGCGCGTCGCGCCCGCGCAGGGCCGCCATTGTCGAGGTCGCGTAGACCGCCACGCCGGACGAGATCTGGCGCACCGCCTCGACCCCGTCGACCGAAAGCGCGGCACTGTCGTCGAAGCTCGCGACGGTCGCGCCGAACTTCGGCGGGCGCGCCACGACCACGGTCTGCATGCCCTCGCGGTAGACATCCATCGTGAAAACCGCTTGGCCGGTGCTCTTGTCGCGGCTGTCGAGCTTGGGCACATCGGTGCCGATCAGCGTGAACTGGTCGCGCGTCTTGAGCGTGGGCTCGGCCGGCGGGGTCATTTCGGCGGCCTTCTCGGCGAAAGCGCCGAAGCCCGCTTCGTTGCCCGACCCGGCATGGGTGATGCGGCCTTTCGAGATCGTGATCTCGTCTTCCGGCACGCCCCATTCGGCGGCGGCCGCGGCAACCAGCATGGCCCGCGCGGCGGCCCCCGCCTGGCGCATCTGGGTGTAGGAATTGGCCATCGCGGTCGACCCGCCGGTGCCCTGCATCCCGAAAGCGAGGTTCTTGTACAGCTCGTTGTCGGAAGGCGCGCTCGCCGCGCGCATCTGGCTCCAGTCGGCGTCGAGTTCTTCGGCGACGAGCGTCGACAGGCCGGTGTTCGGCCCCTGACCGAACTCGATGTGCTTGATCAGAACCGTCACCGTGTCGTCGGGCGCGATGCGGATGAAGGCGTTGGGGGCGAAAGTGCCCTCGGGCACCGCGCCGGAGCCGAGCGCGGCTTCGGCGCCGGATTGCGCAAATGCGCGCGGCGGCAGGGTGACGGCGACGACGAGGCCGGCGGCGCCCTGAAGAAAACGGCGGCGGCTGGGTGTGTGCACGGTCATGGTCTCAGCCCTCCAGTGTCTTGGCGGCATCGTGGATCGCGGCCCGGATGCGGACGTAGGTGGCGCAGCGGCAGACGTTGCCGGCCATCGCGTTGTCGATGTCCTCGTCGCTGGGCTGCGGCATCTCGCGCAGCAGCGCGGTGGCGCTGACCACCTGCCCCGACTGGCACCAGCCGCATTGCGGGACGTCGATCTTGGTCCAGGCCGCCTGAACCGCTTCGGCCTCGGGGCCTTGCAGACCCTCGATGGTCTCGACATCCATGCCGTCGACCGAGCCCACAGGCGTCACGCAGCTGCGCCGGGTCATGCCGTTCATGACCACGGTGCAGGCTCCGCATTGCGCGATGCCGCAGCCGAACTTGGTTCCGGTCATCTTCAGCTCGTCGCGCAGCACCCACAGCAGCGGGGTGTCTTCGGGCACATCGACGCTGACGTCCTTTCCATTGACTGTGAATGTCACCATCTCGGGTCACCTTTCTGGCTGGGAAATTCGTCCATGCCGGAGGGTAGCCCGGGACGACGGGCTTTCCACCACCGATTGCGGATACGCGAGGCGGCGCCAAAAGGCGCGGCTCAGTCCTTGGCGGCGAACCGCTCGGCCCAGTCGGGATGCCAGCGCGAAAGCGCCGGGCGGTTCTCGATCATGTCGCCCGCCGCCCAGGCCATGCGTTTTGCATCCATCTCGGGCGTGACCTCGTTGTCCGGGCAGATGATGTAGAAGTCACCCCGCTCGAGGCGTTCGAGCATCAGCGCGACGACCTGATCCGGCATCCAGCCACCCGGGTCAGGCCGGCGCGGGCCGGTGATGGTCCAGCCCGGCACCAGCAGGTGCGCGCTGACCTTGCAGCCCTCGGTGTTGCGCAGCTGGTGCTGCAAGCCCTCGGTATAGGTCTTCAGGGCCGATTTGGTGACATTGTAGATCAGGTTGCCCGGCGGGTTGGTGATCCCCTGCTTCGAGCCGGTGTTGACGATCATCGCGGGACGTCCGGCTTCGATCATGCGCGGCAGAAAGGCGCGTTCGGCCTCAACGGCCGCCCAGAAGTTGACCTCCATCGTGCGGCGCCACTCGTCGAGATCCTCGCTCTGCCCGCCGGCGACCCGGCGCGCGGCGTTGTTCATCAGCAGGTCGACCCGACCGAAGCGGTCATAGACGTCGTTGGCAAGCTTGCCCATCGCGGCGCGGTCCGACACATCCATGGCGCAGGTCAGGATATCGCCCGCACCGATCTCTGCGGCGGCGTCCTCGAGTCGGGCCGCCTCGACATCGACCATGGCGACCGAAAGACCGCGCGCGACCAGCGCCTCGACCGTGGCGAGACCGATGCCGGAGGCGGCACCGGTGACAACGGCGACGGCTCCGGATGACAGGGCTTGATGGGACATGTCGTTCCTCCTTTGAGCCGCGCGGGACGGCGCGGTCGGGTGACGGACGCGCCTGCAGTCTGGCCCCCGCGGCCGTGTCCTGCAAGCCCTACGCAAGGTGGCGCGGGCGGCCCGCAGGCGGCGCTTTCCTTTCCAACGGCGCGTGCATAATCTGCGCGCGACACAACATGTCGAACCCCGGGAGGACTCCATGAAACACACCACATTCCTGATCGCCACCGCGCTCGCCGCAGGCATCGCCGGCGCTGCGGCAGCGCAGGAGCGCATCACCTACAAGTCCGCAAAGACCGGCACGTCCTACTACCAGATGGGCGTCGAACTGGCCGAGGCGGTCAAGTCCGGCACCGATGGCGGCGCCATCGTGACCGTCGAGGAAAGCCAGGGCTCGGTGCAGAACGTGATGGAGGTGCGCGCGCGCGCCGGCGACTACGTCTTCACCACGCCGCCGGGTCTAGTTTCGGCGGCCCAGAACGCCGCCGGCCCCTTCGACGGAAAGGGCGATCCGGCCTTCGACGGAATCCGGGCGCTGTTCCCGATCCCGTCGCTGACCATGCATTTCGTGATGTCTGCCGACAGCGGCGCCAAGACGCTCGCGGATCTCGAAGGCAAGACGATCCTGCTGGGCAGCGGATCCTTCGGGGCGACCGAAGGCGAGAAGTACCTCGAGCTCTTCGGGTTGACCGACAAGGTGACGCTGGCGGATTCCGAGCTCAGCAACGCCGGCGACGCGCTGAAGAACGGCCAGATCGACGGTTTCGTGACCGCCGGCTCCTTCCCTGCGCCGAACGTGATCGAGGCCGCGGCCTCGACCGGGGTCACGGTGCTGTCGATGTCCGACGACGAGGTGGCTCAGACCAAGCGTACCAAGCTGGTGATCCCCGCCGGAACCTACGCCGGACAGGAGGCCGACATCGTGACGACCTCGCTCGACGTGGTGGCCTTCGCGACCACCAAGATGTCCGAGGATACCGCCTACATGCTGACCAAGACGTTCTGGGAAGAGCGTGAGCAGATGGCCGAAAGCGCGCCCTGGTGGGGCGCCGTCAGCACCGACATGCTGACCTCGATCGGCACCAAGCTGCATCCCGGTGCGGTGAAGTACTACCAGGAAATCGGCGTCGAGCTCAGCGACGCGCAGATGTGACCAAAGGCGCCGGCCCGAGGCGGGCCGGCGCAAGGACTTTTCGCGCATGACGCCTTCTTCCTTCCGTCCAGCCTGGGTCGCGCTGGGGTTCCTGACCGCCGCCGCGCATCTCGGGCTGGTGTTCTACGGGCTCGTGCCGAACCTCGTCGCACGGCCCCTGCATATGGCGCTTCTGCTACCTTGGGTGTTCCTCTGGCCTGCCGAAACGCGGCAGGGCGCGCTGCTGGGCGCGGTCGCGACGATCGTCGGCGTCGCGATCTGCGTTTGGATCGCACTCAACCACCGCCTTCTGCGCGACCAGTACGGTTTTCTCGAAGGTCAGGGACAGGTCGTCATGGCGATCGTGCTGCTTGGACTGGTGATCGAGGGCGCGCGGCGGATGATCGGCTGGCCGCTGCCCGCAGTTGCCGCGCTGACGCTCGCCTATGGGCTTTGGGGGCACCTGCTGCCGGGCGAGTTCGGGCATGCGGGCACGCCGCTGCCGAGCTTTCTCGGCACGCTGACCATCGCAGAGGGCGGGGTCTGGGGCAGCCTGACCGGAGTGTCGGTGGGGGTCGTCGCGATCTTCGTGATCTTCGGCGCGGTACTCAACGCCGGCGAGGCCGGACAGGGGTTCATGAACGTAGCCGCGGCGGCGGCCGGACGGCTCAAGGGTGGTGCCGCCAAGGTCTCGGTGCTGTCATCGGCGCTCTTCGGGTCGATCTCGGGGTCGGCCTCGGCCAACGTCGCGTCGACCGGTGCCGTCACCCTGCCCGCGATGACCGGCCTCGGCTATCCGCGGCGCCTGGCTGCGGCGACCGAGGCGGTGGCCTCGTCGGGCGGACAGATCATGCCGCCTCTGATGGGGGCCGGCGCCTTCGTGATGGTGGAACTGACCGGCACGCCCTACACGCAGATCATTGCCGCGGCACTGCTGCCCGCGATCCTATACTTCTGGGCGGTCTGGTCGGGCATCAACGCCTATGCCAGCCGCTACAACCTGCGCGGCATCGCCGAGGACGCGCGGCCTTCGCGGCGTGACGTGCTGGTGACCTCGGCCTTCTTCGCGGTGCCCTTCGCGGTCCTGCTCTGGCTGATGTTCGGCGCGGGGTTCACGCCGCAATACGCCGCTGCGATCTCGGTTCTGGTCGGGGCCGCGGCCCTTTTTGCCGACGGGAGGCGCGGTCCGGACCTGCGGCAGGGTCTGGCGCGGATGGCCGAGGCCTCGATCGGCGCCGGACGCCAGATCGCGATGATCGGCTCGATCATCCTCTGTGCCTCGATCGTTATCGGCGTGCTCGGGATCACCGGGCTCGGTGTCAAGCTGACCTCTGTGATCGTCGGCAGCTCGGGCGGCACGCTCTGGCCGTCGCTGCTGCTGACCGCGCTGGCCTGCCTGATCCTCGGCATGGAGGTGCCGACGACGGCGGCTTACGTGATCTGTGTCTCGGTCGCAGGGCCGGCGTTGACGGCGCTGGGGCTGCAGCCGCTGCTGGCGCATCTCTTCGTCTTCTGGTTCGCGCTTTTGTCGACGATCACTCCACCGGTCTGCGGCGCGGTCTTCATCGCCGCTGGCATGGTGCAGGAAAACTGGCTGCGGGTCGCAGGCACCGCGATGGCATTGGGGGTCGGGCTCTACGTCATTCCCCTTGGCATGGTCGCGAACCCCGCGGTCATCGCGCTGCAGACCGCTCCCGGCGCGGCGCTGCTCGCTTTCGGCAAGATCGGCGCGGGGCTTGCCTGTCTTTCCTGGGCGCTGATCGGGCGGGCGGGTCTGCCGCTGCGCGCGGGGCTAGGTGTGGCCGGAGTCGCGCTGGTCTTCCTGCTGCCGGTGCGCTGACCCGGCGGGCGGAGGCGCGGGGTGCCGCATGCGGGAGCCTCCGGCGGGGATATTTGGAAACCAGAGAGGGGCCGATCGTTTTGCGGCAGGCGGCGTCGGTCAATTCGGAACTGGACGCGGCACGGCGCGCGGTGACAGACTGCCGGCTAGGGACGCAGGAGGAGTGGCGGTATGACGACGGACCCCGAGGCGCGCGGCTGGAGCCCGCGCTGGATCGCGGCGCTGATGATGGCCCTGAGCGGCCTTTTCTTCTTTCTCGCGTTGCTGATGCAGGACATGCGGGCGCTAGACTCGCTGAACCGGGAGACGGTTCCCATCGGGCTGATGCTCCGGTACGCGGTCGCGATGGCGCTGGGCGGGGCGCTGGCGGGATACCTCACGTCGGCCCTGTTCGGGCGCGGTGCTTTCGGTGGCTTGCTGCGCAGCTTCGGAGGCTACCTGCTGGCGATCGTCGCGGGCATTGTCGCCTCGATCTTTGCCGGCGCTTTCGGCGCGGCCTTCGGCGAGGTGCCGGAGCTTCTGCGCGACGGCTACCACACCCGTGACCTGGTGCCGATCGCAGGCGGCGCGGTGATCCTCGCCTTCGTTGCGGCCGGCCGCCCCGTGTTGCTTCTGGTCTGGTTCGGCATCGTCATCGCCACCCATGTCTGGACCCGCAAGGCGCGCCGCGCGCGGTTCATTCCGGGCTAGCCGCAGGGTCTGCCGGTGCCGGACGCGCCTTGCCGCCGCGGAAGAGGCGGGTGACGATCACGAAGAAAAGCGGGACGTAGATCACCCCGAGGATCGTCGCCGAGAGCGTGCCGCCCAGCACGCCCGAGCCGATGGCGTTGCGCCCGCCCGAGCCTGCCCCGCTCGAGATCACCAGCGGCAGAACGCCCAGCGAGAAGGCCATTGAGGTCATGATGATGGGTCGGAACCGCTCGCGCGCTGCCTCGACGACCGCATCGACGACACGCTCGCCCGCCTCGTAGCGTTCGCGGGCGAACTCGACGATCAGGATGGCGTTCTTGCCGGTCAGCCCGATGACCGTCAGCAAGCCGACCTGGAAAAAGACCCCGTTCTCGAACCCGCCGGCCCAGGCGCCGAGCAGCGCGCCGAGCACGCCGATGGGCATGGCGAGCATCGCCGCGAAGGGGATCGACCAGCTTTCGTAAAGTGCGGCCAGCGCGAGAAACACCGCGCCGAGCGACAGCGCGTAGAGCAGCGGGGCCTGGTTGCCCGATTGCCGTTCCTCGAGAGAGAGCCCGGTCCAGGCGACGTCGAAGCCGGTGCCGATCTGCGACGCGAGCCGTTCGATCTCGGCCATGGCCTCGCCGGTCGAAACTCCTTCGGCCGGGCTGCCCTGCAACTGCACCGCCGGGACACCGTTGTAGCGGTAGAGACCCTGGGCCCCGTAGGCCCAGTCGCCGCGGGCGAAGTTCGAAAACGGCACCAGCCCGCCGGTGGCGTTGCGCACGCGCCACTTGTCGATGTCGGTGGGCACGGAGCGCGCGCTTTGCTCGCCCTGTACGTAAACCCGCTTGATCCGGTCCTGGTCGATGAAATCGTTGACGTAGCGCCCGGCCCAGGCGATCGACAGCAGGTTTCCGACATCGGTCGGGCTGACCCCCATCGCACCGGCCTTGCGCCAGTCGATGTCGAGGTTGTACTGCGCCGCATCCTCGAGCCCGCTGGGCCGCGCCGATGCGATTAGCGGGCTTTGCGCGGCGAGGCCCAAAAGCTGGTTGCGGGCGGTGACGAGCTGCTCGTGGTTCTGCCCGCCGCGCGCCTGCAGGAAGAAATCGAAGCCCGACACGTTGCCAAGCTCGATCACCGAAGGTGGCACGATCGGGAATACCAGCGCGTCGCGGATCTGGGAAAAGGCACCGAAGGCGCGGCCCGCCAGTCCCTGCACGCTGAGATCCGGTGTCTCACGCTCGGCCCAGTCCTCGAGCTGGACGAAGGCCAGCCCCATATTCTGCCCCGAGCCCGCGAAGCTGAAACCGACGACACCGAAGACCGATTTCACCACCGCGTCCTCTTGTTCGAGGTAATAGCTTTCGACCTGCTCGAGCACGTCGAGCGTGCGCTCGGTCGTGGCTCCGGTCGGCGCCTGGATCAGGGTGAAGAGAATGCCCTGATCCTCGTCCGGCAGAAACCCGGTGGGCGTCCGCAGGAACAAAAGCGCCATGCCGGCGGCGAGTGCCAGGTAGATCGCGAAGGTGCGCACCGGGCGCTTCACCGTCCAGCCGACGCCGCGCGCATATCCGCCAAGCAGCCCCTCGAAGCCGCGGTTGAACCAGCCGAAGGGACCGCGTTTCGTGGCATGCGCCTTTGGTTTCAACAGCGAGGCGCAGAGCGCCGGTGTCAGGGTCAGCGCGACGACCACCGAAAGCGCCATCGCCGAAACGATGGTGATCGCGAATTGCTGGTAGATCACGCCGGTCGAGCCCGGAAAGAACGCCATCGGCACGAAGACCGCCGAGAGCACGATGGCGATGCCGATCAGCGCCCCGGTGATCTGGCCCATCGACTTGTGGGTCGCCTCGCGCGGTTCGAGGCCTTCCTGTTCCATGATCCGCTCGACGTTCTCGACGACGACGATGGCGTCGTCCACCAGCAGTCCGATTGCCAGCACCATCGCCAGCATGGTCAGGGTGTTGATCGTAAAGCCGAAAGCCGCGAGAATCCCGAAGGTACCCAGCAGCACGATGGGCACGGCCAGCGTGGGGATCAGGGTCGCGCGAAGGTTCTGCAGGAAGAGGAACATCACCAGGAAGACAAGGCCGATCGCCTCGAACAGCGTCTTGACCACCTCCTCGATGGAAATCTCGACGAAAGGCGTGGTGTCGTAGGGGATGACGTAGCTGACGCCCTCGGGGAAGAAGCGCGCGAACTCGTCCATGCGCGCCTTGACCACTTCCGCCGTTTCCAGCGCATTGGCGCCAGTGGCGAGGCTGATCGCCATGCCTGAGGCCGGGGCGGCGTTGAACCGCGCGAGGGTGGCGTAGTTCTCGGCGCCGATCTCGACCCGGGCGACGTCGTCGAGCAGGACCAGACCGCCGTCGGTCTCGGCGCGCAGCACGATCTGGCGGAAATCTTCGGGCGTGCGCAGCAGGGATTGCGCGGTGATGGTGGCGTTGAGCTGCTGGCCGTCGAGCGTGGGACGGCTGCCGAAGGATCCGGCGGAGATCTGCGCGTTCTGGGCCGAGACCGAGGCCACGACATCCGACGGGGTCATTTCGAACGCGGCGAGCTTGGACGGGTCGAGCCAGATACGCATGGCGTATTTTCCGCCGAAGACCTGCACCGACCCAACCCCTTCGATCCGGCTGAGTTCATCGACGAGGTTGGTGATCATGTAATCGGCGAGGTCGACGTCCTCGAAGCGACCGTCCTCTGAAATGAGGCCGATCACCATAAGGAAGCCGGCCGAGGATTTCTCGACCTGGATGCCCTGCCGCTGGACGATCTCGGGCAGAAGGGTCGTGGCCTGGCTCAGCTTGTTCTGGACCTGCACCTGCGCGATGTCGATGTCGGTGCCGGTTTCGAAGGTCAGGGTGATCTGAGAAGTGCCGTCGGACGTCGAGGACGAGGAGAAATAGCGCAAATTGTCGAGCCCGGTCATCTGCTGCTCGACGATCTGCGTGACCGTGTTGGCGACGGTTTCGGCGGAGGCACCCGGGTAGGTCGCGCGCACGGTCACCGAGGGCGGCGCGATCTCGGGATATTGCGCGACCGGCAGGACGCGGATCGCAAGAATGCCGACCGCCATGATGAAGATCGAGATGACCCAGGCGAAAACGGGACGGTCGATGAAAAAGTGGGCCATGCGGTCAGTCCCTTTCCGGCGCGATCACTCCGACGCCTCGGTCTCGGCCTGTGTCTCGGGCGTGACGGGCGCACCCGGCGCGGCCTTCTGGAAACCGGCGACGACGACACGGTCGCCGGGCGCCAGCCCGTCGGACACCACCCAGCTCGACCCCATGTCCTGCAGGATGGTCAGCGCACGCTCTTCGATGACGTTTTCGTCCGACACCGTCCAGGCCACGGGACGGCCGCGACGATCCCGGGTGACGCCTTCCTGCGGAACGAGATAGACGTCGTCCGCCTCTTCCACGGGAACTTCGACCTGTACATACATTCCGGGCAGCAACAGTTTGTCGTCATTCGGAAATTCCAGTCGCAGCGTGACGACGCCGGTCTGCGGATGCACGTTGGGCTCGGCCGCGGTCAGCTTGCCGGTACCGTCATAGACGCTGCCGTCGGCCAGGGTCAGGCGGACGGTATCGTCGCGGATCTTTCGCGTACCGCCATCCTTGCCACGCCGCCAGCGCATCAGGTCGGCGGCCGACTGGGTGACGTCGACATAGACCGGGTCGATGTTGCGGATCACGGCCAGCGGTGCGGCCTGGCTTGCGGTCACAAGCGCCCCGGGGCTGGTCTGAGCAAGACCGATCTCGCCGGAGAGCCGCGCGCGGATGGTGGTGCGTTCGAGCTCGATCTCGGCCGCGCGCAAGGCCGCGCGGGCCACCTCGAGCGCCGCTGCGGCCGAGTCGCGGGCGCTCGTCGCCTCGTCCAGCGCCTGTTCGCTGGCCACGTTGCGCTGTTGCAACGCGATCAGGCGGTCGGCTTCGGTGCTGGCGCGCTTGCGCTCTGCCTCGGCCTGCGAGACGCTCGCCCTAGCCTGCGCGACGGCCGCGCGATAGCTGGCGTCGTCGATCCTGAAGAGCACGTCACCCTCGGAAACCGACGCGCCTTCCTGGAACAGGCGTTCGATGATGATGCCGTTGACCTGCGGACGGACCTCCGCCTCGGCGGAGGCCGCGACCCGTCCCGGCAGGGTGCTGGTCAACGTCACGGTCTCGGGCTGCACCTCAACCACCGTGACTGCCGCCGGAGGCCGCCCTTCCTGCGCCGCAAGGCTCGCCGGTCCTGCTGCCAGGACCAGAGCCAGAAACCTGAAGCCCCGTCTGGACAAGTCGATCATCTGCGTCATCCTTCGCGGAAGTTGTCGCGCCGTGTGCGCCGGGAGAGGCAATGTGCGTCCACACCTGCCTAGTCCGCATCCTGACCCCAAGGCAAGCGGCCACCGACACGATCACGCGAAATCCATCGGGGTTAGGCTGGTGAGACCGAAATTGCGTCGTTCCGCCCGAACGGCGCGGATCTACCGCGCTCAGACGGTCTTCAGCATCCCGCCATCGACGTGGTAAGCCGAACCGACGCTGTAGGCTGCGCGCGGGGAACACAGGAAGACGCAGAAATCGGCCAGTTCCTCGACCGTGCCGAAGCGGCGGATGTCGGCATGTTCGTCGGCGACCTCCTGCAGGTAGGTCTCCCAGTCCTCGCCGCGCAATTCGCGCGTCGTATTCTCCCAGTCCGGCGTGCGGATCAGGCCGGGATTGACCGTGTTCACGCGGATGCCGCGCTTGATCATCTCGGTCGAAAGACATTTCGAGAACATCATCAGCGCCGCCTTGGTGGTGTTGTAGATCGGCTCGTACCAAAGCGGCTGCACCGCGCAGATCGAGGCGTTCATCAACATCGCGCCGCCGCCCTTGGCCTCCATCTGGTCGGCCAGCCCGCGCGACAGGCGCACGGCCGCCATCACGTGCAGGTTCCAGTAGTCCATCCACTTGTCGTCGGAAGCCTCGGCCACGGTCTCGTTCGATCCGGTGCCGGCGTTGGAGACGAAGATGTCCGCGCCGCCGAAATCCTGCGCCGCATCGATCACGTAGTCGCATCCCTCGGCGGTGGCGACATCCGCGGCGACCGACAGGCAACGCACCCTGTGCCGCGCGCTGATCTCGCGTGCCGCCTTTTCGATCGCCTCCTCACCCCGGGCATTGATGACGAGATGCGCGCCCTCGCGCGCGAAGGCGTTGGCGATCCCGAGCCCGATGCCTTTCGAGGCGCCGGTCACGACGGCAAGCTTGCCTTTCAGTCCGAGGTCCACCTGCGCCCCTTTCCTGCGGTTATCGCCCTCACGGTAACCCGGTTCGGCCGTTCCGGGCAAACTCCGCGCGCTGGTCAGACCGTCCCTTCCGTCTTGATGTGGATGGTTTCGCCGCAGTGCTTGCAATGGACCGCGTCGGCGTCGTGCAGCACCAGCCCACAGGTTCCGCACTCCTGCCGGACCTTCACGGGCCGCACGATGACCTGAAGCAGACGCAGGAACAGGGTGACGCCGAAGATCATCACCGCCACCGACAGCATACGGCCCCAGGGACCGGTCAGGATGATGTCTCCGAAGCCCGTGGTCGTCAGCGTGGTGACGGTGAAGTAAAGCGCATCGGCATAGTTCCGGATGTCCGGGTTGATCGCGACCTGAGTGGCATAGATCAGGCCCGTCATCACGAAGAGAAACACTGCGAGGTTGATCGAGGCCAGCACGATGTCCTCGTTCTCGCGAAAGAAGCGGAAGTCGCGGCGCAGTCGGTAGAGCAACTGGTAGGTGTGCAAGAGGCGCAAGGTCCGCAGGATGCGCAGGAACCCGAGCCCCTCGCCCGCGATCGGCGCAAGGAACGAGAAGATGGCGGCGATGTCTGCCCAGCTCGACAGGCGCAGCAGCATCCGCCCGCGATCTGACTCCAGCCAGAGCCGCACGAGGAAATCGCACAGGATGAGCAGGCCGAAGACCATGTCCAGCTTCTCGATGATCGGCGTGTGCGGAATGAAGGACGTCGCGATCACGAAGAGGATGGTGACGATATCGAAGACCAGCAACGCATAGCGAAACCGGTGCGCCCGGGGCGTATTGTCCTCGTAGAGCGATCTCAGTCGTGCAAGCAAACCCGGCCCTGTGCCTCTGCGCCGGAAGACGATGCCACGGCAGTGCAGGCTTGGCCAGATGCCGAAGTCCGCGGTCGTCGGCGCGTGCGTTTCAGGCCGTGTTGGTGCGTGGAGGCTCGGCGGTCTGCGGCCCGGGGAACGGGCCGAGACAGCTGGCACGATGCGAGACCTGGAAGACGTGGTTGTAAAGCTGCGCCACCCACTGCTTGCCTTCCATCGTCTGCTCGAGATGCCCCAGCGCCGGTCCGATCAGCGGCTGCACCTGTGACCAGAAGAAGTTCGGGAACTGCTCCATCAGGTCCATCGGGGTCTCGTAGCCGAGCTTTGCGGCCATTCCGGTTTCGACGAACTCGTGGAACAGCCCGTTGATCTTGCGGTGATAGAATGGGTCGGCGATCTGGCCGATCAGGTCGGCGGCCCGCACCAGTGCCGGTTCGCTGTCGGTGCAGCGGTAGGCCGGGTCCTCGGGCACAGGGAAGCGCGTGTATTCGATGGCCTTCGCGATCCGGTGCTCGTCGATCAGGCTGGCCTTGGCGAACCGCTGAACGGCGTAGAGCTTGCCGCGATCCACGTGGTAGGGCGCAAGGTAGGCGTCCGAGGCCCCGCGCGGCGGGCAGACGCGGTCGCCCGCGGCGTTGATCACGACCTCGGTATCGGTGTCGCCTTCGCAGACATCGCGCAGATAGCCGACGTCATGCACCAGCAGGGCGATCATGAAATGCAGCCAGTCCTCGGGTTGCACGGCCTGGGTGACGAGTTGTCCGCGCACGATCTGCTGGCCGACCAGCGTGACCATCATCGTGTGCTCGGCGTTGTGATAAAGCGCGTCCGAGTTGCCCAGACGCTCCAGCATCATGCGGGCGCATCCGTTGATGTAGGCAGCGTATTCCGCTTTCCGCCCCGAGAAGTACTGCAGATAGGTCTCGGAGAGGTAATCCCCGAATTCCGCAGCAACCACGGCGGTTGGGTTGAACATCTGCCGGCCTCCTGAGCGCGGAGAAGCTGGGCTATACTATCATAGGCCCCCCGCCCTGCATAGCGGCGGCGGCAAGCCGCGCCTGTGCCTCGAAAGGCTCAGCGCAGGCGGTTCAGCAGGTCCAGTGACGGCTCGCCGGTGACCGGCAGTCCCGCACTTTGCTGGTAGGCCGAAATCGCAGCCACGGTTTTCGAACCGATCACCCCGTCGGCGCCCGCGGTGTCGAAACCGCGCGCGGTCAGACGTTCCTGAAGCTCGCGTCGGTCGTCGATCGTCATGCCCTTTGAATCGGGCGGGAAATCGCCCTGGATCGGCGCGCCGCCGACGAGACGGTCGGAGAGATGGCCGACCCCGATCACGTAGTTGGTCGCGTTGTTGTAGCGCGAGATGACGGTGAAGTTGTGAAAGATCATGAAGGCCGGGCCGCGCCCGCCGGGCCGGATGATCGTCGCACTTCCGTAGTCCGGGATGCTGCCGCCCGCGGCCGGGCGCACGCCCAGCGCTGCCCATTGCGACGGCCTGCGCCGGCCCGAGGTCGAAACGCCGGCGGGCACCCGCACCTCGACACCCCAAGGCTGGCCCGCGCGCCAGCCCGAGCGCGAGAGATAGGCGGCGGCGGAGGCAAGCGCATCGGTAGGATCGTCCGACCAGATGTCGCGGCGTCCATCACCGGTGAAATCGACGGCATAGGCTTCGAAGGAGGTCGGGATGAACTGCGTATGCCCCATCGCCCCGGCCCAGCTTCCGGTCATGCGCTCGGGGCTGATGTCGCCGCGCTGCAGGATGCGCAGTGCAGCCATCAACTGCTGTTCAAAAAACGCGCCGCGCCGACCGTCGTAGGCCAGCGTCGAGACCGCCGAGATCACGGGGACCGATCCGCGCTGTTCGCCGTAACGACTCTCGAGCCCCCAGATCGCGGTGACGACTTGCGGCTCGACCCCGTAACGCCCCTGGATCGCCGACAGTGTCGACCCGTAGCGCCGCAGCATCGCCTTGCCGGTCGACACCCGCTCGGGCGAGGCGGCGATGGCGAGGTAGTCCTCGAGCGTTCGGGTGAATTCGGTCTGGTTGCGATCGCGCTCGACCACGAGCGGCAGGTAACCCGCGCCCCGGAACGCGGCGTCGATCGTGGACTGCGAAATGCCGCGACCGGCCGCGCGGCCCTTGAAGGCCGCGACCCAGGCATCGTAGCCCGAATTGGGCACCGCGCGGTATTCGGGCTCCGCAGATGGTGAGACGCCGCCGCCCCCCGCGCAGGCGGTCAGGAGAAGCGCCGGAATTCCGAAGGTAATTGCCCGTCTCGAGATCATGGCCCTTGCTCTCCCGTGCCCGCATGTCCGGCGGTTGATCCGCCGTGATCCAAGGTGCAGAGTTGCACGCTTCACGTGCAGCCGCAACATCGCGCACGCGGGCCGCGGGCCCACGCGGGCAAGGCTTTGCCAGCGGCCGGCGATGCGGCTAGTCTGGGTGACGCGCAGGGAGGTCAATATGGCAGGCGGATGGGCGCGCGATGGCGCGGTGAACGAACAGATCGAAGCCTCGATCGAGGACGAGTTGCAGCGCATGAAGTCGCGCAGCGCGCCGAGCGGCGAAAGCTGGACCCACTGCGCGGAGTGCGAGGAACCGATCCCGGAGGCCCGCCGCCGCGCTGTACCCGGCGTCAAGATCTGCATCGACTGCCAACGCGAGCGTGACGGCCAGCCCGCAACGCGCGGCGGTATCAACCGGCGCGGCTCGAAAGACAGCCAGCTCAGGTAGACCCTTCCAGCGCTTGCCCGACTCGGTCCATCGGTCCCATGATGCCTGCGGGCGCCCGAACACGGCCCCAGTGGATCGGAGCAAGACGATGACCACGACGATACTTCTGGGAACGACCAAGGGCGCCTTCCTGCTCGACGCCGATGACGAACGCGCGGCCTGGGAGGTGCGCGGCCCCTTCTGCGACGGTTGGCCGATCAATCATGTTCTGGGCAGTACGGATGGCCGGCGGCTCTGGGCCGCGGGCGGCAGCGACTGGCACGGCGCCGGCGTCTGGCGCTCGGAGGACGGCGGCGACAGCTGGTCACTCAGCAAGCTTGCCAATGGCGAGTTCGACGCGTGGATCGCAAACGATCCGGACATGGCGCAGCAATTCGGGCTGGAGCCTTCGCCGCCCGCGCCGTTCGACGGCGAGATCACGGCGCTTTGGTCGCTGGGCCGCACCGACGATTGCCTTTACGCGGGGGCCAAGCCCGCGACGCTGTTCCAAAGCACTGACGGTGGCGAAAGCTGGGAAAAGGTTTCGGGCCTCACGGACCATCCCTCCCGCGACAGCTGGCAGCCGGGCGGCGCGGGGCTGGTGCTGCACACCATCGTGGCGCGCGCGGACGATCCGCAAAAGCTCTGGGTCGGGATCTCCGCCGCGGGCGTTTTCGCCACCGAGGATGGCGGGGAAACATGGGACCGGCGCAACCGACGCTCGAACGAGGATGCCGTGGACCACGCGCCGCATCCCGGTCATGCCCATGACGACGGGCACGAGGTCGGGCATTGCGTCCACAACGTCGTACGCGCGGCGACGAACGGGTCCGGCGGCGACCTGCTCTACCAGCAGAACCATCACGGCGTGTTCCGCAGCCTCGACGGCGGGCGCAGCTGGCAGGATATCGCGGCCGGCCTGCCGTCGACCTTCGGCTTCCCGATCGCGGTGCATCCGCACGATCCTGAAACGATCTGGGTTCTGCCGCTCAACGGCGATTCGATCGGGCGATACCCGCCGGACGCTTCCGCCTCGGTCTGGAAGTCGAGCGACGGCGGCGTACGCTGGACCGGTCATTCCGAGGGGCTTCCGGTGAAGAACTGCTTTTTCACCGTGCTGCGGCAGGCGATGGCAACCGACCGCGAAGCGCAGCCGGGGCTCTATTTCGGCACCAACAGCGGCTCGGTCTTCGCCAGCGTCGACGGCGGCGAACGCTGGTCCGAGATCGCGCGCCACCTGCCCACGGTCCTGTCCGTCGAGACCGCCGTCCGGGCGTGAGATCTCAGCCCGCAGTCAGGTAGGGGATCGTCCCGGCGATATCGGTATCGTCGATCACCCGGAACCAGCTTTCGCTGCCTGCCTGGCGGGCATTGCCGTAAGGCGCGTATTCGGGGTCCTCCGCGAAGGCCGTCACCGCGTCTTTCGAGGGGAACTCCAGGATCGCGATAAGGGTGCTGCCGCTTTCCGCGCCTTCGAGCGTGTCGATGTTGCCGCTTCGGGCGAGGTATCGCCCGCCATGCTTCTCGACCAGCTTGTGAACGTTGGCGGCGTATTCGGGGATCCAGCCGTCGTCGGTCACCTTGATGTCGGCAATCAGGTAGGCACTCATTCAGCTCTCCTTTCCTGCAAGTCCGGCGGCCATCGGTCGACCGCCCGCGAGCAGTCTGCGCCGAACACCCGCCCCCGATCCAGCCCCTTGCACGCCGCGCAGCAGCGATCAGACCGCAAGGCTGTGCGACATCCCGGGTGTGACAAAGCGGTCGAGCGTGGCGGCGATGACACGGATCAGCGGGCGTCCGCGCCGCGCGATGACGACCCGGCCCGCCTCGTACCGACAGAGGTCCGGCCAGGTATCGAGAAGCCGCCGGGTGGCGCTGGCGATATCGCCGCGGGCGCCCGGGAACTCGGCCTCCAGGCCCCCGGTGTCGAGCGTGAAGTGGCACATCAACTGTTCGATCATGCGCGCCGCCAGTCGGTCCGCCGAGGACAGAACGAAGCCGCGCTGCCCGGCCAGCCGATCGGCGCGCACCATGCGCGAATAGGCCGAGGTCGCGGCGGCGTTCTGGCAATAGCCGCCGGCAAAACGCGAGATCGCCGAGGCGCCGAGCCCGATCAGCGTTTCTGCGGTGTCGTCGGTGTAACCCTGGAAGTTGCGCCGCAGCCGGCCCGCATCTCTGGCCAGCGCCAGCCCGTCGCCGGGCCGGGCGAAATGGTCGATGCCGACCTCGGTGAAGCCGCTTTGCAGCAAAAGCGCCCGCGCGACCTCGGCCAGTTCGAAGCGTTGCTGCGCCTGCGGCAGCGTCGCCGCCTCGATCATCGACTGGCGCTTGGACATCCAGGGCACATGCGCATAGCCGTAAAGCGCGATCCGGTCGGGCGCGAGGTCGAGGACCTTGTGCAGACTGCGCGCGAGCGTCTCGTCGGTCTGGTGCGGCAGACCGTAGAGCAGGTCGACATTGAGGCTCCGGACTCCCGCCTTGCGGAGGATCTTCACCGCGCGCCTTGTCTGGGCGAAGCTCTGCTCGCGACCGATGGCCGACTGCACGGCAGGCTCGAAATCCTGCACCCCGATGCTGGCGCGGTTCATGCCGAATTCCGCGAGCATCCGCAGCGCTGCCTCCGAAGCCTCGGTCGGGTCGATCTCGACCGAAAACTCGAAATCCTCGCCGGGATCGAAGGCGTCGAAGATGCCGGTGAGCAGAGTCTTCGCCAGGCTTGCGTCGAGGATCGTCGGCGTTCCGCCTCCGAGGTGCAGGCGCGACAGGCTGGGGCGGGCGGTCATCCGTGCGGCGACGAGGCCGATTTCGTGCAGCACGTCCTTCACATAGGCGGCCACCGGACGCAGGTTCGACGTTCCCTGCGTGCGGCAGGCGCAGAACCAGCACAACCTGCGGCAGAACGGGATGTGCACGTAGAGCGAGATCGCATCGTCATCGGAAAGCGACGCCAGCCAGGCTGCCTGGTTCTCGCCTCCGGCGGTCGCGGAAAAATGGTTCGCGGGCGGGTAGCTGGTGTAACGCGGTACACGTGCGTCGAAAAGTCTTTGCAGGTCAGCTTGATGATGCGTCAGCATGTGGTTACGCTTAATCACAGCGGCGGCTTATCTCATTGATCCAGGTCAAACCCATGACCATCTCGCTCAATACTCGCGTGACGTGCGACGCCTGCCCGATCCGGCATCGGGCGATCTGCTCGCGTTGCGACAGCGAGGAGCTCTCGCTGCTCGAACGGATCAAGTCCTACCGCACCTACAAGGCCGGCGAGACGATCCTGTGGCGCGGCGACGACCTGCATTTCGTGGCCTCGGTGGTGAAGGGCGTGGCGACGCTCGGCAAGACGCTCGAGGACGGCCGGACCCAGGTGGTCGGCCTGCTTCTGCCATCGGATTTCGTCGGACGCCCGGGCCGTCCGCAGATCGACTTCGACGTGACCGCCGTGACCGACGTCACCTTGTGCTGTTTCGAACGCGGAGCCTTCGAGGAACTGCTGACGACCACTCCGCATGTCGCCGAGCGGATGGTCGAGATCGCGCTGGACGAGCTGGACGCGGCGCGCGACTGGATGCTGCTTCTGGGGCGCAAGACCGCGCGCGAAAAGATCGCGACCTTCGTCGAGATGCTCGTGCGCCGCCAGAGCCTTGCCGGAGGCGGCGCAACCGGTGCTGCGCTGTCTCTGCCGCTGACGCGCGACGAGATCGCGAATTACCTCGGGCTGACGCTGGAAACCGTGAGCCGGCAGATGACAGCCCTGCGCCGCGAAGGCGTGATCGAATTCGCCGACCGGCGCCGCTTTGAAGTCAAGGATCTGTCCGCCCTGCACGTCGCCACGGGCGACGATGCGGACGGCGGGCCGATCAGTTGAGAAAACTGATCTGTGTCAATGTTCGGCACTGCGGCATGGTGTTTGTGTCGTGCCAGCCAGAAGGAGAATAGGCCATGTACAACAACATCCTGGTTCCCGTCGTTCTCGATCATTCGCGCAACGTCGAGGCCGCCATCGACGTGGCCCGGCAGCTTTCCGACGAGGGCGCCACGGTGACGCTGCTACACGTGGTCGAGACGATTCCGGACTACGTCAGCGAGTACCTGCCGCCGGACGTGATCCGCAAGCGGCATGAGGAAATGGAGGCCGACCTCGCGGCTCTGACGAAGACTCTCGACGGCGCCAAGGCCGCGGTGGTCCAGGGGCGCGCCGGCCACGAGATCACCAGCCATGCCGACACGCACGGTTGCGATTGCATCGTGATCGCCTCCCATGCGCCGGAGCTCGCCGATATCCTGCTTGGCTCGACGGCCAATTACGTCGTGCGGCACGCGAAGTGCGCAGTACACGTGTTACGATAATGACCTAAGGCAACGAAGTGCCCGGTCCGCGCCGCTGGCGGGACTGAAGACGACCTTGAGATGAAACGGTGCCGCACCGCGACACGAATTGGCGCGCACCGACCCGGGACAGGTGGGGGACGGATATGGAATATGTGAAGCTGATCTTGCTTGCGATCGTCGCGATCTTTGCAGGGCTGGCGGCGAACTGGGGGCATGACGCCGCCTACCAGGCGCACGCGGTGCTGATAATGCTGATCGCGGCGGGCATGTTCATCTGGGTGCTGCGCGGCATTGACGAACCGAGGCCCGTGGCCGCCCCGGCGACCGGCTACGAGGACGGGGTGATCCGCGCGGGCGTCATCGCTACCGCCTTCTGGGGCATCGCCGGGTTTCTGGCGGGCACCTTCATCGCGTTGCAACTGGCCTTTCCCTGGCTCAACTTCGACTGGGGCCAGCCCTACACGAACTTCGGACGCCTGCGTCCGCTGCACACCTCGGCGGTGATCTTCGCCTTCGGCGGCAACGCATTGATCTGCACGTCTTTCTGGGTCGTGCAGCGCACATCGGGCGTCCGTCTCTTCGCCCCGAAACTCGCCTGGTTCGTGTTCTGGGGCTACCAGCTCTTCATCGTGCTGGCCGCCACCGGCTACCTGCTGGGCGCCACCCAATCCAAGGAATACGCCGAGCCGGAATGGTACGTGGACCTGTGGCTGACGATCATCTGGGTCTGCTACCTCGCGATCTTCATGGGGACGCTCTTCTACCGCAAGGAAAAGCACATCTATGTCGCCAACTGGTTCTACCTGAGCTTCATCATCACGGTGGCGATGCTGCACATCGTCAACAACCTCAGCATCCCGGTCAGCATCTGGGGCTCGAAGTCGGTCCAGGTCTTCGCCGGCGTGCAGGATGCGATGACGCAATGGTGGTACGGCCACAACGCCGTGGGCTTCTTCCTGACGGCAGGATTTCTGGGCATGATGTACTATTTCGTGCCCAAGCAGGCCGGCCGCCCGGTCTACAGCTACAAGCTGTCGATCATCCACTTCTGGGCGCTGATCTTTCTCTACATCTGGGCCGGGCCGCACCACCTGCACTACACCGCCCTGCCCGACTGGGCCTCGACGCTCGGCATGGTGTTCTCGGTGATCCTCTGGATGCCGTCCTGGGGCGGCATGATCAACGGGCTGATGACCCTGCAGGGCGCCTGGGACAAGCTTCGGACCGACCCGATCATCCGCATGTTCGTGATCTCTCTGGGGTTCTACGGCATGTCGACCTTCGAGGGTCCGATGATGTCGATCCGCGCGGTGAACTCCCTGTCGCATTACACCGACTGGACCATCGGTCACGTGCATTCCGGCGCTTTGGGCTGGAACGGCATGATCACCTTCGCCTGCCTCTACTTCCTGACGCCACGCCTATGGGGACGCGCGCAGATGTACTCGATGCCGGCGATCAACTGGCATTTCTGGCTCGCCACCATCGGCATCGTGCTCTACGCCGCCTCGATGTGGGTCACCGGGATCATGGAAGGCCTGATGTGGCGCGAGGTCGACGACCAGGGGTTTCTCGTCAACAGCTTCGCCGACACCGTGGCCGCCAAGTTCCCGATGTACGTGGTGCGCGCGATCGGCGGCATGCTCTACCTCGGCGGCGCGCTGATCATGTGCTGGAACATGTGGATGACGATCCGCGGACAGAAAGCCGCCGTGGCCCCGGTGCCGCAAGCGACCCCTGCAGAGTGAGGATCTTCGATCATGGTTGACAACGAAAAGGTCCCGAGCGCCGAAAAGGATCCGAAGGTGAGCCAGGCGTCCGACTTCCCCGAGGAGATCCCCAACGAGCTGCCGCACCACACCGCGATTATCGAACGACACGCGATCCTCGAGAAAAGCCCGACGCTGCTGCTGGTCTTCTCTCTGCTGGTCGTCACCATCGGCGGCATCGTGGAAATCGCGCCGCTCTTCTGGCTCGAGAACACGATCGAGGAGGTCGACGGCGTGCGCCCCTACGCGCCGCTCGAACTGGCCGGGCGCGACATCTACGTGCGCGAGGGCTGCTATGTCTGTCACAGCCAGATGATCCGCCCGATGCGCGACGAGGTGGAACGCTACGGGCATTACTCTCTGGCGGCGGAATCGATGTACGACCATCCGTTCCAGTGGGGTTCGAAACGCACCGGACCCGACCTCGCCCGGGTCGGCGGGCGCTATTCGGACGCCTGGCACGTCGATCACCTCGTCGATCCGCAGTCGGTGGTGCCGGAATCGATCATGCCGAAATACGCCTACCTTCTGGACGCACGGATCGAGGCCACGCATATCCAGGACCTGCTCGAGACGCACCGCTTCGTCGGCGTGCCCTACACCGACGAGCAGATCGAGGCCGCGCGGGCCGACTTCCGCGTGCAGGCCAATCCCGACGGCGACACCGACGGTCTTCTCGAGCGTTATCCGGGCGCGGTGGTGTCTAACTTCGACGGCCAGCCCGAACTGACCGAGATGGACGCGCTGATCGCCTACCTGCAGGTGCTGGGCACGATGGTCGACTTCTCGACCTTCACGCCCGCGGCAAGCCGATAGGAGGCGCGAACGATGGACACCTATTCCCTGCTCCGCCAGATCGCCGACAGCTGGGTGCTGCTGGCGCTGCTGGTCTTCTTCCTTGGCACGGTGGCCTGGGCCTTCCGGCCCGGCAGTCGCCGGGTTCACGACGAGATCAGCCAGATTCCCCTCAACGACGATGCGCCGCGCCCCGATGGCGCGGAGGCCACGAACCGCGAAAGGACCGGCGATGTCTGAAGAAAGGGACAAGAAGAACGTGTCCGGCAACAAGATCGACGAGGTCACGGGGATCGAGACCACCGGCCACACCTGGGACGGCATCGAAGAGCTCAACAACCCGCTGCCGCGCTGGTGGCTCTGGACCTTCTACGCGACCATCCTCTGGGGGCTGATCTACGTCATCGCCTACCCGGCGTGGCCGCTGATCTCGGGCGCCACGGCAGGCGTGATGGGCTGGTCGTCGCGCGGCACCGTCGCGGCCGAGATTGTCGCGCACGAGCTGCGCAACGAGGATCTCGTGAACGCGCTCGAACAGGTCGAGATGGCCTCGCTGACCGAGAACGAGGATCTCAACCGTTACGCCGTGGCGCGGGGCGCCGCGGTCTTCCGCGCGCATTGCTCGCAATGCCACGGGTCGGGCGCGGCCGGGGCCAAGGGCTATCCCAACCTGCTCGACGACGACTGGCTCTGGGGTGGCGACATGGACACGATCGTGCACACGGTGCGCCACGGCATCCGCAACGACACCGACCCCGACGCCCATTACTCGGAAATGCCGGCCTTCGGCGAGATTCTCGGCGACGAGGAGATTTCGCAGGTCGTCGAATACGTGCTGTCGCTGTCGGACGAGGACCACGATGCCGCACTGGCCGAGGCGGGGACACAGGTCTACATGGACAACTGCTCGGCCTGTCACGGCGAGAACGCGGAAGGCGACCGCGCGCAGGGCGCGCCCAACCTCGCCGACGCGATCTGGCTTTACGGCGGGGACCGGGACACGCTGACCGAGACCGTCACCTACTCGCGCTACGGTGTCATGCCGGCCTGGGGCCAGCGTCTGAGCGAGGCGGACGTGCGCGCGGCCTCCGCCTATGTCCACGGTCTGGGCGGCGGCGAATGACCTTCGGTTGACCGCGCCGCCGCGCGGTCAAGCCTCCCGGTGCAGAGCCGTCCCGCCGGGGCGCACTGCCTCGGGAGGCACATGATGCGAAACGGCCCGCCTCGCGCGCCACGGGCGGCAACCGGTGAACGGAACAGGTGAAATGTCGTCAGTCGAACCACCTCCCTCCCTTTACGTCGCCCGCGAGCCGATCTTTCCGCGCCGGGTGCACGGCTTTTTCCGGAACCTGAAGTGGTGGATCATGGGCATCACGCTCGGCATCTACTACCTCACCCCCTGGATCCGCTGGGACCGCGGCCCGAACCTGCCGGACCAGGCGGTGCTCGTCGATCTCGCCAACCGTCGCTTCTACTTCTTCTTCGTCGAGATCTGGCCGCACGAATTCTATTTCGTCGGCGGATTGCTGGTAATGGCGGGCATCGGCCTGTTCCTCTTCACCTCCGCGCTCGGCCGCGTCTGGTGCGGCTATACCTGTCCGCAGACCGTCTGGACCGACCTCTTCATTCTCGTCGAACGCTGGATCGAGGGCGACCGCAACGCCCGCGTGCGCCTGCACCACGCCCCGTGGTCGGCCCGGAAGGTCCGCCTGCGGCTGACCAAGTGGGCGGTCTGGCTTCTGATCGCGCTCGCCACCGGCGGTGCCTGGGTGTTCTACTTCACCGACGCGCCGACGCTGGCGCGCGATCTCGCGTTGTTCCAGGCGCCGTCGATCGCCTATGTCACCATCGCCATCCTGACCGCGACCACCTTCGTCTTCGGCGGCTTCATGCGCGAGCAGGTCTGCATCTACATGTGCCCCTGGCCGCGCATCCAGTCGGCGATGATGGACCCCGACACGCTGACCGTGGCCTACAGAGAATGGCGCGGCGAGCCACGCGGCAAGCACCGCAAGGCGGCCGGAGCCGAGAACCTGGGCGATTGCATCGACTGCATGGCCTGCGTCAACGTCTGCCCGATGGGCATCGACATCCGCGACGGGCAACAGATGGAGTGCATCACCTGTGCGCTTTGCATCGACGCCTGCGACGAGGTCATGGAGCGCATCGGCAAGCCGCGCGGGCTGATCGACTATCTGGCGCTGTCGGATGCGCCCGCCGAGATCGCGGGTGAGCCGCCGAAACCGGTCTGGAAACACATCCTGCGCCCGCGCACGATCCTCTATACGGCGATCTGGGGCGCCTTCGGCCTCGCGCTGCTCTACGCGCTTTTCATCCGCAGCGACATCGACCTTACCGTCTCTCCGGTGCGCAATCCGACTTTCGTCGTGCAGTCCGACGGATCGGTACGCAACATCTACGATGTCCGCCTGCGCAACATGCAGGGCGACGACCGGGTCTTCCGGATCGGCGTCGACAGCGCCGCGGCCCTGAACATCGAACTGGAAGGCGTCGCAGAGGGCGCCGAAGTCACGGTGCCTGCGAACATCACCAAGCTGCAAAGGCTCTACGTCACGGCGGCCCCGGACAGTCCGGCGGCGACCGGCGACATCACCGAGCTCACGATCTGGGTCGAGGACACGCAAACCGGGGAGCGGGCCGAGCGCACTTCGAGCTTCAACGGAAGGGGTGGGGAATGACCCGCGAAATCAAGGGCTGGCACGTCTTCACCTGCTTTGCCGTGGCCTTCGGCATCATCATCGCCGTCAACCTCGTGCTCGCGGTCAACGCGGTGCGCACCTTCCCCGGGCTCGAGACCGCCAATTCCTACGTCGCAAGCCAGAGATTCGAGGCCGACCGCGACGCGCAGGACGCGTTGAACTGGGACGTCTCGGCACAGGTGTCGGGCGGAAAGCTCTACCTGCGTGTCATCGAGGACGGCGCGCCGGTATCACCCGAGATCGAAAGCGCCGTCTTCGGGCGCGCCACCTCGGTCGCGCGGGACCAGACACCCGACTTCCGCTGGACCGGTGACGCGCTGGTTGCCGATGTCGCGGCCGGTCCGGGCAACTGGAACCTGCGGCTCGAAGCGCGCGCCGCCGACGGCACGCTGTTCAAGCAGCGCGTGATCGTGAAGGTCGCGGAATGACCATGGTTTCCGCCTGCCCGGCCTGCGAGGCCGCGCCGCTGGCACAGGACAGGGTGCAGGCCAGCGAGATCCCGACGCTCTATCTTTCGGTGCCCGGGATGCACTGCGCGGCCTGTATTGCCAAGATCGAACGCCGTCTCTCCGCCCTGCCCGGCGTCGCCGCGGCACGGGTGAACCTGTCTCTCAAGCGGGTGTCGCTGGTGGCGCCCGGGCTGGAGCCGGAGACCGCCGTCGAGGCCTTGCAGGACATCGGCTTCGCGGCGTTTCCGCTCGACACCGCGACGCTGGCGCCCGCTGCCGACCGGACGGGACGCGACTTGCTGATGCGGCTCGCAGTCGCGGGCTTCGCGATGATGAACGTGATGCTGCTGTCGGTCGCGGTCTGGTCCGGCGCGCAGGATGCCACGCGCGATCTGTTCCACCTGATCTCGGCCATGATCGCGCTGCCGGTGGTGATTTATTCCGGCCAGCCGTTCTTTCGCAGCGCCTGGGCGGCGTTGAAAGCGCGCGGGCTCAACATGGACGTGCCGATCTCGCTTGCGATCCTGCTGGCGGCGGGCATGTCGCTCTACGAGACGTTGAACAGCGGCCGGCACGCCTATTTCGACGCCGCGCTTTCGCTGACCTTCTTCCTGCTGATCGGGCGGTACCTCGATCATCGCAGCCGCAGCGAGGCGCGTTCGGCGGCGCAGGAGCTTTCGGCGCTCGAGGTGCGGCGCGCCCAGCGCTTGCGCGAGGGGCGCACCGAGCAGGTCCCGCTTTCCGAACTTGTCGTCGGCGACAGGCTGCTGATCCCGACCGGCGCGCGGGTGCCGGTCGACGGTGTCCTGCAGGGCGGCGGCGCCCTGACCGATCGGTCCTTCCTCACCGGCGAAAGCGAGGCGGTCGCCCTTGAGGCAGGCGCAGTCGTGCAGGCCGGCGAAGTCAACCTCGGCCCGGCCATCGAGGTCACGGCGACCGCCGTCGGACCGGACACAACGCTGCGACGCGTCGCGGCGCTGGTGGAGACCGCCGAGACCGCGCGCAACCGCTACACCGCGCTGGCCGACCGCGCCGCGCAGGTCTACGCGCCCGTGGTGCACCTTCTGGCGCTGGTGGCCTTTCTCGGCTGGGTTGCCTTCGACGGCGATGTGCGCCACGCGCTCAACGTCGCCATCGCGGTGCTGATCATCACCTGTCCCTGCGCGCTCGGCCTTGCCGTGCCGGCCGTGGCGACGGCGGCCATCGGGCGGCTCTACCGGCTGGGCGTGCTGGTGAAGTCGGGCACGGCACTCGAACGGCTGGCCGAGATCGACACGGTCGTCTTCGACAAGACCGGGACGCTGACCCTGCCCGGTGTCGACGTCGATGCCGAAGGCTTCGGTGCGACCGAAAGATCGGTGCTGCGCGCGCTTTCCCAGAGCTCGGATCACCCGGTCTCGCGCGCATTGGCCGAGACGCTGGCAGAGGTCGCACCCGCCGAGCTCAGCGGTATCACGGAGGTCAGGGGCTGCGGCATCGAGGGCCGGCTCGGCGCCCGGATCGTCCGGCTTGGCAAGGGCAGTTGGCTCGGCGAGGACACCTCCGCGCTTTGCCTGCGCATCGGCAACGACCCGGCCCTGCCGGTACCCACCTCCGAACGCCTGCGCCCCGGTGCGCGCGAAACCGTCGCGGCCCTGCAGGAAGCCGGCCTCGTCGTGAAGCTTGTCAGCGGCGACTGCGCGGAGCGGGTGGCGGACGTGGCCGCATCGCTCGGGATCGAGGATGCGCGCGCCGAAGTGAGCGCCGAGGCCAAGCACGACCTGCTGTCCGGATTGGCCCTGGCCGGACACCGCGTGCTGATGGTGGGCGACGGGCTCAACGACACCGCTGCCCTGGCGGCGGCACACGTGTCGATCGCGCCGTCTTCGGCACTCGATGCCTCGCGCAACGCCGCCGACGTCGTGTTGCTGCGTGACGGGATGGAGACGCTGCCCCAGCTGCACCGCGTCGCCTGCGCCGCCGTGCACCTGTCACGCCAAAACTTCACGATCGCCACCCTCTACAACATCGTCGCCGTGCCGATCGCCCTCGCCGGTCTTGCCACGCCGCTTATCGCCGCATTGGCGATGTCGACCTCTTCGGTTACCGTGCTCTTGAACGCACTGCGCATCAGGAGAGTGCCGTGAACGTCCTCGTTGTCCTCATCCCGGTATCGCTGATCCTTGGCGGGCTCGGCGTCGCGGCGTTCTTCTGGACCATGCGGCACGACCAGTACGATGACAGCGAAGGCAACGCGGCGCGCATCCTGCTTGACGACGACTGAGCCGCGCGGCCCATCCCGCTTGTCTTTCCTGGCCACGTCCCTAGACTCTGCGCAGCGCATCCGGTTCGGGGTGAGCCGCGCGCAATGGCGGACAAACGGCCGGAGACAAGGCCACGTGAGCAGTACCAAGGATATCGACGCCCTGATCGAGATGATGGCGCGCCTGCCCGGGCTCGGGCCGCGCTCGGCGCGCCGTGCCGTTCTGCACCTGATCCGCAAGCGCAGCCTCCTGCTGGCGCCCCTGGCCGAGAAGATGCAGACCGTCGCCGCCACGGCACGAGAATGCCTGAACTGCGGCAACATCGGCACGGATGATGTCTGCGACATCTGCGCTTCCGAGAAACGCGCGAACGGGGAGCTTTGCGTCGTCGAGGACGTCTCCGATCTCTGGGCGATGGAGCGCAGCGGGGTCTTCAAGGGCCGCTACCACGTTCTGGGCGGCACGCTGTCCGCGCTTGACGCCGTTGGACCGGACGAGCTGCGCATCCCGCGCCTGATCGACCGCGTCGCGTCCGAGGACATCCGCGAGGTGATCCTCGCGCTCAACGCCACCATCGACGGGCAGACCACGGCGCACTACATCGCCGACCGGCTCGACGGGCAGGTCACGCTGACTTCGCTGGCCCAGGGCGTGCCGATCGGCGGCGAACTCGACTACCTCGACGACGGCACGATCACCGCCGCGATGCGCGCGCGCAAGGCGCTCTAGCGGCCCGCCACGAAGCCTTTCGCCGCCGCCACGGTCTTTTCGAGCCACGGACCTTCCTGGTCGCGCGCGGCTTCGGCGTCTCCATCCAGTGGCAGCCAGTGCTCCAGGATCACGCTCATGTCCGCAGGGCAATGCGCCAGCTGGTCGAGAAGCCAGGGGATCGGCGCACGCCCTTCGCCAAGCGGCACGCCGTGGATGTAGAAGCCGACCCCGTGCCGGTCCGGCGTGATGAGGTAGTCCTTGAGATGAAGGTTGATCGTGAACGGTGCGAGAAGGCGCACGGTTTCCTCGGGCCACTCGCCTGCGCAGATCGAATTGGCGACGTCGAGGCAGACACCCAGCGCATCGTCGTCGACCGTCTCGAGCAATTCGACCATCCGCGGCGAGGGATAGTTGAAATGGTTCTCGATGGCGATGCGGATGTCCGCATTGCGCGCCTCGTCGAGGAGCGGCCGCAAGGCTTTGGCCAGTTCCGGCACCGGCATCCGCGCATCACCCGCATCGAGCGCCACGCGCAGCAGCTTCGACCCGATACGCCGGCCGATCGTGAGGTAGCGCCGCACGTCCTCGGCATCAAAGCTCTGGGTGCCAAGTTCGAGCGTGATGCCCTTCGCTTCGGCCGCCGCGCGCAACCGGTCGAGATCGGCCTCGGACAACTTGTGCAGCGGCAGGTTGTCGGCATATTGCACGACCTCGAGGCCCAGACGCTCCGCCGCGTCGAGCACGTCGAAGGCGGTCATCGGGGTCTGAGGCACCTGATCGCCGATCCCGATGTTCCAGCGGAAGGCATAGCTTCCCAATCCCAGTCTCATGCCGTCCCCCCGGCTTGGTGCCGCGACCCTGCGCCGGCGCTCGGGCCGGAGTTTTCACGAAAGACATCGGCCCTGCAATGCGCTATCCCGGTGCCGAGGGAAAAGACGGCACGGGAGGAGACATGCCGCCAACGGAAAGCCCGGCACGGCTTTCGAATACCTCGCTCGCGCGCCGCGCCTGGAACATCCGGCGCAAGGCGCTGCGCATGGGCGAGGTGCAGGGACAAGGCTATATCGGCCAGGCGCTCGGCATTGCCGACGTGCTCGCCGCCGCCTATTTCCACGCCCTCGACTACCGCGCCGACGACCCGGAGTGGGAAGGGCGCGACCGGTTCCTTTTGTCGATCGGGCATTATGCGATCGCGCTTTACGCGACGCTAATGGAGGCGGGCATCCTGCCCGAGGAGGAACTGGAGACCTACGGCATGGACGACAGCCGAATGCCGATGTCCGGCATGGCCTCCTACACGCCGGGGATGGAGATCACCGGGGGCTCCCTTGGACAGGGGCTTGGCATCGCCGTGGGCATGGCGCTGGCACTGAAGCGCAAGACCAACCCCGCCTTCGTCTACAACCTGATGTCGGACGGCGAGCTTGGCGAAGGCTCGACCTGGGAGGCGGCGATGTCGGGTGCGCACTGGAAGCTCGACAACCTGATCTGCCTTGTCGATTTCAACGACCAGCAGGCGGACGGAAAGGCGACCGAGATGCTCTGCGCCGAACCGCTGGAAGCCAAGTGGGCGGCCTTCGGCTGGCATGTGCAGCGCGTCGACGGCAACGACCTCAATGCGGTTGTCGCCGCTTTCGACGCGGCGCGAAACCTGAGCGAACCACAGCCGCGCGTGATCCTCTTCGACACCACCATGTGCAAGGGCGTGCCCTTCCTCGAAGCCCGCGAAAGCAGCCATTTCGTGCGCGTTGAACCCGAGGAATGGGCGCAGGCGCTGGCCGTGCTCGACGAAGGCATGCCGCAATGACGCGTGACCCGATGGCCCGCAAGCACGCTCCGCGCAGACCGGCCCCGGCAGCAGAGCGTCAGGCGACGTCAGCGATGATCGCATCGCTGGCGGCCGAAGGATATGATACCGTGTCGGCGCCCTTCGGACATGCGCTCGTGGACCTCGCCCGTCAGGATGACCGCATCGTCGGATTGACCGCCGACCTCGGCAAGTACACCGACCTGCACATTCTCGCCCGCGACATGCCGGACCGGTTCTACCAGATGGGCATGGCCGAGCAGCTGCTGATGTCCGCCGCCGCCGGGTTTGCCCGCGAGGGATTCATCCCCTTCGCCACGACCTACGCCGTCTTCGCCGCGCGCCGGGCCTACGATTTCATCGCCATGGCCATTGCCGAGGAAAACCTGCCCGTCAAGATCGTCTGCGCCCTGCCCGGCCTGACCACAGGCTACGGGCCGAGCCACCAGGCGACCGAAGATCTCGCGATCTTTCGCGGCCTGCCCGAAATGACCATCGTCGATCCCTGCGACGCCTGCGACATCGCCGGGATGGTGCCCGAGATCGCCGCCCATCCCGGCCCGGTCTACGCCCGGCTGCTGCGCGGCAACGTGCCCAGCGTACTGACGCGCCACAAGCCCGACTACACCTTCCGGCTTGGACAGGCACAGATGATCCGAGACGGCGCGGAGGTGCTGGTGATCTCCTCGGGTTTCATGACCATGCGTGCCCTCGATGCCGCCGAGCGGCTGGCGGCAGACAGGATCGGCGTGGCGGTCCTGCACGTCCCGACGATCAAGCCGCTCGACACCGAGACCATTTGCGCCGAGGCCGCAAAAGGCGGGCGGCTGGTCGTCGTCGCCGAGAACCACTCGGTGATCGGCGGGTTGGGCGAGGCGGTGGCGGCGACGCTGCTGCGCGCCGGCCTCGCGCCGGCCTTCCGCCAGATCGGCCTGCCCGACGCCTTCCTCGAGGCCGGCGCGCTGCCGACGCTACACGATATGTACGGCCTCTCGGTGGAAAAGGTCGCGGAACGGATCAAGGGCTGGCTCTGACCCGGAGCGTGGCAGCAAAGAAGGAGACTGAGATGGGCTTGCTGGACGGAAAATTCGCGGTCGTGACCGGCGCGGCAAGCGCGCGCGGGCTGGGCAAGGCGACGGCGGCGCTCTTTGCCGCGCAGGGGGCGACGGTGGCAATCCTCGACCTCGACGAAGCTGCGGCCGCCGCGGCCGCGGCCGAGATCGGTTCGAATCACGTGGGCCTCGCCTGCGACGTCACCGACAAGGCCGCCTGCGCCGCGGCGGTCGATACGCTGCAGCAGCGCTGGGGCCGCATCGACGTGCTGGTCAACAATGCCGGTATCACCCAGCCACTCAAATTCATGGAAATCGAAGCCGAGAACTACGACGCCGTCCTCGACGTGAACCTGCGCGGCACGCTCTACATGAGCCAGGCGGCGATCCCCGGAATGCGGTCCCAGGGCTCCGGCAGCATCGTCAACCTCAGCTCGGTCTCGGCCCAGCGCGGCGGCGGCATCTTCGGCGGCCCGCACTACTCGGCCGCCAAGGCCGGCATCCTCGGGCTGACCAAGGCAATGGCCCGCGAACTCGCCCCCGACGGCATTCGCGTCAACGCGATCTGCCCCGGCTTCATCGCCACCGACATTACCGCTGGCAAGCTGACGCCCCAGATGCACGAACAGATCCTCGCCGGCATCCCGATGGGCCGCGCGGGCGAGGCGTCGGACGTGGCCGGTTGCGCGCTCTTTCTAGCCTCGGACCTGTCGGCCTATTGCACCGGCACCGAGGTCGACGTGAACGGCGGGTCGTTGATCCACTGAGGCTGGCTGCACATCCGGTTCAGTCGGAGTCGCGGTTCCGAACCCATTCGCAGGACCCTTGGTGACCCAGACGGCACGCCGTTTCGTAGTGATCGGTCGCTTGCCCGAGATCCTCGACCACTCCGATGCCGAACTCGTAGGCAAGCGCCACGCGGAAACACCCGACGCCGTGTCCTCCGGCACATCCTCGGCGGAAGAGGTCGAATGCTACCGATGCGTCCGACGCCATCATTGCTGAGACTCGTCCCAAATACGTGCAACCCGCGGGGATGTCGCTCTTGCAGGCACGGTCGTAGAGCTTCGCTGCGTCCCGAAGCCCCATCTCGCCCGACCACAGGAAACGCGGGTCCGCGCAGCCCCTGGTTTCTCCGCCGACGCATGCCAGACGGAGCATCTGGAGTTGCGCCTCCTCGGCGGGCGTCAGCGCGGCGACATCGAGACACACGCGGCCCTGGAAGACGGAACAGAGCGCGCGATCGGCCACCGTCAGCCCCGTCTCTCCGCGTGTCAGAGCGCCCGAGACGACGAGCGCGCCCAGAAAGGTCGTCAGACCGACAAGGTTCGACAGAACCATGATCGGACGATGCTCAACGTCGAGCCAGTCAGCTATCCGAAGACCTTTGCAGGCTCGCATCAGCCAGGTCGACCCGATATAGGCCCAGGTCCAGAGCGACGTCAGGAAAGTCGAATAGAAGAACACCGAGAAGACCGAAAAGACGCCCAGGACCTCGGCGAGTGTTTCGATTTCACCTGCGTAAAGCGGGCTGCGGAGCACCACGAATATCGCGACCCAGATGATTGCCGCAGAAAACAGCAGGTCGAGCAGCAGGACACCGGCTTGCGACAGCCATCGGCGCGGCATGCGTGACAGCAGAAGCCGTGTTTCGAGCAGGGATGCGTAGTCGGCCAGAACGTTGATCGCGAGACCGAAGAGCAGCACCGACCCAAATTCCAGATCGCTTTGCAGACGGACCCCAACCGCTTCACTTCGCCCCATGAGAAGCCAGATGACGACCACCGCAACGAGGGATGCTGCAGCGGACCGCAGGAAGCATCGGACAGAAAAATGGTTGCGACCGAACACCGCGTCGAAAAGAGATACGAAGCTTTTCGCCCAGTTGATTTCGGTCTGGGCGCCCATGAGCCAGAGAGCGATCTCATCCTTGCGCTCGCGGTTGAGCAGCCCGGCAAACGCGGTCAGGCCCATCATCGACGCGGCAAGGCCCGCGGCCGGACCCCAGTTGGTCAAGGATGAGGCGAAATCTCCCAACAGACGGCACACCCAGGTCGATGCGTTCGGCAGGCACCTTAACACGGACGGCGCTGAACTGCTCGATTAGCATGGTCTCGCCGCCTCTGGCGCAACCATCGACATCAGGCCAATTCCTTATCCGTGTCATCGAATGCGCAAGAATCTCCGGACCGCACAAGTGCTGAAACAGAAAAGACCGCCCGCGCCTCCCCGGTGCGGGCGGTCCGTTTTCCGCGCGATCCCTCGTTCAGAGAACGATCACATCGAGCGGCGGAAAGCCGTTGAAGCCGACCGACGAGTAGCTCGACGTGTAGGCGCCGCAGTTGCGGATCACCACGCGGTCGCCGCAGCGCAGGTCCAGCGGCAGGTTCACGGGGCGCTTCTCGTAGAGGATGTCGGCGCTGTCACAGGACGGTCCGGCCAGAACACAGGGACCGGTCTCGCCGCCGTCGTGGCGGGTCACGAACTGGTAGCGGATCGCCTCGCCCTCGGTCTCGGCAAGCCCCGAGAAGCGGCCGATGTCGAGATAGACCCAGCGGTGCAGGTCATCCTCGGACTTCTTCGACACCAGCAGCACCTCGGCCACGATGTGGCCGGCCTCGGCGACCATGCCGCGGCCCGGCTCTGCCATCAGTTCCGGCACTTCGCCGAACCGTGCCTCGACCAGGGCCACCACCTCGGCGGCATAGGCCTTCGGCGCCTGCACGGTCTGGCCGTAGAAGGCCGGGAAACCGCCACCGATGTTGAGCAACTGGAGGTCGTGGCCGGCGGCACGCGCGGCATGCCAGAGCGGTGCGATCTGGTCGAGCACCGGCACCCAGTACTCGGCTTCGCGGGTCTGCGAGCCGACGTGGAAGGACAGGCCGTAGGGCACGAGACCGAGGTCGCTGGCGAGGTCGAGCAACGCGGGCAGCTTGGAGGGCGCGCAGCCGAACTTGCGGCTCAGCGGCCACTCGGCCTTGTCGTTGTCGACGATCAGGCGCAGGTAGACCTTCGCCCCCGGCGCATTCTCGGCGATTTTTTCCAGCTCGGCTTCGGAATCGGCGGCGAACATGGTCACGCCGACGCTGTGTGCGAAGGCGATGTCGGAGGCCTTCTTGATCGTGTTGCCGAACGAGATATGCGCGGCATCGGCGCCCTGCCCGAGGCAGAGCTCGATTTCCTGCCGCGACGCGCAGTCGAAGCCCGAGCCTTTCTGGACCAGCATGCGCACGATCTCGGTGGCCGGGTTGGCCTTGACGGCATAGTGGATGTGCGCACGGCCCAGCCCTTCGGCCAGCGCATCGTACTGGCGCGCGACCCGGTCGCGGCTGATGACCAGCGTCGGCTTGTCAAAGCTGTTGGCCGCGATGAAAGCGGCTGCGGCGTCGGCAAAGACAGGCGTTGCGGCGCGCAGGGCGCCGTGGACGGTAGCGTTCATGGTCATCTCCAAAGAGCAGTTGGGGGATTTGGGCCCCAAGTGTCGTTTCAAGAGACGTTACCGTCGCTACATAAACGCGGGTCAGCCAGAAGGTGGTCTGACCGGCCAGAGGCGCGTGCGTTGGCGTCTGTGGAGGCGCATTTAAGCCATGCGCGGATTCGTTCAAGAGAAAAATCGGCCGATTCCGAAATTCTTTCCGGGGCTTGTCCGGTGTGGCGGAACGGCGACACGAATGCGCAACGTTGACCTGCCGCGGACGACGGCGGTCAAGGCGAAGGGTCGATCGACAGGCAGCAGTACCGGCCGGGGCCGCGCCGCAGGTCGTCAGAAGCCGTAGGACACGAACAGCCGGGCTTCGGTTTCGTCGAGCCCGCCCTGCCCGATGCTGAGATAGCCCAGGCTCGCCTCGACGTTGAACCGGCGCGCCACCTGCGCCCGGAACCCCAGCCTCACCGAACCCGACCAGCGCGACGGCGCCTCGAGGGTCAGGTTTCGCGTCAGCACCCCGCCCTGATCGGGCCGCTCGAATTCGTAAAGCGCGCCGATGGTGGCATAGGGCATCCACGTGTTGCCGTTCTCTCCGACGAAGACGCGGCTGAACTCGGTCTCGGCCGATAAGGTTCCGTAGTTGTAGGCGCTGCCAGCGAGCTCCACTGAGAAGTCGCGCCCGCGCACCCGGCCCGCGATGACGTGATCCTCCGAGTCGTAGCGTGTGAGGTCCAGCGAGAAGCTTGGCCGGATGATGGTCTCGCCCGCGGTGAAAAAACCGTGCAGGTTCAGCGACCCGCCGACGCTGTCGCTGTCGTAGTCCCCCTGCAGTGCAAGCAACGAAACATCGCTTTGGTATTCGCCCCAGGTGATCGCACCGTCCATTGACCAGTTGTCGGACAGGCGCACGCCAAAATAGGGACCGAACGTGACGCCGTCGGTGTCGATGTCGATGGCGCCGTCGAAGGCTTCGCTCCGGGCCTCCTGCGTCGAGGCCGAGAACCCCAGCACAAGGTTTTCGCTGACTCTGCGGTCCAGCCCGAAGCTCAACATGGCGATGTCGGATTCGCTGCCGCTGCCAAATCTGTCGTCGTCGATATCGGTGTAGGTCGCGTCGGCCCAGGTGTTCCAAAGGCTCGGCTCGAGGCTGTAGCGCCCGGGCGTCGAAGAGGCCCCCTGCGCGCGGGCCAGCGCCTCCTGTTCGGCCAGCAGTTCGTCCGGGCAGATGGGCAGACGCTGGTCCTCGGCGGCGCCGACCGCCCGCGGCGTCCGCGGGTCAACGCAAAGGGTCGGAACGCCGCCCGGCCCGAGAACCCGGCGCGTGCCGGGCAGTGTTCCAGACGGCAGGTTCAGGTCCGGGCGGGAAATCGGCGTGCCGCCGCCGGCCCCGCCTCCAGCCGAACCGCCACCTGTGCCGCCACCCCCGCCGCCGGTTCCACCGCCGCCACCCCCGGTCGGTCCGCCCGCGATCCCGCCGCCACCACCGGAGCCGCCGCCGCCAAATCCGCCGCCGCTGCCGCCACTTCCGCCGCCGGACGGACCGCCACCGATGCTGCCACCGCCACCGGTTCCTCCTCCACCGCCGCCAATTCCGCCCCCGCTGCCACCATTGCCTCCGCCGGCGCCACCGAATCCGCCGCCGCTTCCACCAGTGCCACCTCCGCCGCCGCCGAAACCTCCGCCGCTACCGCCGTTTCCGCCGCCGGTTCCTCCTCCACCGCCGTAACCGCCGCCGCTGCCGCCATTCGACGTGCCGCCACCGATACCACCGCCTCCGGGGGGACGGTGCAGCCAGGGCGGCAGCGTCAGACCGCCTTTCTGGTTCTGGGTGTCGATAAGACAGGGCTTGTTGCCCTGCAGGCTGTAGAGTTCATGCGTGCCACCACTTCCCTGCGATACGAAGGGCGACAGGGACAGACGCAGCCCGCGGCGCGATTTCGACCACGTGTCGACCACGTTGTTGCCCTTGGTCTGCAACTGGAATGATCCTGCGTCGCGCGTGCGCGAGAGCCAGACCGTCTGACTGTCGTCCCGGGTCTTCCCGAGGAATCGCAAGGATCCATCCCCGCCGCACTTCTGAGCAAGTGCAGGTGTTCCGGCCAGCAGGCTGCAGGCCAGGGCAAGGGAGAGCGGGGACAAGGCTGTCGGGGACCAACGCGTCATGGTTGAATCTGTAAAGGGTCCGGCGCCGTTCTCAAGAGTCGCGCGCGCGGCTGCCCACGAAAGACACCTAAGTCCGCAATATGTTGCACGCGCGCCGCAGGGCATGTCGGAATGCGCAGCACTCAATCGTGGCAGCAGACCATCGGCCGACCAAAAACGAAAGGCCCCGGTCGACAACCGGGGCCTTGTCGGTCTGGACGGACCTGCGCGCCGTTCAGCGGCGCGGATCGTCGCTATCGTCCTCGTCTTCGTCCTCGTCGTCGCCGTGCATCCCGTCGGGCAGGTTGAAGAAGCTGTCGGCATCGGCAAAGTCGCTCTTGGGCCGTTCCTCGGTCTCGTCGGGCGTGTTGCCTGACAGCGTAAAGGTCTCGAGCCCCTCGATCGCGGTCGGGATCTTCGGCTCGGTGTCCATGCCGAGACTCTGCTCGGTGCTGACAAGCTTGCGGCGCTCGTCGTCGGTCATCACCGGCGCGTCGGCAGCTTTCTTGGCAGCGGCTTTCTGGACGGCAGCGTCAAGCTCGCTCTGCTTGCAGAGGCCGAGAGCGACCGGATCGATCGGCTGGATGTTGGCGATGTTCCAGTGCGTGCGCTCGCGGATCGCCTGGATGGTCGGTTTGGTCGTGCCGACCAGCTTGCCGATCTGGCCGTCCGAAAGCTCGGGGTGGAACTTGACCAGCCACAGGATCGAGGCCGGGCGGTCCTGGCGCTTCGAAAGCGGCGTGTAGCGCGGTCCGCGGCGCTTTTCCTCGCCTTGCGCGGCCGCGTTGAACTTGAGCTTCAGCTTGTGCAGCGGGTTCGACTGCGCCGCGTCGATCTCTTCCTGCGTCAGCTGGTTGTTGGCGATGGGATCGAACCCCTTCACGCCCTGGGCCACGTCGCCATCGGCGATGCCTTGGACTTCAAGTTCGTGCATGCCTACGAAATCCGCGATCTGCTTGAAGCTGATCGTCGTGTTGTCCACCAGCCACACGGCGGTGGCCTTCGCCATGATCGGTTTTGCCATTCTGTCGCTCCTTTGAACAAACCTTCCCCGTCGCCTGGCTGGGCGGTCCTGCCGGGGCAGAACGGTTTCCATTGTGGGGGAACTCGGGGCCTATATAGTGAACCGCGACGGACAAGGAAAGAGGCGAATGCGGAGCATTCTGATCTGGTGCCTGCTCTGCCTGCCGGCCTGGGCCGACGGCGACAAGGCGGGCGAATTCGACTACTACGTGCTGTCGCTCAGCTGGTCGCCGAACTGGTGCGCGCTGGAAGGCGCGGCGCGCGGGTCCGACCAGTGCGACCCGCGTGCCGATCACGGATGGATCCTGCACGGTCTCTGGCCGCAGTACGAGAGCGGCTACCCGTCCTACTGCCCGGTGCACGTGCGCCCGCCAAGCCGCGGCATGACCGGCGCGATGGCAGACATCATGGGATCGGGCGGGCTCGCCTGGCACCAGTGGAAGAAGCACGGGGTCTGTTCGGGGCTCGATCCGGCCGATTACTTCGCGCTGTCGCGCGCGGCCTACGGAGGCGTGGTTCGCCCTGAGGTGTTCCGCAAGCTCGACGAAGCCGTGCGCCTGCCGGCGCGGGTCGTCGAGGACGCTTTCCTGCGTGCCAATCCCGAATTCGGGCGCGACGGGATCACCGTCACCTGCCGCGCGGGCCACATACAGGAAGCGCGAATCTGCCTCACGCGCGACCTCGAACCGCGATCCTGCGGGCGCGACGTCCGGGCGGATTGCAGCCTGGACGACGCGATGTTCGAGGCTATTCCCTGACACCAGCGGGGACGCTGTCCGCAGATCCTTTCACCGAGCCGGAGATGCGCGCACAAGTTGGGCCCGCGCTATCCGGTCGATGGCGCGGGCCCGTGATGCAAGCCCCTGATCCTAAGGCGCTTCTCCGTGGAACCTGCACGGGCCTCCCCGGTCCGTGCCGTACCCCGAGCCTAGCCGGACAAGGCTTAACAAAAGGTTTCCGATGCTGCGCTCAGGGCAATAGGACCGTACTGCCCGTGGTCTTGCGCGCCTCGAGCGCGCGATGCGCCTCGGCCACGTCCTCGAGCGCGAAACGCTGGTCGATCCTGATCGTGACCGCCCCGCTTTCGATCTTGTCGAAAAGCTCCCGCGCCATCTCCTGGCAGGTCTCGTGCCGGGCGATATGGGTGAACAGCGTGGGCCGCGTGATCTTGAGCGAGCCCTTCTGGGCCAGCGTCGCCAGCGCGAAGGGCGGCACGGCACCCGAGGCATTGCCGAAGGAGATCATCATGCCCAAGGGTTTCAGGCAGTCCAGCGACCCCTCGAACGTGTCCTTGCCGACCGCGTCCATGACCACGTCAACACCCGCCGCGTCGGTCAGCTTGCGTACCTTCTCGACGAAATCGGCGTCCCGATAGTTGATGCACTCCTCTGCTCCGTGGTCGCGTGCCAGCTGGCACTTTTCGTCCGTCCCGGCGGTGCCGATGAGGCGAATGCCTTCCGAGCGTGCCCATTGGCAGGCGATCAGCCCGACGCCGCCCGCAGCGGCATGAAACAGGACCGTATCGCCCTTGGCGATAGGCGTCGTGCGGTGGAAGAGGTAGTTCACGGTCAGCCCCTTCAGCATCATCGCGGCGCCGACCTCGAAAGAGATCGCGTCGGGCAGCGGACAGACCTGTGCTGCCGGCATCACCCGCGCCTCGCAATAGGCGCCGGGCGGGCTTGCCGCATAGGCCGCGCGATCGCCCTCCTTCAGATGGGTGACTCCCTCGCCCACCGCCTCGACGACGCCTGCGGCTTCCATGCCAAGCGGGTGAGGCAGGTCCAGCGGATAAAGCCCCGTGCGCTGGTAGACGTCGATAAAGTTGAGCCCGCTGGCCTCGTGCCGAATACGGATTTCGCCCTTGCCCGGCGCGCCGACGTTGCGGTCCACGACCTCGAGCGCATCCGGTCCTCCGAAGGCTTCGATGACGACAGTTCTGGACATGGCCATTTCCCTCTGATTCGATTTCGACAGGCTTCGGCGCGCCTCAACCGACCTTGAGCACGATCTTCCCGATGTGCCCCGAGCCCTCCATCCGCTCATGCGCGCGTGCCGCGTCTTCCAGCGCGAATTCCTGGTCCATGACCGGAGCCACGCGCCCGGCCTCGAGCAGCGGCCAGACCGCTTCGCGCAGATCCTGCGCGATGCGCGCCTTGGCCAGATCGCTCTGGGGGCGCAGGGTGCTGCCGGTCATCGTCAGGCGCCGGGTCATCAGCTGGGCGAAGTTCATCTCGACCTTCGGACCCTGCAGGAAGGCGATCTGCACCAGGCGACCATCGTCGGCAAGGGCCGAGAGGTTGCGCGGAATGTAATCGCCCCCGACCATGTCGAGGATCAGGTTGGCCCCGCCCTGCGCGCGCATCACCTCGACGAAATCCGCCTCGCGGTAGTTGATCGCCTCTTCCGCCCCGAGATCAAGGCAGGCCTGGCACTTCTCGTCCGATCCGGCCGTGGCGAAGACGCGCGCGCCGAAGACATTCGCAAGCTGAATCGCGGTGGTGCCGATCCCGCTTGACCCACCATGCACGAGAAACCTTTCCCCGCCCTCGAGGCCACCGCGCTTGAAGACGTTGGACCACACGGTGAAATAGGTCTCGGGCAGGCAGGCGGCTTCCTTCAGCCCCATCCCCGCCGGCACCGGCAGGCAATGCGCCGCCGGTGTCGCCACGTATTCGGCATAGCCGCCGCCCGGTAACAGCGCGCAGACCTCGTCGCCCTCCGCGACCCCGGTGACGCCGTCGCCGATCGCCACCACGGTTCCCGAGGCTTCGAGCCCCGGCAGGTCGCTGGCGGTCGGCGGCGGCGCGTAAAGCCCCGCGCGCTGCAGCGCGTCGGGCCGGTTCACACCCGCCCAGGCCACCTTGAGGACCACCTGACCGTGGCCGGGTTCGGGCACCGGGCGCTCGGTCAGGCGCAGCACGTCCGGCCCGCCCGCCTCGGTGATTTCGACTGCCCGCATCGTCTTGCCCATGCGTCCTGATCCTCTTGTACCTGTTGCGCGTAATTCCAGCACTGTCCGCGAGAACAGGTGCGATTACAACAGGAGCCCCGGATGCTTGCCGCCGCCTTCGCGCTGAACTGCACGGTGCTTGTCCCGGTGCTTTTCATGATCTGGAAAGACGGGCACGGCGCCCGAGCGGCCTTCGGTCCCGACGGTCCCGCGCGGCGCATCCTCGCCTGTCTCTACGGCGCGATCCTGCTTGCCGGCGCGGTCGTGTTGGGGGCCTTGCTGTCCGGCCGCGCGGAGGTCGCGCTGGCCATCGGCCTTGTTCTGCTGCCGGTGCAGATCGTTTACAAGCTGGCCACCGCGCCCGCGCTGGGACTCACTCACCCGGTGGTGCGCGCCAACCTCGGCATTGCCGCCGCGCACACGCTGGTTCTCGGCACGATCCTCTAGCGGCGCGGGCTGGTCCAGCTTCCCGGAAGGTTCATCCGTGCCATCCGGTTCGGCGCCTTGATCTGGCCCAGCAGCCAGTTCGGACCGGCCAGCAGCTTCGACAGGGTCGGGCTCTTGTTCACCTGCGCCTTGAGCTTCTCGATCTGCATCACGTCGTCGATGCGGCGGTCGAGGAAGGCCCAAGTTGCTGTGCTGTTCTCGCTCGTGTCGCCGAGCCAGTAGAGCACGGTCGAGGAATAGACCCCCGAGAGCGTCGCGCGCTTGGTGTACCAGTTCACGTCGTCCGATGTGTCGCCCAGCGCCTCCCAGATCGCGTCGGCGGTGTTCCATATCAGCTTGGCGCCTTCGGCCGCATTCGTCGGCAGCGCGTAGAGCGTCGTGGCGCGCCGCACCAGTTCCTTGTCGCCCGCCGCCTCGATACGGAACCGCACCGCGGCGGCGACCTTGTCGCGGAACCGCATCTCGGACATGTCTTCGGTCTTCAACCGCTCGACCATCGCTTCGTCACCCCGTCGGTGATGTTCGGCGGCGAGATCCTGCGCCCCGCGTGGACAGGCGGCACGCGCGAGGCCCACGTCGAGCCCGGTATCGCGGATCGCGGCATTGAAGGCACGATCCGTCCAGCCGTCGAAGGGGACATGCGTGACGATGGCGTCCAGAAGCTGGGTCCGGGCGGTTTCCTGTGGCATTGTCATTGGCAACACTCCTTTCGCTGCCGTTTCCGGCGGTACTGGACAAGTAGGGGTCGCCTTGCTATACGACCACCTCCTGCAATTCCTTGCAACTCAACTTAGAAAGGTGGTGAAAACCACATGCAGGTCAGTGTTCGCGACAACAATGTCGATCAGGCGCTTCGTGCCCTGAAGAAAAAGCTGCAGCGTGAAGGCGTCTTTCGCGAGATGAAGCTCAAGCAACATTTCGAGAAGCCGTCGGAAAAGCGCGCGCGCGAAAAGGCAGAAGCGATCCGCCGTGCCCGTAAGCTGGCACGCAAGAAACTGCAGCGCGAAGGCCTTCTCTGAAGCGCCCCGCTAAGTTTCTTTCGACACAAAGAAACCCCCGCAAGCCTTTGGCTCGCGGGGGTTTTTCTTTGGCTCCCAAACGTATTCTTCCCTATTGCTGGCTGGTCTGCACCAGAACGTCGACGGCCGCACCGTTCGCCGTGTAGATCGTGGCCTCGGTCGGGTCGGCATATGTCGAGGCATCGACATTGGTGACCGACGCGCAGACCGCGGCCGCCGCCGTCCCGTAGGTCTCGCCCGTGCCGGCGAGGAATGCCTCGGCCTGCGCTTCGCTGACCAGCACGTCTGTATCGCCACAGTCGATACGGATCGTGCCGTCCTGTTCCTCTCCCGGCGTCATTTCACCGCAGGCCGCCAGAAACGCCGTCCCGGCCAGCACGAACACGAATGATCTCGTCATGACTTCCACTCCTTTTGGGGTCTCGAGTTGCTTGCCCCTGTCGGAATGGTATGGCTCACGCTCGCGTGATCAACCAGTGAATCCAATTTGGCGCCGATACGCGGAAAACGGCTGATGTCCCTGTTTTCGTGGGACGGTCCGGGCAGCCGCGCGGCTAAGCCTGCCGCGTGTCTTCGAGGATCATGTCCGCCGCCTTCTCCGCCATCATGATCACCGGGGCGTTTGTGTTGCCGGAGGTGATCGACGGCATCGCCGAGGCATCGACGACACGCAGCCCCGCGACCCCGCGCAGGCGCATCCGTGCATCGAGCGGCGCGTCCGCGTCCGAGCCCATGCGCACCGTGCAGGTCGGATGGAAAATGGTGGTGCCGATGTCTCCGGCGGCCTGTGCAAGCGCGGCATCGCTGTCGCCGCATCCCGGTGTCAGTTCCTTCGGCGCATACCGGCGCATCGGTAACTGGCCCATGATCGCGCGGGCCTGCCGGATCGCCGCTACCGCGACGCGGCGATCGCCCTCGGTCGACAGGTAGTTTGGCGCGATGCCCGGTGGCTGCGCCGGATCGGGCGAGGCGACGCGAACGGTTCCGCGGCTTTCCGGGCGCAGGTTGCAGACGCTGGCGGTCATTGCCGGGAACGCGTGCAGCGGCTCTCCGAAGGCGCCCAGCGACAGGGGCTGCACGTGGTATTCGAGATCTGGCGTGGCGAGCCCCTCGCGCGATTTCGAGAAGGCGCCAAGCTGGCTTGGCGCCATCGACATCGGCCCGGTGCGCCGCAGCAGGTATTCGAGGCCGATGCGCGCCTTGCCGGTCAGGGACCCGGCCAGCGTGTTCAGCGTCTTGGCCCCGGTCAGACGCCAGGCGCAGCGCAGTTGCAGATGATCCTGCAGGTTCTCGCCGATCTGCGGCATGTCGCGGCGCACCTCGATGCCCACGCCTTTCAGATGCGCCGCCGGACCGAGGCCCGAGAGCTGCAGCAGCGCCGGGCTGTTCACCGCGCCCGCCGAGAGGATCACCTCGCCGCGCGCCTCGGCGACATGGGTGCGGCCCGCGTGGCTGTATTCGACGCCCGCGGCGCGGCCGTCGCGCAGCACGATCCGAAGCACCATCGCCTGTGTGAGAACCTTGAGCCCCTGCCCGGTCGCGGTGCGCAGAAACGCCTTGGCCGTGTTCATGCGCCAGCCGCGCCGCTGGTTGACCCGGAAATAACCCACGCCCTCGTTGTCGCCGGTGTTGAAATCGGTGACCGGGTCGAGCCCCCAGGCCACCGCTGCGTCGCGCCAGTGATCGAGCACCTCCCAGTGAAGGCGCTGGTTCTCGACGCGCCATTCGCCGCCCGACCCATGCATCTCTGACGCGCCGTCGACGTAGTCCTCGGAGCGTTTGAAATAGGGCAGCACGTCGTCCCAGCCCCATCCGGCAAGACCCGCCTGCCGCCAGCCGTCGTAATCCGCCGCCTGCCCGCGCAGGTAGAGCATTCCGTTGATCGACGAGCAGCCCCCCAGCACCTTGCCGCGCGGATAGAGCAGTGAACGTCCGTTCAGCCCTTTCTCAGGTGCGGTGCGGTACATCCAGTCGGTGCGGGGGTTGCCGATGCAGTAGAGATACCCCATCGGGATGTGGACCCAGTGGTAGTTGTCGCGCCCGCCGGCCTCGAGCAGCAGGACCCGACGTCCCGCTTCGCTCAGGCGCTTGGCCAGAACGCAGCCCGCGCTGCCCGCGCCGATGATGATGTGATCCCAGTCGCCCGTCATGCCGCCCCTCCCGGTCCGGTTCTTACACCGGCAGGGCGGTGGTCTTGAAGACCGTGCGCAGCGCGAAGCTCGATTGCATTTGCGCCACCCCCGGCAGCCGCGTGAGGTACTGGCGGTGGATCCGTGCGAAATCCTCGGTGTCCTCGGCCACCACCTTCAGCAGGTAGTCCGCGGCCCCGGCCATCAGGTGACATTCCAGAACGTCGGGAATCCGCCGCACCGCTTTCTCGAAGGCGTCGAGCACCTCGTCGGCCTGCTGCTGGAGCGTGATCTCGACGAAGACCGTCGTCGGAACGCCCATCTTGCGCGTGTCGAGCAGGGCGACGTAGCCGTCGATAAAGCCCTCGGCCTCGAGACGCTGCACCCGGCGATGACAGGCAGAGGCCGAGAGATGCACCGCCTCGGACAGGTCGGCGTTCGACATGCGCCCCTTGCGCTGCAACGCCGTCAGGATCTTGCGGTCTATCGTATCGAGGTCCATTTGCGCACGTTTCTCCGAACATTGGTCGTGTTTGCAGCAGACTATTCGAAGGATGGCTGGATTGACGAGGCGAAATAGGTGCAACTTTGCCATCTCGTCGCGGTACTCTTCGGCAAAGCCAAAGCGGAGGACCCCATGAAGATCGGCTGCCCGAAAGAGATCAAACCCCAGGAATTCCGCGTCGGGATGACCCCCAACGCCGCGCGCGAGGCCGTGACCCACGGGCATGAGGTCGTCATCGAAGCCGGCGCGGGCGCCGGATCGGGCTTTGACGATGCTGCCTACATCGATGCGGGTGCGCGTATCGTCGCGACGGCGAAAGAGGTTTTCGACCAGGCCGAGATGATCGTGAAGGTCAAGGAGCCGCAGGCCGCCGAGCGCAAGATGCTGCGCGAAGGCCAGTTGCTCTTCACCTACCTGCACCTCGCGCCCGACCCGGAGCAAACCCGCGACCTGCTGGCCTCGGGCTGCACCGCCATCGCCTACGAGACCGTGACCGACGACCGTGGCGGCCTGCCGCTCCTGGCGCCGATGTCCGAGGTCGCCGGTCGTCTGGCGCCTCAGGTCGGCGCCTGGACGCTGCAGAAAGCCAACGGCGGCCGCGGCGTGCTGATGGGCGGCGTACCCGGCGTCGGACCGGCCCGCGTGCTGGTGATCGGCGGCGGCGTCGTCGGCACCCATGCGGCGCGCATCGCCGCCGGTATGGGCGCGGACGTGACCGTGCTCGACCGCTCACTGCCGCGTCTGCGCTATCTCGACGACGTCTTCGGAACCGTTTTCAAGTCGGGCTATGCCAATGCCGGCAACACGATCGAGCTTGCGCGGCAGGCCGACATGATCATCGGCGCCGTTCTGATTCCCGGCGCCGCAGCGCCCAAGCTGATCACGCGGGCGCAGCTTTCCGAATTGAAACCCGGTGCCGCGCTGGTCGACGTTGCAATCGACCAGGGCGGCTGTTTCGAGACGTCGAAGGCCACCACCCACGAGGATCCGGTCTACGAGGTCGACGGCATCATGCACTACTGCGTGGCCAACATGCCCGGAGCGGTCGCGCGCACCTCGACCATCGCGCTCGGCAATGCCACGATGCCCTTCATGCTCGCCCTGGCCGACAAGGGTTGGCGGCAGGCCTGCATCGACGATCCTCATCTCCTGGCCGGCCTCAACGTGCATGCGGGGCAGCTGACCTATTACGCGGTCGGCAAGGCTCTGGGTATCGACGTGGTTTCCCCGGCGGTGATCGTGAAGCAGTAAGCGTGCGGTCCTGCGAAAAAGTTGCGAAAAATGGCATGAGCGCGTAACTTCGTTGTGCGTTCATTTTTGTTTGTGATTTCAAACAGGAGAACAGCCATGCCCGACGAGTTCAAATTCAATGCGGAAGAGAATTGGGGCAAGCTGACCAAGTTCGCCATTCAGGAAGTCGAAGGCTGGAACCAAGGTCGCCACTCCGCCGATCCCAGCGGCGACGGATTGGGACGCGAAGAGCGTGTCGGCCTTCCCAACATCTTTCCCGACGGCGACCTAACCGACACCTACCTCTTCGTTGCTGATCAAATCGGCTTCTACGACCTGTAGGCAACCCTCGGAACGACATCTCAAGGCAACCGGAACCGTTCGGAAGTCGTAGCGCCCGCCGATTTCGCCGCGGGCGCCAGTGCCTATCTTTTCAATGAGTCCCGGATCTCGAGCAACACATCGAGTTCGGACGGGCCGGTGTCGACTTCCGGCGCCACGTCATCGGGTTTTTCGGCCGCGGACTTGATGCGGTTGACCGCCTTCACAAGCATGAAGACCACGAAGGCGATGATGAAGAAGTTGATGCAGGCGGTGATGAAGGCCCCGTAGGCAAAGATCGCCGCTCCCGACTCGCGCGCCGCGGCCAGTCCCGCACCCTCCGGCACGTTGCCGGACAGAACGAAATACATGCTGGTGAAATCGACACCGCCGAGAACCAGCCCGATGATCGGGTTGATCAGATCGTCCACGAGCGAGCTGACGATCGCCGTGAAAGCAGCACCAATGATGATGCCGACGGCGAGGTCCATGACGTTGCCTTTGGCAATGAAGTCCTTGAATTCCTGAATCATGACTGACTTTCCCTGAAATTGCGTCACCGCACGCCCCGCACCGGGCCTCGGTTCGCGATTTGCCTAGCACAGGTTTTGCCGGATCGGTCACGACTAATCTCGGACGGCGGTGCAATTTCTACAAATTTCTGCGTGAAAACGGGGTGTTATCAACCACGCCGCGACTCGTTAACGAAGACTTAACCTTCCCGTTGTGACGACGCACCGGCGGCGGCTAGGCTAGCGGGCGTTCCGAAACTCTTGCCGATCCGGAGAGATCAATGTCTGCCCATCGCCGTGCCGGGTTCTTGCTGTTGCTCTTGACGCTCGCCGCCTGCGGCCGCCCGTCCCCGGTCGAAGCCCCGCAGTACCGCAACTTCGACCTGCGCATCAGCCACCCGTCGCCCTACAGCACCTTCCTGCTGGTCGAGCCGGCGCATCGCGGCGCCGACCTGCCGGGTCCGGGTCTGGTGAACAACCGCCGCTTTGCGATCTACCTGCGCGAGGCCACGGGCTGCGGCATCGACATGGCGCGGGATACCGTGGCGCTTGGGAACAAGCGGGTGCCGGCAGGCTACATGATCCCGGTGGTCTGTCCCTGATCCGGGGCCCCGTCCGGATGGGCGCGCATGCGGGGGCTGCTGCGCGGTCACGCACAGCAAATCGGCTCTCGGCATCTTCCCGCCGCCGCCACGTCTCCTACAGTTGGGATCAGACCCCTTTAGGAGACATGCCATGAAAGACCTGGAATCCTTCCCGATCGAAAATCGCTGGCCGGCGGCGGATCCGACCGTCCTTCAGCTCTATTCCTTCCCGACCCCGAACGGCGTCAAGGCCGCTATCATGCTCGAGGAGACCGGACTGCCCTACGAGGCGCATCTGGTGACGCTCGCCGACAAGGACGTCAAGAGCCCCGAGTTCCTGTCGCTCAACCCCAACAACAAGATCCCCGCGATCATCGACCCCAACGGTCCGGACGGCGCGCCGCTGGCGCTGTTCGAAAGCGGCGCGATCCTGATCTACCTCGCGGAGAAGACGGGACAGTTCATCGGCAAAACTGCAAGTGAGCGGGCCCATGTCATCCAGTGGCTGATGTTCCAGATGGGCGGCGTCGGTCCCATGTTCGGCCAGCTCGGGTTCTTCTACAAATTCGCCGGCTCGGAATGGGAGGACAAGCGCCCGCAGGAGCGGTACGTCAACGAGGCCAAGCGCCTGCTCGCCGTGCTCGAGAAAAGCATGGAAGGCAAGGAGTGGATCGTGGGCGACTATTCCATCGCGGACATCGCGCTCTGCCCCTGGCTCAATGCGCTCGATTTCTACGGCGCGCGCGAGGCCGTGGGCTGGCAGGATCACCCCAACCTCGTGGCCTATGTCGAGCGCTTCTACGCGCGTCCCGCTGTGCAGAAGGGCAAGAACATCCCGCCGCGGCCCTGACGGACGCTCCGGGGCGCGTTGACCGCGCTCCGGACCTCAGCCCGGCAGCTTGCCGGTCAGAACATAGCGCAGGATGTCCACGACCTGCTCGGGTTCCTGCGCGACGGCCAGCGCTGCCGCGTCGACCTCTTTCAGCGCGTGGGCGTGATCCGGCCCGTGCAGGATGATCAGCGACTTGCCGAGCGCCGCGGCGTAGCCTGCGTCGAACGCCGCGTTCCACTGCTTGTATTGGTCGCCGAAGCGCACCACGACCACGTCGGCGTCGGCGATGCCCTTGCGGGTGCGGATCGCGTTCATCTGCGCGCCCTTGTGGTCGTGCCAGAACTTATCGGCTTCGGCCCCAAGGATCGCGACACCGCAATCGTCGCTTGCCGCGTGATTGGTCACCGGAGACGAAAAGGCGACGTCGAGTTCTTTTGCCCCGTCGACGATCCGCTCGCGCCAGTCAGTGTGGATTTCTCCCGACAGATAGACTTTCAGCGTCATCACGTTCCCTTCCCTTGCCTGACGGTCGCGCGGCCTAGCCGCGCAGCGACCCACCGCTTGCCTTGGTGACCTTTTCGACCACCTTCGCGGCGACCGCCTCGATGTCCTTGTCCTTCAGCGTCTCTGTCGTCGGCTGCAGCCGCACGGTCAGCGCCACGGACTTGCGATCTTCGCCGAGGCTGCCGCCTACGAACTGGTCGAAGACGCGCACGTCGGAAATCAGCGCCTTGTCGGCGCCCATCGCGGCGTTGACCAGCCTGCTGGCCTCGACCTCGCGGTCGACGACGAAGGCGAAATCGCGCTCGACCGCCTGCAGGTCGCTGACCTGCAGCGCCGGGCGCGAGGCACCGGATTTGCGCGGCATCGGGATTTCCGCGGGCCAGAGCGTGAAGGCCATCGCCGGTCCCTTCACGTCCATCGCCTGCAGCACCTTCGGATGCAGTTCGCCGAAGACACCCATAACCTTCTTCGGGCCAAGGCAGATCCGGCCGTGGCGTCCCGGGTGCCACCAGCCGGGGCCGTCCCGCAGGATCTGGACCTTGGCCGGCGCGCCCATCGCGGCCAGCACCGCCTCGGCATCGGCCTTGACGTCGAAGACATCGACCGGGCGTGCGGCCCCGTGCACGTCCTTCGGGCCGGTGCGCCCGATCAGCAGACCGCTGACCATCAGGTGCTGGTCGCCGGGCTCGCCGCCGTGGAAGGCAGGCCCGACCTCGAAGAGCGCCATGTCGGCAAAGCCGCGCGACTGGTTGCGCGCCGCCGCCTGCAGGAGTCCCGGCAGCAGGTCGGGGCGCATGTGGCTCATGTCGCTGCTGATCGGGTTTTCCAGCATCGTGGCATCGACGCCGCCGCCGAACAGCGTGGCCGAGGCCTTGTCGATGAAGCTGTAGGTGACGCATTCGTTGTAGCCCAGCGCCGCACAGGTCCGCCGCGCCGCCGCCTCGCGCTTCTGCATCGGCAGCAGCACCGGCTTCGGCACACCGTCCGAGAGACGTTTCATCGGCTTGCCCTGCAGCTTGGTCAGCGAGGCGATGCGCGCGACCTCCTCGACCAGATCGGCCTCGCCCATCACGTCGGGCCGCCAGCTCGGCACCTGCGCCATGTCGCCCTCGAGCACGAACCCGAGCGCCGTGAGGGTCTGGCGCTGTTCGCTTTCCGCGATCTCCATGCCGACCAGCGAACGCACCCGCGCCGCGTCGAGCCGGTAGGCCCGCGAGGTGTCGGGGGTCTCACCCGCGCGCACCACGTCAGAGGCCTCTCCCCCGGCATGCTCGAGGATCATCCGGGTCGCCGCCTCGATGCCCAGCGGTGTCCAGGCTGGGTCGATGCCGCGCTCGAACCGGTAGCGCGCGTCCGAGTTGATCTTGAGCGCGCGGCCCGTGTAGGCGGTGCGCACCGGGTCGAAGTAGGCCGCCTCGATGAAGACGTTCACCGTCTCGGCGGTGCAGCCCGTACGCTCGCCGCCCATGATGCCAGCGATGCTTTCGACGCCTTCCGCGTCCGAGATCAGCGTCATGCCCGCGTCGAAGGTGTATTCCTTCTCATCGAGCGCCAGCAGGGTCTCGCCGCCCTTGGCACGGTGGATGCGCAGCTTCGCGCCTTCGAGCTTGTCGGCGTCGAAAACGTGCAGCGGTCGGTTGCGGTCGTAGGTGAAGAAGTTGGTGACATCGACCAGGAACGAGATCGGGCGCAGCCCGATGGCCCGCAGGCGGTCCTGCAACCATTGCGGCGACGGCCCGTTCTTCACGCCGCGGATATAGCGCCCGAAGAACACCGGGCATTGCTCCCGCGTGTCCTCGTCGATCGAGACCTCGACGGGACAAGGAAACCCGCCCGCGACCGCCACGACATCGCGCGGCTTCAGCGTGCCGAGACCACGCGCCGCGAGATCGCGGGCGATGCCGCGCACGCCAAGCGCGTCGGGGCGGTTCGGCGTGATCGCGATCTCGATCACCGGGTCGACTTTCGCGGGATCGTTCTGCGCCAGCCAGTCCACGAAGCCCTGCCCGACCGCGCCCGAAGGCAGCTCGATGATGCCGTCATGCTCGTCCGACAGTTCCAGTTCACGCTCGGAGGCCATCATGCCGAAACTCTCGACACCACGGATCTTGCCGACGCCGATGGTGGTGTCGATCCCCGGCACGTAGACGCCGGGCTTGGCGATGACGACCGTGATGCCCTCGCGCGCATTGGGCGCGCCGCAGATGATCTGCTTGACGCCTTCGTCGGTCTCGACCTGGCAAACCCGCAGGCGGTCGGCATCGGGATGCTTCTCGGCAGACCTGACGAAGCCCAGCGTGAAGTCGCGCAGGCGTGCCCCGCGGTCCTCGACGCCTTCGACCTCGAGCCCGAGATCGGTCAACGCCTCGGCGATCTCCTCGACGCTGGCCGTGGTGTCCAGGTGCTCCTTCAGCCAGGAAAGGGTGAATTTCATTCTAGGTGTCCCCCGTCAGCCGTTCAGGCGTTTTGCAAGGTCTTCGGTGTCGCCGATGGCGGCCAGTTTCAACTCGCGGACCAGCCGGATCGTGGGCTTGGCCATGAAGCAGCAGGAGCCGACGATGAAGAGCCACGTTCCCACGGTCTGCCAGTCCTCGGAGAGAAACATCACCGAACCGACGAGAAACAGCAGCGCCGCGGTGAAGTCGACCACCGTGTAGGCGATCTCGAACAGCGCGTAGACCCGCTGGCTGCGCGGGTTCTGGTTGCGCCTTTCCCTGTGGAACAACAGTGCCATGGCTTAACCGCTCAGCCCGCCGCGCAGGGTCGGGACATCGAGCGCGGAAAAGCCGTAGTGCCGCAACCAGCGCAGGTCAGAATCGAAGAACGCCCGCAGGTCGGGGATGCCGTATTTCAGCATCGCGATCCGGTCGATGCCCATGCCGAAGGCAAAGCCCTGCCACGCGGCGGGGTCGATGCCGCCGGCCTTCAGCACGTTCGGATGCACCATGCCTGAGCCCAGCACCTCGAGCCAGCCGTCGCCCTCGCCGACCTTGAGCTTGCCATCTTCCCACGAACACTGGATGTCGACCTCGGCCGAGGGTTCGGTGAACGGGAAATGCGAGGCGCGAAAGCGGGTCTTGATGCCGTCGATCTCGAAGAAGGCTGAGAAGAACTCTTCGAGCACCCACTTGAGGTTGGCCATCGAGATGTCCTTGTCGATGGCAAGCCCCTCGACCTGGTGGAACATCGGCGTGTGGGTCTGGTCGTAATCGGCACGGTAGACGCCGCCCGGGCAGATGATGCGCAACGGCGCGCCTTGCGCCTCCATCGTGCGGATCTGCACCGGCGAGGTGTGGGTACGCAGCACGTGCGGCGGACGATTGTCGCCCTCGGCGCGCGCCATGTAGAACGTGTCCATCTCGGCCCGCGCGGGATGGTGGCCGGGAATGTTCAGCGCGTCGAAATTGTACCAGTCGGTGTCGATCCGCGGCCCCTCGGCCACCGAGAAGCCAAGCTCTCCAAAGATCGCCGTAACCTCCTCGGTCACCTGGCTCACGGGGTGTATCGTGCCGTGGCGCCGGTCCCGGGCGGGCAGCGTCACGTCCAGCCATTCGCCGCGAAGCCGTTCATCCAGAGCGGCATCGGCCAGCGCGGCCTTCTTGGCGCTGAGGGCCGAGTTGATCTCGTCCTTGAGCGCGTTCAGGCGCGGGCCCTCGACCTGGCGTTCCTCGGGTGTCATGCGACCCAGTTCACGCATCTTCAGCGCAACCTCGCCCTTCTTGCCGACCGCAGCGACGCGGATCGCCTCGAGCGCGTTCTCGTCACCCGCGTCGGCAATCTGGCCCAGGTATTTCGATTTCAGATCGTCCATGGTTGTACCCCGGTTTCGGCTGCCGTCCTGCTACCACAAGAGGCCCCGAATTCAAGACCCGCCGCCGCGGGCCGCTGACGCTGCGGCAAGCCGAGGCTTGCCCGACTCCCCCGCTCCGTGCCAGCCTACCGCAAGGGCGCCGACGACCACTTGCGCGCTGGCGCCCGCGCAAGGGAGGACCCAACGATGAACCTGAGACCCGATCCGACGTTCCACGCCACCCCCAAGCTGGCGATGGAGGCCCCCGCCGAGACCCTGGCCTTCACGCTGATGCTCAGCCCCGACGGCTCGCAACCGGACGGTCTGGCCGTCGTCGATGTCGACCCTGCGTCCGATACCTACAGCCAGATCGTGCACAAGGTCATCATGCCCGAAAAGGGTGACGAGTTTCACCATTTCGGCTGGAACGCCTGTTCCTCCTCGCTCTCGCCGCTGACCGGGCACGCGTTTCTCGAACGCCGCTACCTGATTATCCCCGGCATCCGCTCGTCACGGATCTACGTTGTCGACGTGAAGGACCCGCTCAAGGCCGAGATCCACAAGATCATCGAACCCGAAGAGGTTTTTGCGAAGACCGGCTATTCGCGCCCGCACACGATCCACTGCGGCCCCGAGGGCATCTACGTCAGCACGCTGGGCGGCGGCGGCCCGGACGGCACCGACGGGCCGCCGGGCATCTTCATCATGGATTGCCAGACCTTCGAGGTCATCGGCAGATACGAGATGGACCGCGGCCCCCAGGACAAGCAGTACGATTTCTGGTGGAACCTGCCGCGCAACTACATGGTCAGTTCCGAATGGGGCCTGCCGCCGCAGTTCGAGAATGGCATCGTGCCCGAGGACCTGCTGTCCAACAAGTACGGGCACCGGCTGCATTTCTGGGACCTGCGCGCGCGCAAGAACGTGCAGACCATCGACCTCGGCGAGAACCACCAGATGGCGCTCGAGGTGCGGCCCGCCCACGATCCGGTGAAGGAATACGGCTTCTGCGGAGTCGTGGTCGATACCACCAACCTCGAAGGGTCGATCTGGACCTGGTGGCGCAACAAGGACGGCAGCTTCGAGGCCAAGAAGACGGTGACGATCCCGCCGCAGCCCGCTGCGGCGGACGACCTGCCCGACCTGCTGAAGGGGTTCGAGGCGGTGCCGCCACTGGTGACCGACATCGACCTCAGCCTCGACGACCGCTTCCTCTACGTGTCCTGCTGGGGCACCGGAGAGATGCACCAGTACGACGTGTCCGACCCGATGATGCCCAAGCTTGCCGGGAAGGTCGAACTGGGCGGCATCGTCGCCAGGCACAAGCATCCGAACGGGCGCGACTTCGGCTACGGGCCGCAAATGGTCGAGATCAGCCGTGACGGCAAGCGGGTCTACTGGACCAACTCGCTCTATTCGACCTGGGACGACCAGTTCTATCCCGGTGACCGCGGCGCGGCGATGGTCATGGCCGAGGCCGGAAAGGACGGCGGGCTGGAGCTGGCCAAGGATTTCTGGGTCGACTTCCCCGACGGCTACCGCAGCCACCAGATCCGGCTCGAGGGCGGCGACTGCTCGACCGACAGCTTCTGCTATCCGTCCGTCTGACGCGTGCAGGATGCGGGCTCGGCGGCGGCCCTGTGGTGGGCCGTCGTCGCCTCGGGCGTCTATCACGGGCTGAACCCGGGCATGGGCTGGCCGCTGGCGGTTTCGGCGGCGCTGATGGACCGCAGCCGCGCAAGCCTCGGCAAGGCGCTGCTGGCGCTGGCGGCCGGTCACCTGCTGGCGATGGCCGCCGTTCTGTTTCCCTTCTCGGTGCTGACCCTGCTGGCGGCGTGGCAGCGCGAGATCCAGATCGGCGCGGCGCTGCTGGTCATCGGCTTTGGCGTCTTTCTTTTGATCTACCGCCGACACCCGCGTTTTCTCGCCCGGGTCCCGCCCACCCGCCTTGCACTCTGGTCCTTTCTTGCGGCGATGGCCCATGGTGCGGGGCTGATGCTGGTGCCGATCTACCTCGGCATCTGCCGCACGATCGAGACCGACGCGGGCCATGCCGCCGCCGACGCCCTGATGACGGGCACTGCCGGGATCGCCGCCCTCGTGGCGCTGGTTCACACCGCGGCGATGACCGTTTCGGGCGGTGCGCTCGCCGTGATCATCTATCGTTGGCTCGGCTTGAAGTTCCTGTCGAAAACCTGGTTCAACCTCGATCTCGTCTGGGCGGCAAGCCTGGTTCTGGTCGGGGGCATCTCGCTTTTCTTCGTCCATTGAGCCGCCTTTCGCGGCATGGACAGTCCTGACGCGATTTGTAACGTGGCTCCGATGCACCGACAGGTAGACCGCGCGATGACACCGAACACAGCCGAAAGCCACGCCCGGTCCTGGCTGATCCTCGCCGGACTGACGCTGGGCGTGACGGTCACCAACGGGTTCGCGCGCTTCGCCTACGGGCTAATCCTGCCGGCGATGCGGGCCGAACTGGGCTGGAGCTACGCGCAGGCCGGCTGGCTCAACACCGCCAATGCCTTCGGCTATGTCATGGGTGCGGTGGCGACCATGTGGCTGATCGCCCGCCTGCCCCCGACGCGGCTGTTCACCCTCGGGATCCTCGGCACGACGCTGTCGCTGCTGGCCACGGGGCTCGACCCCGAGCTGGGCTGGCAGACGTTCTGGCGCATCGCGGCGGGCATGACCGGCGCACTCTCCTTCTCGACCGCGGGCGTGCTGGCCGCGCGTCTCTTTCCCGGAGACGCCCGGCGCAACGCGCTGGGGATCGCGCTGCTTTTCGGGACCGGCGGCGGCCTTGGCATCGTGCTGTCCGGGGCCTCGATTCCGCTGATCCTCGAGGGCTGGGGGACGTCTGCATGGCCTTGGGGCTGGGGCGCGATCGGCACGCTCAGCCTGCTCTGCCTGCCGCTGAGCCTGTGGTCGGCGCGCAGCCTCTCGGTCGGCACGCAGGAGGCACCGCGCCCGGTGTCGTTGCCCCTGCGCGCCATCGCGCCCGAGTTGGCGGGCTATGCAGGGTTCGGCCTGGGCTATATCGTCTACCTGACCTTTCTCGCGGCATGGATGACCGACCAGGCGGCGACGCCACGCTTCATCGCCGCCGTCTGGATGCTGATGGGGCTCTGCATCTGCGTCTCGCCGTTTCTCTGGCGCCCGGTCTTTGCGCGCTGGGCCTCGGGCCTGCCGCTTGCCCTGGTTTTAAGCGGCATCGCCCTGGGTTCGGTTCTGCCGGTCGTGCTGCCGCCGGGATGGCCGGTCATCGCATCCGCGGTGGTCTTCGGATGCTGCGTCTTCATGGCGCCGCCGGCGATCACCAGCTTCATCCGGCAGAACCTCGAGCCTGCAGCCTGGGGTGCGGCGATGAGCCTGTTCACGGCGGTCTTCGCGGTCTCACAGACGTTCGGACCCTGGGCCGCCGGTCTGATCGGCGACCTTACGGGTAATATCGGCGACAGCCTGCTGGCCGGGGCCGCGATCCTGATGTGCGGCGCGATCTGCGCGCTGGCACAGAAGTCCTTGCCGCGCGCGGGCTAGGGCCTGAAGACCTGGATCGGAACGTTCGACAACAGATCGTCGAGCGCCGACGTCGGACCGGCGCTGAATTGCGTGTTCGAGCGCAACCCGGCGCCGATGAGTTGGACCACCTCGGGAGAACCGGCGAACTTGTTGTGGCTGTCGGTAGAGGAGTCGTCGATCTCGGAGAGGTCGATGACGGTCAGACCCAACCTTTCCAGTTCCTCGGCCTCCGAGGCGCCAACGCGCGGCACGCCACCCGCGACCCGGCGCGAGATCCGCAGCGCGTAGTCGTCCTTGGACACCAGCAGATACATCTTGCGCAAAAGCGACGGCGGCAGGATCGACACCTGCGTGCGGAACAGGTCGATGTCGATATCCGGGGCCGCGAGGATCACGTGATCGATCCTGTCGTGGCTATCGAGCCGTCCGGCGAGTTGCGCATCCACCAGCCCCTCCATGGTCAGGAAGGTCCCCATCGAGTGCGCGAAAACCCCGATCGACTCGGCGCGCGAACTGACGATGATTTCAGAGATTTCCTTGAGTTTTGACCGGGCGATCAGCGCGCTGTTGAGGTCGTAGACATACCGCGTCGTGCGCGCCGCCGAGGCCCATGTGAAAAGGACGGGCACGCCCTGAAATCCGGTGTCCTCGACGAATTGGGCGAGGCGCAGCACCGCGTCGCTGGTGTTGGTGTTGTAGCCGTGCACGAAGAACAGAACCTCGCGATCGGCGCGCGGGCGGCGGTCGAGTTCGCGGTTCAGCGCCGCGACAAAGGCGTTCCGGCTGGTGTAGATCGCCGGGTTGACGACCGCGAACTCGGTGCGCGGATCGGGCGGCAGGTGGCGCGCGCGTTCGAGCACGCCCTGCACGTGGGTCGGCGGAACGCTGACGTCGACCGAGGACAACCCGATCTCGGGCGAGCGACGGTCCGAGTAGAGCGCGCCGACCGCGGCGCTGCCCTGCCGGGTCGTCGTGATGAAGATACGATGCTTTTCAAGCTCGGCGATCGAGGCGACCGGGAAGCGTTCGTTGTCGACCCCGATCAACTCGGGCGCGCGGGCACAGCCGGTCGCCAACAGCATCAGGGAGATCAGCGAAATCAAAACGCTACGGGAGAGGTCGGACATGGCACTCCGCAAGTCTGGATCAACACCAGCAGCCCGCGCTGGGTTCGCGCAAAACTAGCATGGGGTGCGGAACCGGGCAACGCCGGTGCGTGTCTTGCCGGAACAGGCGGGCGGCGCGTGCCGGCCGACGACGTTCGCACGAACGAAAAAGACCGCCCCGATTGGGGCGGCCTCTCGAAATTCGATGGTCGTGACGCTTACGCGGTCAGCGCGTCCTGCGCCTGCTTGACGATCGCGCCGAAAGCTTCCGGCTCGTGCACGGCGAGATCGGCCAGCACCTTGCGGTCCACCTCGATGCCGGCCAGCGACAGGCCGTTGATGAAACGCGAATAGGTCAGCGCCTCGTCATGGCTGCGCACGGCGGCGTTGATGCGCTGGATCCACAGGGCGCGGAAGTTGCGCTTGCGGTTCTTGCGGTCGCGCGTGGCGTACTGATTGGCCTTGTCGACCGCCTGGGCCGCGACCTTGAAGGTGTTCTTGCGACGGCCGTAGTAGCCCTTGGCTGCCTTGACGACCTTCTTGTGACGGGCGTGGGTGACGGTTCCACCTTTGACTCGGGACATGTCTCTCTTCCTTCTGGCTTAGCGGTCGTAGGGCATGTAGCCCTTGACGATCTTGGCGTCGGGGGCGCTGAGCACCGTGGTGCCACGCGCGTCGCGGATGAACTTCTTGGTCCGCTTGATCATCCCGTGCCGTTTGCCAGCCTGACCGGCGATCACCTTGCCGGTCGCCGTCACCTTGAAGCGCTTCTTGGCGCTCGACTTGGTCTTCATCTTGGGCATTTCCGTCTCCTGTCTTCAAGATCGGTTTACGCGCGACTCGGCATGCCACTCCGGCCGGTCCCGCAATCGGAAGCTGCCCTATATGCTTCGGAGAACTGCTTGGCAAGGCCCTTGGAGATGAATCGGCCGAGCCCTGTCGCGTCAGGGCAGGTAGCGCCCCGCGACCGAGACGAAGATGTTCGGGATGTCCTGCATGCGGTAGCCCGGACCCGGCGCCTGGCTGATCGCGTAGAAAATCAGCCCGACGGCGATCAGGATCGTCAGCGCCGAGGCGCGCGGCGCACGGCTGTCGCTCATCGCGGACAGCAAAGAGGGTATGGTAAAGACCGCCAGGACGATGCCCAGCACCAGCGCAAGTTCCGGATCCATCTGTCTCGTCCCCCGTCTTTCGCGGAAGCTTACTCCGGGTCGGTGCTGTAAATCAAACGTTCGTCACAGGGCGCGACGCGCAGGATGTTGGTGCTGCCCGGCACGTTGAACGGCACGCCCGCAGTCACGACGATCTGATCCTCGGGACCCGCCAGCCCCTCCTCGCGCGCTGCGCGGGCGGAGGCGACAACGGCGCCCTTGAAGCGGTCGAGAACCGGCGTAATCACCGTGTTGGTGCCCCAGGTCAGCGACAGGCGCCGCGCGGTGTCCTTGAGCGGCGTCATCGCCAAGATCGGAACCCGCGGGCGCTCGCGCGCAACCAGAAGCGCGGTGGTCCCGCTCTGCGTGAAGCAGCAGATTGCCTTGATATGCGTCTTCTCGGCGATCTCGCGCGCCGCCGCGACGATCCCGTCGGCCACGGTGGCGCCGGCCGCATCGCGCGACGCCTCGATAATCTGGGTGTAAGTCGGGTCCTGTTCGACCTCGGTGGCCACGTTGTTCATCGTCGTGACCGCCTCGATCGGGTAGGAACCAGCGGCGGATTCCGCGCTCAGCATCACCGCGTCGGCCCCCTCGTAGATCGCCGTCGCGACGTCCGAGACTTCGGCGCGGGTCGGCATCGGGCTTTCGATCATGCTTTCGAGCATCTGCGTGGCGACGATCACCGGCTTGGCTGCCGAGCGGCACTTACGCACGAGGCGTTTCTGGATCGGCGGCACGTTCTGAACCGGCAGTTCGACGCCCAGATCGCCGCGCGCCACCATGATGCCGTCGCTCGCGGCGATGATCGCGTCGATCTGCTTGACCGCCGAAGGCTTCTCGATCTTCGAGATCAGCGAGGCGCGGCCACGCGCCAGATCGCGCGCCTCTTCGACGTCCTCGGGCCGCTGCACGAAGCTGAGGGCCAGGAAATCGACGCCAAGCTCGCAGACGAACTCGAGATCGGCCCGGTCCTTTTCCGACAGCGCCGCCACCGGCAGAACGACGTCCGGCACGTTCACGCCCTTGCGGTTCGAAATCACCCCGCCCGCGACGACCGTGCACTCGGCGAAATCGGGTCCGCAATCGTCGACGGTCAGGCGGATCTTGCCGTCGTTGACGAGCAGAGTCGCCCCGGGTTCCAGCGCCTGGAAGATCTCGGGATGCGGCAGACAGACGCGCGAGGCGTCCCCTTCGGCCTCGTCTAGGTCGAGCCGGAACTTGGCCCCCTCGTCAAGTTGTTCGCTGTCGCCGGCAAAGACGCCCACGCGCAGCTTCGGCCCCTGCAGGTCGGCAAGGATCGCGATGGAGCCGCCGGTCTCATCCTCGATAGCCCGGATGATCTCGTGTTTCTTGCGGATTTCTTCGTGGCTTCCGTGGCTCATGTTGAGGCGGAACACGTCCGCGCCTGCAAGATGCAGGGCCTTGATGGTTTCATGCGTATCGGAAGACGGGCCCAGCGTGGCCACGATCTTGACATTGCGGTGGCGTCTCATCTGCACGCTCCTTGGCTCGTTACCGCTAACGGATTGGGTGCCTTATGGCCGATGCCCCGGCGCGGGGCAACTGCCATGCGCGCGCCGCTTCCGGCGTGAGACCCCAATGACACGGCCGTGCGGACAGATGCAACGCCCGGGCGCTTGCATCGGGGCGTGAAACGCCCCAAGTCTCTTGCAGTGCCGAAAGGAGCAGCAGCATGGACGACCTACCCGACCAGACCGAGATCGAGCTGCAGGCCGCCGCCTTCCGCCGGCTGCGCCGCCACCTGATGGAAGAGCGGACAGACGTGCAGAACATCGACCTGATGAACCTCGCCGGGTTCTGCCGCAACTGCCTGAGCCGCTGGTACCAGGAAGCGGCGAACGAACGCGGCATCGAGATGGGCAAAGACGAAGCCCGCGAACGGTTCTACGGCATGACGATGGACGCCTGGAAAACCCAGTTCCAGACCGAGGCCGGAGCGGACAAGCAGGCGGCCTTTAAGCAGTCCTTCAAGGAAAACGTCGAGAACGAGGGCTGACCCCGACGCGCTCGGCGCGCGAAACCTCGGCGCAGCCACACGGCGTCCGGCAGGGTGTCGGCTGTGGCGCGACGGGCGCTTTCCGGGGTCTGCGCGGCCTGCGGCGACGATGACCCCGACACTGTCCCGCGAGTCTGCCGCCCGCGCCGCACGGCCGGGACACAACCGCGTGACACCCCTGCGTCGGCGCGACACAGGCGCGATTTTCTGTTACAGTCTCTGGACATGCATTCTGCCACGCGGGTCCACCCGATGGCTGGCTCCCGCCGGTGTTTCACGGGAAGGAGAGCGTGATGGCAAAAGGCAAGACGATCGGCAATCCGTTGTCCTGGGCCGCCAAGGCCGCGGGATCCGGGTCGACCTACATCGGCGAAGGAACAAGCGAACTCGGCAGCCATGACACTGCCCCCATCGAGCTGAACGACCTGAGCTTCGACGACCTCCGAACCGCGCTGAAAAAGGGGGCGGAGGACTTCATGGCGCTGCGCACGGATGTCGTCTTCGTGGTGCTCATCTACCCGATCATCGGACTTCTGTTGATCTGGGCTGCCGTCAACCGCGAGGTCCTGCCGCTGGTATTTCCGATGATCACCGGATTCGCGATTCTCGGCCCCGTCGCCGCCATCGGCCTCTACGAGATGAGCCGCAGGCGCGAACAGGGCCTCGAGACAAACATCGGTGACGCCTTCGGGGTCATGGGATCGCCCTCCTTCGTGCCAATCGTCGTCCTGGGCTGCTATCTCGCCTTCCTCTTCGCGATGTGGCTTGTGGTCGCCTGGTTTCTCTACGGCGTCACGCTTGGGCCCGAGCCTCCGCAGTCGGCGTCGGCCCTGATCGGGGACGTTTTCACGACCGGTTCAGGCTGGGTCATGCTCATTCTCGGTAGCGGCATCGGTTTTATCTTCGCAGTCGCCGCGCTGGCGATGAGCCTTGTGTCCTTTCCGCTGCTGATCGACCGCCACGTGGGTCTGACGCGTGCGGTGGTGACGTCGGCCACCATCGCCCGGCGCAACCCGGTCGAGGTCGCTGCATGGGGCGCCATCGTCGTCGCAATGCTCGTCCTCGGAGTGGCGACGCTCTTCATCGGGATGATCATCGTGCTGCCGATCCTCGGCCACGCCACATGGCACCTCTACCGATGCGCGGTTGCCAGGCGCCCGCGCTGAAGGATTGGCTGGTCGGCGGCGGACGGCCGGGTCGTCTCAGACCGCGGCCTTGCGGCTCTCGTCGATGTAGATCTCGCGCAGCCGTTGCGACACGCGCCCCGGCACGCCGTCGCCCAGCGCCACGCCGTCGATCTCGACCACCGGCATCACGAAGGTGCTGGCCGAGGTGATGAAGGCCTCGTCAGCCTGCTTGGCCTCGTCGATGCTGAAGCTGCGCTCCTCGACCTCCATCTGTGCCTCGCGCGCGAACCGCAGCACCGCCGCCCGGGTGATCCCGTGCAGGATGTCGTTCGACAGCGCCCGGGTGATGATCCGGTTGCCCTTCACGATGTAGGCGTTGTTCGAGGTACCCTCGGTGACCATGCCGTCCTCGACCATCCAGGCGTCGTCGGCACCGGCCTTCTTGGCCATCATCTTGCCCATCGACGGATAAAGCAGCTGCACCGTCTTGATGTCCCGCCGGCCCCAGCGGATGTCCTCGATGCTGATCACCTTGATGCCCTTCTTCGCCGCCGGGCTGTCCGCCAAGCCGGGCTTCGACTGGGTAAACAGCACGATGGTCGCGGGCGTGGTCGCGGGGTCCGGGAAGGCGAAATCGCGATCCTCGGGGGCACCGCGGGTGATTTGCAGATAAATCATCCCGTCCTCGAGATCGTTGCGGGTCACAAGTTCGCGGTGGATTTCCAGCAGCTCACCTGGATCGACCGGGCTTGGCATGTCAAGCTCGCCCAGAGAGCGCTGCAGCCGTTTGGCGTGGCCCTCGAAATCGATCAGCTTGCCACCCAGGACCGAGGTCACTTCGTAAACGCCGTCGGCCATCAGGAACCCCCGGTCGAAGATCGACACGCGGGCCTCGGTCTCGGGCAGGTAGTCGCCGTTCACGTAAACGGTGCGCATGTCTGGTCTCTCCTATCCCCAGAGGGCCGCTGTGGGCGGATGGATTCCCTGGTCGTCGAATGTCAGGGCGTGGTCCCGGTCTTCGGCCAGAAGCAGCGGCCCGTCAAGATCGACGATCCGCGCGCCCTGCGCGACAAGCACCGCCGGCGCCATCGCGAGGCTCGAGCCGACCATGCAGCCGACCATCACGCCGTACCCTTGCCGCTGCGCCGCGTCGCGCAGCGCCAGCGCCTCGGTGAGCCCGCCGGTCTTGTCGAGCTTGATGTTCACGACGTCGTACTTGCCCTTTAGTCCGGCAAGGCTTTCGCGGTCATGGCAGCTTTCGTCGGCACAGACCGGCACCGGACGCTCGAGCCCGCGCAATGCCTCGTCCTCGCCCGCCGGCAGCGGCTGTTCGACGAGATCAACCCCGAGCCGCAGCAGGTGCGGGGCGAGATCGGCGTAGACATCGGCCGACCAGCCCTCGTTCGCATCGACGATGATCCGCGCCTCGGGCGCGCCGGCGCGCACCGCCTCGAGCCGCGGCATGTCGTCCGGCGTGCCGAGCTTGATCTTCAGAAGCGGCCGCGCGGCGTTCTTCTCGGCCTGCGCCCGCATCGCCTCGGGCGTGTCGAGCGAAAGCGTATAGGCGGTGATCACCGGCCCCGGTGCGTCGAGCCCCGCGATCTCCCAGGCGCGTTTGCCGGCGCGATTGGCCGCGAGGTCCCACAGGGCGCAGTCGACCGCGTTGCGCGCCGCGCCCGCGGGCAGCAACCCGCCCAGCGTCTCGCGCGTGACCGCGCCGCCCAGCCCCTCGATCTGCGCCGTCACGCTCTCCAGCGTCTCGCCATAGCGCGCGTAAGGAACGCATTCGCCCCATCCCGTCACGCCGCCGTCCGAGACCCGCACCGTCAGCACCTGTGCCTCGGTCCGAGAGCCGCGGCTTATGGTGAAGACCTGCGCCAGCGGAAACGTGTCCCGGCTCACCTCGATGTGCATCGCCCGTCCTTCTCTGGTTCGCAAATATCCCCGCCGGAGGCACCCAGTCGTGCCACCGGCGCCGCGGTCAGATCTCTTCGAGCGCCGCCGCCAGCCGCGCCGCCCCGTGGCGAAACGGATCGACCGTGGGCAGGCCCATCTCTGCCTCGACCTTGGCGCAATAGGCCTTCGCCTCGTCCTCGGACATGTGCTGGGTGTTGATCGACACGCCCACCACCTTGCAGTCCGGGTTGGCAACCTTCGCAAGCGCGAGGCCGGTGTCGCGCACCTGTTCCAGCGTCGGCAGCCTGTAGCCCGGCAGCCCGCGCATGTGGGTGCGCGTCGGCTCGTGGCACAGGATCAGCGCATCGGGCTGGCCGCCGTGGATCAGCGCCAGCGTGACGCCCGAATAGGACACGTGATAGAGGCTCCCCTGCCCCTCGATGATGTCCCAGTGATCGGGATCGTTGTCCGGCGTCAGGTACTCGATCGAGCCGGCCATGAAATCCGCCACCACGGCGTCGAGCGGCACGCCGTCACCGGTGATCAGGATCCCGGTCTGGCCGGTCGCCCGGAAGGTGCTTTTCTGCCCTGCCTCGCGCATTGACTTGTCGAGGGCCAGCGCGGTGTACATTTTGCCCGCAGAGCAATCGGTGCCGATGGCCAGCACGCGCTTGCCCCGGCGCTTTTCGCCGTTGGCGATCGGGTATTGCACGCTGGGGATGCGCACGTCGTGCAGCGTGCGCCCGTTGGCCTCGGCGGCCCGCACCAGATCGGGCCAGTCGCGCAGCAGGTTGTGCAAGCCGCTGGCAAGGTCGAAGCCTGCCTCGAGCGCCGCCACCAGCACCTCGCGCCAGGCCGCGCTGATCGTCCCGCCGCGGTTCGCAACGCCGATGACCATCGTCTTGACGCCGGTGGCTTTCGCCTGCTCCAGCGTCATGTCCGGAAGCCCGAGGTCCGCCTTGCAGCCGTCGAGCCGGAACTGACCGACCGCGTTCTCGGGCCGCCAGTCGCGGATGCCCTGGGCCACCTTGGCAGCAAGCTGGTCGGGTGCATCGCCAAGGAACAGTAGATAGGGTGTCTCGATCATGCGCCGCTCCTGAAATTCGTGTCGCGGGAATCTCGCGCGATTCCGGCGCAAGGCTATCGTCTTTTTCGCCGCACTTGCAATCGGACTGCACGATTCTTCGACCAGAGCCCGCAAATGCCTGCATATCTTGCGCCGCACTGCCGTCAGCCGTTCGGATAAAGCCGTCGGCGGATGCTGCAACTGCGAGATCGCTCTTGCAGCATGTCGCGCAATTTAATACCAGCACTTGAGCCAATACCGAAACATTATTACCCAAGGATCCCGCCATGAGCTTCCGCCTGCAGCCCGCTGCGCCCGCCCGTCCGAACCGCTGCCAGCTCTTCGGTCCCGGCTCGCGCCCGGCGATCTTCGAGAAAATGGCGACCTCGGCCGCCGATGTCATCAACCTCGATCTCGAGGATTCCGTGGCCCCCGGGGACAAGGACAACGCGCGCGCCAACGTGATCCAGGCCATCGGCGATGTCGACTGGGGAACAAAAACCCTCTCGGTGCGGATCAACGGGCTCGACACGCCCTGGTGGTACCGCGACGTCGTCGACCTGCTCGAACAGGCCAGCGAGCGGCTCGACCAGATCATGATCCCGAAAGTCGGCTGCGCGGCGGATGTCTATGCCGTCGACGCGCTGGTCACCGCGGTCGAAGCGGCGAAGGGCCGCGACAAGCGCATCGCCTTCGAGGTCATCATCGAAAGTGCGGCCGGCATCGCCCATGTCGAGGAGATCGCCGCCGCATCGCCGCGACTTCAGGCGATGTCGCTCGGGGCTGCGGATTTCGCGGCCTCGATGGGCATGCAGACGACCGGCATCGGCGGCACGCAGGAAAATTACTACATGCTGCGCGACGGCCGGAAGCACTGGTCCGACCCCTGGCACTGGGCGCAGGCGGCCATCGTCGCCGCCTGCCGCACCCATGGCGTGCTGCCCGTGGACGGTCCTTTCGGGGATTTCTCCGACGACGAGGGGTTCCGCGCCCAGGCGCTGCGCTCCGCGACGCTGGGCATGGTCGGCAAGTGGGCCATTCATCCCCGGCAGGTAACGCTTGCCAACGAGGTCTTCACCCCCACCGAGGACGCGGTGAACGAGGCCCGCGAGATCCTCGCGGCCATGGAAGAGGCCAAGGCCAAGGGCGAAGGCGCCACGGTCTACAAGGGCCGGCTGGTCGACATAGCCTCGATCAAGCAGGCCGAGGTGATCGTGCGGCAATACGAGATGATCGCCGGCTGACACCCGAACCGCGGCCCGCGACCCGGATCACAACACCGTAGGTGCTGGTCGCGGACGTGGATTTCCCCGCCCGAGGCGTTAGGCTTCTGGAAAAGCTGCCGGTTTCGGAGGAGATACCCATGCGCCGCATCCTGATTGCCCTCACCGCCCTTTTCGCCACCGCCGCGCAGGCCGAGATCGCGCCGCGCGACGGATGGATCATCCACGAGACCGAAAAATCCCATGCCGAACTGGTCGACAGTCTCAAGGCGGCGGTCAAGGATAACGGTTTCGGCGTGGTCACCGAGGCAGGCCCGACCGCGATGGCGGCGCAACGCGGCATCGAGATCCCGGAGAACCGCGTCGTCGGCGTGTTCAACAACGACTACGCGGTGAAGATCCTCGACCTGTCGGTCGCCGCGATGATCGAGGCACCGGTACGGTTCTACGTCACCGAGGAAGAGGACGGCACCGCGACACTGTCCTACAAGACGCCGAGCTTCGTCTTCCTGCCCTATGCCGATGACGGCGGCGACCTGCTCGCCGCACTGGCGGCCGAACTCGACACCAAGTTCAACGACATCGCGATGGCCGCGATCGAATAGGCTCAGGCGCGCTCGTCCTTGGGCGAGCCCATCACCACGTAGGATGTGATCGCGCTGACCTGCGGCAGGGCGCCGAGCATGTCGGTATGAAACGCCTTGTAGCTCTTGAGGTCCGCGCATTCGACCCGAAGCAGGTATTCGATGGTCCCGGTGATGTTGTGGCACTCGCGCACTTCCGGCGCGCGCGAGATCGCCTTTTCGAAGGCTTCCTGAGACACCTTGGAATGGTTGTTCAGCCCCACGCCGATATAGGCCACGAAGCCCACGCCGAGAGCCGTGCGGTCAAGCACCGCCCGGTAGCCGGTGATCAGCCCGCTGCGTTCCATTTCCTGCACCCGGCGCAGGCAGGCCGAGGGCGACAGCCCGACCCGCTCGGCAAGTTCGAGGTTGCTGATCCGGCCGTTGCGCGTCAGCTCCTGCAATATCCGCTCGGATTTCTCATCGATTCTCGCCATTAGTTGCAAATCTAGCGCAAAACTGCCCGCATTCGCAATTTCATGTCCGCAAATCCGGGCGATCATTGCGTCATGACCATCGACCAACTCACAGCACTTGTCGCCTTTGCCTTCGTCAGCTCGGTGACGCCGGGACCCAACAACCTGATGCTTATGGCCTCGGGCGCCAACTTCGGCTTCCGCCGGTCCATCCCGCACATGCTGGGCATCGGGATCGGCTTCACCGTGATGGTGCTGCTGGTCGGAACCGGGCTGATGCAGGTCTTCGATCGCTATCCGGTGAGCTACACGGTGCTGCGCGCAGCCTCGGTCGCCTACCTGCTGTGGCTGGCCTGGAAGATCGCGCACGCCGCACCGAGCGGTCGGGGCGCAGGCAGACCGCGACCGATGACCTTTTTGCAGGCGGCCGCCTTCCAGTGGGTCAACCCCAAGGCCTGGGCAATGGCGCTGACCGCCAACAGCCTCTATGCTCCCGACGCCACGCTCTGGGCCTTCGCCCTGGTGGCGGGGGTCTTCGGTGTCGTGAACCTGCCTTCGGTCTCGGTCTGGACCGTGCTCGGCCAGCAGATGGCGCGCCTTCTCATCAACCCGCGCCGCCTCGCCGCCTTCAACTGGACGATGGCCGCCCTGCTGGTCGCCTCGCTTTACCCGGTGCTCGTGCCCTAGGGCTGCTGCAGCGTTGCATTGGACGCGCGCTCCGGCCATATATCGCGGACCAACCGGAGTAGCGCATGACCCAGTACCTGGATTTCGAGAAACCGCTGGCCGAGATCGAAGGCAAGGCCGAAGAACTGCGCGCGCTGGCCCGTGGCGAGACCGAGATGGACGTCGCAGCCGAGGCGGCGGCGCTCGACGCGAAGGCCAAGGCGCTGCTTGACGATCTTTACAATTCGTTGACCCCGTGGCGCAAATGCCAGGTCGCGCGACATCCCGAACGACCGCATTGCAAGGATTACATCGACGCGCTTTTCGACGAGTTCACGCCCCTGGCCGGCGACCGCAACTTTGCTGACGACCACGCGGTTATGGGCGGGCTTGCGCGGTTCCAGGACCGTCCGGTGATGGTCATCGGCCACGAGAAGGGCAACGACACCAAAAGCCGGATCGAGCGCAACTTCGGCATGGCCCGGCCCGAGGGCTACCGCAAGGCGATCCGCCTCATGGAACTGGCGGGCAAGTTCGGCCTGCCGGTCATCACGCTCGTCGACACGCCCGGCGCCTATCCCGGCAAGGGCGCGGAAGAGCGCGGCCAGTCCGAGGCGATCGCGCGGTCGACCGAGAAATGCCTGCAGATCGGTGTGCCGCTAATCTCGGTGGTGATCGGCGAAGGCGGTTCGGGCGGCGCGGTGGCTTTCGCGACCGCGGACCGGGTGGCGATGCTGGAGCATTCCGTCTACTCGGTGATCAGCCCCGAGGGCTGTGCCTCGATCCTGTGGAAGGATGCCGAGAAGATGCGCGAGGCCGCCGAGGCGCTGCGGCTGACCGCGCAGGATCTGAAGAAGCTCGGCGTCACCGACCGCATCATCGAAGAGCCCAAGGGCGGCGCACACCGCGACCGCGCCGCGACGATCAAGTCCGTCGGCAAAGCGATCGCCGCGATGCTGAAGGAGCTAGACGGCAAGGAGCCCGCCACGCTGGTCTCCGACCGCCGGCGCAAGTTCCTCGACATCGGCTCGAAGGGCCTCGCCGCCTGAGCCTCAGCTTGCCAGCAGGCGCAACCCCTGGGTGACGTCCGAGCGGACCGCGAGGCGCAGACCGGGCTCGTCGCCCGCACGCAGGGCGGCGATGATCAGGCGATGGAAATGCGGCGGCTCGGTCTGTCGCAGGCGCCCGTAGAGCGCCCGCATCGTCGGCCCCAACTGCAGCCACACCGTCTCGGCCATCGCCAGCATCGCCGGGGCCTGCGCGCGCAGATAGAGCGTGCGGTGAAACTCGAGATTTGTGCGGATGTAGCTGACCGCGTCGCGATGCGCGACGGCTTCGGCGACGGCGGCGTTGATCGCCTGCAGCCGCTCGATCAGCGCCATGTGCGCGCGCGGCAGCGCACGGCTCGACAGTTCGACCTCGAGCAGCGCGCGCAGGGTCGCCAACTCCTCGATCCGCTCGTTGCTCAGTTCCGGGGTCGAAATGCGCCCCGAGGCCGACATCGTCAGCGCCCCCTCGGCGACAAGCCGGCGCACCGCCTCGCGCGCGGGCGTCATCGAGACCTCGTATTCCTTGCCAAGCCCGCGCAGCGTCAGCGCCTGCCCGGGCGGGATGTCGCCGTGCATGATCCGCGTGCGCAGGTTGCGGTAGAGGCGGTCATGGGCGAGTGGCAGCGCCTCGACGGGGCGTGAGTGAAGGTTCATGCGCCTTTTGTGATCACAACGTGACGGGCCGTCAAGAGATCCGCCTCCGGGCGGCTCAGAAGCGGTAGCGGTGCAACTCCGCGCCGTTCTTGCGCAGCCAGCCGCGCGGCGCGGCGTAGTCGCCGTGGATGCGGGCGACCTCGGCCCAGAACGCCGGTGAATGGTTCATCTGCGCCAGGTGCGCGACCTCATGTGCAGCAACGTAGTCGAGCACTTCGTCCGGGGCGAGAATCAGCCGCCAGGAGAACATCAGCCCGCCGTCCGAGGTGCACGACCCCCAGCGCGAGCGGGTGTCACGCAGGGTAATCCGCTGGTACGACCGCCCAAGCCGGGCCGCGTAGCGGTCGGCGGCTTCTGCAAGACGCGCGCGGGCGAGTTCACGCAGATGCCCGCCCAGCCGCGCGCCGACGCGCGCCGGATCGCCGGGCACCGACACCTCCGCATCCGAAAGCATCACTCGCCGGCCGGCGCCCGGCACGATCAGACGCGGGCGTCCCGCGACCGGCACGCTGGCCCCCAAAGCCACCGTCACCGCGTCCGAGCGGGCATCCAGATGTTTGCGGATCCAGCCTTCCTTTTCCCTGGCGAAGTCGATCGCCTCGCGCGCGGCGAGGCGTTTCGGCAGGGTCAGCGTAACCCGCCCGTCAAGCTGCGAGATGCGCAGCGAGATGCGCCGCGCCCGCGCCGAGCGGCGCAGCACCAGCGGAATCGGCGGATCGCCGGGAAGAACCGGATCGGACATGACGCTCCCTTGCCGCTGCCCCTCGCAAGGCAGCCCTTTACAGCCTCCCCGTCATATGGCAGTTGGCCGGAATCATCTACATCCCAACAGCTGTTCGAAGGGGATTTCCATGCCCAAGGAAGAATGGGGAACGAAGCGCGTCTGCCCCACGACGGGAAAGCGTTTCTACGATCTGAACCAGAACCCGATCATCAGCCCCTACACGGGCGAGCAGGTCGAGGTCGACATGTCGCGCGCGCGCATGATCGCCGCCGACAACGAGGACGCGGCGACGACCAAGGCCAAGAAGAACGCGGCCCAGAGCGACGACACCGTGATCGAGGACGACGAAGAGGTTGATGTCGACATCGACGACGATCTGCTCGACGAGGACGAGGACGACGATGACGACGTCTCGCTCGACTCGCTGACCGACGTCGCGGCGCCGGACGACGACTGATCCGGCCTTACGCCGGGGCGGTTCGATTTTCCTCTTGATCCCGCCCCGAGTTGCGCCTATTCAGCGGCGCACCACGGAACCAGACGTGGGACTGCTGCGGGCCAGACCGGCCCGCCTGTTGGGGCCTTAGCTCAGCTGGGAGAGCGCTTGCATGGCATGCAAGAGGTCACCGGTTCGATCCCGGTAGGCTCCACCAAACCTCCTTTTCTTCGGGACCAAACGTTACGCTTGTTCGACGGGGGTGCGGACATGCGCGCCCATGAGCGGAGCCTTCGATGCAAGAAGGCTGTATCCGGGCGAAAGCTGTGACCCTCGCTGGCCGGTCGCCGGCCAGGGTATCGACCCGCCCGCGTTCCCTGCGCGGTGAGTGAAGCGTCGTCTCGTCAGCGCTGCGGCGTGTACCAGACCGGCGACGTCCAGGCGCGTTCCTGGATCGAGGGCGGCAGCCCCTCCGGGATCTCGACGCCAAGCGCAACGGCGTCATGGGTCGACCAGCGCGGTGTCGGGATCTGCAGAACCCGGGCGTAGTAAAAGGCCGGCAGTGCCGCGTCGAAATCCGGATCGGTCCAGGTCGCGGTCAATTCGGGCGCGCCGATATCGTTGGTGTAGCTCGCCGTGGCCACATCGACGGTGTTTCCCACCGCCTCGCTGCCGTCGCTGCGCCCGTCCGACAGCGCGACATCGTAGATCTGTTCCATCTGCTCGCCGTTCTCGACCCACCCCTTGACGATCTGGATACGGTCGAGATTGGCCCCGTCGGCTTCCTTCATCGCCGCGACCAGCAGCATCGGCGCCGCCCCGTCCGGCGCCGCCGGCAGGTCGCCGCCCATCGGCACACCACCGTCATAGGCGGCCTGAAGCCAGTCGGCGCTGTTCATGGCGTCCTCGGCGTAGTCGAAACCAGCAAACAGGCGCACTTTCATCCGAACGCCCGAGGTCGCGAAGGTCTCCTTGCGCATCATCGCGTCGAAGATCGCCTCGCGGGTGTTCGATTCGGCCCAGACGCCCGCCACGCCGCCGGTGCTGAACTGCTGCACCTGCTTGATCGCGGACTGTGGCACCCCTGGCGGGCCTTCGAGGCGATGCCGGGGTTCCTGCTCGAAGCCGAACTTGCCCGTGTAATTGTCTTCCTCGATGGAGGCGGCGGCATTGTGCGTGTCGCTGTCACCGATGAAACCGAACTTGAACGGGTTGCCCTTGCCCTCCTCTTCGTAGCGCATGCCCCGGATCAGTGCCTCGCGGGCGTATCCGCCCAAGCGGTTCTCGGGCGGCACTGCCTCCGGAGACAAGGTGTAGTCCCAGATCTCGAAGTTGGCGAACTCGTCGTTCGGGCTCATCGCCGGGAAGACCTCGGAGGTGCCCTTGATCTGCGTCAGCTCGAACAGCGGCTCGTTGCGGGTGCGCCGCTCGGCGTAGTCGGCATCGACGGTCACACCGCCCGTCGCCTCGCCCACCGGGAACATCATGCCGTCGCTGGCATTGCCGTTGTGCGGCACCGCAAGAAGGGTCGAGCCGGCCGCGCGCTGCGCCTCCATCCAGTCCCAGAGCTCGGACGGAACGCTGGTGTCCATCGCCGTGAGCGGCATGTCGGGCACATTCTGGGAATCGCGGAAAAGCACCACCCGGTGCAGGTTCTGCCAGTTCGGGGCCGAGGTCCATTCGAACGCCGGGAAGGTGGTGAACTGCCCCGGCTCGTAGTGCGAATCGGTGATCTTCACGACTTCGGCCCACAGGCTTTCGCGCAACTCCGGGGCATAGAGCACAGGGTCAGGACTGGGCGGGACCCCGTAGATCTGGTCGGAGATTTCCTGGTAGGCGGCAAAGGAGGCCTCGGGGTCGCCCCCGAAAACGTCCATCGCAAGTGGATGCTGGCCAACTTCAGTGGTCTCGTCGGCCATCAGCGGCAGAACGCCAAGGTATTCGGCGTGTTCGGACACCGCGTACCAGTCGAGCGGTTCGAGGATCTGCAGGTCCGGCAGTCCGGCCCCGCCCGAGATCGCCTCGCCCTTGGCCCAGCGATACGCGGCGTCCGGTGTGGTGATGGAGCCGTTCGTCGTTGCATCGAACGACCAGCCTGAATGCACGTGCAGGTTCCCGAAGTAAGCGTCACGGAGGGGGTTCGTCGCAACCTCCTGCGCGGCGGCAAACCCCGCGGTCGCGACGAGACCCAACGACACGGTTACAAGTCTGATCATGGCTTCACCTCTTCGACGATGCGTTTCTTACCTTAGGTAGCATCACGTCCTGTGTCGACTTGGTGACAATTCTCCCGCACGACCGGTTGTAGCAAAAGGCGCGCGTTTCCAGGCCGAAGCGGAAGCAACATGGTTCTACGTCGGCGTATCGGTTGAGCCTCGGGCCTTGTCGGACCACCCGACGAACAGTCGCGCGCCATTTTAAAAAAAAACGCGCCTCAGCGGCGCGCCCTTCATGCAGGTGTCGCATTTCTCGGTTATCGCTGCGAGCGTTCCTCGAGCGTGTCGGCGCACAAAAGTGCAATTGCCAGCAGCACGACCGCGAATGCTCCGAAGGCCGAATAGGTCATGATTGCCTTGAACGCGGAAGCGCCGGTCAGAAGGCTCGTCACGAATGCGATAAACCCCATGGTGCTACCAAACGTCATGTAGAGTATCGACATTTCACCTCCCCAGGTGGGTCACGACGATCGGCCGAGGGCCGCTTCTCTCATCACTGACACCGTTATACACGTGCCAGTAGTATTAATCACCATTGAAATTAATATTTCTTCAACTTTCCCCAAATCGTCCCGTCTTCGGCAACAAATACCGGATCGGGTCGTCGATTTGCCACGAAAATTGCACGAATGCCACACCAATCTCGGCTCTCATCCAGCAGAACGGGCGATTCGCGCTATAGGGGTGATACCTGCGGCAACCGATCGGCCAGATTGCGAACATGGCGGGTCAACCGTTTTCGAATCGCAGGCTCAGCCGGCGCGTCCCGCCCCGCCCTTGCGGATCAAGCCTACGGCCGGGTCGTAGCCGACGATCGCGCCGGCAAGGAACACCGCAAAGGATGCCGCCACCCAGACCAGCGCCGCGCCGTTGAACTGCTGGTACATCGCAAAGCGCAGCAGTTCGACCGCGTGGGTGAAGGGGTTGAGCGCGCAGATGTCACGCAGCAGCGGCGAGCTTTCGGCCATCTTCCAAAGCGGGTAGAGCGCGGAGGACAGAAAGAACATCGGGAAGATGACGAAGTTCATGACACCGGCGAAGTTCTCCAGTTGCCGGATCGTCGACGAGATCAGCAGGCCCAGCGCACCGAGCATGAGCCCGGTGAGGATCAGCACCGGGAAGGCCCAGGCGTAGCCCGCCACGGGCAGCTCGATGCCGAAGCCCCAGGCAATGACGAGAAACACATAGACCTGCAGGATCGACACGGCCGTGCCGGCCAGAAGCTTGCAGAACAAAAGCCAGCCGCGCGGCAGGCGGCTGGTCAGGAGCAGGCGCATCGACCCCATCTCCTGGTCGTAGACGAGGCTGAGCGAGGACTGCATCCCGTTGAAAAGCTGGATCATCCCGCACAGGCCCGGGACGATGTAGACCTCGTAGGTGATGTAGGTCTGGTAGGGCGCGATGATCGACAGGCCTAGCGCGGCGCGAAAGCCGGCGGCAAAGACCACCAGCCACACCAGTGGACGCACCAGCGCGGCGAGGAACCGGCTGCGCTGGTTGACGAACCGTGTCGCCTCGCGGCGGGTAATGGCCCAGAGCGCGACGAGATAGGCGTTCAAAGCGCCACCTGCCGTTGCGGGGCGCGATCGGTCATGGCGATGAAGGCGTCGATCAGGCTGCCCTGCCCCGCGATCCGGCTGGCACGGTCATGCGCCAGCACCCGGCCTTCGTGCAGGACGACGACGTCGTCCTCGGGGCGGATCTCGTCGACGAGATGCGTGGCCCAGAAGACGGTCAGCCCGCCGTCCGCGAGGTCGTGCACATGCTCAGTGATCGCCCGGCGGCTTGCGGTGTCGAGCCCGACGGTCGGCTCGTCGAGCAGCAGGACCTGCGGGTCGTGGATCAGCGCGCGGGCGATCTCCATGCGCCGGCGGTGTCCGCCGTTCAGCCCGCGCGCCTTCTCGCCGCGGCGTTCGCGCATCGCCAGCCGGTCGAGTGCCGCGTCGATGTTGCGGGCCGCGGCCCGCCCCGAAAGCCCTTGCAGCGCCGCGAAATAGCGCAGGTTCTGATCCACGGTCATGTCGAGTTCGATGGTCTGCTGCTGGAACACGACGCCGATCTTGCCCAGCGCCGCGCGGGGCGCGTGCGCGAGGTCGTGCCCGGCCACCTCGATCTGCCCCTCGCGCGTCACCAGAAGATGCGTCAGAAGCGCAAACAGCGTCGACTTGCCGGCTCCGTTGGGTCCGAGAAGGGCGCAAAAGCGCCCGTTCTCGAGTTCAAAGCTCACGTCGTCGAGTGCCACCCTCGTGCCGTAGCGATAGGTCACGTTGCGGACAGCGAGGGTGCTCATGACCTACTGGATCACGATCTCGACGCGCTGACCTTCGCCCGTCGATCCCGGCTGGCGCAGGAAGTAGCGTCCGGGCTTGATGGCAATGAACTCGATCTCCATTGTGCCTGCCTCGTCGAACTCGACGCTCTCGATACCAAAGGGTCGGATCTCCAGCCCGTTGATAACGATCTCGTTGATCCAGATTGCCCGGAAGAAGCCCGGCCCTTCAAGAGCGAGCTCGCCTGTGCCGTCGGCCACGATTTCGAGCTCGTAACCGGTGCCGGATTTCAGCGTGACCGGCCCCTCGGCGATCGGTTTTCCGACCGAGAGAGTGATCTCGTCCATCTCTTCCATGTTGTCGTTGGACAGGATGCCGGCAAATCCGAATTCATGCGCCAACGCGGGCGTGGCCGTCATCAGGGCGGCAACGATGGCAAGGGTCTTCATGATCATGTCTCCTTTTGAAGCATTGATTCCCGAGTGGCGGGATGGCCCGCAAGTGTCAGGGTCCGGTCGGCGAGCCTGTCGGCTTCCGGGCGCGCGTGGGTGACGAAGATGGTCGCGGGGCGAATCCGCGCGATCAAGCGTTCGGTCAGTCCCAGCATCTCGTCCGCGGTCTTTGCATCGAGCGACGCGAAGGGTTCGTCCATGATCAGGAGTTCGGGCCGTCCTGCGAAGCCGCGGGCAAGTGCCAGCCGGCGCTGCTGACCCAGCGACAGCTGACCGGGATAGTGCTGCGCCTTCGTTCCGAGACCTACGTCTTCCAGCGCCGCCTGCGCGGCGTCGCGCGACAGATCTGGGTGCACGAGGCGCAGGTTGTCGAGGGCCGAGCGCCAGTCGAGCAGCACAGGCTCCTGGAACACGATCGCCATGCGGTCGGGTCGCCGCACGCTGCCCTCGAAGGTGGCGTCGATCCCGGCGACGATCCTCAGCAGCGTCGACTTGCCGATACCCGACGGCCCCAGCAGCGCCAGCGTCTCGCCCGGTGCGACGCCAAAGCGAATGTCGCGCAGCACCTGCGTCTGCCCGAACCACTTGGCGGCCACGTCCACCTCGATCATGCCGACCTCCAGCGCCGCACACGGGTCTCCCACGGCTGCAGCAGCGCCCATTCGACGGCCAGCATCAGCGCGATGAACGACAGCGCGTAGATCAGGACATGCGTCACGTCGAAGAGCTGGAAGTAGAGATGGATCTGGAAGCCTATGCCATCCGAGCGCCCGAGGAATTCGACCACGAGCACGATCTTCCAAATCACAGCGATACCGGAGCGCGCGGCCGCGGTGATATAGGGCGCGAGTTGCGGCAGAACGATATGCCGCAGGCGCCGCCAGCGCGACATGGCAAAGACCTGCGCCATCGCCGAAAGGTTCGGATCGAGGGCGCGCGCGCCCTCGCGCACGATGGTCGTCACATTGGGGACCTTGTTGAGCGTGACGGCGGCGATCGCGGCGGTCTCGTTGAGGCCGATCCAGAGATAGCACAGCACGATCAGTACTAGCGCCGGCAGGTTGAGAAACACCACCAGCCAGGCGTCGAGCCAGCGGTCGAGGCGCGGTTTCAGCCCCATCGCGAGACCCAGCGCGATGCCCAGCACCATCGCCAGCGCAAAGGCCCAGGCGACACGTATCAGCGTGCGCCAGAGGTGATGCAACAGCTCGCCCGAGGTGAGTTCGATCCAGAACGGCCCAACCAACGCCTGCGGCATCGGCAGCACCTGCGGGTCGTCGGCGATCCATGCCACGACGGCCCAGAAGACCAGCAGCCCCAGCAGCGAGGCGATGCGGACACCCAGCCCGCCGGTCGTCATTGCGTCCCGCGTCATTCAATGTCCGCAAAAAGACCTTCGGGCAGGGTCGTGGCCTCGCCCACGAGCTGCGCGCCGCCCAGGTCTGCCATCAGCTTTAGAAGCTCGTCGGCGGCGGCTTCGTTCACCGCCCCCCGCGCCGGGATTCCGGCGCGCCAGTCGTCGCGAAGGCGCGCAAACGCGGCATCGTCGGCGGCGTTCATCCGCGGGCGCAGGTCCGCCCAGGGCGCATCGCTCTCCAACAGCGCCTTGGCGTCGCGGGACGCCTCGTAGAGCGCCTGGTCGATGCCCGGGTGTGCGGCGATGTAGCTTTCCTTGAGCACGTAGCCCAGAAGCGGCACCTCGGGGTCGAGCCCCAGCGCTTCGGACGCGGTCTCGACCGAGATCAGCTCGCGCATGCCTGCGGCCTTCATCTTTGCGAGGAAATGCCAGAAATTGATCGCGCCCGCGGTCTCGCCTGAAAGTGCGCTCTTGAAGATCAGCGGCGGCGCGCCGAAGACCTGTTCGGTCTCGGCCTTGAGGTCCATGCCGTATTTCTGCGTCGCATAGGCGCGCAGGATCAGCCAGCTTTTGTCGAGCGGGCCGCCGGCGATCCCGATCTTGCCGCCCGCGAGGTCCGGCAAGCTCTGCGCGGCGCTGTCTTCGGGCACGACCAACCCACCCACGGCCTTGGAATAGGGGATGAACACGTAATCCCTGCCTGCGGCGCGCTGGCGCGCCACCCAGATCCAGTCGGCGACCATCATGTCAGCCGTGCCGCCTTCCATCGCGACGCGGGTGGCCCCGTTGTCGGCATAGGGCTGCATCTGCAGCTCGAACCCGTGGCGCGTGTCGAAACCGTTGGCGACGATGGTGTCGAGTTCCCAGTTCACCGTTCCGATCTTCAACGTGGCGGCGCGAAGAACCGGCAGATCTTCGGCCCACGCGGGCGACGCAAGGGCTAAACCCAGGCTGACGATCCAGAGTGCCCGTCTCGCGAACATCGTCCCTCCTTGTCCGGCGCGCCGCATCACCTCAGTTGGGTTGCACCACGACACCCCAAGGCTGCTGACCAACCTGGATCGAGCGCACGGCCTTTTCATCGGCGACGTCGATCACGGTGATGTCGTTGGAATTGCCGTTGGTGGTCAGAAGGTATTTCTCGTCTGGCGTGAAGGCCATCTGCCAGACCCGCTGGCCCACGAGGATGTAGTCGAGCACCTCGTCGGTCTCGGCGTCGATCACGGCCACGCGGTTGGCCGGGCCGAGCGCCACGAAAACCCTGCTGCCGTCGGAGGTGGCCTTGACGCCGACCGGCTGCAGCCATTCGGGCTGCACGCCCGAGACCTCGAAGCCGATCTTGTCGGTCAGCGCCGGCGGCCCGGCGGTCATGTCGATCACGCTGACCGTGCCGCCGATCTCGGACGACACGTAAAGCTTTTCGCCGTCGGCGGTGAACTCGGCATAGCGCGGGCGCTGGTCGACGAGGATGTTGTGCTTGATCGCGTAGTCCGAGGTGTCGATGAAATGCGCCATGTTGGTGGTCTCGGAGGTGTTGATGACCCAGGCGCTGTCGGGGCTGATCGCCATACCCTCGGGCTCGACGCCCACCGGAACCTCGGACAGGACGGTGCGCGTCTCGGTATCGACCACGGTGACGAGGTTGTCGTCCTCGTTGGCGATGTAGAGCGGGTTGCCCGAGGGGTGCAGCACGAAAAGCTCCGGGTCGGGACCCGAGGGCAGCGTGTGCAGCTCCTCGTAGGTTTCGGTATCGAAGACCCGCACGAGGTTGTCGTCCGAGGCGCAGACATAAAGCTTGCTGCCGTCCGGGCTGATGGTGATGCCGCGCGGGCGGTTGCCGGCGGGAAACTCCTCTAGCACTTCCCAGCTGTCGCCGTCGATTACCGTCACGGTGTTCCCACGCTCGTTGCTGACGAAGATCTTGTTCGCCATTGCCGGGGTCGCCACGACGAGCGCGGCGAGCCAACAGGCGGTGAGGCGGAGTGTGGTTCTGGGAATCATGTCATCCTCAATGCTGAAAGGCCTCGCAGGTGCTTTCGGGTGCGTCGAGACCGAGGGTGTCGAGGGTCGAGACCTGGTGCAGGAACCCGTCCTGCGGAGAGACGCTTACGGTGATCCGGCTGTCGGCAAGCAGGATCGGTTGACGCAATTGTCCGTTCCAGGGCCGGAAGGTCACGGGGCGGCCCTTGAACGCGGCGAGCTCGAAGGCATCACTCAGAATGTAGTCGCGCAGCGTCGCGGGATCGGCGGCGTTGGTCCGGATGACCGCCTCGCCGATCACCCGCAGCGCCAGCCAGACCTCGTAGTCTTCCTCGCGAACATAGCGGCCGGTCAGCTCCTCGAAGCGGCGCTGGAATTGCGTCGCCCCCCAGGCCTCGTGCGCGGCGTGAAACGTCACAGGGCGCAGACCCGCCGAGCCCATCACCGGACGCGGTGTCCAGAGGTGAAACGGCAGGTAGGGCGCGAAGACGTCCGAGGCATCGGCTGCGATCACCGCGTCATGCGCCTCGGCCTCCTGCATGAAGACCGGCAATTGCCGCTGCACCTGGACGTGGCCGGTGTCGGTCCGGCGCGAGCCTCCGGTGTCCTCGAACTCGCGTTCCTCGACGATCTCAGTGCCGAACTTTGCGGCGGATCGTCGGTAGGCCTCGGCAAGAGCTTGGTCGGGCGGGTTGGAGCCGTGCACGAGGAAAAGTTCGCGCCACTGTTTCCACGCCGCGAACTGGATGACTGCGTCGGCCAGCATCGCGTTCGACGGCGCGACGTGAAGCAGGTTGGGGCGGCAGTCTGCGCCGCGCAGCGCCTCCGCCCGGGCTCCGGCGTTGAACACCAGCGCCTCGTCACCGGCAAGGTCGGCGACCCGCAGCGTGTCGGCGGCATCGGCGAGCACGACCAGTAGCCCGACCCCGGTCGAGAGAGCGGCCGCGACGGTCCCTTCAAGCGCCTCGGGGGTCGTGGCAACGCTCTCGGAGGCAAAATTCATGCCCAGAAAGCTGCCCGTGGTCTGATTGTCCTCGTCCGCGAGGACCGCGCCGGCAAAGCCAAGATCGTCGGGCTTCCGATCATACCGGGAAATCGGCGCGAGCGTGGGATAGTCGACGCGAACCACCGTCGCCGCCACGTCGAGCGCATGCGCCGCCGTAGCCCCAAGCGACACCATCCAGGCCAAGCAAAAGATCGCAACCAGCGGTCGCGTCTGCCTCGTCCGCGGCATGATCCCATCCTCCCTCGGCACCACTGTGCACCCGCTGCAAGGGAAGTCAAAACCCATACCTTCGGCGCATTGCCAGCGGACCGTGCCAGACTAGGATTGCCGCATGAGGTTTATCGGCGCGTTCCTGCTGGTCTGCGTTTCCTGTCTTGCCGTCACGGCGGAGGAGGCGCTCGACCGCGCGGGTCCCGTGGCCTTCCTCGGGGTTGTCTTTCTCGATACCTCGACCGAAGGCGACTACTTCGGCGAGCGTCCCGAGGAACGCGCACGCGTCGCGTTGCTGGAACGCACGATCCGCGACCGGTTGCAAGCCGAGGGATTCATGCTCGCCGACCTCGCCCCGATCAGGGCAGATCTCGACAACACCGTGAACCCGGCAAATTGCTACGGCTGCGAGGTGCGCATGGCCGAAAAGGCCGGTGCCCGCTACGTTGTGGTCGGAATGGTTCAGAAGGTATCGAACCTGATCCTGTCGATGAACCTCGTGATGCGCAGCGTGCCGGACGGCGCCGTCGTGCGGGCGCGCTCGGCGGACATCCGGTCGAACACCGACGACTCGTGGCTGCGGGGCATGAACTACATCCTCAAGACGGCGTTTTTCACGGAGGGAACGCGATGACGAGACGGCTTGCGACATGGACGATCCGGGCCCTGGCCATCGCGCTGGTGGCGCTGCCCGCAGACGCACGCGAACCGGCCTGGCCCGAGTTGCGCGAGATGCTCTACGACGACCAGTTCCTGACCGATGCCGGCGCATTGATCACGATCCATGCGCCTTATCGGTCGACCGAGGATGCGCGCACGCAGATCGGCGCCAACGTCGCCGCCCCCGAAGGCCGGTTGCTGGACAGCGTTACCGTGATCCTCGACGAGAACCCGATGCCGGTCTCGGCGGTCTTCACCTTCGCGCAGCCCCTGCCCCGCTTCTTCTTCGACCTGACGATGCGGGTGAACGGGCCGACGCCACTGCACGTGGTTGCGAGGACGACCGAGGGCCAACTCTTCGTTGCCGAAAGCTTCGTCAAGACCTCCGGCCAGGGCGCCTGCGCGGCGCCGCCGGGCACCGACCCCGAACTGGCGCTGGCGACGCTGGGCGACATGGCCATCGCCATTTCCGAGATCGAGGAGGTCGCGCGCCTGTTGCCGACGGCACCCGGACGCGCACAGAGCACGGCCTACAGCCATGACCGGCGCATGGATCTCGACATCAGCCACCCGAGCCATTCCGGCATGCAGATGGACCAGATCAGCCTGCTTTTCATCCCCTCGCGCTATGTCGAGACCGTCGAGGTCGATCTCGACGGCGCGGGATATGTCGACGTGACGGGCAGCATATCGCTGAGCGAGAACCCGCGTCTCAGCCTCTCGGTGCCGGGCTACACCCAGTCGGTCGACATCACGATGACCGACACCGACGGGACGGTCAGCACGGCCCGGAAGACCGTTTCGGGCTTCTAGTAGCCGGGTTCGGGGGCCACGACCTCGGTCGGGTGGTCCTCGAAGGTCCAGCCGTCTGTGCCATCGGGATACCAGTAGACCCGGGTGTGCCCGTATTCCAGCGCGCGCCTGGCGGCATTCCAGGACATCCAGCAGTCGGCGAGGCAGAAAAACAGCACCGGGTGGTCCGGATCGCCCTCTGTGGCCTTCTCCAGCCCCTCCCGGAAATAGTCATGCGTGACGTCCGCAAGCTTTCCGTAGCCGACGTTGGGCAGCCAGATCGCGCCCGGGATCGAGTGGCGCGGCTTGTCGCGCCAGATCGTGCCTTCGGGCAGGTTCTCGGGCTTGGGCGCGCGCGGCAGAACGTCGACAAAGGCGGTCTCGCCCGCCTGCCAGAGGGCGTGCGCTTCCTCGGTCTCGACGACGATACCGCCCGCAAGCGTGCCCGGCACCGGCGCGCGGTACTGGTCGATCCTGTAGTCGTCGGGTTCGGGAACCGCGTCGGCGAATGCGGCCAGCGGTAGCAGGACCGCCACCGCAAGCACACACCGCATCAGAGACCCGGGTCCAGCAGGTCCGTTCCCATGTCATTGACCAGCGGCACACCGGCGCTGGCCAGGATCTCGTTGATCTCGTCTTGATTGCGACGGATCAGCGAGTTGAGTTGGCGCTGCCAGACCTTCTCGCCCTGGCGCACGCCCATGGTGATGCGGAAGAAAAGCCGTGGCGGCAATTCTTCCTGCAGAAGCGGCGTGACCTTAAGCCCCGGGTGGTCGGCCTTGACCAGAGGTCCGGCGATCGGTCCCCAGGCCACCGCGGCGTCGATCTCGCCGGCCTCGAGATCGTCGAGCATGTCGGGGATCGGGGTGGCATGGCGGCTGTCGACGACGAGGTGATAGGGCCGTGCCTTGGCAATCAGCCCGTTGCGCGCGAGATGCGTCGCCGGCGGCGAGCCCGCCACGATCCCGAGACGCAGCCCGTCGAGACGCGGATCCGACAGCGTGGCAACGTCCGACAGAGGCCCGTCGGCGGGCACGATGACGGAATAGGCCGAGGTGAAGTAGTGGTTGGTGTTCAGAACCAGTTCGTGGCCCTGCGCGTAGCCGATCACGACATCGCACTTGTTGGCCCTGAGCGTGTTTCGGACGAAGCCGGTGGTCATCGGGTAGTATTCGTAGCGCAGCGGCAGGTCGAGTTTGTCGGCAAAGAATTCCGCCAGTCTGTTCTCGTAGCCCGCGCCGTCTTTCGTCGACACCGGGTAGTTTGCAGGGTCCGCGCAGACGCGGAAGGCAGACCCCGAGACCAGATCGGAGGTCTGCGCGGACATCGCGCCTCCGATCAGGCCGAATAGTATCGCGGCAAGGGATCTAGCCCAGGCACGCATCTTCGTCCTCGCGGATCAGGTCCGACTTGGCTTCCTTCTTGGCGGGCCGTCCCCGGTCCAGCGCCCCGGCGCCGCGCGCCTTGAGGTAGACGTAGATGTCGTCGATGAAGCACATGACGTTGGGGTTGTCGCCCAGCGCCGGCATCACCTGGTTCTCGGCGGCGTTGACCTTGGCGCGCCCGCTCGCCACGACACCGAGGAAATCGTAGTAATCCATGTCGATGGCCGATGTCTTGAGCGCCGGGGCGTAGGTCGAACCCTCGCCGTCCGGGCCGTGGCAGACGTGGCACTCGGCGTGGTAGCGCCGGTAACCGTTGAAGGTCGGGTAGTCGACCGTGCCGTCCTCGGCCACGTTGAAGGTCGGGATATCTTCGGCGGTGTAGTAGCGCCCGCCCTCTTCGCTGGCGACGGCGATGTTGTCCGCAGCGTCCTGGGCCTGGGCCGAAGCGCCGAAGGACAACATGGCAGCCGAAGCCAGCAGGATTGCGAAATGTCGCATGATCTCTCCGTGTTTTCCTGAACAAGGGGTTGGCGCGCCGGAACGCGCCAACCCGTGACCGTTTACGTCGTGCCCGCGATCAGTCGGGCAGTGCGAAGACCGTCAACTGTCCGCCCAGCGCGGTGTAGTCGCTGAGGGCCGCGTAGCCGCCCACGGCGCCGAGACCGTCGTTGGGGTTGGTCAGACCGGCTGCGAGACCGATGCCGGCCCAGCCGCCCACACCGGAGAGGACCGCGATGTACTGCTTGTCGTCCTGTGTGTAGGTCATCACGTTGCCGATGATGCCGGACGGGGTCTTGAACTTGTAAAGCTCGTCACCCGTCTCGGCGTCGACCGCCTTGATGAAGCCTTCGAGCGTGCCGTAGAAGACGACGCCGCCAGCCGTTGCGAGGGCTCCGGACCAGACCGAGAACTGCTCGGGGATGGACCACTTGATCTCGCCGTTGATGTTGTCCCAGGCGATGAAGTTGCCCATGCCGCCGTGGCTGTCGGGTGCCGGGTACATCGAGAGCGTCGCCCCGACGTAGGGTTGGCCCGCGGTGTAGGCGACCCGGAACGGCTCGTAGTCCATGCAGACGTGGTTGGTCGGCACGTAGAAGAGCTCGGTCTCGGGCGAGTAGGCCGCCGGCTGCTGGTCTTTGGTGCCCAGCGCCGCCGGGCAGATGCCGGTCGAGTTCACGTCCTCGCCGTTCTGCTCGGTCGAGTACTGGGCCACGACTTCCGGACGCCCGTAGGTGTCGGAATTCGGGTCCATGTCGACGCCGGTGGTCCAGTTCACGGACGGGTCGTACTTCTCGGCCACGAGCAGCTCACCGGACACGCGGTCCATGGTGTAGGCCAGACCGTTGCGGTCGAAGTGGGTGAGCAGCTTGCGGCTTTCGCCATCCCAGTCCTGCTCGGTCAGGATCATCTCGTTGACCCCGTCGTAGTCCCACTCGTCATGCGGGGTCATCTGGTAGACCCACTTGGCCATACCGGTGTCGACGTCGCGCGCGAAGATGGTCATCGACCATCGGTTGTCGCCGGGCCGCTGGGCCGGGTTCCAGGTCGAGGGATTCCCGGTGCCGTAATAGACCAGGTTTTCCTCGGGATCGTAGGAGTACCAGCCCCAGGTGGTCCCGCCGCCGATCTTCCACTGGTCGCCTTCCCAAGTCGCGGTGCCAGAGTCCACACCCACCGGCTCGCCGAGGTGCGTGGTGTTCTCGGGATCCATCAGCGTGTCGGCGTCCGGGCCCATCGAATAGGCGCGCCAGGCCTGCGAACCGTCCGACATGTTGTAGGCCGTGACCGACCCGCGCACGCCGAATTCGCCGCCCGAGATGCCCACGAGCACCTTGTCGTTGACCGGCAGAACCGTTGCAGTGTTGGTCTCGCCGATCGCCGGGTCGCCGTTCTTGACGCTCCACTCGACCGCACCGGTGTCGGCGTTCAGCGCTACCACCGTCGTATCGGCCTGGTGCAGGAAGACCTTGCCGTCGGCATAGGCCACGCCGCGGTTCACCGTGTCACAGCACATCACCGGGATGACGTCGGGATCCTGCTTGGGCTCGTACTTCCACTTGATCTTCCCCTCATTGGCGAGATCGAGCGCGTAGACGATGTTCGGGAACGGCGTGTGCACGAACATCGTGTCGCCCACGACGAGCGGCGAGCCTTCGTGGCCGCGCAGCACGCCGGTCGAGAACGTCCAGGCCACCTGCAGGTCGCCGACGTTCTCCTTGTTGATCGAGTCGAGCTTGGAAAAGCGGTGGTTCTTGTAGTCGCCGGTCTGGATCGCCCACTGGTTGGGATCGTCCATCTGGGTCATCAGGTCGTCGTTCGCCACGACCATGCTGGTCGTTCCGAGCAACAGACCCATCGTCAGGGTCAGAGTCTTTTTCATCGATTACCTCCCTTGGGTGTGAAGGCAGGTCCGACCGTTTCCGGCTGTCCTGCCGCCGCTCTGGCGAGCGTGTCCCCGCTTGTGCTTGTGGCGTCGCGAGGGGAAATTGCGGTGTTCTTCGGTCCTCCTGTTCGGTTCGCGGTCACGGACCCGCGCGATCCTCCGCATCGCGCGGGCCGGCCGCCGTCAGTGTCGCGCCACCAGCCTCCGGCGCCCGCGACGCGCGTTGCGCGTTCGTGCCGAGCGGCGGAAGTTGGCGGGTTGGTGCATGCGCTTCGGTCTCCTCGGGTTCAGGCGGCGTGAAGCCTGTCGGCGTGCCAGCCGACATGGTCGCCGGCAAAGCTCGACACGAAGAAATAGCTGTGGTCGTGGCCCGCGTGGGTTCGCAGGACACAAGGTTGGCGCCGCTTCGAGGCGGCCTCGGCAAAGGCTTGCGGGCGCAGCAGGTCGATGAACTGGTCGTCGGCGCCCTGGTCGATCAGGATGTCGCCCTTCCATCCCGCTTCGCTCATCAGGATGGTGGCGTCGTATTGCGCCCAGGTCCCCTCGTCATCGCCGAGATAGGTCGAAAACTGCTTGCGCCCCCAGTCCGACCGCGTCGGGTTGGTGATCGGCGCGAAGGCCGACAGGGACTGGAACAGTTCGGGATTGCGCATCGCGATGGTCAGCGCTCCGTGGCCGCCCATCGAATGCCCGGTGATCCCGTGCGCCCCGTTCACCGGCAATTCGCCGGTCACCAAGCCGCGCAGTTCGCTCACGATGTAGTCGTACATCTGGAAATTCGGCTTCCAGGGATCCTGTGTTGCATTGACGTAGAAACCAGCGCCCATTCCGAGGTCGTAGGCCTCGTCGTCGGCGACCCCCTCGCCGCGCGGCGAGGTGTCGGGGTAGACCACCGCGATCCCGTGGCGGCTGGCATGCTGTTGCAGCCCGCCCTTGGTCATCGCGTTGTCATGGGTGCAGGTGAGCCCCGAAAGGTACCACAGCACCGGGACCTTGCCGGTCTTTGCCTGCGGCGGCAGGTAGACCGCAAAGGTCATGTCCACGCCACAGGTCTTCGAGGCATGCTTGTAGACCGCCTGCTCGCCGCCGAAGCACTTGTTGCGAGACACGACCTCCATCAGCTCAGTACTCCACCACGGCCCGGATCGACTTGCCCGCGTGCATCAGGTCGAACCCTTCGTTGATGTTGTCGAGGGTCAGCTTGTGTGTGATCATCGGGTCGATCTCGATCTTGCCGTCCATGTACCAGTCGACGAATTTCGGCACGTCGGTCCGGCCCTTGGCCCCGCCGAAGGCCGTGCCCTTCCAGACCCGGCCCGTGACCAGCTGGAACGGCCGGGTCGAGATCTCGGCACCCGCCGGCGCCACGCCGATGATGACCGAAACGCCCCAGCCGCGATGCGAACATTCGAGCGCGTCGCGCATAACCTGCACATTTCCGGTGGCATCGAAGCTGTAATCGACACCGCCGATCTGGTCGTCACCGCGCTTGGTAAGGTTGACGATTTCCTGCACGGTGTTGTCGACCTTGGACGGGTTGACGAAATGCGTCATGCCGAACTTCTTGGCCATCTCCGCCTTGGAGTCGTTGAGATCGACGCCGATGATGATGTCGGCCCCGGCCATGCGCAGGCCCTGGATGACGTTGAGCCCGATGCCGCCAAGGCCGAAAACGGCAGCGGTCGATCCGATCTCGACCCCGGCGGTGTTGATCACCGCGCCGATGCCAGTGGTCACGCCGCAGCCGATGTAGCAGATCTTGTCGAAGGGCGCGTCGTCGCGCACCTTGGCGAGCGCGATCTCGGGCATCACCGTGTGGTTGGCGAAGGTCGAGCAGCCCATGTAGTGAAAGATGGGCGTCCCATCGAGCATCGAGAACCGCGAGGTGCCGTCGGGCATCAGGCCCTGGCCTTGCGTGTTGCGGATCGCGGTACAAAGGTTGGTCTTGCCCGACCGGCAGGACGCGCATTGGCGGCACTCGGGCGTATAAAGTGGGATGACGTGATCGCCGGGCTTGAGCGTGGTGACGCCCTCGCCGACCTCGACGACCACCCCCGCGCCCTCGTGGCCGAGGATCGACGGGAAAAGCCCTTCGGGATCGGCGCCCGAAAGGGTGAATTCGTCGGTGTGACAGATGCCGGTGGCCTTGATCTCCACCAGCACCTCGCCGGCTTTCGGCCCGTCGAGATTGACTTCCATGATCTCGAGCGGTTTGCCCGCCTCGAGCGCGACAGCGGCGCGTGTGCGCATTCGCCTCCTCCCACATTGTCGTCCACGGCTCTACCGTCCGTTGAAAAAATCCTAGCGTCGGAGCCTCTTGCCAAACAACCAAGACCTTTGTGTGTGTCGCGCGGAACCGCCTCTGCGTGGACTCTGCGTGCCGCCCGGCTAGACTGGCCCTTGGGGAGGATTTTCCGATGCTCATGCCGCGTAAAGCCGGCCTTGCCGGCCTCGCGTTCCTGCTGGCCCTGCCGGCCGCAGCCGCGGACTTTTCCGATCCCGAATGGCCCTGCGTTCAGCGCAAGGTGGAAAGCCTGTCGCTGGGGCTGATGTGGGCCTCCGAGATCGCCGAGGAGGGTCTGCCGGACGACCGGGCAGGCGCGGGCGCGGAACTGGTCGAAACCCTGATCCTGCGCCGCATCCCCGTCGAGGAGATCCCGGTACGTGTGGACGCTTTCATCGCCGCGCACCCCGATGTCGGGGATGCCGAACTCGGCAGTCTGTTCGAGGCGGCCTTCACCCGCGTGAACCGCGAACGCACCCGACTGGTCAAGGGCATCACGCGCTATTCGCTGGCGCAGATCGAGGCGGCGAAACGCATCGATGCCGCGCGGACCGAGATGGACCGGTTGATGGCGATGGACGACCCCGACTACGACAGGGTCGATGCGCTGGAGGAACAGATCGACTGGGACGAACGGATCTACCGAGACCGGCAGCAGTCGCTCACCTACGTCTGCGAAACGCCGGTGCTGATGGAAAAGCGCCTGTTCGCGATTGCCCAGGCGCTCTCGGCGCACCTCTCGGGTTGAGTCACTCCCATTCGAGCTCGGTATAGGCGACTGTCGCGTTGCGCGGATTGAAGAGCCGGAACAGCGACCATTCGTCGGCTTCGGACTGCGCCACAGTCGCCACCGCCTCGGACAGCGTGTCGCCCCGGTCGATCGCCGCGCGCGTGTCCGCGGCTAGTACGTCGAGGTATCCGACCAGCGGCGCACCGCCCTCGGGCCAGTCGAGCAGCGGACCGCCGTGCCCCGGCACCAGACCCGCAAGCGGCATGCCGCCGATCTCTTCAAGAACCCGCTGCCAGCCGGTCAGGCTGCCGTCGAGCGCCGGGGCGTGATCCGCGAACACCAGATCGCCGGCAAACAGCAAGCCGCTTTCGCTGTCGAGGACGGTGAGATCGGTACCGGTATGCGCGGCGCGCCACGCCCGCAGCTCGAGACTACGCCCGCCGAGATCCAGCAAGGTGACTTCGGTCACTTCGCGCAGAGTCTCTGGTACTTCGGTTCCGAGAAACCCGACCGGACCAATCAGCCGGCCGAACCCGTCGAGATAGCTTTGCGCCCTGTCCGCAAGAGCCCGCGGAAGCCGGGCGTGGCCGATCACCTCGGCCCCGGCCTCGGCGAAAACGGAGGCGCCGAGCACGTGGTCGGGATGCATGTGGGTCAGGATCACGGTGCGGATCGGCAGATCGGTCCGGCTCCGCACCGCGCGGTAAAGCGCCTCGCCGACCGCGCGCGACCCGCCGGTGTCGATGACGGCCACCGCCGTCTCGCCGATCACGAACCCCGCGTTCGAGACATCGCCACGATTGACCGCCCCCGCCTCGGCGATGCCTCCGCGATGCACGAAGACACCCGTTGCGACCTCCTCGACCGCAAGCGCGGGTCCTGTTTCGGCACAGTGCGGCATCCCGGGGTCCGCCACTTGGGCGAGGGCGATGAGGTCCGGCGGATCATCCAGCAGCGCGGCTTCGCAGGCCGCCCGGTCGGCCCCCTCGTAGCCCGGCAGCAGCGCGTCGCGGCAGGTCTGCGGATCGCCGAGCAGGCAGAGCGTGACGATGGCTTCGAACATGGGGCGATCCGGGCTTGCGTCGACAGGGGTCCATCGTAGGTCCGGCTTCACGTCCGCGCGAGGCATCCCAAGGGATCAATTCCCGCGGATCGTGTTTCGTGGTAGATATCCGCCCAGATTTGGGAGGATCCGATGAGATACCTGATCGCCGCAGTCGCTGTGTCGCTCGCGCTCCAGCCGGCCTTCGCCAAGGACAACCCCTTGATTAACGGCGAAAGTTGGGATTACCTCAAGCCCGACTTCGTCGATGTGCCGCCGAAGGACGGATCGGCACTGTTCGAGGTCGATGCACCCTACCGCGCCAACGACGCCGCAACCGTTCCGATCGCCATTTCGCAGCCGGAAGACGCCACCCCGATCGAGCGCGCCACGGTCATCATTGACGAGAACCCTGCACCGATGGCCGCCGACCTGCGCTTTTCACCCGCGATGCAGCCGCTGGACTTCGAGCTGCGGGTGCGTGTCGACCAGTATTCCAACGTACGCGTGCTGGCCGAGGCCGGGGGCGAGACCTACATGAACGGACGCTTCGTCAAGGCCTCGGGCGGCTGTTCCGCCCCGGCCTCGCGCGACCCGGAGGTCGCCCTTGCCTCGATGGGCCAGATGCGCTTGCGGCATTTCGACGACACGCCGATGATGTCGGGCCAGCGCCGCGAGGCGCAGATCATGATCCGGCACCCGAACTACTCGGGCCTGCAACGCGACCAGATCACGCAACTCTTTATCTCGGCGCATTTCATCGACAAGCTGGAAGTCTTCCAGGGCGACGAGGTGCTCTTCACGCTCGAGGGCGGCATCTCGGTCAGCGAAAACCCGGTCTTCCGGTTCTTCTACCGCGACAACGGGGCCGAATCCTTGCGCGTCCGGGCGCACGACACCGAAGGCAATGTCTTCGAGCAGGAGCTGCAGAAAAGCGCGGAAAGCTGACCCGCCCCTAGAAGCAGAGAATCTCCGCCTCGGCCTGCGCCCGGCGCAGGTCGGCAACGAGCGTCTGCGCTACGGCGGCGCTGCGGAAGACCGCCATGCGCTCGCCGCCCGTCAGGCGCATCGACAGCACGGTCTCGGCTTCGACGTATTTCTCGTAAGGCAGAATCTCGGCGATGTGGTCGATCGAGCAGGCGCATTTTTCCAGCATGTCCCGCCCCTGCCCGTTCGCGGCCATGCAGCCGAAGACGTAGTCGGCGCGGGCCACGGTCGGGTAGTCGTTGAGCCGTTCGGCCACGCTCTGGGCCGCGACCGGGCTGGCCAAAAGCGCGCAGAGAAGGCCCGCCAGCGTCTTCACCCATCCTCTCCCGCGACAAGGGTCAGGGCATTGCGGTAGCCTGCGCGACCGTCCTTCGCCGGGGCCTCGGCAACAAGGGAGCCGTACCAGCCGGGCAGCGCCTCGGACATGGTAAAGGTCAACGAAAGGTCGCCATAAGGCCCCATCCTGGGGCGGTTCTTGTCATGCTCGAAGGGGCGCAGGGTCACCCGCTGGGCGGCGATCTCCGCGCCGTCGACGTTCACCGTCACCTCTTCGACCGGCGCCTCCTGGATCAGGGCGTCCTTGATCCGGTTGCGAATGTAGAACGGGCTGCCGCCCGCCTCCTGCGCCACGTCGCGCAGCACCGTCTCGACAAAATACATCACGATCGGGTTGCCGACGGTCGCCGGGAACAGGCCGACCTTGCGATGCTTGCCGTCCTTGAAAAAGCGCAGGCGCGCCATCTCGTCGGGCTGGAAATCAAGCTCCACCTGTCCAGTGTTGCGCGCCGCGTAGTCGGGGTTATCGCCGATCTCGACGCGGCGGTCGTAGATCAACGTATCCGCGCCCGAGAGGTCGGACAGCGTGCCGGTCTTGAAGATCAGGTCGTAAGGTCCGGACGCGCGCAGCGGAGCGGCGGCCAGAAGTACGATCAAGAGGGCAAGAAGGGGCTTCATGCGCAGATCCTTTGCATCGTCCCGAAGGCTACCGCGCGGCGTGGGCGGGTCATCGCAGACTTTCGTCGTAGCGCCGCGCGCCGTCCTGCGCAGCGGCCGGGCGGGTCTTCCAGTCGATCAGTGCGCGCAGGCGGGACAGGTTCACCGGCTTGGTCAGCACCGAAAAGCGGTGCGCCGCACCGATGTCCTTGATCGCGGCATCCTGGTTGGCGGTGATGATTATGGCCGGAATGTCCTCGCCGGTGCTCTCGCGCACGCCGAGAATGGTCTCGACCCCGGTGTCCGCGCCGTTGAGCTGATAGTCGGCGAGGATGATGTCCGGGCTCATGCCGATGTCCGAGACCTGTCGCATGGCCTCGGCGGTCGAATTGCAGGCCAGGACGCTGGCGCCCCAGGTCTCGAGCTTCTGGGTCATCGCGAACAGCACGCCCGGATCGTTCTCGACCAGCAGCACGATCAGGTCCATATCGGCGCCCTGCCCGTCCGAGCCGCGGCCGTCGCGTCGTGTCGCGGGCTCCGACGGGGCCACCATCGGCAGGGTGATGGCAAAGACCGATCCGACACCCGGCTTTGATCTCACCGACACCGTGTGGCCGAGATGGGCACAGGCGCGCTGTACGATCGACAGGCCCAGACCCATCCCGTAGCCCGAACCCGAGGCCGGATCGACGCGGGTAAACTCCTGGAAAATGCGCTGCTGGTCGCGCTTGGAAATCCCGATGCCGGTGTCCCAGACCTCGACCACGACCTGCCCTCCGCGCCGCCGGCAGCCGACAAGGACCCGACCCGTTTCGGTGTACTGGATCGCGTTGGTCACGAGGTTCTGGACCGAACGCGCGAGGTAGCGCCGATCCGACCGGACCCAGGCGCGCGACGGCACAACGTCGAGGCGCAGGCCCTTCTCGGCGGCCAGAGGCCCGATGTCCTCGGCGACGTTGGCGAGGATCGTGTCGATGGCGAAGTCCGTGATCGGCAGCTTCATGTCCATCGATTCCAGCCGCGAGATGTCGAGCAGCCCGTGCAGCAGCCCCTCCATCGACTGGAACGAGCCGTCGAGCCGCTTGACGGTTTCCTCCATCACCGTGCCCACCGCCATGTCGCCCAATGACGAGATCATCAGCTTGGCAGCATTGATCGGCTGGAGAAGATCGTGCGAGGCGGCCGCGAAGAACCGTGTCTTGGAACTCATCGCCGCCTCGATCTCGGCCTTGGCGACGCGAAGGTCCTCCTCGACCCGCGCCTGTTCTTCGTACTGGCGCCGCAGCATCGTGTTGACGTTGGTCAGTTCCTGCGTGCGCGCCCGCACCCGGTTCTCGAGCTCTTCGGTGGTCTGCGACTGCACCGTCACGTCGACGACGTTCACGATGCTGCCGCCGTCGGGCAACGGATCGACGTCGATGTCGAGAACCGGACCGTTCACGTGCCTCTCGCGCAGATGCAGGCGCCCGTTGCGCCGCAGGTAGCGCGTCAGCCCCTCGTAATTGCCCTGCGGGACCGCGCCGATCAGGATCTTGGCGTTGAGGTACTCGACGATCTGCGCGTAGGAGGTTCCTGCGCGCGTGAGTTGCAGCGGCAGGACCAGGAGGCTTGCGAACCGCGCGTTCGAGATCAGCAGCGTTCCGTCCGACGAGAAGGTGCAGACACCCTGCGGCATGTTGTCGAACGCCGCCTTCAAGAAGTGCTCCTGTGCGTCGATGAGCCGGTCCTTCTCGAGCCGGTTCGAGCGCACGATCGCGGTGATCTCGGTCTGGAGCACCACGGTGTTGTTGTTGCTGGTCTGGCGGAAGGTGATGACGAACCAGCGGTCGTTCTTCAGTGCGAACACAAACGGCGGCGCTGCCTCTGCCTCGTGGCGCATGGCGGCGCTGGCAACGTTGAGCCGGTCGGCCTCGTCGCGCGGAGAGATGTCGCGGCTGTTGCTGACTGCCTTGAAATATCGGTTGAGCGTGAGCCCCGGCTGGATCAGGGCGCGCGCATCCGGGATCAGGCGCTTGAAGAAGTCGTTGAAGACCCGCAGCCGCCCTTCGGTGAAAAGCGCGAACCCGCCTTCCATCGATTCCAGCGCATCGGTCAGGCTCTGTTCGGTGCGGAACCGCGCCTCCTCGGAGGTTTCGAGCTGGTTGCTGGCGCGCCCGAGCGTGGTCAGCGCGTCCTCGAGATCACGGGTCTTTTCCGAAACCTTGCCCTGCAGGGTGATCGCCGACTGGAACAGCGAATAGGCCGAGCGGCCAAGCTCGTGGCGCTGGTTGGCGCGTTCCATCAGCGCGCGGATGATCTTGTCCTGCTTGGCGACCTGGGTTTCCAGCGGAAGATCGCGGTCGATCACAGTTCCATCTCCCCGTCTGGCGGGTAGAAGGCGATGCCGACGAACGTCTGGTTCATGTGGATGCCGCCGTGCTGCTCGCCGTAGGTGTTGAAGCCCAGCACGCGGCCGCGGCGCAGCACACCCGATGCCTCTGCCGAGAGCTGCTTCTGCTCGATCTCGAGCCGCCGCAGCACGCAGTCGAAACCGAGCACGAAATCGGGCCGCTCGCCCTTGCGCCCGCGCAGGTCGAGTTCGGCCTCCATCGTTTCGATGATCGCCTTTCCCCGCGCCAGCGTCAGGATCAGCCCGTTCTCGATCGCGGACAGGAAGGCCAGCGAGCCGTCGTCGCCGACCTGCTGGATCGCCCGCACGTGCCAACTGTCGAGATTGCGCACCAGCACCGGGTTCTCGGCGAAGACCCGTGGCGACAGGTCTTCCGGTGCGCAGCCGATCAGGCGCGCGTATTCCTCGGCCGCCGGTGTGCCGTTGATCTCCTGCACCACCCGGTCTTCCGGGTTGGCCTCGGTCACGACGATCTGGCGCTCGGTCGGCAGGAAATGGTCGAACTCGATGCTTTCAAAGGCAAGGTCGGTCTCGATGATCAGCAACAGCGCCGCGTTCTCGCGGAACTGCCCGCCATGCAGAATGTAGGTCACGTCGAAGGACAGCCCGTGCCCGGCGGAGCCGCCGACCACGGGAATGTCGCCAAGACCGGCATCGAGCGCGGCGACCAGCATGTCCTCCTGCTTGGAGAGCCCGTCTGCGAAGATCAGCCCGAAGCGCCGCCAGTGGGCCGTGCTTCGGAACCGCTGGGCCAGCGTCTTGGCCTGGCGCGCGGTGTTCTCGATCGACACCGGCTTGAGCGGGTGAAACAGCGTCGAGGCGACGCGGAAATGCTCGCGCGGGAAGCCGACCAGCAGCAGCGCGCTGTCCTCGTAGCCGTTGGGCGTGATCTGGCCGCCGCTGGTACAGCCGAAAACCGGTGTCTGCGGCAGATGCCGGTTCAGCGCCTGCGCCACGCCCTGGTGATCGAGACACTCGGGAACGAAGGCAAGCACGAAACAGCTTGCCCGGTCGCCCAACGCCCCGGCGGCCTCGGCAACCGCCGCCTCGGCTTCGCGCGCGGCGGATACGCCCACCGAGACCATGCGGAAGGCGTTTTCGAGATCCTGCGGGACCGCGTCCACCTGCCCGTCAGCTCAGGAGCGCGCCGGGATTGCCGTCACCGGGCGCGTCCTGCCGGTCGAAGGCCACGCTGTTGACCAGAACGGCGGCCTGGGTCCTGTTGCGCACGCCCAGTCGGCGCAAAAGCGCCGTGATATGAGCCTTGACGGTGGCTTCGGCCAGTGACAGCTCGTAGGCGATCTGCTTGTTCGGCTTGCCGGCGCAGATCAGGCTCATGATGCGGCTTTGCTGCGGGGTGAGATCGGCGATCCGCTTCGAGATCTCCTTGAGCTCGACGTTGTAGCGATCCGGGCGGGCCTGCGGCACGAAGCCCGGCGGCAGGTACTTCGACCCGTCCTGCACACGCTCCAGCGCCTCGGCGATCACCGTGCGCGGCGCGTCCTTGGGAATGAACCCGACCGCGCCCGCGTCCATCAGCGCCTGGATCGTGTCGTCGCAGGAGTCCGCCGAGATGATCAGGATCGGCACGTCTGGCAGCATCTCCTTGAGCTTGAGAAAGCCGCTCAGCCCCGTCACGTCCGGCAACTTGAGATCGAGCATGACGAGGTCCGGCACCATCCCACCGGCCAGTGCGGCGACGGCCTCGCGCAGAGAATTCACGGTCCGCACCTGACCGACGTCGAACAGCGACTTCAGCGACGCCGCCATCGCGTCGCAATAAAGCGGATGATCGTCGACGACGAGCGTCAGCCGGATCGAGACCGGCTTTTCGCGGTCTGCTGAATGCTTCATTGGTAGTCCTCCCGGATACGATGGTTCACGATTTCCGGGCCGCAGACAAGTAAACTTGTCGGCGCAACTCCACGATTTGAGCCGAAAATCGCCGGATTCCGCGCCTCCATACCTAGCTCGGCTAACCCAGCGTCCGGCAGAACTCCCGGTAGAAGCGTCCGAGATCGGTCGCCGTGGGACGCCGCCCGAAAAGATCGTCGTCGAGCCTGCGCAGCAAGGCTCGGCGCATGTCAGAGGGCGGTTCGGCACGGTCCAGCGCCCAGGCCGCGCGGCGCAGGGCCGGCAGATCACCGCGACCGGCACCGCGGCGCAGGGCGCGGCGCAGCCCGAAGCGACGCCAGCGCGCGCGCAAACCGTCCAGCGACATCGTGCGCTTACGCAGAAACAGGCCGCAGGCCGCCGCAAAAGCCAGCAGCGCAGCCGTGATCAGAAGTTCGGGACTCTGCCTCGGCTGCGGTGGCAGAGCGTCAGCTTGCGCCGTCGTCTCGGGCGTGACCGTGCCGAAGGCGACGCGTTGCGGTGCGATGACCACCTCGCGCGACACCCGCGCGACCGTGTCGAAATAGTCGAACGAAACCGGTTCGAGGATCGCCGAACGCCCGTTGGTGGGCGTGATCGTCCAGCGCCAGAAGGCCACCGCCTCGGGCCCGTCCGGTGTCAGGTCGACGAGACGCTTTTCGGGATGCGCGAAGATCAGCGCGGACGGCGAGGTCAGTTCCGGCATCGGCGGCAGCATGTCCGGGCTTGCGCCCAGCGCCGAGACCCGGATCACCCGCAGCACGCCTTCTCCCGGCGCCAGTTGGTCGGGCGCATTCGACCAGTTGTCGGCAATCTGGAGGCGGCGCACGGGAAACCACCAGCCGCCATCTCCCGCAGGTTCGGGCAGAACCTCGATTTCGATCGGCTCCGCCTCGACCACGTGTTCGAACCACTTGTTGCTCTCGTCGAGCAGGGTCAGCCGGTGCTTGAACCCGCCGATCCGCAACCGGCCCGTGGTCTCGGGAAAGACCGCCATGCGCCGGCGCATGTTCTTCACCGGTCGTCCGTCGCGCATGCTGTCGTACCAGTAGTCCTCGCCCAGCTGCATCCAGTTGAACCCCTCCAGATCGGGCTGCACCAGCTTCTCGCGGGTAATGTGGCGCTTGTAGACCCCGTGGATCGTCAGCAGGATCATCTCGCGCCGGTAGGGCGTCTCGGCCAACGGCTCCATGGTCACGGTCAGCGAAAGGTCGTCGGGATCGACCGCACGCGACTGGGCCAGCGCAAGGGCCGGAAAAAGCAGAGCGACAAACACAATCACGCGCAGGCCTACCATTCGGTTTCCTCCGGCACCTGGCCCGTACCCGCTTTCCTACGCCGCTCGTGTTCGGCGGCGATCCGGGCGCCGAGAAACGCGCCGGGAACATCCTCGAGCGTCGCCAGCCAGCGCGGGCTTGCAACGATCCTCAGGTCGTCAAAGATGCGCCGGACGCCGAGATTGCCGTGGCTCTCGAGTTCCAGTAGGTCGGGCGCGGTGGCGGTGTTGGTCACCTCGTCTCCGGTCCCGGCGCCCCGGGCCGCGCCACGCGCCACGAAAGACTCCTCGGTCGCGCCCTCGCGTTCGGTGCGGAAGATCACCGCCGCCGGGTCGAGCGCGGTGGCCCCGTAGAAGGTGCGGACAAGGTCGAAGTTGGCCTGTGCCTGCGGGTCGGGCCCGCGCAGCAGGGCCAGGTCAAAGGCCTCGAGGGCGGCTGCGTACTCGGAGCGCATCGCCTGCGCATTGCCGAGGTTGAAAAGCGCTGCGGGCCCGGCGGCGGTGAAGGCCTCGGCCGCCGCATCGAAGGCGCCGGACCGGTAAGCCGCCGCGCCGCGCCAATATGGGTCCGAGAAGAACGGCGCAGCGATGCCGGGCAGGCCAAGAGCCAGGGCGACGCGCCCGACCGGGGCCGTTCCACCCAGGAGCGTGGCCAACAGGAGGCACATCGCCACCCCGGCAAGCAGCACCCGGCGCATCAGGCGGCGTCCCGTCGAAAGAGCATCAGCATCGGCAGCAAGGCGAGACTGAGAAGATACCGACCGTAATCCTCGTAAAACAGGAGCCGCAGGTCACGCTGCGCCAGCAGCTCCGGTTGCGTGTCCGAAACCGCGGCGACGAAACTGGCGATATCCGTGGTCGAATGGACGCTGCCGCCGCCGACGCGGGCCACCGTTTCAAGTTCGGCCATGGGCGCCGCATTGCCCGACACGGTGGTATCGAGACGCAGGATCGACAGAGAGGCGCCCTTCGCCGCGATCCGTGCGGCCTGCTCCAGGCTCTCCGGGCCCAGCCCCTCGCCGTCGGTCACCAGCACGACCTGGCCGTCAAGGACCGCGGCCTCTTCGAGCAGGCGCGCAGCCAGTGCCAGCGCAAGTTCGGGCCGGTTGCCTCGATCCGGCACGGTCGTCTCGTCCAGCAGCGAGACCGTCTGGCCGAGCTGGAGATGATCCGTGGTCAGCGGAGCGGCGAGGTAGCTGTCGCCGGCATAGACCACGAGAGCGGCGGGCTTCCCGCCCAGTCCCGACAGCGCGCCGCGCAACAGGGTCACCGCCGAGACCCACGCCGGATCGCGGGTGGTCGAGCCGGAGACGTCGACCGCGAAGACAACGCCGTCGAGGTTGCGGAACGTCCGCGCGGTGTCGCGCTGCAGGGCCGGCCCGGTCAGTGCCAGCGCGATCAGACCGGCGACGGCAAAGGGCAGCATCGCGCCGCTGCCGGTGCGGCCACGCTCGACACGGCCCATGCGTGCGAGGGCCGACATCAGGTGCGGCTCGATCTGGTCGTCCCAGTTGCCGGGCCGCGATGCGTGTCTGTGCGCCAGCACCGCCAGCGCGACGACGACCGGCAGCGCCAGCACCCAGAGCGGGCGCAGCAGGACGATATCCGCCAACGTCACCGCTCCCGCGTCCCGATCCAGAGGCAGAGCAGCAAGGCGGCGGCACCCGGCCACGGCCAGAGCGCACGGTGGGTCTGCGCCGCCAATCCGGCCCGCGCCGTCGGTTCGAGCGCGTCGAGCGTTCGGGCGGCAGCGCGTAGGTCCTCGGTCGTGCGTACGCGGAACATCTCGCCGCCGCTCAGCTTCGCCATCGCGCGCAGGGTCTCGACATCCACTACGCCGCGGTCCTCGGGGGCCTCGTCGCGCGACAGCGGCCCGAGCGCTATGGTATGGACGCGCACACCCATCCGCCCGGCGAGCGCCGCCGCCTCGCGCGGGGTGGCCGCGCCGGCATTGTTCGACCCGTCTGACAGAAGGATCACGACGCGGGACTCGGCATCCGATGCTTCCAGCCGCTTGAGCGCCAGCCCCAGCCCGTCCGAGATGTTGGTCGCGCGCCCGGAGATGCCGATCTCCATCTCCTCGATGGCGCGCGCAACGGCTTCGGCGTCGAAACTGGGCGCCGAGGCGACGTAGGCCTCGGAGCCGAAGACGACGAGGCCCACCCGGTCGCCTTCGCGCGCACGGGCGAATTCCGCGCCGACGCGGCGCACCACCTCGAGGCGCGTGGCGCTAGTGCCGTCGAGCGTAAAATCGTCGCGCACCATCGACCCCGAGAGATCCAGAACCAGCATCAGGTCGCGCCCCGACATCGGCAGCGCCGCCTGCGGGGCCAACACCCGCGGACCGGCCAGTGCGACCACCAGCAGCGTCCAGGCCAGCCACAGGGCGATCAGCCGGCGCGAGGGGCGGCCCGCGCTGCCCGCCGCCCCGGCGAGGATGTGGCGACCGACGCCTTCCGGGACCACCAGGGCAGTGCCGATCCGCGACGCCACCGGTGCAAAGCGACGCACGAGAACCGGCAGCGGCAGAAGCAGCAGCAGAAGGGGTTGCGCGAAGTCAGCCATCGGCGTGTTCGGCCTGCAGCAGGCGGGCCTGCAGTGCGCGCGCCTCAGGGAAGACGCCGGGTGCGTAGAGCCGGTCGCGCCGCGCCTCCGTGAGATCGAGGCCCGCTTCGCGCCCCAGGTGGAGCAGCGCAAGCGCACGGTCGGTCTCAGGCAGATCCCGCAACTCGGCGGCACGCTCTGCGAGGCTGGTCGCGCCGGTCGGCGTGCGAGGCCGCGACAGCCACGGCAGGACAAGCGCCACAGCGAAGGCCGCGAGAAGTCCCAGCGCCACTGCAACGAGGAGGTCTGCCAGAAGCCCGCCCGAGGCGGTGGGCGGCAACCGGATGTCGTGCAGGCTGGCCAGCATCGTCTCGCGGTCGATCCCGTTGGTCTCCATCGCCCTACCCCTGAAGCCCGCTGCGCAACAGCGCAGGCCCCGGCGGTGCGCCCGCATCGATGGGCAGCGTCTCGAGCCCGGCAAAGCCGGTTCCCTGGTGCGGCTCAGCGGGCGGTGCGCGGAAGCGGGCGCTGCGGCGCCGGCCATCCGGGCCGCGCAGCGGGTAGACCCCGGCGGGAAGGTCACGCAACACCGCGTCCTCGATCCGCAGGATGCGCACCGCGCGGCCCTGCGCGAGTTCGCCAAGTAGGGGTTCGAGCCCCACCCCTGGAGTGTCCAGCGCACTGGCAAGGGTCACCGCGGCCCCGCGCGAAGCGATCCGGGCAAGCCCGGCAAGCGCCGCATCGAGCGGCGGCTCGGGCGCCAGCGTCTGCCTGTCCGACCCCGCTTGCATCGCCCGGGAAAGCGCCGTCGCGTGCGCGCGCACCAGCCCGCCGATCACCGCCAGCATGCCTCGGGGACCGCCGCGAGTACCGACGATGACGCTGTCCTGCGCGGTGACGGCCAGCAGGCCGACGCGCCCTCCGGCATCCACCGCCTGCCAGCCGATCCAGGCCAGCGCCTCGGCGGCGGCGACCGAGCGCAGGGCACGGCGCATGCCCCAGAGCATCGAGGGACGGAAATCCGCAACGAGAAAGCTCACCCGGTCGCGTTCCTCGTGAAAGGTGCGCACGTGCAGCTTGCCGGACCGCGCGGTGGCACCCCGATCGACATGCCGCATGTCGTCGCCCGGCGCATAGGGCCGACTGTCGGCCACCGCCTGGCCCTGCCCACGTTTGCGGATCTCGAACCCACCCGGCAGGGCGCTGACGTTTTGCGACCGCGCAGGGGACGCCCGCAAGGCCGCGCGCTGCGCGATCAGCAGCTCGGAGGTCAGGTGGATACCGTCGCCCCCGGTCACAGCGCGGGCGTGGCTGCAAGGACGTCCGCGACCACCGCGCGCGGTGTCCGCCCGTCGGCAAGGGCTGCCCAGCGCAGCACCATGCGGTGCGCCAGCGCGTCGCCCGCGAGGTCTTCGACATCCTCGGGCAAGGCGTGATCGCGCCCCGAAAGGTAGGCCCGCGCCCGTGCCGCCGCGGCCAGCGCCAGCGACCCGCGCGGAGAGACCGCGTGTTCGACCTCGGCATCGAAAGGCGCGCTGCGTGTGGCGACCACGAGGCGCACGATGTAGTCGCGCAGGGCCGGCGAGAGATGAATGCCGGCGACGTCCTGGCGCACCGACGTCACCGTGTCAGGCCCGAGCGCGGGCGGTTCGGACACGCCGGACGCGATTTCGCTCTCGACGAGATCGAGGATGCGCCGCTCGGTCTCGAGATCCGGCAGGTCGAGCACGGTGTGCATCAGGAAACGGTCGAGCTGCGCCTCGGGCAGCGGGAAGGTGCCCTCGTGCTCGATCGAGTTCTGCGTGGCGATCACCAGAAAGGGGCGTGGCAGGGCGTGGGTCACGCCGCCGCTCGTCACCTGCGTTTCGGCCATCGCCTCGAGCAGAGCCGACTGCACCTTGGGCGGCGCGCGGTTGATCTCGTCGACCAGAACGAAATTGCGGAACACCGGCCCCGGTGCGAAGGCGAAGCGCCCGGTTTCGGGATTGAAGACATCGGTTCCGGTCAGGTCGGTGGGCAGCAGATCCGGTGTGCATTGCACCCGCGCGAAACTGCCCCCAAGCGCGCTGGCCAACAGCTTGGCGGCGCGGGTCTTCGCCAGGCCCGGCGCGCCTTCCACGAGCAGGTGGCCGCCCGACAGCAGGCCGATCAGCATACGTTCGACCAGCCGTTCGCTGCCGATCAGCCCGGCCTCCAGCCAATCCCGAAGCGCAGCGATCTGCCCGTGCCGGTCGCGCCTGTCTGCGTCGAGCACTTTCAGTCTCCTCCCGTCCTGCCCGGCCAGAGTGTGCGCCGTGCCGCGCACGAATGCCATACCGCCCAAGGTCGGAAGCCGACGCGTCAGTCCGGCAGCGGCGCGCAGCTGCTGTCGATCATCGGCGCATAGGCGGCATGGCGGAGCGTCCGTTCGGTCCGGGCGCGCAGATCGTCGAAATGGGTCTCGATGAAGTCGAGCAGTTCCGCCGAATTGGCGCTTTCGAGATCGGCGGCGGCGAGCGCGTGCAGCATGAACACGTCGAAACCGCAGAGCCCCTTGGGGTTGCTGCGCAAAAGGCCCGTCATGTAGCGCTCGGAATTCCACGGCACGTAGCGCAGGTTCACCGGCGCCTCCTGCAGCTTGGACAGGAACGGGCTTTCACGGTCCGCCTTGAGGATATCAGCCCCGAAGCTCACGACCTGGAACAGCTCCTCGACCAGGATCGAGGTGTAGTAGTCGCGCTGGAGGTCACTCATCTCGTCTGTCGGCGGCTGGCTGATCAGAAGGTGCGCGGAGGCGCCCCTGCGCCCGAAAAAGCCGTTGGCTTGCGCCGGAGATCGTACCGGCTCGTTCCAGTTCGGCGGAAACCGGATGTCGAATTCGCGGTCGAGCAGCCGCAGGTCGGCGTTGAGCCGCGCATAGGGCGGCGCGCCCGAATAGAGCCGGATATAGACGCGCTGGTGCGGCGGGCAATTCTCGATCTCGCGGCCTGCGAAGGTCACGGCAAGCCGGCGCTCGTAGACCTCGCGCAGCAATTCTGTGAAGCTATGGATGATCTGGCGTGACAGCGCTTTCGGCGGGTCACCGAAGAGGCAGATCTCGCCCGTCGCCACCTCGGCGCTATCGAACCGGATCGGCGGCAGGTCGGCGGGCCGGCGCATGCGCCGGGTGTTGAACTCGAAAACCCAGCCGCTGCGGGCGAGGTTCAGATAGTCGCTGCGGTCCGGCCGAACCAGATCAGAGCGCGCACCGGCCGTTACGGGATTTGCCAGAAACACTGCCAGAAGGGCGCCGGCGAGCCATGCGGCGCACCCCCTGATGAAGCTGTTTGCGCTGAAACCCGTCACCCTTTTCGGCACATCCTTTCCGACCTGTGCCGGACCTTCGGCGCCGGCGCTTTCCGGGAAGGATACGGCGCGCGCCAAGCCGCGGATCAGGTGGCAGGCTGACCGCGATGGGTCAACTCGGCCTTGTCGTTTGCGGCAAAGGCCGCGGCGCGGGCCTGCAATTCGGCGTGCAGGGGCGACTTGACGCAGACCGGGTCCGTGGCCGCGGCGTCACCCGCCAGCGCCATCGCCTGGCAGCGGCAGCCGCCGAAGTCGATCTTCTTGCGTGGGCAGGACCGGCAGGGTTCCTGCATCCAATCCTCGCCGCGATAGGCGTTGAAGGCAGTGCCGAGATACCAGATCTCGGAGAGCGCGCGGTCGCGCACGTTGTCGAACTTCAGGTGCGGAATCGTCTGGGCGGCATGGCAGGGCAGCACCTCGCCATCGGGTGCGACGTTGAGGCCTGAGTTGCCCCAGCCGCCCATGCAGCGCTTGGGATAGTCCTCGTGGTAATCCGCGGGCACGAAATCGATGACCAGCCGGCCTTTCAGGGTTTCGCGGGCCTCGGCGACGATACGCGCCGCCTCCCCGGCCTGCGCCTTCGTCGGCATCATCGCGTCGCGGTTGACCATTGCCCAGCCATGGAACTGCACGATCGCGACCTCGATACGGCGGGCGTTCATTTCCAGCGCCATCTCGATGGCGCGCGGCAGCTGGTGCAGGTTCATGCGATGCACCACCGCGTTCAGGGTGAGTGGAAAGCCGATGTCGCGAATCCACTCGGCGACCATCATCTTGCGCTTGAAACCTCCGTCGTAGCCGCCGATCCGGTCGGCCATGGCCGCATCCGTTCCCTGCAGCGACAGCTGCACGTGATCGAGCCCGGCCGCGTCGAGATCCCGCAGTCGGCGCTCGGTCAGGCCGATCCCGGACGTGATGAGGTTGGTGTAGAGCCCGGCGTCGCGGCCGGCGGAGACCAACTCGACGAGGTCGCGGCGCGAGGCCGGCTCGCCGCCCGACAGGTGCAATTGCAATACCCCCAGGTCCGCGGCCTCGCGGAACACGCGCACCCAGTCCCCGGTCTCGAGCTCGCGGCTCTTGCGCGCGAGCTCCATCGGATTCGAACAGTAGGGGCAGGACAGCGGGCAGCGATGGGTCAGTTCCGCCAGCATCGCGATCGGGGCCGGAATGCCGCGACGGCGGCCTTCGCTGCGCAGGTCCTCGAGCGTTGCGCCGTCCATCACGCCACCTCCAGAATGCGCCGATCCATCAGGCTGCGCAGGAACCCGCCCGCATCGGCGGCGATCTGGTCAACCGGTGCGTCGTATTTCGCGGCGAGGCTTTCGGTGATCGCGCCGAAGCTGCGGGAGCCGTCGATTTCGGCCAGGATCGCATGCCCGACCGGGTCGAGCGCCACAGCGCGTTCCGGCGCCAGCAGAACCCACTGGTCGCGGACCCGGTCGTGATGCAGGCGCACGCCGCGCGGAATCACGGGGACCTCTTCCGGCGCGACTGCGCTCATGAGGCCTGGGCCTGTGGCGTTTCCGCAAGATAGGTGCCGGGCTGCCAGGCGCCGGGCGGAACCCGGCCCGGCTCGACATAGGCCGAATGCAGCGCGTCGAGCTGCGACCAGAGCACATCGGTCTTGAAGATCAGCGCCCGCGCCGCCGCGTCCTGCCTTTCCTGCGTGTCCGCGTGGTCGAGCACCCATTGCAGCCCGAAGGCCACGTCCTTCGGTGCCTCCTGCAGCCGGTTGCGGAAGTAGGACAGGCTGGAGTCGTCGGCGAATTCGTAGTTCGCCAGCAGCCCCTCGATCCGGGCGGCATGTATCTTGGGTGCGAAAAGCTCGGTCAGCGATGCGGCGACGGCTTCCAGCAGCGTCTCGTCCCGCACGAAGCGCACGTAGGCGTCGACGGCGAACCGCGTCGCCGGCAGCACACCCTCGGTGCTGGCCACGTAGTCGCGGTCAAGCCCGACCGCATCCGCCAGGCGCAGCCAGCGCCGGATGCCGCCCTCGTTCTCGGCGGTGCCGTCATGATCCTCGATCCGCGAGCGCCAGGCCCGGCGCAGGTCGGGATCGTGCACGCGGCTCATGAAGGCCGCGTCCTTCATCGGGATGCGCGCCTGGTAATAGAAACGGTTTATCACCCACGCCCGCACCTGGTCGGGCGTGCAACCGCCCGAATGCAGCAGGTGGTGGAACGGGTGCTTGTCGTGATACCGCTCCGCCCCGATCTGGCGCAGGCGGGCCTCGAAGCTCTGGGCGTCCGGCGTCATATCTCGATCTCCATGCCGTCGCGGGCAATCGTCCAGCCCTGCCGCTCGGCCTCGGCGCGTTCGTCCGAGCCGGGGCGCAGGACAGGATTGGTGTTGTTCATGTGTACGTAGACCTTACGCTTGATGTCGAGATCGCGAAAGGCCGCCATCGACCCGTCCGGCCCGGACATCGACATATGCCCCATGCGCTGGCCGGTCTTGTGGCTCAGCCCGGCCTCGACCATCTCGTCGTCGTGCCAGAGCGTGCCGTCGAACATCACCAGATCGGCGCCCGACAGACGCGCGCCAAGATCGGCGCGCATTGTGGCACAGCCGGGGATATAGAAGGCCGTCTTGTCTTCTGCACGCAGTCTCACGCCCACGGTCTGTTCGCCTTCGAGGTCGGTCACGACGGTCTCGCCCTCGAGATAAAGCGGCACCTTGCCGGGCACGGCGAACAGTTCCGCCTCGACGCCCTCAACCAGTTCAAAGCTTTCGCCGAGCCGGATCGTCCGCCGGTTCACGATCTCCGGCCTGAGGGCCGCGAAGATCGGGTTGTCGGCCAGAACGTCATGGATTTCGCGCGTGGCGAAAAGGCGGAACGGTTGCTGCTCGCGAAGCGTCAGCAGGCCAGCAACGTGGTCGATGTCGCCATTGGTCAGCAGGACCGACTTCAGCGGGCTGACCCGCAGGTCGGTCGGATGTAGCGCCGGCGTCCGGGCGAGTTGGTCACGGATGTCCGGCGAGGCATTGAGGATGGCCCAGTCCGATCCGTTTGCGGTTATCGCAATCGACGACTGGGATTGGGCGGGAATGTCACCGCTGCGCGCAAGATTGCAATTCTCGCAACCGCAATTCCATTGGGGCAGCCCGCCGCCGGCGGCCGCCCCCAAAACAAATGCGCGGAACACCTCTCAGCCTCCCGCGCACTCAGATATCAGAACAGGTCTTCTTGGGTGCGATCTTCGCCCTCGGGACCGTACATGTTGATTTCCATTCCGCATTCGATTTCGCGGAGAACGGGTTTCGTCCAGGCCATTGGTATCCTCCTTGTGACTGCACTGAATGTGGGTCCGAAAACCGATTCAGTCAAAGAATATGTTCTAAGAGCAAAATAAGAGGACAGAACCGGGACCTTGGTCGGGGTCTCGCGCGGCCTTTAGGATCAGGTATTGAACAGAAAATGCAAAACGTCGCCGTCCTTGACGACGTAGCTCTTTCCCTCGGCCCGCATCTTGCCCGCTTCCTTGGCGGCCTGCTCACCGCCCAGGGCCACGAAATCGTCGTAAGAGATCGTCTCGGCCCGGATGAAGCCCTTTTCGAAATCGCCGTGGATCACTCCGGCGGCGCGCGGCGCGGTGGTGCCCTGCCGGATCGTCCAGGCCCGGGCCTCCTTGGGGCCGACGGTGAAGTACGTCTCGAGATGCAGAAGGTCGTAGCCGGCGCGGATGAGCCGGTCGAGCCCCGGTTCGCTCAGACCCATCTCGTCGAGGAACATCGACTGCTCCTCGGGATCGAGCTGGCTGATCTCTTCCTCGATCCGCGCCGAGATGACGACATGGGCATTGCCCTGTTCGGCCGCCATGGCCGCAACCGCCTCGGAATGCGCATTGCCGGTAGCGGACTCTTCCTCGCTCACGTTGCAGACGTAGAGCACGGGCTTGCTGGTCAGAAGCTGCAGCATTTTCCACGCGCGCCGGTCCTCGTCGTCGACCGCGACGACGCGCGCCGGTTTGCCCGCCTCGAGCACCTCGAGCGCGGATTTCAGCAGCCGTTCCTGTTGAACCGCCTCCTTGTCGCCGCCGCGCACCTTGCGGACGATGTTCTGCATCCGCTTCTCGATGCTTTCGATGTCGGCGAGCATCAGCTCGGTCTCGATGGTTTCGGCATCGGCCACCGGGTCGACGCGGCCTTCGACATGGGTCACGTCGCCGCCTTCGAAGCAGCGCAACACATGGGCGATGGCGTCGACCTCGCGGATGTTGGCGAGAAACTGGTTGCCGAGCCCCTCGCCCTTCGAGGCACCTTTCACCAGACCGGCGATGTCCACGAAGGTCATACGGGTGGGAATGATCTGCTTCGACTTGCCGATTTCTGCCAGCCGGTCGAGACGGGCATCCGGCACCGCGACCTCGCCGACGTTGGGCTCGATGGTGCAGAACGGGAAGTTTGCGGCCTGCGCCGCCGCAGTGCGCGTGAGCGCGTTGAAGAGCGTGGACTTGCCGACGTTCGGCAGCCCGACGATACCCATCCTGAAACCCATCTCGCGCACTCCTATCTCGAAAATCGCGCCCGTATCTATGCCGCGCGCGGGTTTGCCGCAAGCCGATAGCTGCGAAGCTCGGGCCCGCGAGAATTTGCGCGCATGACGGCTCCATCCCGCGTTGGTGGCGGAAGGCGCTGAGGGAAGGCGGCGAGATCCGGATGCCGCTGAAACCGAAGGTCTTCGGCGCGCTGACCGACCGTTTCGGCGTGCTTTGGATGATCCTGTAGAAGGCCGCGAAAGCCTACCTGCGTCGGCTTTTGGGTACCGCTCGATGCGAGCTCAGGACGGTGCGCCCAGCGCGGGCGGAAGCGGGTAATCGGTCCAGTGCTCGCCCGCTGCCAGAATGCAGGTCCGGCCATCCGGCGTGGTCAGCAGGATCGTCCAAGTGGCACCGCCTTTCGAGGACCAGAGTTCGATCAGCCGGGTGTCGGTCTGCAGTCCCGCACCCTTCGCGTGTTCCTCGTAACGGCTTTCCAGCCGCTCGACGATCAGGTCACGCGGAGCGCATCTGATGGCGGCGAATTGCGCGGGATCGAGAGTTTCGGCCGGCGGCGCGGTAGCAGCCGCTCCGAAGACAAGTGCAAGGGCGAATAGACGCTTGAACATGGATGCTCTCCTTTCCGTCCGTAGCGTGACGTCGACGGGCGAAGAGCCGGGTTGGGCACTGAGCCCGCAGCGTTGATATGGGGTCGCGCCGCCCCTTCGCCAATGCTCGATACTCGCAAAGTGATGGGGTTTGTGCGCGTCACCGCACAACCAAGTGCCCGGCACCCGCCGGGACAACCCGACTTGATTTTCCATGCCGCAATCTCCAAGAGGGACCGGACCAACTGCGAGGATGCGATGACCCGGATCGACGACACGTTTGCGCGCCTGAAGGCCGAGGAGAAGAAGGCCTTCGTCGCCTATGTCATGGCAGGCGATCCGGATTACGACACCTCGCTCGAGATCGTGCGCGGATTGCCGGACGCCGGCGTCGACATCATCGAGCTGGGCCTGCCTTTCACCGACCCGATGGCCGACGGGCCGACGATCCAGCTGGCCGGTCAGCGCGCGCTGGAAGCCGGGCAGACGCTGGCGAAGACGCTCGACCTCGCCCGGGCCTTCCGCGCGCAGGACAGCACCACGCCGATCGTGCTGATGGGTTATTACAACCCGATCTACAGCCGCGGCGTCGAACGCTTCCTGAAAGACGCGGTGGAGGCTGGCATCGACGGGCTGATCGTCGTCGACCTGCCGCCCGAGGAAGATGCCGAGCTTTGCATCCCGGCACAGGCCGCCGGGCTGAACTTCATCCGTCTCGCAACCCCCACAACCGACGACAAGCGCCTGCCGCGCGTGCTGCAGAACACTTCCGGTTTCGTTTACTACGTCTCGATCACCGGTATTACCGGGGCCGCCGAGGCCGAGGCCGGCGATGTGGCCCCGGACGTGGCGCGGATCCGCGAGGCTGCCGGACTGCCTGTCGTCGTGGGCTTTGGCATCACCACGCCGGAAAAGTCGCAGGCGATCGCAAGTGTCGCCGACGGCGTCGTCGTGGGCTCGGCCATCGTCAAGAAGATCGGCGCCGGAGAACCCGCGGCGGACGTGCTGGCCTTCGTGAAGGGGCTGGCCGACGGGGCGCATTCCGCCTGACCCGGCCCTGCCCCGGGACCGGCTGATCCCCGGGGCAATTGCGCTTGCGGCGAGGCCTCGCTAATCAGGTGCGACCACACCAGCGAGACCTGCCATGCCTGCCATCACGAACATCCTCGATCTGAAGAAGCTGCACGAGCGCCGGGTGCCGCGGATGTTCTACGACTATGCCGAATCCGGCAGCTGGACCGAGCAGACATTCCGCGACAACACCACCGATTTCGAGAAGATCCGGCTGCGCCAGCGCGTCGCCGTGGACATGAGCGGACGCAGCACCGCCGCGACGATGATCGGCGAGGAGGTATCGATGCCGGTCGGTCTTGCACCTGTCGGGCTGACCGGGATGCAATGCGCCGACGGCGAGATCAAATCGGCGCGGGCGGCCGAGGCTTTCGGTGTCCCGTTCACGCTCTCGACCATGTCGATCAATTCGATCGAGGACGTGGCCGAGGCGACCACCCGACCGTTCTGGTTCCAGCTTTATACCATGCGCGATGAGGACTACGTCGGACGTCTGATCGAACGGGCGCGCGCGGCGAAATGCTCGGCATTGGTGATCACGCTCGATCTGCAGATCCTCGGGCAGCGTCACAAGGACATCCGCAACGGCCTTTCCGCGCCGCCGAAGCTGACTGCGAAGACCATTGCGAACCTCGCGACGAAATGGGGCTGGGGCATCGAGATGCTCGGCGCCAAGCGGCGCGAGTTCGGCAATATCGTCGGCCATGTGCAGGGCGTGTCCGACACCTCCGAACTCAGCGCCTGGACGGCCGAACAGTTCGATCCCTCGCTCGACTGGGACAAAGTCGCCAAGATCAAGGAGCGATGGGGCGGCAAGGTGATCCTCAAGGGCATCCTCGACGCCGAAGATGCCCGGATGGCCGCGAAGGTCGGCGCGGATGCGATCATCGTGTCGAACCACGGCGGGCGCCAGCTTGACGGGGCGCTGTCCTCGATCCGGATGCTGCGTCCGATCGTCGACGCGGTCGGCGAAACGGTCGAGGTGCATCTCGACAGCGGCATCCGATCGGGCCAGGACGTGCTCAAGGCGCTGGCAATGGGGGCAAAAGGCACCTACGTCGGGCGCGCCTATATCTACGGGCTGGGCGCGATGGGCCAGAAGGGCGTCGCTACAGCGCTCGAGGTGATCCACAAGGAGCTCGACACCACGATGGCGCTGTGCGGCGAGACCCGCGTCGAAAATCTCGGGCGGCACAACCTGCTGATCCCGGAAGACTTCGAAGGCCGCTGGCAGGACTGACCGGGGCGGCGCGATGCTGATCTTTCTCGAGCAGCGCCTCGCCTACCTCGCGACACCCAAGACCGGCACGACCGCCGTCGAGAGCGCGCTGTCGGGTCGTGCCGACATCGTGTTCGCGCGGGATCGCAAGCACATGCCGGCGCGCCGTTTCCAGCGCCGGGTCGCGCCATTCGTGGCCGAAACCTTTCGCACCCGGCTGGAAACCGTTGCGGTGATGCGCGATCCCGTCGCGCAATTGGCCAGTTGGTACCGCTACCGCACGGCCCCGCGCCTGCACGGCACCGACCGGTCGACCGCGGGGATGAGCTTCGATGACTTCGTCTCGGACGCCATCTCGGACACTCCGCCACCCCGTGCCGACGTCGGGAGCCAGTTCCGCTTTCTCACCTCGGACACCGGCGACGTGCTGGTCGATCACCTCTTTGCCTACGAAACGCCGCAGGCCTTCCTCGACTTCCTCGAAGCCCGCTTCGGCGCGCCGGTGTCGGTCGATCAGCGCAACGTGTCGCCGCAGGCCGAGGCACGGCTTTCGGACCCGGTGGTCGCCAGGCTGCGCGAGGTCCGCGCCGCGGATTTCGACCTCCATGACCGCCTGATCGCGGCGGGCGGATACCTGAAACGCTGACGGTCAGGCGCGCTCGGGCATCGTCCCGACGGTGATGCGCCTGGCGAGCAGAGGCACGAGCGCGACCGCGGCGAGGGCGAGCAGCGCCGCGACGAGGCAGAAGGCCATGCGCAAACCAAAAAGCTCGGAGGTGAAGCCCATCAGCGGCGGCCCGGCGAAGAACGCGCCGTATCCGATCACCGATACACGGCTGATCGCCGCCAGCCGCACCGAGGGCGGAACGATCCTGCCGACCAGCGCCAGGGCCACCGGGGCCACGACCGAGATCCCCAGACCGCCCAGCGCGAAACCAAGGTAGGCCACGGCGATCGTCGGGGCGAGCCCGGCCACCGCCAGTCCCGCGCCCGAGATCAGGAACGCCAAAGCGATCAGCGTCGTGTCCGCGAACCGGCGCGAGACCGCGTGCCCCAGAAGCCGACCGATCCCCATCGTCAGGCCGAGGATCGCGGGGCCCATCGCCCCTTCCGCGGCGCGGCCGCCCAGCGTGCGCTCGAGATGCAGTGCCGACCAGGCCTCGGCGGCCGACTCGGACAGGAACGCGACCAGCACGACCGCGCCGGCAAGATAGACCAGCGGCCCCGGCAACAGGCCCGGCGCGGCCTGCTCGACGTCGCGGGTGTCTTCGGGGGCCGCGTCACGCATGAAGATGCCGAGCCCGAGAACCAGCACGGCGAGCAGCGAAAAGATCTCGACCGGGCTCCAGTGCAACTCGCGCAGCAGGCCGGCCGTGACGGCGCCGCCGAAATAGGTGAACGAGTAGAGCGCGTGGTTGAGGTTCATCAACGAGCGCCCGCTGCGTGCCTCGAGTTCCGAGAAGCGGGCGTTTGCCAGCACGTCGAGCACGCCGGAACCGACGGCCACCATCGTCATAGACGCGCCGAACAACGCGAGGCCGGTCGAAAGCCCCGCGCCGATCGTGCCGAGCGCGACGCAGAGCGCCGCCAGCGGCATTGCCATCGCGCCCGCGACGCGATGCGCCAGCGGCGCCACCCACATCGCGGACAGCGCCCCCAGCGAGGCGACCAGAACGACGCTGCCGTAGACCGCGTCAGAGGCACCGATCGCGGCCTTGATCACCGGCATCTGGGCAAAGAAGACCGACCAGGCGAGGCCGATCACGACAAAGCCCGCGAGCGGCTTACGCGTCAGCCGGATATCCCCCATCAGTCCCATGGCGCAGCCGTGCCAGATGCGCGCGACGGCCACAAGCAGGGACCGCAGAAAAACCCCTTTCCAAGCGTGGGAAACCGTTCTATACGCGCGGCTTCACGCGGGCATACAGCCTTGGAGGATGCCCGCCTCAACTTATTGGAGTTCAAAATGGCTGGAGAGATTCCGGATCTTGAAGCCCGGGAACGGACGGGGACAGGCAAGGGCGCCGCTCGTCAGGCACGCCGCGATGGCATGGTTCCCGGTATTGTGTTCGGTGGCGACGTGGATCCGCTGCCGATCAACATCCCGTTCAACGTGCTGATCAAAAAGCTGCGCGCGGGCCGATTCAAGTCGACCCTGTTCAACATGAAGGTCGACGGCCACGACGACGTGCGCGTGATCTGCCGTGACGTGCAACGCGACGTGGTCAAGGACCTGCCGACGCATGTCGACTTCATGCGCCTGCGCCGCACCACCCAGATCAACCTCTTCATCCCGGTCGAGGTCGTGGGCGAGGAAAACTGCCCCGGCCTGCGCAAGGGTGGCGTGCTGAACCTGGTCCGCCCCGAGGTGGAGCTGGTCGTGACCGCGGGAGACATCCCGGATCACGTGACCATCGACGTCTCCGGCATCCAGATCGGCGAAAGCGTGACGATCTCTTCGGTCGACCTGCCGCAGGGCGCCAAGCCGACCATCGCCCGTGACTTCGTGATCGCCACGATCTCGGCGCCGTCCGGCCTCAAGGCCGCCTCGGAAGACGAGGAAGACGCCGATGTCGCCGAGGAAGAAGCCCCGGAAGAGGCGGAAGCCGAAGAATAATTTCGGAGCTAGCGGACTGAACGATACGGGGCCTTCGTGGCCCCGTATTTCGTTTCGGCCGGTGCTTTGCTATCTTGATCCGGACCACCAAGGAGCTTGCGGATGAAACTGATCGTGGGTCTCGGCAACCCGGGAACGAAATATGCCCGAACCCGCCACAACATCGGCTTCATGGCGCTCGACCGCATCGCCGAAGACCATGGGTTTCCGGCCTGGCGCGGGAAGTTCCAGGGCGCGGTCTCCGAAGGCAGGCTTGGCTCCGAACGCGTCGTGCTGCTCAAACCCGAGACCTACATGAACAACTCCGGGCAGTCCGTGCAGGCGGCGATGCGTTTCTACAAGCTGGAACCCGAGGACGTGATCGTCCTGCACGACGAGATCGACCTCGGACCGGGCAAGCTGCGGTGCAAGACCGGCGGCGGCCATGCCGGTCACAACGGGCTGCGCTCGTTGCACGCGCATATCGGACCCGAATACCACCGCGTGCGGCTTGGCGTCGGGCATCCCGGTCACAAGGATGCGGTGCCGGGTTACGTGCTGAACGACTTCCCGAAGGCGGACGCCGAATGGCTCGACGACCTGCTGCGCGGTATCTCTGATGGCGCGCCCGACCTCGCCGGGGCCGACTGGGCGCGCTTCATGAACGCGGTCTCCCAGCGCACCGCGCCGTCGCGCTCCGGCACCGGCACGAGATCCGGTGCGGCCACCGCCGCCAAAAAGGCCAATCCGGAGCCGGAAGAGGCCCCCGACACGCGCTCGCCCCTGCAACGGCTGATGGAGCGCTTCCGGTGAGCCTGCGCGAGGCGTTCGTGCAGCAATCTGACAGCTGCGGACGCCTCGGCTCGCCCTTCATGGCGCAGATGTTCCGGCTGCTGGCCGATCACTGGCCACAGGACACAGCGCTCGACGCCCGCATCGCACGGTTCTCGGGAGATCTGGGACCGTCCGGCGCTTCGGTGCCGTTGCGCATCGGCGGCGGGCTGCACGCGCTCGTGCTGTCCCGGAGGGCCCCGGCCCTGGCAGAGGTCTTTCCACCGCGCCACGTGCCGGACGCGCGGCTGCTGCCAGCACTTCTCGACGCGATGCGTTCGCACGAAGGCTTTCTTCTCGACTGGATCGAGAGCCCGCCGCAGACCAACGAGGTGCGCCGCTCGGCCGCGCTGATCGGCGGGGCGCATGTCGCTGCAGCCCGCTTTCGCCGGCCCGTGGTGCTCTCCGAACTCGGCGCCAGCGGCGGGCTGAACCTGATGTGGGACCGCTTTGCCCTGAAGGTCGGGTTCGCGACCCTGGGGTCGCGCGATCCGGCCCTGACGCTGGCCCCGGACTGGAATGGCCCGGTGCCGCCACGCACCGCGCCGGATGTGGTCGACCGGGCGGGCGTCGATCTCAACCCTCTCGATCCCCGCGATCCGCAGAACCTCATGCGGCTCTGCGCCTACCTCTGGGCCGACCAGCCGGAGCGCCTTGCGCTGACCCGCGCCGCGGCCGAGGTGATGGACGCACGCCTCGTGCGGGCTGATGCGATCGACTGGCTGGCAGCACGGCTCGACGCACCGCGCGAAGGGCATCTGCACCTGATCCAGCACACGGTCGCCTGGCAGTATTTTCCCGCCGAGCAGCAGGCCCACGGGAAAAAAGTGATCGAGGCCGCAGGCGGGCGCGCGACCGACTCTACACCGCTCGCCTGGCTCGCCATGGAAAGCGACGGCGACACGACCGGCAAACAGGGCGCCGCACTGACCTTGAAACTCTGGCCCGGCGATGAAACCTTGCACCTCGGGCGCGCCGATTTCCACGGTCGTTGGATTGACTGGGCCGGCGCCAGCTGAGCCCGCGCAGCGCGAAAAGGGGTCAGACGTGCGCATCATCGGAACCTGGCTGCTACGCGCGTTTTTTGCCCTTCTGCTCGCCGCCATCGTCCTGGGCCTCTGGAACCGAGACCAGATCCGCCGCCTCTGGGCGGTCAATTCGCTGTTCGACGCCGAGCACATCGTCGAGAACTTCAGCCACATGGACCTGGCCTTCCTGCACGTCCCGCTGCCGCGCGGCGAGGGTCCGATCTCGCCCCTGCCCGAGGGGCCACGGGCTGTCCTGCCGGACAGCGTGGTGTCCTGGCAGGACGAACGCTCCGTCACCTCGCTGCTGGTGCTCAAGGACGCCACCATCCGGCACGAGGATTACCAACTTGGAACGGGACCCGATGACCTGCGCATCGGCTGGTCGCTCTCCAAGAGCTTCCTGTCGGCGCTGGCGGGCACCGTTGTCGCCGAGGGTGCCATCGCCTCCTTGGACGACCCGGTGACCGACTATGCGCCCGCCCTGCGCGGCACCGCCTATGACGGCGCGACGGTGCGCAACGTGCTCAACATGGCGACCGGGGTGACCTTCGACGAGGATTACCTGGACTACGATTCGGATATCAACCGGATGGGCCGCGTGCTGGCCCTTGGCGGCACCATGGACGGGTTCGCCGCCGGTCTCAGCGAAACCTTTGCGGAGCCCGGCAGCGCTTGGCAATACGTGTCGATCGACACCCACGTGCTGGGCATGGTGATCCGCGGAGCCGCCGGGCGCTCCGTCGTCGATCTCATGCGCGAGCGCATCGTCGAACCGCTCGGGCTCGAGGGCGAGCCTTTTTACCTGACCGATGGCACCGGCACCGCTTTCGTGCTCGGCGGGCTCAACCTGACCACCCGCGATTATGCCCGCTTCGGCCAGATGGTGCTTCAGGGCGGCGCATGGCAGGGCCGGCAGATCGTGCCCGCCGACTGGCTGGAAGAGGCGACGACAGCGAGCGCGCCCACGGAACCGGGCCGTTACGGCTACGGCTACCAGTGGTGGATACCGCCCGGGGCGCAGCCGGGCGAGTATCTGGCCCGTGGAATTTACGGTCAGTACATCTATTTCAATGAAATTGATAACGTTGTCATCGTGGTGACGGCCGCCGACCGGTCGTTCCGCGAACCCGGCGTCGATGCCGGCAATATCGAGATGTTTCGCCTGATCTCAGGCAGTCTCTGAAGGGGTCGCGATGGATCCGGACGAAGGCATCAACGTACTCGGCGAGGTGCTCGAGCCCTGCAGCAGAGATCCCGTTACCGGGTTCTTCCGCGACGGCCACTGCAACACGTGCGCCACCGATGTCGGCAGCCACACGGTCTGTGCGGTGATGACGGCCGAGTTCCTGGCCTATTCCAAGTACGTCGGCAACGACCTCAGCACGCCGCGCCCGGAATACCGCTTTGCGGGGCTCAGACCTGGTGACAGATGGTGCCTGTGCGCCAGCCGTTTCATGCAGGCGCACGAGGAAGGCTGCGCGCCGCGCGTCAACCTTGCCGCGACCCACATCCGCGCCAGCGATATCGTCCCGCTCGACGTCCTCAAGCTTTACGGCTGAGCGCGATCTACGAGGTCCTCCGCGATCAGGTCCTCGATGAAGAGGCTCAGCAGTTGCGGCCGGCCCGAGACCCCCGCCTTTCGATAGATCCCGTTGGTCTGCGCCTTGACCGTGCCTTCGGAGGTGTTGCGCACCTCGGCGATCTCTTGCGTCGACAGCCCCTTGATCGAGAAGAACGCGACCTCGCGCTCGGCCGGGGTCAGGCCCCATTCCTCGAACCGTTCCTCAAGCAGTTCCATGAAGGCGCCGGAGGCGACGCGCAGCTGTGCCTCGACCCGCGCCGACCGCGCCCGCATCTGGCGCATGGCGATGGCGCCCATGAGCACCCCAATGATCAGCGCGGTGGCGGCGGCCAGTTCGATGCCTTCGTGCAGCGACCAGTCGAGGATCAGGGGCACGCCGAGTATCGGGATCGCAAGATCGAACAGAAACAGCAGCGCAGACACGACCTGCACCGTGAAGACGATCGTCAGCAGAACCCGGAGCTTCAAGCTCGCAGGGTCCGAATGTCCCTTCGATCAGTCGTCTTTGCCTCCTCGTCCGCGGCCTTTTCCCGCACCGTCGCTACCGTTTCCACGGCCGCGATTCCCGGCGCTTTCGCTCCGAGAATTCTCCGATCTGCCGCGATTGTCAGCCCCCTGCGCGTCACCTGACCTGCCGGGAGCACTTCCGGACCTGCCGGGTGCGTCACCCGACCTGCCCGGTGCCTCCGCCGATCTGCCCGGTGCGTCGCCGGATCGGCCCGGTGCCTCCCCGGACCGCCCCGGCGGGTCGCCCGAGTTGACACCACCTCCGCCGTCACCTGTCGTTCCGAATCCGCCACCGGATGCGCCCCTGTCAGTGTTTGATTGGCCGGTGCCGCTGCCCGAACGGTCCGGACGTGATCCACCGGACCCCGAGGCACCGGATCCGCCGCGCGTCTCGCCGCGACGGCCCTGCCCGCGCGCCTTGGCGGCACCGTCGTCGGGATCGAGGATCTGCGGCGCGGCGGGCCTGCGCGCGCGGTCGCTGCGCTCTTCCCAATAGTCACGAAGGATCTCGCCGGTTGCCGGGTTGACGACGATCTCGCGGTCGAAATCGCGGCTGGTCGCGGTGACCCTGTGCCGGCCAAGCCACGTGCGGGTCACGGTGAATTCGCCGTAACCTTGTTGTTGGAGTTCCCGGATGATGCGTTTCGTTGCGTCCTGCGCCTCTGCAGTACCCACACATGCCAGCACCAGAATTGCGGCGTATAGGAACACAACGCATTGCTTCATTGGCCCACCGAGAACTCCGAATAGTCGATTGTAACTACTCGCAACCATGATCACGTTAACCTACTCATACACGGGCCGACGAGGCGCGCATAGCGCGCCCGGTCATTCGGTCTTGCCCGCCCATAGCACCCCGAACCGCGCGTCGCCGCCGTCCAGACGGTCAAGGCGCGTGGAGTTGCGCGTGCGGACGTCGTTACCCAGACCGCGTGCCCCGGGACGACCTCTGCGGTCACCCCCTGCGGTATCGTTCTCATGTTGCCCCTTTCACAGGCCCGTGCGGTCCCCGGAGCACGTCTCCGCACACGGGCTGTTTCGCGCCAAACGCGATACGGCCAGTCTGAGCCGCGGCGCGTCTGCGCCTCCAGCCAACGCCAAAAAGCGAGCGGACGCCATCGGCCGAAGGTTTAACGGGCCTCCGGTTTAGGCGGACAAACCTGAGTTTATGCGCTGCCGGGGGTCAGCCAGGCTGATCCATCTCGAAGCCGAGGTGCTTGGCCACGGCGAAGATGTCCTTGTCGCCGCGGCCACACATGTTCATGCAGATCACGTGATCCTGCGGCAGATCCGGGGCGATCTGCATGACATGGGCCAACGCGTGGCTGGGTTCGAGGGCGGGAATGATGCCCTCTTTCTCGCAGCAGAGCTGGAACGCCTCGAGCGCCTCGGCGTCGGTGATCGACACGTATTTGGCCCGTCCGGTCTCGTGCAGCCAGGAATGCTCGGGCCCGATCCCGGGGTAGTCGAGCCCGGCTGAGATCGAAAAGCCTTCGAGGATCTGCCCGTCGTCATCCTGAAGCAGGTACGTCCGGTTGCCGTGCAGCACCCCGGGTCGCCCGCCGGTCAGCGAGGCGCAGTGTTCCATCTTGTCGTTCACGCCCTTGCCGCCGGCCTCGACTCCGATGATGTTCACCTCCTGGTCGTCGAGGAACGGGTAGAACAGCCCCATCGCGTTCGATCCGCCGCCGATCGCCGCGATCACCGTATCCGGCAGCCGTCCCTCGGCCTCGGCCATCTGTTCGCGGACCTCCTTGCCGATGATCGACTGGAAATCGCGGACCATCGCCGGATAAGGATGCGGACCGGCCACGGTGCCGATGCAGTAGAAAGTGTCGCGCACGTTGGTCACCCAATCGCGCAGCGCATCGTTCATCGCGTCCTTCAGCGTGCCCCGACCGGACGTCACCGGCACAACCTCAGCGCCCAGAAGCTTCATCCGGAACACATTGGGCGCCTGGCGCTCGACGTCATGCGCGCCCATGTAGACCACGCATTTCAACCCGAACTTGGCGCAGACGGTCGCGGTCGCGACCCCGTGCTGGCCTGCACCGGTCTCGGCGATGATCCGCGACTTGCCCATGCGGCGCGCGAGGATGATCTGGCCCAGCACGTTGTTGATCTTGTGCGCGCCGGTGTGGTTGAGCTCGTCACGCTTCATGTAGACCTTGGCGCCGCCAAGGTGCTCGGTCAGGCGCTCGGCGAGATAGAGCGGGCTCGGACGGCCGACGTAGTGCTTCCAGAGGAAATCCATCTCGGCCCAGAAGCTGTCATCGGTCTTGGCGCGCTCGTATTGCGCTTCGAGTTCGAGGATCAGCGGCATCAGGGTTTCGGACACGAAGCGCCCGCCGAAATCGCCGAAACGCCCGTTCTCGTCGGGCCCGTTCATGAAGCTGTTGAAGAGGTCGTCTGCCATAGGGTGTCCCTTCGCGCTCAGTCCAGCATCCGTTTAAAGCCTTCGTGTGAGGCGGTAAAGCCGAGCCGCCGGTAAAACCGGAGCGCGTCGGTACGGGTCTTGTTGCTGGTCAGCTGGATCAGGCCGCAGCCGGCGGCGCGGGCGCGCCGCTCGATATCGGCGAACATCGCATCGCCGACACCCTGACCGCGCATGTCCGGCGACACCCGGACCGCCTCGACCTGCGCGCGGCGCATGGCCGAGAGCGACAGGCCCGAAATGAACGTGATCTGGTAGGTCGCAACTATGTGCTCTTCGGCCGCGCCCACGATCAGCAGATTGGCCGCCTCCGCCTGCATGGCGTCGAAGGCGGCGAGATAGCTCTCCAACTCCTGCAACTCGCGCCCCGCGCCCAGCACGTCCTCGCGCAACAGCGCCACCACCTCGGCGACCTCTGTGCGGCGCGCTTCGCGAAAGGTGACGGTCATGCCGATGCCGCCGCGACGAAGGCGGCAATCCGGTCCGCGTCCTTGACGCCCGGAGCACTTTCGACGCCCGAGGACACGTCGACCTGCCGCGCACCGGTCATGCGCACGGCCTCGGCGACGTTCTCGGAAGTGAGCCCCCCCGCCAGCATCCACGGCACCGGCCAGCGCCGCCCGGCAATAAGCCGCCAGTCGAAGGCCAGTCCGTTGCCGCCCGGCAGGTCGGCCCCCTTCGGTGGCTTGGCATCGACGAGGATCTGGTCGGCGACCGCGCCGTAACGCTCCAGCGCGGCGAGGTCGGCCTCTTCGGCCACGCCGACGGCTTTCATCACCGGCAAGCCGTAGCGTACCTTGACCGCGCGCACCCGTTCGGGCGCCTCGTTTCCGTGCAGCTGCAGCATATCGAGCGGCACGGCAGCGGTCAGCGCGTCGAGAAAGGCGTCGTCGGCATCGACGGTCAACGCCACCTTCGCCATGCCCGCCGGTGCCTCGAGCGCAAGCGAACGGGCCGCGTCGACTTCAAGGTTCCGGGGTGACTTGGCAAAGAAAACGAAGCCGCAATAGCGCGCGCCGGCCTCGGCCGCGGCGCGCAGGTGCCGCGGGTCCTTCAGGCCACAGATCTTGACGGATACGGACATGCGCGTGTTTGACCATGCGCGCGATGCAGGTTCAAGGGCGGGTGGCTCAGGCGCTCTCGTCCAGAAGCGCCAGCACCTCGTCCTTGTCCTTGTGCTTCTCGGCCTTGAGCCGCGCCACCTCGCGCTGCAGACGCCGCATCTCGCGCGCCTGCCGGGCGGCTTCGGCGCGTTCGGCATGTTCGCGGATCCATTCCCAGACGAAGCCCACCAGCAGACCGACCAGGATGCCGCCAAGGATCACCAGGAAAAGCGGCAGTTCGATCGAGGGGTTGACCGCGAAATAGCCCGCGATTTCGGTTGGCAGCACCTGCAGTGTGACCAACCCGCGGTTGGCCAGCGCGATGGCGATCAGCGCCACCGCGAAAATGGCGATACAGGCATAACGGATGTAGCGCATCAGGATTTCCCGTTAAGGCGGTCCCGCAAGAGCTTGCCGGTCTTGAAGAAGGGGACGTATTTCTGTTCGACATGCACCGTCTCGCCGGTGCGTGGATTCCGGCCGATGCGCGAGTCGCGGCGTTTCACCGAAAAGGCTCCGAAGCCGCGCAACTCGACCCGGTCGCCGCGCGCCATGGCACCGGTCACCTCCTCGAAGATGGTATTCACGATCCGCTCGACATCCCGCTGGTAGAGGTGCGGATTCTCGTCCGCGATCTTCTGAATCAGTTCCGACCGGATCATTGCAACTCCCCCGAGGTTCGCGCGCGACCGTCGCGTCTTATGGGGTCAAACTATAGAAAGATAAAATCGTTCCGGAAAGGCGCAGACTGGCTTGCCAAGGCGTTTATTCGCCAGAAGGATTTGTTTTTTGGGGATATTTTGGCCGGGCGGCCCGAATTGTGCACAACCGGCACTCGAACCGGGCAACGCCGCGCCGCAGCGCGCAATCATGATTCGGCATGAAAAAGGCCCCGCGCCGAAGCGCGGGGCCGATGCCTTGTTACCGTCGGATCAGGTCCCGATCAGTTGTCGCCCTTGAGAGCGGCGCCGAGGATATCGCCCAGCGACGCGCCGCTGTCGGACGAGCCGTACTGTTCCACGGCTTCCTTCTCTTCGGCGATCTCGCGCGCCTTGATCGAGACGCCCAGACGACGCGACTTGTTGTCGACGTTGGTGATGCGCACGTCGACCTTGTCGCCCACGCTAAAGCGCTCGGGGCGCTGCTCGGAGCGGTCGCGGGAGAGGTCGGAGCGGCGGATGAAGGACTTCATGCCCTCGTATTCCACCTCAATGCCACCGTCCTCGATCGCGGTCACGGTCACGGTCACGATCGAGCCGCGCTTCACGCCGCCGACCGCTTCTGCGAACTTGTCGCCGCCCACGGCCTTGATCGAGAGGCTGATGCGCTCCTTCTCGACGTCAACCTCGGACACGACCGCCTTGACGACATCGCCCTTGCGGTAGTTCTGGATCGCATCCTCGCCACGCTCGTCCCAGCTGAGATCGCTGAGGTGAACCATGCCGTCGATGTCGCCCGGCAGGCCGACGAACAGACCGAATTCGGTGATGTTCTTGACCTCGCCCTCGACCTCGGTGCCCTCGGGGTGGGTTTCCGAGAAGACTTCCCACGGGTTGCGCATGGTCTGCTTGAGACCCAGCGAAACGCGACGCTTGGCGCTGTCGATCTCGAGCACCATGACCTCGACCTCCTGGGAGGTGGAGACGATCTTGCCCGGGTGGACGTTCTTCTTGGTCCAAGACATTTCCGAGACGTGCACGAGACCCTCGACGCCCGGCTCCAGCTCCACGAAGGCGCCGTAGTCGGTGATGTTGGTCACGCGGCCGGTGTGGACCGAGCTCAGCGGGTACTTGGCGCCCACGAGGTCCCACGGATCTTCCTGCAGCTGCTTCATGCCGAGGCTGATGCGGTGGGTTTCCTTGTTGATCTTGATGACCTGGACCTTGATGGTCTCGCCGATCTGCAGGATCTCGGACGGGTGGTTGACCCGGCGCCATGCCATGTCGGTCACGTGCAGCAGGCCGTCGACGCCGCCGAGATCGACGAAGGCGCCGTACTCGGTGATATTCTTGACCACGCCGTCGACCGTCTGGCCTTCGGTCAGGTTGCTGATGACCTCGGCACGCTGCTCGGCACGCGATTCCTCGAGGATCGCGCGGCGCGAGACCACGATGTTGCCGCGGCGGCGGTCCATCTTGAGGATCTGGAACGGCTGCTTGAGACCCATGAGCGGGCCGGCGTCACGCACGGGGCGCACATCGACCTGGCTGCCCGGCAGGAAGGCCACGGCGCCGCCGAGATCGACGGTGAAGCCGCCCTTGACGCGACCGAAGATCGCGCCTTCGACGCGCTGCTCGTCTGCATAGGCTTTTTCGAGACGGTCCCAGGCTTCCTCGCGGCGGGCCATCTCGCGCGAAATGACCGCTTCGCCACGGGCGTTCTCGACCTGGCGCAGGAAGACCTCGACCTCGTCACCGATGTCGATCTTCGGCGCTTCGCCGGGATCCGCGAATTCCTTGAGTTCGACGCGGCCTTCCATCTTGTAGCCGACGTCGATGATGGCCTGGCCCGCTTCGATCGCGATGACCTTGCCCTTGACGACAGAGCCCTCCTGGGGCGTGTCGATCTCGAAGCTTTCTTCCAGAAGTGCTTCGAAGTCTTCCATAGTTGCGTTTTGAGCCATGAAGCTTTCGATTTCCTTTTTCACAGTCTTGTTCAGGCCAGGCGGTTGTCTCCGCCGGTCTTTGGGTTTTGGGTTCTGCCGACGCGCCGTGCAGCCCTGCAAAACGAATGAAGGGCCGGATGGTCCCGACCCTGCTCTTCGAGCTGCCGCGTTGCTTTTGCCGCCCCGTCAACACCGGCGCATATAGAGAGGTTTCGCCCGGGGATCAAGCGCTGTTGCACGCATACCGCCGCGGCCTGCGGCGGCGTTCCGGCGCGCATCAGCCGCGCAGATCCTCGATCACCGCGATGGCCCGCGCCACTGCAGTCTCGATGTCCATCTCTGAGGTGTCGATCTCGACCGCATCCGCCGCCGGCCTCAATGGGGCCTCGGCGCGCTCGCGGTCGCGCCGGTCGCGCGCCTCGACATCGGCCAGCACTTCGTCGAAAGACCTTTTGTCGCCCTTGCCGGCCAGTTCAAGGTGGCGCCGCGCGGCACGGACGCGCACGCTTGCAGTCACGAAAAGCTTGGCCTCAGCATCCGGGCAGATCACGGTGCCGATGTCGCGTCCGTCGAGCACAGCACCGCCTGCGCGCCGCGCAAAGCCGCGCTGGAAATCGAGCAGCGCCGCCCGCACCTCCGGAATCACGGCCACCCGGCTTGCCGCCTGCGCGACCTCGTGGGAGCGAAGGTTTTCACCCGCCAGATCCTCGACCGTGAGCGCGCGCGCCGCCGCCTCCGGATCGGTCCCGGCCAGCATTTTCGCGCCCACGGCACGGTAAAGCAGCCCGGTGTCGAGATGCGCAAAACCGAAATGCGCCGCCACCGCGCGCGAGATCGTGCCCTTGCCCGCCGCCGCCGGACCGTCGATCGCGATGGTGAAGGCGGCGGTCACGCGGCGCGTTCCGTGCGGTCCAGCTGTGCCCCGAGGCCGCCCATCAGCGGCTCGAAGATCGGGAAGGAGGTGGCGATCGGGCCACCGTCGTCGATGCTCACCGGTTTCTGCGCCGCCATCCCGAGGATCAGGAACGACATGGCGATCCGGTGGTCGAGATGGCTCTTGCAGGTTTCGCCCCCCGGCACGTTGCCATGACCGCGACCCTTGACCGTCCACCAGTCCTCGCCCTCGTCGACCTCGATGCCGTTGGCGCGCAGGCCCGTCGCCATCGCGTCGATCCGGTCGCTTTCCTTTACCCGAAGCTCGCGCACTCCGCGCATCACCGTCTCGCCTTCGGCGAAGGCCGCAACGACGGACAAAACGGGGTATTCGTCGATCATGCTCGCGGCCCGTTCAGGCGGCACTTCGATGCCCTTGAGGTCAGGCGAGAACCGTGCTCGCAGGTCGGCGACCGGCTCGCCGCCTTCCTCGCGTTCGTTCTCGTAGGTGAGATCCGCGCCCATCTCGCGCAGCGTCGTGAACAGGCCGGCCCGTGTCGGGTTCAGCCCGATCCCCGGCACCAGCACATCCGACCCTGGAACGATCAGCGCTGCGCAGACCGGAAAGGCCGCCGAGCTTGGGTCGCGCGGCACGGCAATGGTCTGCGGCTTGAGTTCGGGCTGCCCGGTCAGGGTGATCACCCGGCCCGCGTCGGTGTCCTCGACCGAGACTTCCGCGCCGAAACCGGCCAGCATGCGCTCGGTGTGGTCCCGCGTCGCCTCGCGCTCGATCACGACCGTCTGTCCCGGCGCGTTGAGGCTTGCCAGCAGAACCGCCGATTTCACCTGCGCCGAAGGCACCGGCACCGTGTAGCGCACCGGCACCGGGTCCTCCGCCCCGATCAACGTCATCGGAAGCCGCCCGCCGCTGCGGCCCACGGCCTGCGTGCCGAATAGCGCAAGCGGGTCGGTCACGCGCGCCATCGGGCGCTTGTTGAGCGACGCATCGCCGGTGAAGGTCGCCGTGATCGGAGAGGTCGCCATCGCGCCCATGATCAGGCGGACGCCGGTGCCGGAATTGCCGCAGTCGATCACGTTGGCCGGTTCCGCGAACCCGCCGACGCCGACCCCGTGTACCGTCCAGTTGCCGCCGCCGAGGTTTGTCACCTCGGCTCCAAAGGCCCGCATCGCCTTCGCCGTATCCAGAACGTCCTGACCTTCGAGCAGCCCCGAAATCCGGGTCTCGCCGACGCTGAGCGCGCCGAGGATCAGCGCGCGGTGCGAAATGGACTTGTCGCCCGGCACTTCCGCCGTACCCCTGAGCGGCCCGCAGGGGGTGGAGATCATCGGAATCGCGGCGCCGTGGCTGGACATGAAACTTCCCGGTCTGTTGGTCTGCGGCAGGCTTAGCGGCTGGACCGGAAAGGGTCCAGAGGCTCAGCGCCGGCGGAAGGTCAGGTAGTGCGGCCTGCGGCCGTCGCGCAGCGCCTTCTGTTCGTAGCGTGTCGAGATCCAGTCGTCCCAGGGTTCGCGCCAGTCATCGGGCCGCTCGGCGAGCCAGTCGAACCCGGCCTTCGGCACCTCTTCCAGCGTCTGGCGCACGTAGTCCTCGATGTCGGTTGCCACGCGGAAGATCGCGCCCGGCTTCAGCACCCGCGCCAGAGGGTCGAGATGTTCCGGCGTCACGAAGCGCCGACGGTGATGCCGCGTCTTGGGCCAGGGATCGGGATAGAGCAGGAAGGCGCGGTCCAACGAGGCGGCGGGCAACACGTCGAACAGATCCCGCACGTCGCCCGGATACACCCTCAGGTTCTCCACCCCGGCGCGCCGGATCTTGCCCAGCAGCATCGCCACGCCGTTGATGTAGGGCTCGGCCCCGATAATGCCGACGCCGGGGTTGCCGGCGGCCTGGTGCACCATGTGCTCGCCACCGCCGAAGCCGACTTCGAGCCAGACCGGTCGGTCGCCGAAGACCGCCGCGAGGTCGAGCGGCACTCGGTCCGGATTTTCCTCCCAGGACACCCCGCCCGGCGATAGCGCGCCGAGATCCTCCTCGAGATAGGTCTTCTGCGAGGATTTCAGGCTCTTGCCCTTGATGCGGCCGTAGAAGTTGCGCCGGGGACGGTCGGGATGTGTCATGGCGCGCCCTTTAGCCCCCCTTGCGCCCCTCTGCAACGGTGCGGCCGCCGCCGTGGTCCCGGCAGCGCCGGGGGCGCGGCAGATGTCGCGCGGCGCAGCCGCGCCTTCGGATCAGGCGTTGCCAGCAGCCCCGCAACCGGCCAGTTTGGCGCCAGGCAACGAAAGGTCACGGCATGATCTTCTACGACTGCGCCACCGCGCCGAGCCCGCGAAGGGCGCGCATGTTCATCGCCGAAAAGGGGCTCGAGCCCGAGCGGCGCGACATCAGCATCGCCCAGAACCAACAGCTTGCGCCTGAATTCCTCGCCGTCAATCCGCAGGGCACCCTGCCGGTGCTGGTGACCCAGAAGGGCCTGGTCCTGACCGAGAACCTCGCCATCGCCGCCTACCTCGAGGCGATCCACCCCGACCCGCCGCTGATGGGCGAAAGCGCCACCGAAAAGGCCGAGATCCTGCAGTGGAGCGCGATCTGCGAAACCCGCGGCGGCGCCCCCATCGCAGAGGTGCTGCGCAATTCCCACCCGGCGATGAAGGGCCGCGCCCTGCCCGGCCCGCAGGACGTCGAGCAAATCCCGCAGCTGGCCGAGCGCGGGCGCACCCGGGTGACTGCGTTCTTCGACCTGCTCGAGCAACGGCTGGCAGACCGGCGCTATCTCGGCGGCGCGCGCTTTTCGCTCGCCGATATCACCGGGTTCGTCTTCGTCGATTTCGCCCGCGTGATCCGCACGCGCATCCCGGAAAAGAACACCGCGACGAGCGACTGGTACGATCGCATCGCCGCCCGGCCCAGCGCCGCGCTCTAGACTTCTTTCAGCAAGGCCTCCGCGAGGTCCGTGCGTTCCCACGAGAACCCGCCGTCAGCCTCGGGCGCGCGTCCGAAATGCCCGTAGGCGGCGGTGCGCTGGTAGATCGGGCGGTTGAGCTGCAGATGCTCGCGGATGCCGCGCGGCGTCAGGTCGATGACCTTGCCGATGGCTTTTTCGATCGCCGAATCATGCGCGTCGCCGGTGCCGTGCGTGTCGCAGTAGATCGACAGCGGCTTGGCGACCCCGATCGCGTAGCTGAGCTGTATGGTGCACTTCTCCGCCAGTCCCGAGGCCACGACGTTCTTGGCGAGATAACGCGCCACGTAGGCCGCCGACCGGTCGACCTTGGTCGGATCCTTGCCCGAGAAGGCCCCGCCGCCATGCGGTGCCGCGCCGCCGTAGGTGTCGACGATGATCTTGCGCCCCGTCAGGCCCGCGTCCCCGTCCGGACCACCGATCACGAACTTGCCCGTCGGGTTGACCCACCATTCGGTATCCGCGCCGATCCAGCCCTCGGGCAGCACTTCGCGCACGTAGGGTTCCACGATCGCGCGGATGTCCTCGGAACTCTGGGTCTCGTCGGCATGCTGGGTCGACAGCACGATCGAGGTAACGCCCACCGGCTTTCCATCGCGGTAGCGCACCGAGATCTGGCTTTTTGCGTCGGGCCGCAGGGTCGGCTCGGTGCCGTCCTTGCGCACTTCGGCCAGCCGCCGCAGGATGGTGTGCGCGTAGTGGATCGGCGCAGGCATCAGTTCCGGCGTCTCGCGCGTGGCGAAGCCGAACATGATGCCCTGGTCGCCGGCGCCCTCGTCCCGGTTGCCCGAGGCAACGACGCCCTGCGCGATATGCGCCGACTGCTCGTGCAGCAGGTTGGTGACTTCGCAGGTGGCGTGATGGAACTTGTCCTGTTCGTAGCCGATGTCGCGGATGCACTCTCGCGCGATCCCGTCGATACGGCCCATGTAATCCCTGAGCTTGTCCTGGTCGGTCAGGCCCACCTCGCCACCGATCACGACCCGGTCGGTCGTGGCAAAGGTCTCGCAGGCGACCCGGGCCAGCGGATCCTCGTTCAGGAAGGCGTCGAGAACGGCATCGGAAATCCGGTCGCAGACCTTGTCCGGGTGCCCCTCGGAAACCGATTCCGAGGTGAAAACGTAGTTTTGACGGGCCATGAAATGTGCTCCATTGGAAAGTCAGACATCACGCCAGGAAGCCGTTGTGATGCGGTCACCCGGGAGTACGCGCGGGAACGATGCCGGTCAATCGCTATCTCGCGGCTCAGCCGATACGCGGATCGAGACGACGCGCGCCGCCGCCACCGCGAGCCCTATCAGGATCAGGAGTGCGGCGGGCCAGTCCCCGGTCCGGCTGTAGAGCGTTCGGGCAAGCGGGTGCGGCAAGAGCGCATCGACGTAGCCCGCCTGCCCAAGCGGCAGGCTGTCGAGCACGCGCCCGTGCGGGTCGATCATCGCGGAGATACCGGTGTTGGCCGACCGCAGGACCGGCAGTCCCTGCTCGATGGCGCGCATCCGCGCCTGCGCGAGATGCTGCTGCGGCCCGACATCGGTGCCGAACCAGGCATCGTTGGTGATCTGCACGATGAAATCGGGGCGCTCCGGCGCAGCATTGACGTCCTGCGGGAAGACGGCCTCGTAACAGATCAGCGGAAGCGCTTTGCCGATAGCGCCGAGGTCGAGAACCTGCGCGCCCGGGCCGCTGGAGAAACCGTTGCCGTCGCGCTGCGCCATTCCGCGGATCCCGAAACGGCCCAAGATGTTGCCGAAAGGCAAGTATTCGCCGAAGGGAACGATGTGGTGCTTGTCGTATGTCTGCGCCGGTGATCCGGTTTCGTCCAGCACCACGAGCGAGTTGTAAAGCAGATACCCATCGCGTCGGTTGAGCCCGAGCACGACCGGGCTGCCCGCCGCGGCCAGGGCGATATGATCGAAGGCGGGACCGGCGTCCTCGAGCGTCCAGGGGATCGCGGTCTCGGGCCAGACCACGAGGTCCGGCCGCCCGCCACCCTCGACCTGCGCCTCGGTGAAACCGAGTTGGCGTTCGAAGAACGCCACGACCCGGTCAGAGCGCCACTTCTCGTTCTGCGGTGCATTGGGCTGCACCAGCCGGACCACGTGATCCGTTAGGCGATCCGGGTCGGCGAGCGGGCCGGCAATCAGAACCACGGCGGCCCCCAGTGCCAGCGGCAGCCTGACAACCAACGCCTCCGGCAATCGCGCGATTGGCCGGGTCAGGGCCCAGGCGGTGCCGCACAGCACAAGCATCAGCCCGTGCGGCCCGACCCAGGCCAGCCCCTGCCCCGCGAGCGTGTCCACCAGAGCCTGCGGCGGACTGGCCCACGGGAAGCCGGTGAACACGTAGGCACGCAAGAGCTCGACGCCCGTCCAAGCCGGCACCAGCACCCAGCTGCCGCTTGCGAACCTGCGCGCCAGCCAGAACGCCAGTCCCCAGAAAAGGGCAAGCCCGAGCGACAGCAGCACGAGCGCGAAAGGCGCCATCCAGCCATGCGCTTCGGGATCGATCTGGAAGGGCTGCAGGATCCAGACCAGCGAAAGGGCGAAATAGGCCCACCCGAAAACGAGGCCGAGCAGTCCGGCCGAAAGCGCGGTGCGTTGCAATCGGAACAACATGAAGATGCCGACAAGTGCCGCAAACATGACCACCGGCAGCGCGTAGGGTTCCTGACCCGTCGCCGCGGCCAGTCCGAGGATCGCCGCCGCAGGCAGAGACAGCGCGCGCGGCACGTGCCGAAAACTGCGTCTTGCGGTCATGTTCCCCGCGGCACCGGGTTCTTTCACCCCGAGGAGCTGCCGGTGCGCACGCGCAGACGCTTGATGCGGCGCGGGTCGGCATCGACCACCTCGAACTCGGGCCCGTCGGGATGCACGACGACCTCGCCGCGTGCCGGGACCCGCCCGGTGAGCATGAAGACCAGGCCGCCGAGCGTGTCGATCTCTTCCTCGTCGACCTCGTCGTGATCGGTCAGCGACATGCCGATCTCCTGCTCGAAATCTTCAAGCGGGGTCTTCGCCAGCGCCATGTAGACGCCGGGCTTTTCCTGCGTCCAGTAATGGCCCTCGTCGACGTCATGTTCGTCCTCGATCTCGCCGATGACCTGTTCGATCAGGTCCTCGATCGTGACCAGCCCGTCGACACCGCCGTATTCGTCGATCACCAGCGCCATGTGGCGCCGCTCACCCTGCATCTTGGTCAGCAGCACGCCGATGGTCATCGAGGGCGGCACGAACAGAAGCGGGCGCAGCATCGCGCGCAGGTCGAAATCGGGCGAGTCGCCGTTGAACCCGTGGGTGAGCGCGAAATCCTTTAGATGCGCCATGCCCACCGGCGTGTCGAGCGTTCCGTCGTAGACCGGCAGGCGCGTCAGCCCGCTTTCCTTGAACACCTCGACCAGTTCGTCGCGGCTTATGGTAATGGGAACCGCTGTGATGTCGGCGGTCGGAATCGCCACGTCCTCGACCCGCATTCGGCGCAGGTTGAGCATGCCGTGCGCGAGCGGGCGCGCGGCCGTCTCGCCACCGTCCTCGCCATCTTCCTCGGAGGGGTTCAGCGCGTCGAACATGCGGCTGAAAAAGCCGCCCTGTTTCTGGGATTCGCTGTCGGTCTCATCATTCTCCTGATCCTGCGCGCCGCGCGCTGCGTCAGAAGATCCGTCGATGTCGGTCATCTTGTCCTGTCTGAAATGGAGGCAGCACGCTGCCTTTCATGCCCTATATGGGTCATCAAGCCCCATCTTGCCAAGTATTTCGGTTTCCGTCGCTTCCATCAGTTCGGCATCCGCGTCGTGCACGTGGTCGTAGCCGAGCAGGTGCAACACGCCGTGCACCACCAGATGCGTTACGTGATCGGCGACGGCTTTGCCCTGCTCGCGGGCCTCGCGATTGCAGGTCTCCCAGGCCAGCGCGATGTCACCCAGCTCCACCGTGCCGTCGGGATCGGCTTCGGGTCGTGTCGGGCGCGCACCCGGCTTTTCCGCGGCGAGGTCCTGTGCGGGCCAGCTCAGCACGTTGGTCGGTGACGGCTTGTCGCGGAACTCCGCGTTCAGGTCGGCGATCCGCGCATCGTCACAGGCCAGCAGCGCGATCTCGGTGGTCCCGCCGTCTTGCCCGAGGTGCGTCAACGTCGCCTGCACGGCGCGTTCCGCCAGAGCCACAAGCGCCGCGTCGCGCCAGCGCGCATCCTCGAAAACGACCTCGACAAGGCTCATCGCCCGTCCTCAGACGGTCGTGCCGGTATCGGCCTCGTAGGCCTCGATGATCGCCGCGACCAGCGGGTGGCGCACGACGTCCTTCGAGGTGAAATAGGAAAAGCTGATGCGCGGGATCGTGCGCAGCAGGCGCTCGGCGTCCGCCAGCCCGGATGGCACGCCCTTGGGAAGGTCAACCTGGGTGCGATCTCCGGTGATAACCATGCGCGACCCTTCGCCGAGCCGGGTCAGGAACATCTTCATCTGCATCGAGGTGGCGTTCTGCGCCTCGTCGAGCACGACGAAGGCATTCGACAGGGTGCGTCCGCGCATGAAGGCGAGAGGCGCGATCTCGATCTGCTTTTCCTCGATCAGCTTCGCCAGCTGCTTGCCGGGCAGAAAATCGTTCAGCGCGTCATAGAGCGGCTGCATGTAGGGATCGACCTTGTCCTTCATGTCGCCGGGAAGGAAGCCGAGGCGTTCGCCGGCCTCGACCGCGGGACGCGACAACACGATCTTGTCCACCTGCCCGGTAATGAACATCGACACACCCACCGCCACGGCAAGATATGTCTTGCCGGTGCCCGCCGGCCCGATGCCGAACGAAAGATCGTTTTCGAAGAGCGCACGGACATAGGCCTTCTGCGCCTCGGTGCGCGGTTCGACCCGCTTCTTGCGGGTCTGGATCTCGACGCGGTTGCCGATGGGCATCTCGAGCTGGTCGGCATCGAGCGGCTCGTCGGTCTCGGCGGCGGCCCCCATGCGCAGCTCGCGGTCCACATCGGCGGGCTCGACGATGCGTCCGCCCTCGAGCCGGGCGTAAAGCGCATGCAGCACGCGCATCGCCTCGGCCTGCGACTCGTCCTCGCCCATGACGTTGAGCTGGTTGCCGCGTCGCACGATCTGCACGCCAAGCGCGGTCTCTATTGCGGCAAGGTTGGTATCGTAAGGCCCGCACAGGTCGATCAGGAGGCGATTGTCGGGAAATTCGACTGCCCCTTCGGCCGGGGCAGTGACGGTCGTATCGCTGGGGGCCAACAGATGCTCCTCGAGGATGGCGTGCTGCCGTGATCGTGCCGATTTCGCGACCCCTTCGCAAGCGGGGCTGCGGGGTTTCGGCGCGATCCCGACAAAAAAGCCGTGTCCGCACCAATTCCTGCGCGGGTGACGCTGCGACACCCACAAGTTTCGCGCGACTAGGTTAACGATTCGACCCCGAGGCAACCGCGCGGGATGCGGACCGGTTCGGGTCAGACCGGTGCGCCGGCCAGCGAGTTGGCCTTGGCCGCCGTGATTCTCGCCGACACGATGTCACCGACGGCTGCGTTCGAGCCATCGAGATGCACGGCGTGCAGGTATTCGGACTTGCCGACCATCTGGCCTTCGTGACGCCCCGGCTTTTCGACCAGCACCGACACCTCGCGTCCGACCATGCCGTCTTGCACGCTGCGCTGCTGGCGCGTGATCAGCGCCTGGATCCGCTGCAGGCGCTCGTCCGCCTCGGCGGCGTCGACCTGCGGGCGTTCCGCCGCCGGGGTGCCGGGCCGGGTCGAGTACTTGAACGAATAGGCATAGCCGTATCCAACGGCCTCGATCAGATCGAGCGTGGCCTGAAAATCCGCCTCGGTCTCCTCGGGGAAACCGACGATGAAATCCCCCGACAGCACGAGATCGGGCCGCGCCGCGCGGATACACTCGACGAGTCGCAGGTAGCTTTCGGCAGTGTGGCTGCGGTTCATCCGCTTGAGGATCCTGTCGGACCCCGATTGCACCGGCAGGTGCAGGTAAGGCATCAACTTGGGGCAGTCTCGATGCGCCGCGATCAGGTCATCATCCATGTCGTTGGGATGCGAGGTGGTAAAGCGGATGCGCTCCAGCCCGTCGATCTCGTTCAGCGCCCAGATCAGCCTGGCAAGGCTGTAATCGCCGCCGGGACCCGCGCCGTGGTAGGCATTCACGTTCTGGCCCAAGAGCGTGATCTCGCGCACGCCACGCTCGACCAGATCCCGCGCTTCACCCAGAACCCGCTCAACCGGGCGGCTGACTTCCGCGCCGCGCGTATAGGGCACGACGCAGAAGGCGCAGAACTTGTCGCAGCCTTCCTGGACCGTCAGGAACGCCGCTGGCGCGCGCCGGGCCTTCGGGCGGCCCTGCAGGTGCTCGAACTTGTCCTCTTCGGGAAAGTCGGTATCGAGCGCCTTCTGCCCGTCCCGGACTCGCGCCTCCATCTGCGGCAGGCGGTGGTAAGACTGCGGGCCGACGACAAGGTCGACCGCCGGCTGGCGGCGCATGATCTCCGCGCCCTCGGCCTGCGCGACGCAGCCCGCGACGCCGATCTTGAGGTCCGGCTTGGCAGTCTTCAGGGGCTTCAGGCGACCAAGCTCGGAATAGACCTTCTCGGCGGCCTTCTCGCGGATGTGGCAGGTGTTGAGCAGGATCATGTCCGCATCTTCGGCCGTATCGGTCGCGACATATCCTTGCCCGGTCAGGCTTTCGGCCATGCGCTCGCTGTCATAGACGTTCATCTGGCAGCCGTAGGTCTTGATGAAAAGCTTCTTGGGCGCGGTCATGGGGGGGGTCCGGGTCTGTGCGGTGAGGCGCGCTGACTAGCAGTCGCGCCGCCAGCTTGCAATGCAGCGGGGATTACCCGATTCTGCCGCGAATTTCCAACGCGGAGCCGCGATGCGCCACGCCAGCCTCGCCCAATTCCTGAAGCGGGACCGCTCCGCCCTTCGCGCGGGACCGGTCGCGCTCGTGCTCGTCGAGGACGATGTCGAGGTCGCAAGCACGCTGCACCACCATCTCGACCGCGGCTTCGCGCAGGTGATCGCCCTGATGCCGCCGGGCTTCCCCCTGCCCGAGGGTTTGCAGGACCGCGTGCATCGCATCGACCATACCCTCGGCCCCGATGCGCCCTTCGAGGCGGCGGTCAATGCGGTGATCCGGGCCGCGCCTGGCTGCTGGCTCTACTACTGCTTCAACGCCGAATACCTGTTTTACCCGTTCTGCGAGACCCGCAGCGTCGGCGAAATGCTCGCCTTTCACGCCGAGGAACGCCGCGATGCGATGCTGGCCTATGTCGTCGACCTTTATGCCGACGATCTCGCGCGCGATCCGGGCGCCGTCAGCCGCGAGCGCGCACATCTTGACCGCGCGGGCTACTACGCGCTTGCGCGGACGGACGCCGCAGGACAGCCCTGCGAGCGGCAACTCGACGTTTTCGGCGGGGTGCGCTGGCGCTTCGAGGAGCATATACCGCCCGAGCGCCGCAGGATCGACCGGATCGCGCTGTTCCGTGCCAAGCCCGGCCTGACGCTGCGCAGCGACCACACCTTTTCGGACCCCGAATACAACACCTACGCCTGCCCGTGGCATCACAACCTGACGGCGGCGGTCTGTTCGTTCCGCACGGCCAAGGCGCTGAAGGCCAATCCGGGCAGCAGTGAGCGTATCGCGACGTTCCGCTGGCACAACTCCGAACCCTTCGAATGGAACTCGCGTCAGTTGCTGGACCTCGGCCTGATCGAGTCCGGCCAGTGGTTCTGAGCGGTCAGGCGCGGAAGAGTACCGGGAACCAGTCCTCGCGCAGCCGGTCGCCGTCCGTCATGCCGTGCTCCGGGAACGGCGGCGAGGTACGGCCCGGCCGGGTCACGTAGCGCGCGTCATCGCCCACGAAACGGACCGAGAAGGCGCGCCGGCGCCGGGTGGTCGTGTTGCCGCGTGCGCCGTGCAAGGTCGCGAAGTGGAAGGCCACGGCGTCGCCGGGCTCCATCTCGTATTCGACCACGGTCATCCCTTCGGCATCCGGATCGGGCACAGGCATGTAATCCTTGCCGTCGGGATAGAAATCCTCTTCCGACAGCCAGCGCGTCGGCAACACCTGCCGGGGCCAGCGGTGCGACCCCGCAACGCAACGAAGGGTCGCCTCGCGCACCGGATCCAGCGGCGCCCAGAAGCTGACCGACTGCCGGCCGCCGGTGAAGTAGTAAGGCGCATCCTGATGCCAAGGCGTCGCCTTCGACGTGCCGGGCTCCTTGACCAGCACGTGATCGTGGAAGAGCTGCGCGGTTTCGCTCTGCATCAGCTCCGCGGCCACCTCGGCCGCCGCCGAGTGTCGCAGCACGCTTTCGAATTCCGGAATGCGCTGCCAGTTGCAGTAGTCGTCGAAGAACCGCCCGCCCTCACCCGCCTTGAGGTTCTCGGCGGCATATGGTCCTGGGTCGGCCATGTTGCGCTCGACCCCGGCGCGCAGATCCTCGATGTGATCGCGAAAGAGCCCCCGCACGACTGTAACGCCGTCACGTTCGAAGTCTGCGACATGCGCGGGCGAAATCAGCGGGTGTGTCATGCAGGGTTCCCGGCGCAGTCGTTCACGGGCGTTCCGGCGCGGCGATCGGTCTGTTCACGCCTTGCGGCGCAGACGGATCACCACGTCAACCGAGGCGATCTCGGCCCCATCCGGGGCATTCGGCAGCCTTGCGATCACCAACTCTTCCGAAGGCGCGTCGGTCAGCCTGCCGTCGTCTTCCCAGTAGTAATGTGGGTGGTCCGTGGTGTTGGTGTCGAAGTAGCTCTTGGAGCCGTCCACCGTGACCTCCTGCAACAGGCCCGCGTCGCAAAAGGCACGCAAGGTGTTGTAAACCGTGGCAAGCGAAACCGCCGCCCCGTGTTTCTGGGCCGCGTCGTAGAGGCTTTCTGCCGTGACGTGGCGATGGCGACCGTCTCCGACGAGAAGCTCCGCCAGGGCCAGACGCTGGCGTGTCGGGCGCAGGCCCGCTTCGGCCAGCCATTGCGTTCCGATGTCGTTCTGGGTCGTCGCCGTCACAGCAAACCTCCTCGATACCCAAGATATAGTGCGCCCCGGCAGGTTTTTTCAATCCGATTTCCGAATTCAGCCTTCCAGCCCCGTGAATAGCTCCGCATCGGCGTGACGCCAGCACCACGCGGGCCGTACCGGCTTGCGGTCCGCCGTCGGCATCGCGGCCTTGCGGGACCGCCAAGCGCGGTGCTAGAGGAGCGGGAAGTTTGAACCGACGCCTGCAGGAGACGCGACGAAATGGCCAGCTACCCGACCAGTTTCGACAAGGAAGACCTGCTCAAATGCGCCCGCGGCGAGCTTTTCGGGCCAGGCAACGCCCAGCTTCCCGAACCGCCGATGCTGATGATGGACCGGATCACCGACATCTCGAGCGATGGCGGCGAACATGGCAAGGGCCACGTGGTCGCCGAGTTCGACATCACGCCGGACCTCTGGTTCTTCGACTGCCACTTCCCCGGCAACCCGATCATGCCGGGTTGCCTGGGCCTCGACGGGCTGTGGCAACTGACCGGGTTCAACCTCGGCTGGCGCGGCTGGCAGGGACGCGGCTACGCGCTTGGCGTCGGCGAGGTCAAATTGACCGGCATGGTGCGCCCGGACCGCAAGATGCTGACCTACTATGTCGACTTCACCAAGGCCGTGCAGACGCGGCGCCTGACGATGGGGGTCGCCAATGGCCGGGTGGAGGCGGATGGCGACACCATCTACCAGGTTACCGACATGAAGGTCGCACTGTCGGAAAGCTGACACCGGACGCAGGGTCAGGTTCCGAATGAGTTCTGAATAGTCTCACGCACGTCCACCTGACGGTCGCTCGGCCCGAGCTGCGGCAGTTCGCCCGGTATATCACCGAGCGCCTTCTTGGCTGACGGCCCGTCGAGCTTGCGCAGCCGTTTGTCGAGTTTCGAAATGGCCGGCTCGGGGGACGCGCATTGGGCCACGACCCAGCGCCCGAAGACCTGCGCCTCATTTGCTTCCTCTTCGTCGAGCCGCAGCTTCGAGCGTAGCAACACGTATAGTCGATCGAGGTCATCCTGCGTCGGCACGTCCTCGAGTTCCAGATAGGCCATTGCAATCACGGCAACGGCAAGGCGCGCGTCATCAATACCGTCAACAGGGTGCTGTCCGGTCTGCCGGCGAAACGCAAAGCGCCGAGGTGCATTGACCGCCGTCGTGACCGCGTCCTGCGCGACGCCAATCGCCTCGCGCGGGTTGTGGCGCACCCACCACCAGATCGCGGCGCCAACCGCGGAAAGAATGAGGATCAGGACTTACACGATCTGCTTCATTCGATAGGTTTCGATCTGACAATGTCGAGCGTGTAAAGACTGTTCGATCCGACGGAAGGCGTGGCCGCATCGGCGCTTTCCCTCAACAGTGCCCGTTGGAAACCGATGCTCAGGGCGCTCGCGTCAATGACGTGCGGCATGGAGCCTACTCATGCGGTGCGACTGCATTCCGGTTGCGCCCACGGGCAGCCCTGTCCTAAACGGGAGACAGAGAAAGCGAAGGGGAGCGCAGGATGCGCCGTGTCGTCGTAACCGGACTGGGCGTCGTTTCGTCCATCGGAAACAATGCCGAGGAAGTGCTGGCCGCGTTGAAGAACGGGACCAGCGGAATCGAATTCAGCCCGGAAATGGCCGAACACGGCTTTCGCAGCCAGGTCGCCGGCACGCTCGACATCGACGTGAGCGAGTATGTCGACAAGCGCACACTGCGCTTCATGGGACCGGGTGCGGCCTATTCCCATATCGCGATGACCCAGGCGATCGCCGACGCAGGGCTGGACGAGGATGACATCGTCAACCCGCGGACCGGGCTTGTCGCGGGCTCGGGCGGTCCGTCTACCTCGGCGATGCTGGCCGCGCACCAGACGGTGCTGGAAAAGGGCTCGCCCAAGCGCATCGGGCCCTTCGCGGTCCCCAAGTGCATGTCCTCGACGGTCAGCGCGAACCTGTCGACCGCCTTCAAGATCAAAGGCATCAACTATTCGATCACCTCGGCCTGCTCGACTTCGCTGCACTGCATCGGCAACGCCGCCGAGCAGATCATGATGGGCAAGCAGGACGTGATGTTCGCCGGCGGCGGCGAGGAACTCGACTGGACCCTGTCGTGCCTTTTCGACGCGATGGGGGCCATGTCCTCGAAATACAACGATGCGCCGGAGACCGCCTCGCGCGCCTTCGACGCCGATCGCGACGGGTTCGTGATCTCCGGCGGCGGCGGCATCGTCGTGCTGGAAGAGCTGGAACGGGCCAAGGCGCGCGGGGCGCGCATCTATGCCGAGGTCACAGGCTTTGCCGCGACAAGCGACGGGCACGACATGGTGGCCCCCTCGGGCGAAGGCGGCGAGCGGGCGATGAGCCTGGCGCTCGAACAGCTCTCGCCGGACCGCAAGGTCGGTTACATCAATGCGCACGGCACCTCGACACCCGTCGGCGACGTGGGCGAGATCGAAGCGGTGCGGCGCGCCTTCGGTAAGCTCGACCAGTACGGCGGCAAGACGCCCCCGGTCAGCTCGACCAAGTCGATGACCGGGCATACCCAAGGTGCTGCCGGGGCACTCGAGGCGATCTTCAGCCTGCTGATGCTCGACAACGATTTCATCGCCAAGTCCATCAACGTCCAGACCCTCGACCCCAAGCTCGATCCCGCCGAGATCGCGCTGGAGCGGGTCGACAATGCCGGTCTGGACAGTGTCATGACCAACTCATTTGGGTTCGGCGGCACGAACGGGTCGATGATCCTGTCGAAATATCTTGGGTAAGAGTGATGTCGAAATTGCTTGAGGGAAAACGCGGTCTCGTCATGGGAGTCGCGAACGATCGATCGATCGCCTGGGGGATCGCCAAGGCGATGCACGAGGCCGGCGCCGAACTGGCCTTTACCCACCAGGGCGAGGCATTCGGGAAACGGCTCGAACCGCTGGCGCAAAGCGTCGGGTCGGATTTCATGGTCGATGTCGACGTCACCGACGACGCCTCGCTCGACGCCGCCTTCGAACAGCTTGCCGCGCGCTGGCCGACGATCGACTTTCTCGTTCACGCCATCGCCTATTCGGACAAGGCCGAATTGACCGGACGTTTCCTCAACACCAGCCGCGCCAACTTCAAGCATTCGCTCGACATCTCGGCCTATTCCTTCATCGACGTCGCCCGGCGCGCGCATCCGCTGATGGTCGAGAACGGCGGCTGCCTGATGACCCTGACCTACCAGGGATCGAACCGGGTCGTACCGAACTACAATGTCATGGGCGTGGCCAAGGCGGCGCTGGAATCGGCGACGCGCTATCTTGCCAACGACCTCGGGCCCGAGGGCATCCGCGTGAACGCGATCTCGCCCGGCCCGATGAAGACGCTGGCCGGCGCGGCCATCGGCGGGGCGCGCCGCACCTACAAGCACACCGACCAGAATGCGCCGCTGCGCTCGAACGCAACGCTCGAGGCGGTGGGTGGCACCGCGGTCTTCCTGGCCTCCGACGCGGGCGCCTGCACGACCGGAGAGATCATCCGCGTCGACGGCGGTTTCCATGTCCTCGGCATGCCGCAGCAGGAATATCTCTGACCCCTTTCCCGAAGACGGATCGGGCGCACCGTCACCGGCGCGCCCGAACAGGGTGATGAAAGCCTCGCCGGCTCAGGCGATCTTCATCAGCTCGATGTCGAAGGACAGGTCCTTGCCCGCAAGCGGGTGGTTCGCGTCGAGCGTCACGGTGGCTTCATCGACCTCAACGACCATGACCGGCATCGCCTGCCCGTCCGGCGTCTGCATCTGAAGCTGGGTGCCGACCTCGAGCGGGATGTTGTCGGGGATGCCCTCGCGCGGAACCGACTGTCGCATCTCCGGGTTCACCGGCCCGTAGGCCTCGGCGCAAGGCACGTCGACGGACTTCTTGTCGCCGACCTCCATGCCCGGCAGCGCTTCGTCGAGCCCCGGGATGATCTGTCCCGAGCCGACCACGAACTCCAGCGCATCGCGGCCCTCGGACGAGTCGAAGGTCGTCCCGTCCTGCAAGGTTCCGGTATAGTGAATGGCTACGGTGTCACCCGCCTTGACCTGGGTCATTTCAATCTCCGATCGATGTGATGTGGGAATTGGGAAGGCCGCGTATCTGCGCGGGTTCTTCCATCTGGCCGCCGAGTGTAAGGACCGCAAGCCTGGAGTAAACCCCGAAGCCTGAGGTTTTTCGGCCTTTCCGATGTCGCTGGGCCGTGACAGTCTGCGCCCGACACGTAACGACGGGGCGCGCATGACCATCACGACCTGCATCTTCGATGCTTACGGCACGCTTTTCGACGTCGCAGCCGCCGCGCGGCAGGCCGCCGCCGAACCCGGCCGCGAAAACCTTGCCGAGAGCTGGCCGGCCCTTGCCGAACACTGGCGCCTGAAGCAGTTACAGTACAGCTGGCTTCGCGCGGTCACCGGTGCCCATGACAGTTTCTGGACCGTCACGCAGGACGGCCTCGACTGGGCGCTCGAAAAGACCGATCTCGATGGCGACCCGGAGCTGCGCGAACGCCTGTTGGCGCTCTACTGGGAGCTGCAATGCTACCCCGAGGTGCCGAAGATGCTGCACGCGCTGAAAGAGGCCGGCAAGGCCACCGCCATCCTGTCGAACGGGTCGCCCGACATGCTTGACGGCGCAGTGCGCTCGGCCGGCATCGCCGATGTGCTCGACGACGTGCTCTCAGTCGAAAGCGTCGGCGTCTTCAAGCCGCACGCGACGGTCTACGACCTCGTCGAAAAGCGCTTCGGCTGCGACCGGTCGCACGTGCTCTTCGTCTCCTCCAACGGCTGGGACGCCGCCGCCGCGACAGGCTACGGGTTCACCACCGCATGGGTGAACCGCGCCGGCGATCCTGTCGACCGCCTGCCCTGGACACCCGACCACGTGCTGGCCGATCTCGCCGGCATTACCGACCTGGCGGCAGGCTGATGGCGCATTTCACCACTTCGGACGGCTTGCGCCTGCATTATACCGACGAAGGCGCCGGTCTGCCGATCCTGTGCCTTTCCGGCCTGACCCGGACCACCCGCGATTTCGACTATGTGACCCCGCATCTTGCCGGTTGCCGGCTGATCAAGCTCGACTACCGCGGACGCGGGCAATCGGACTGGGCCGAGGAGGCGTCGAGCTACGTGCTCCCGGTCGAATGCCGCGACGTGCTGGAACTGCTCGACCACCTCGGTCTCGACGCTGTCGCGGTGCTCGGCACGTCGCGCGGAGGGCTCAACGCCATGGGACTCGCCATGGGCGCGAAAGATCGCCTGCGCGGCGTCTGCCTTAACGACGTCGGCCCGGTCATCGATCGGAAAGGCCTCGAGTTCATCAAGGGCTATCTCGGGCGAAACCCGGCCGCCCGCACACACGAAGAAGCCGCAGCGGCGCTGGCGTGCACCATGACGGGATTTGTCGATGTGCCGATGGCACGCTGGATCGAAGAGGTCGAGAAGCTCTACACCGCCGGACCGGACGGCCTGCAGATCACCTACGACCCCAAGCTGCGCGAGGCGGTGCTGGACCAGGACGCACAAGCCGTGCCTGACCTCTGGCCCTATTTCGACGCTCTGGACGGCCTGCCGCTGGCCTGCATCCGGGGTGCGAATTCGGACCTTCTGAGCCCCGAGACCTTCGCCGAGATGCAACGCCGGCGCCCCGACATGATCGCCGCCGAGGTTCCCGGGCGCGGCCATATCCCCTTCCTCGACGAGCCCGAGGCCGTCGCGGCCCTGCACCAATGGATCGGAAAGATGCAATGAACATCGAGATGATCCGCGCCGCGCAGGAACGCCTTTCTGGTCACGTGCGCGAAACGCCCCTGGTGAGTTCCCCCTTTCTCGACGAGATCGCCGGGCGGCGGGTCTGGATCAAGCCGGAATGCCTGCAGCACACCGGCAGCTTCAAGTTCCGCGGCGGCTGGTCCGCGATCAGCGCGCTGCACCCGGAGGTCCGCGCCCGCGGCGTGATCGCCTATTCCAGCGGCAACCACGCCCAGGGCGTGGCCCGCGCGGCCGCATTGCATGGCATTCCGGCCACCATCGTCATGCCCGCCGACGCGCCACGCCTCAAGATCGAAAACACCCGCGCGCTCGGCGCCGAAGTCGTGCTCTACGACCGCGCCACCGAGGACCGCGACGAAATCGGCGCGCGCCTTGCGAAAGAGCACGGCCTGACCCTGATCAAACCCTTCGACGAACCGCAGGTGATCGCTGGGCAAGGCACCTGCGGGCTCGAGATCGCGGCCCAGGCCCGTGCCGCGGGCATCGAAACCGCCGACGTCATCGTCTGCTGCGGCGGCGGCGGCTTCGCCTCGGGTATCGCCCTGGCACTCGAGGCCGAGGCGCCGGGCCTGCGTCTGCGCACCGCCGAACCCGAAGGCTTCGAGGACGTCGCCCGCAGCCTCGAAGCGGGGCGCATCTGCCGCAACGCAACCGCCTCGGGCAACCTCTGTGACGCGATTCTCACCCCGCAGCCCGGCGATCTCACCTTCCCGATCCTGCAGCGCCTGGCCGGGCCTGGCCTGGTTGTCCGCGAGGACGAGGCGCTTCGGGCGATGGCACATGCCTTTCTGCGCCTCAAGCTCGTCGCCGAACCCGGCGGTGCCGTCGCCCTCGCCGCCGCGCTCTTCCGGAGTGACGAGATCGACGGGCCGGACGTGATCGTGACGATCTCGGGCGGCAACGTCGACCCGGACGTGTTCCGCCGCGCGCTGGACGACCTCGACGCCTGACCCGCCGCACATCTCTGGTTCGGAAATATCCCGGGGGAGTCGCGGCAGCGCCGCGACGGGGGCAGCGCCCCCTGTTCCCTGGTTGCTCGCGAAAACTTCCCCGCCGGTGATCTCCTCGAGACCGGGCAAACGACCCGCGCATCTTTTCACATCGATCTGGGTTCCGCACCGGCAGCCGAAGTTCAGTGGCCATGTGCGCGACCGGTGACAGCCCGCACCATCGCGGGCGGCAGCGAGCAAGCTACCGGGCCGAGGTTGCTGCGCCCCCCGACGATCCGAGGGCATCCCGGATGGTTCTGGCCAGGTCCATCGGCGTTCCCGGCTTCTGCAGGATTGGCGCAACCACCGATCCCATGTCCGCCGAGGAATAACCCGTGTAGCCGGACATGTAGACGACCGGCAACTCGGGGAGAACCGCGCGTGTTCTCTCGGCAAGCTCGAACCCATTGATCGCCCCTGGCATCACGACATCGGTCAGCAAAAGGTCGATTTTTGTTCCGGACATTACGGTTTCGAGCGCAGCCGTGCCGTCGGGCGCTTTCAGGACTTCGTAGCCAAGCTGCCCAATGACGTCGCCCATCATGTCGAGAAGCTCCCGCCGGTCCTCGACGATCAGGACCACCTCACCCTGCCCTTTCGACACCGGCAACTGATCGACCGGTTCTTCGCGCGGACCGGCTTCCGATCCGCGCGGCAGCGTGATCCTGACCGTGGTTCCCAGTCCCGGCTCCGAATAGATCCGCATGTCGCCATCCGATTGCTGGACAAACCCGTAGACCATCGACAGGCCCAGCCCGGTGCCCGCACCGGATGCCTTTGTCGAGAAGAATGGGTCCGTGGCGCGTGCCTTCACCCTGTCCGACATGCCCGTGCCATTGTCCGTCACGACCAGTTCCACAAACCGGTGCGTCCGGTTCACGGTCCCGCGTTCGCCGCAATTCGCGGCGCTGAGGCCTTGGGCGATGTATGCGCTCAGGTTTTCGCGGCGGCGACCGAGGTCCGCGTCCACGTCCGAGACGCCCCTCGCACTGACCGTGATCCGTCCGCCCACACCCTGCGTCACCAAGGCATCCCGCGCATTGATGACGAGGTTCAAAAGCGCGCTCTCAAGTTGCCCGATGTCGCAATAAACCAGCAGCTCGGGATCCGAACACGAAACCATCAGGTCGATACTTTCCTCGATCGTTGGTTTGGCAAGCTGTTCGAGGTCGTCGAGGACCTGTGAAACAAGAACCGACGCGGCACGCCCGGGCTGACGTTTCGCGAAAGCCAAAAGGCGCGATGTGAGGACGGCCCCCTTGCGCACGGCCGAGAGCACGGTGTCATGATACGTTTGCCGCTGCTCAGAATTCTCCGTCGTCTTGGACAACTCGGTCCCGTACTCGATCGTGGACAATAGGTTGTTGAAATCATGGGCAATTCCGCCGGTCAACTGACCCAATGCATCGAGACGATTTGCCCGTTCGATCTGCTGACGGCCCTCTTCGATCTCCGTCACGTCGTTCAGCGCCAGAACGCTCCAGATCGCGGATGACTCGTCGTTCGACCTTGCGCTGTTGATGCGTACGTAGCGATGCTCACGCTCACCTCGACGGGTCAGCACGTTCACTCCGGAATGCTGCGCTGCACCCTCCAGGAGACGCTTTATCGGGTTCGCCCCCGCGGTATCGGTCTCGTTGACGTCGAGTGCCGAGAACCGAACATCTTCGGGCCAGTCGAATGGTTCCTTGTCCTCGACACCGCCCAGCATCCGCCGGGCTGCCTTGTTGGCCAGTCTGACACGGCCCGAACTGTCGAATGCCAGGATACCTTCGGTCGTGGTGTCGAAGACGTCGACCAGCAGCTTTCGGGTTGTCCGCAACTCCGAAACCGCTGCCGCAAGGCAAAGCGCACCGATGGCGAGACCCGACATGAGCAGTTGCTCCGCAACGAGGTAGTCCAGACCGTTGTTCGTTTTCAGGGCGGCCGCCATAGCGATGCTGGCGGCGGCGACCGCAGTGGCGGTCGCGGCGACCGAACCCGTCATCGCGATGCCCAGAACGGGAAAGACCAGAAGGAAGGACAGGGAAAACGAAACCGCGTCGAACGGATCGAGTACGGCAACGATCAGCAAGGCCAGCGCTATGAAAAGCACCTTTGTCAGTCGCGATGCGCTGCCGAACAGCCTGGGCGCCGTGTCGCGTTGCCAATTGTCCGCGATCTGCCGGATTTTTGGGAAAACCGTCGTCATGAGGGCGGGGGCGATGCAGATGACCCCGAGCGTGTCCCCGGCCCAGAACGAGAGAATCGAGGATGGGACGGCGTCCCAACTCAGAAGACCGAAGACCGCAAGATCGAGAATGGCCATGGTTGCGACCGCCAGGGAACCGACGATCATCGCGGCGAAGAACTGCGCGACATCGGACAGTTTGCCGAGGCCGGGGTCGACGTCGCGTCGGCGCAACCAGAGGGCCGAGCATCCGTAGCCGAGCGTCACTCCAAGGGCCAGAAGCAACAGCGCGACGGGTTCGCCCTTCATCCAGACGAGCGATCCCATGATGAGCGGCCCAACCATCAACAAGGGAAGAAACTGCAACCCGAGGATGAGCAAAAGTGCAATGCTCAGACCATGCGGGGGATACCACGGGCTGACCCCGGGCGAGACCTCGAACACCCATCCGACGAGGTCGAACGCACACCAGAACACGAGGTAGAAAAGACCGATGACAAAGTAGTTCGACGTCGTATTCTGGGTCATCGCCTTTCCCGGGTTCCGCTGCCATGGGACGCCAATTCACCTTACATTTCCGTGAATGCGCCATGTGGCGCTAACGTCGCTTGACGCAACCCGGGGGGTCAAGAACTTCCTTCCGCGAGTCCTGCATCCGGCCGTCCGATCGCGGACGCGACACCTGCCGTGCCCTGTCTCGGATACTTGTGTCGAGGCACGGACATATGAGGGTCTGGCGCGACAGGAAAACACCTGACCCGCCAGGCGCCGCTCTGCCATTGGTTGTGGCACGGAGTGATCCACGATCATCTGCCAGGCACCGGTGGAACCAGGGCCGCCCTGCATCGGCGAATGATCGTCCGCAAGCCGCAGTGCTGGACATGCGCACTTGAAAGTTCGCCCCGCACTTTCCGGAAGTTTGCCGTCTTGCTACGGCAGGCGCCTGCCGGGCCCGTTGGACCAGTATGAGAGCGATGGACCGAAGGAGATCTGCGAGAGACACGCAGGCCTCCTCGACGAAGTCGCGGTCACCGAGGAACCGATTGATCTTCACCACGACCACGGCGCGCCTGGGCGTCGAGCATCAGTTTTTCGAGTGCGGACTTCTGCCTTTCGATCCGTGCCCTGCATGTCTCGAAGGCGCTGCTGGGCACGCCGTCCTCGATGGCCGGGAAGATGTGCGCGCGACCTTGCGCGTTTGCACCGCATGTTTCTGTGCCTCGGACGCGGCGTCCGCACCGAGTTCGAGTGACCGCTTGCCGCGTTTCTGCGGTCGACCTCGGCAGATCAAAACTCAAACAGCGGCTGGGCAACGCTTCGTGCGCGGCGCCGGGACGTTTCATCGACGCGGCGGATAGGTATATGGTCCGGTTAAGGACCATCGGAGGACAGACCATGCAGATCGCGGAGCTCGGCGACATTCGCGTCCATTATCGCAGCGATGGGCCGGAGGACGGCGCGCCGGTCGTCTTCGCCAATTCGCTCGGCACCGACCTTCGGCTCTGGGATCCGATCCTGCCGCAGCTGCCCGACGGTTTCCGCTACATCCGCTACGACAAGCGCGGGCACGGGCTGACCACCTGTCCTGCCAGCCCCTATCACATGGGCACGCTGATCAGCGACGCCGAGAAGCTGGTCGACCACCTCGGGCTCAAGGATTGCGTCTTCGTCGGCCTCAGCATCGGTGGCATGATCGCCCAGGGGCTGGCGGTCAAGCGGCTCGATCTGGTGCGCGCGGTGGTGCTGTCGAACACCGCCGCCAAGATCGGCACCCGCGCGATGTGGGACGAACGGATTTCTACCGTGCGCGAGAATGGGATCGCGGCACTGGCCGACGCGGTGATGGAGCGCTGGTTCTCCGCCGACTTCCGCGCACGGCCAGATCTGGAACTCTGGCGCAACATGCTGGTCCGGCAGGATCCCGAAGGTTACATGGGCTGCTCGGCGGCGATCTCTCACACCGATTTCTTCACCACCACGGCCAGCCTGCGCCTGCCCGCCCTCGGGATCGCCGGCTCCGAGGACGGCTCGACACCGCCCGACCTGGTGCGCGAGACCACCGAGTTGATCCCGGGCAGCCGGTTCGAGCTGATCCGCAAGGCCGGCCACTTGCCTTGCGTCGAACAGCCCGAGGAATATGCGCGGATTCTGTCGCGGTTCCTGCTCGACACCGGCCACGGCTGACAGGACCTCCTACTGGCCCGCGGCGGCAATGCCGCCAAACCATCGGACATCTGGTCCGCACAGGCGGTTCGCGGTATCAACAACCCGTTCCCGCACCTCCCGATCCCGCCGCGATCCTGCGCCGGGGCGACACCGCAAGCCGGAGCCGACCCGATGCCCGCCAGTCTCTTCGACAGCCCGCTGTTTGCGCAGCTTTTCCCGACCGGCGAAGCCGGGCGGTTGTTCTCGGACAGCGCCGCCATCCGCGCCATGCTGCTGGTCGAGGGAGCGCTCGCCCGCGCACAGGGTGCTGCCGGCGTGATCCCCGAGATCAGCGCCGCGGCCATTCAACGCGCCGCGCTCGAGGTCCAGATCGACCCGGCCGCCCTGGCCGAGTCCACCGGCACCAACGGAGTCTGCGTTCCGGGGCTTGTCGCCGCCTTCCAAACGGCGATGAACGCGCCGGAGCATGCGCAGTACGTGCATTGGGGCGCGACCTCGCAGGACATCATGGACACCGCCCTGATGCTGCGTCTCAGGCAATGCCTGAAGCTTATGGAGGCAGACCTGCGCGCGGTGCTCGCCACACTAGCCACGCAAGCCGGGCAGCATGCGACGACGGCCATGCCGGCCCGGACCTACGGTCAGGCCGCCGTACCGACGACCTGGGGCGCGGTGGTCGCGCAATGGGGCGATCCGCTGGCGGACGCGCTCGACGATTTGCCCGACCTGCGCCGCAAGGCGCTGCTGGTGTCCCTGTCGGGCGCGGCTGGAACCGCCTCTGCCCTCGGTACGGACCCTACTGCGCTGCGCGCCACGATGGCCGAGACGCTCGGCCTCGCCGATTCGGGACGCGGCTGGCACACGGACCGAACCCCGATCCTACGCATCGCCGACTGGATCCTGCGGCTCACCATGGCACTTGGCGCGATGGCGAACACGCTGATCGCCTTAAGCGCCTCGGGCATTGGCGAGATCGGCTTCGGCGGGGCCGGCGCATCCTCGACGATGCCGCAGAAGCAGAACCCGGTGGCCGCCTCGGCCCTGTCGTCGCTGGCAATGCAGACAGGGCCGCTGCGCGCCGGACTGCAGGCTGCCGCGACGCACGAACACCAGCGCGACGGCGCGGCCTGGTTCGCCGAATGGGCGCTGCTGCCCCAGCTTTGCCTCGCCGGCGCATCCGCTCTGACGATCGCACGGTCGCTGGCCGCCGGGCTGGCCCCGGATGCAGATCGCATGCGCACGGCCCTCGATGCCGACGGCGGCCTGATCCTGGCAGAAGCGCTCAGCTTCGCCCTCGCTGCGCGTCTGCCGCGTCCTGAGGCTCAGGCGGAAACCAAGCGCCTGTGCCGCGCGGCGACCGAAACCGGGCATCCGCTGCGGGACGTGGCGCTCGAAGCCCACCCAGACCTCGATCAAGCGCTGTTCGACCCGGCCGCCCAGACCGGATGCGCACCTGACGCGGCGCGCGCTTTCGCCGCGCGGGTGCGCGCCTTACAGGAGGCGCAGAGCGAAAACTGATACCGACAGTGCGTGACATCTGATCGCGCCTGACGACGGGAGGGCGGCGCGCGCGACCGCACACGTTTCCGCTCTTGCGGCGCAACACCGTTCCGGGCAACCGTCCGACTCAGCGGACGACGCCCAGAGGGAGACTGGACACTCATGCAGACTATCAAGGCCGCCGTGTGCCACGAATTCGGCGCACCGCTTGTCGTCGAGAACATCCGGATCAGACCACCCGGGATCGGTGAGGTCGAGGTGACATTGGGCGCGGTGGCGATCTGCCATTCCGACATTTCCTTTGCCGACGGGGCCTGGGGCGGATCGCTGCCGGCAGTCTACGGCCACGAGGCCGCAGGCCGGGTCACCGCGGTTGGCGACGGGGTGCGCGGGCTTGCGGAGGGTGACACGGTTGTCGTGACCCTGATCCGCGCCTGTGGCACCTGCGCCGGCTGCGCTTCGGGCAAGCCGACGCTCTGCGAAACCCCCTATGACGGCGACGCCGGTCCGATCAGCACGGCAGAGGGCGGCAAGCTTCACCAGGCCATGGCAACCGGCGCCTTCGCCGAGAAGGTCGTTGTCGATCAGGGCCAGGTGGTGAAGATCCCCGCCGGCATCCCCCAGGACGTCGCCAGCCTGATCGCCTGCGGCGTTATCACCGGAGTCGGCGCAGTGGTCAATGCCGCGGCACTGCGCGCGGGACAGGACGTCGTGGTAATCGGTGCGGGAGGCGTCGGCCTCAACGCCATCCAGGGCGCGCGGATCGCAGGTGCCCGCCGGATCGTCGCCGTCGACATGAGCGAGGCCAAGCTTGCCACCGCGCGCGAGTTCGGGGCCACCGATGGCGTGTTGGCGACCTCCAAGTCGCCCTGGCGCGCCGCCTACAAGGCGCTCGGCGGCCGTGGCGCGGACGCGGTCATCGTGACCGTGGGCGCGATTCCCGCCTACGACACCGCGCCGCGCTACCTCGGCCGCGGCGGACGCGTGGTCATGGTCGGAATGCCGCACAGCGGCGCGGTGTCGAGCTACGAGCCCGTGATCCTCGCCGCCATCGGTCAGGGCATGATCGGCTCGAAGATGGGCGATGCCGTGATCCAGCGCGACATTCCCTGGATGGTCGACCTCTATCAGCAGGGCCGCCTGAAACTCGACGAACTGATCTCGGGCCGCTGGACGCTGGAGCAGATCAACGAGGCCATCGCCGACACGCGCGGCGGCGGCGCGCGGCGCAATGTGATCCTCTTCGACCGCCCAGGAGGCTGACGTGAAACTTACCGAACTCGACGTCATCGTCACCGCCCCGCCGGCGCCCGGCTGGGGCGGGCGCTACTGGATATTCGTCAAGCTGACCACCGATGATGGGATCACCGGCTGGGGCGAGTGCTACGCCGCCTCGGTCGGCCCCGACGCCATGGCGGCCGTCATTCGCGACGTCTTTGCGCGTCACATGCACGGCGAGACTCCCGAGAACATCGAACTGATGTTCCGCCGCGCCTATTCGAGCGGCTTCACCCAGCGCCCCGACCTCACGGTCATGGGGGCGTTTTCGGGGCTCGAGATCGCCTGCTGGGACATCCTCGGCAAGGCCCGCGACCGGCCCGTTTATGCCCTGCTCGGCGGGCGCATGAACGACCGCGTGCGCGCCTACACCTATCTCTACCCGCTTCCGCACCAGGACATTTCAGCCTTCTGGACCGCACCGGAGCTTGCGGCGGAAGCTGCGGCAGACTGCCTCGCGCGCGGCTACACGGCGGTCAAGTTCGATCCCGCTGGCCCCTACACGCTGCGCGGCGGTCACATGCCGGCGATGAGCGACATCACGCGATCCGTGGCCTTCTGCCGCGCGATCCGCGAGGCCGTCGGAGACCGCGCCGACCTGCTTTTCGGCACCCACGGCCAGTTCACCACCGCCGGCGCAATTCGCCTGGGGCAGGCGCTGGAACCCTACGGGCCGCTCTGGTTCGAGGAACCGATCCCGCCCGATGCCGTCGAGGAAATGGCCAAGGTCGCCCGCGCGGTGCGGATTCCCGTCGCTACCGGAGAGCGACTGACAACGAAGGCGGAATTCGCACCGCTTCTGCGCGCGGGCGCGGCGAGTATCCTGCAGCCGGCGCTGGGGCGCGCTGGCGGCATCTGGGAGGCCAAGAAGATCGCCGCGATGGCCGATGTCTACAACGCCCAGATGGCGCCGCACCTCTACGCCGGGCCGGTGGAATGGGCAGCGAACCTGCATTTCGCCACTTCGATCCCGAACCTGCTGATGGCCGAAACAATCGAGACACCGTTCCACGACGCGCTGATCAAGGGATCGATCCGCGTCGACGAGGGGTTCGTGCGCCTCTCCGAAACGCCGGGACTGGGGATCGAGGTCGACGAGGACCTCGCGCGCGCACATCCCTACACCGGTGACGGGCTGCACCTCGAGATGCAGGAAGCGCCCTGCAACTACGTTGAGGGCAACGCCTTCGAAGGCGGCGCGCCAGCCCCGAAGGACTGACCCCGCAGCCCCGTCGGGTCAGAAGAATGCCTGAATGCCGGTCTGCGCGCGCCCGAGGATCAGGGCGTGCACGTCGTGCGTGCCCTCGTAGGTGTTGACTGTCTCGAGGTTCAGCATGTGGCGGATGACCTGGAATTCGCCGCTGATACCGTTGCCACCGTGCATGTCGCGCGCCATCCGCGCGATATCCAGCGCCTTGCCGCAGTTGTTGCGCTTGACGATCGAGATCATCTCGGGCGCGGCCTGTGCCGCGTCGAGCAGGCGACCGACCCGCAGGCTCGACTGCAGTCCCAGCGAGATCTCGGTCATCATGTCGGCGAGCTTTTTCTGGAAGAGTTGCGTTGCAGCCAGCGGCTTGCCGAACTGGTGCCGGTCGAGCCCGTACTGCCGGGCCGCGTGCCAGCAGAATTCGGCCGCACCCATCGCCCCCCAGCTGATCCCGTAGCGCGCCCGGTTCAGACAGCCGAACGGGCCCTTGAGCCCCTGCACGTTCGGCAGCAGCGCATCCTCGCCGACCTCGACGCCGTCCATCACGATCTCGCCGGTGATCGAGGCCCGCAGCGACAGCTTGTTGCCGATCTTGGGCGCCGAGAGGCCCTTCATGCCCTTTTCCAGCACGAAGCCGCGGATCTTGCCGCCATGCGCCTCGGACTTGGCCCAGACCACGAAGACATCGGCGATCGGCGCGTTCGAGATCCACATCTTCGAGCCCGAAATCCGGTAGCCGCCGTCGGTTTTGACCGCCTTGGTCTTCATACCCGCCGGATCGGACCCCGCGTCGGGTTCGGTCAGGCCGAAACAGCCGATCCACTCGCCCGAACAAAGCTTGGGCAGGTATTTCTTGCGCTGCGCTTCCGAGCCGTAGGCGTAGATCGGGTAGATCACGAGGCTCGACTGCACCGACATCATCGAACGATAGCCGGAATCCACCCGCTCGACCTCGCGCGCGACCAGCCCATAGCTCACATAAGAGCCGCCGAGCCCGCCGTACTCCTCGGGGCAGGTCACGCCTAGAAGGCCCATCTCGCCCATCTCGCCGAAGATCTCGGGATCGGTGCTTTCCTCGGCAAAGGCTTCCACGGCGCGCGGCTGCAGCTTTTCCTGCGCGTATGCATGGGCCGAGTCGCGGATCATGCGCTCGTCTTCCTCGAGTTGGTCGTCAAGGCGGAAGGGGTCGGCCCAGTCGAAGGCACCGAGGTCCGGCGCGTCCTTGGCTTTCAGTACGGGGGCTTCGGCGTTCATGAGATTTCCTTTCCACGGCATCTGAAGGGGGTCGGGATCGCGTCACAGTATTGCAGAAGTTGGCGTCGAGTTCTAACGATGCTTTGTCACGCCATGCATGAGAAAAACTCATAGATGATCGCGCCGCGCCGCTACCTGCCCTCGATCTCGGCCCTTGTCGCCTTCGAGGCCGCCGCCCGTCACGGCAGCGCCACGCAAGCCGCCGCCGAACTGTCGCTGACCCAGAGTGCCGTCAGCCGGCAGCTGCGCACGCTGGAGGAGCAGCTCGAGGTCAGCCTGCTTGCCCGCGAAGGGCGTGGTCTCGCGCTGACGCCGGCGGGCGCGGCCTATGTCGAGAAGGTGCGCGACATCCTGCAGCGTCTCGCACAGGCCTCGGTCTCGGCCCGCACCGACCCGGCCGCCGGGGCGCTGAACCTCGCCATCCTGCCCGGGTTCGGCATGCACTGGCTGGCCCCGCGCCTGAGCGATTTCGCCACGCGACACCCGGAGGTGACGGTCAACCTCTCCACGCGCTTGAAGCCGTTCGACTTCCGTACCTCGGCCTTCGACGCGGCGATCCACTTCGGGCGCGAGGACTGGCCGGGCGTAAGCTATCTTCCGCTGCTGCCCGAGATCGTCGTGCCGGTGTGCCGGCCCGGACTGGTCGAGGGGGAGGCGACAGATCCCAAGGCGCTGCTGGCGCGTGACCTGCTGCATCTCGAAACCCGTCCGCGCGCCTGGCTGCGCTGGTTCCGGGCGCTCGGGGCGGATGTCGACCTGCCGCCCGGCATGGTCTTCGACCAGTTCTCGACGATGGCGCAGGCGGCGATCCACGGTCTCGGCGTGGCGCTGCTGCCGACCTTCGCCGCCGACCCCTACCTTGCGCGCGGCGAGTTGGTGCTGGCCTCGGACCGCACCTCCGAAAGCATCGGCACGTACTACCTCGTCTGGCCTTCGGACCGCCCCGAGTCGGTCCCCTGCAGATCGTTCATAACCTGGCTCGCAGCGCAGGCCGAAAGCGACTGACGTCGCGGAAAGGGTCGCAGGTCCGACCCGAAGCCGTCATAATCGCATACCGTTCAAGATGTATCACGTCAAAATAACTCGCGTTAAGAGGTAGAGCGAAGGGTAGTGAAATGGTGCGCATGTTGAGCGCTTTGGTCATTGCGACGGCGGCAATGGCGGCGGTGTGCGTCACGCCGGCTGGCGGGCAGAGTCCGAACCGGGACCGCAAGGAGCACACGGTCATCATCCTTGCCGACACCTATTTCCCGGACACCGTCTACGCCGCAATCGGCGACAACCTGCGGTTCGTCAACGAAAGCGCCGAGGCCCATGTCGTGTCGGCCGTCGCGCCCGCATGGACGACCGGCATCATCGCTCCCGGGACCGAGATCGTGATCGGAATTGCGTCCTGGATGGAAGGGGCATTCTACGGCAACGGCGACAGGGCGTTCCGCGGCGAGATCAGCTTTGAGCGGTCTCCGCTCGCGGATTGAGGACGTCAATCTTCGTCGAACGGCGCGACAAGCTCCGGCCCAGTGGCCCGGTTGGAATTCACCGCGCGCCCGACGCGGTGCATCTGCAGCACGTCTTCGGATGCGGGTCGCATAAGTTCGGCAGCGCCGTGGCCCGCCTCGCCCAGCCAGAGCGGCCAGTCGCCCGGCTCGAGGAGCACCGGCATCCGGTGATGGATCCGGCCCATCGTCTCGTTCGCCGCGGTGGTAACCAGCGCCGCGGTCGCACGGGTCTCCCCGTCCTTCGGCCCCCAGTTTTGCCAGATCGCCGCGATCACGAGCGGCGCACCGTCGCGACGCGTGATGAACCAGGGATCCTTGCCGCCGTCCTCGGCCTTGGTCCATTCGTAGAAGCCGCTGGTCACGGCCAGCGCGCGACGGGATCGGACGGCGCTGCGAAACGCCGGCTTTTCGGCCACGGTCTCGGAACGGGCGTTGATCAGCAGCGGGCCGTCGTTCTCTTTCTTGTACCAGTGCGGGATCAGCCCCCAGCGCATCGCCACGAGGCGCCGGTCCGCGTCGTCGCCGCCGGTCACGATATGGATGCGGTTCGTCGGACACACGTTGTAGTTGGGCACGTGAGGCAGGTCGTTCGCCGGCGCGGCTTCGAAAAGCTGCGCCATCGCATCTGGCGGAAGGGTGATGGCGAAACGGCCGCACATGTCCGAAACGTTAGGCGCGCGGGCGACCCGCGTAAAGACGAGGGCGCGCCGGATGGTCTCCGGCGCGCCCTCCAGATCGCAGAACGTACTTATTTCTTGGTGATACGTCCGTCCGTGTAGGGTTCGAACGGACCCGCTTCGGCAAGGAACTCGGCCGTCACGTCGGCGAGGTCCGGCCCGAAGTCGTAGGCGTTCTCGGCTTCGACGAACATGTCGTAGCCNGGGTTCGAACGGACCCGCTTCGGCAAGGAACTCGGCCGTCACGTCGGCGAGGTCCGGCCCGAAGTCGTAGGCGTTCTCGGCTTCGACGAACATGTCGTAGCCGTCGCCGCCGTTGCGCACGTAGTTGTTGGACACCACGCCATAGGTCTTTTCGGGATCGACCGGCGCACCGCCGATCATCACGTCAGACACCCGGCTGCCCGCCGGCTGACTGGCATCGAAGCTGTAGCTCATGCCCGCGACCTGCGCAAAGCGCCCGGCCCCCTCCTCGATCTGGCTCACGCCGTTTTCCAGCGCCGCGACCAGCGTGGCACCCTTGACCTGGAAGGTCGAGAGCGTGTTCTGGAACGGCAGAACGGTCAGCACCTCACCCATCGTCACCTCGCCGCCGTCGATGCTGGCGCGGATGCCGCCGCCGTTCTGGATCGCCACGTCGATGCCCTGGTCCTTGACCCGCGCAAGCATGGCGTCGGCGATCAGGTTGCCCATGGCGCATTCGCCGCTGCGGCAGTTGTCGCGTTCCCCGTCGATGGGCGACGCGGTTTCGGCAACGACCTTGTTGCGGATCTCGTCGAGCGGCTTGGCGGCTTCGGCGATGCGCGCGACCGTGCTGTCGTCCTCGGTCACGCTGGCGTCCATGATGATCGGCGCGCCGGTGGCCGAAACGATCTTGCCATCATCGTCGAAGGTCACGTTGAGCTCGCCCAAGAACTTGCCGTATGCATAGGCCTGCACAATCGCCACGTCGCCGACCATCGTCGGATAAGGCCCTTCCGCCCCCTCCATGTCGCCGAGCAGCGTGTTGGAATGCCCGCCCACGATCACGTCGACGCCCGTGGTCTCGGCGGCGACGCGCTGGTCGACGTGATAGCTCGAATGGCTCAGCACGATGATCTTGTTGACGCCCTCGCCGGTCAGCTTGTCGACCTCGCCCTGCACGGCCGCGACCGGATCGGAGAAGGTGATGTTCGGCCCCGGCGCGGCAAGCTCGTCGGTGTCCTCGGGCGTTAGGCCGATCAGGCCGATCTTCTCGCCGTTCTTCTCGATCACCGTCGACTTGGCCAGCGTATCGGCCAGCAGCGGTTCGGCGGAAACGTCGGCATTCGACATCAGCACCGGAAACTCGACCGCGTCCATGAAACCGCGCAGCACTTCCGGGCCGTCGTCGAATTCGTGGTTGCCCACGGTCATCGCGTCGTAGCCGAGCTTGTTCATCATCTCGGCGGCCAGCGCGCCCTTGTAGTAGGTATAAAACAGCGTGCCCTGGAACTGGTCGCCGCCGTCGACGAGGATCGAGTTGCCGGCCCGCGCGCGGGCCTCCTCGATCGCCGTGACAAGGCGTGCCGTGCCGCCGAAACACTCGCCCGCGGCATTGTCCTCGGCCGAACAGCCGCTGTCATATTTGCTGATCGGCTCGAAGCGAGCGTGGAAATCGTTGGTGTGCAGGATCGTCAGATCGTACTCGGCCGCGGCCATGCCGGACGTAAGGGCAAGTGCGGCGGAGGCGCAGAGGAATCGGTTCATTGCAATCTTCCCTTGAACTGTGACCGGACCATCGTGGCCACGGGCGCGGCGCGTGTCAAAGTCTCAGTGGCGCACGGCCGCTGCGATCGGATAAAGTGGCAGGCACCGACGAAAAAAGCCCCCGGTCCGAGCCGGGGGCTTTTGTTGTCTGAAGACCGTAATCAGGTCAGGACTTCTTCTTGGCGCGGCGCTTAAAACCGGCGAAACCGGCAAGACCACCGAGAAGAAGCACACCCGCGGCCGGAACCGGCACCGGCGCCGGCTGGCTGGTCAGCAGGCCGAAATCGGCGTCGCCACCGCGCGAGGCGCTGTCGAACGAGATCATCACGTCGAAACGCTCACCCATCATCAACGCCAGTTCGGGGAACTGGACATTCGACGTGCCTGGGTTGCTGACACTCGGAACCACGGCGATGTTGTTACCGTTATACATGTAGGACAAGTTGACGAACTGGAAGTCGAAGTTGACCGTTCCGAAACCGGAAACGATCAGGTTTTCGGTCGCTTCGAACGACCAGGTGAAAGACTCCATGCCGTCGCCGTCGGACGTCGCCACGTTGGCGTTGCCCTGGGGACCATTTGCGTCGAGGAAGTTGGTCGCGCCACCTTCAACGAACGAACCGCCTACCACTGCCGCCGAAGCGGCGAAAGGAACAACAACGGCGAACGATGCCGCTGCGATAACTTTACCCAAACTCATGAAAATACCTCCGTTACCGTTTATCAACGCTTACAAACCTCACGCTCGTACGCGTTAAGTAAAGCGCTATGTGCCGCAACTGTTCCCAAGTTCAATCAAGAAAAAGTCATATTCCATCGACGCGGGAACGCCCTGATCCGGCACCACCTCACCATGTGAAAATCGGCCGATTTTTGCGCATCGGAACATTGACGCGCTGCCTCGATCGCGCGTTCTGACTCCCTCTGCCGCACTTGACCGCCCTGCCGCGCGCAGGCATCACATCGACATGCTGGTCTACAAGATTTTCCGCGCCGACGAATGGTGTGCTTTGCGGCGCGATGGCCGCAGCGACGGTGCCGCGATCGATATCCAAGACGGGTACGTGCATATGTCCACGGCCGAGCAGGCGCCGGAAACAGCCGCGAAGCATTTCGCCGGCGAGGACGGTCTCATGCTGCTGGCGATCGAGACCGAGCGGCTGGACGACGCGCTGCGCTGGGAAGTGTCGCGCGGCGGTCAGAAGTTCCCGCATCTCTACCGCGAACTGCGACTGGACGACGTCGTCTGGGCGCAACCGCTGCCGCTGGTTGGCGGGTCGCACGCATTTCCGGCCGGACTTTCGGACAGCTCGGGATGAACGCACGGCTGGAGCGTGCTGGCCTCGCCCTGTTGCGCCGCACGGATCCCGAGCGGGCGCATGGCCTCGCGCTTGCCGCGCTGCGTTCCGGACTGACCGCCGCACCGGGACCGATCAGCTCGGACCGGTTGCGCATCGAGGTCGCGGGCCTCGTGCTGGCGAATCCCCTCGGGCTTGCCGCTGGGTTCGACAAGAACGCCCAGGCGGTGCGACCGCTGTCGCGGGCGGGGTTCGGCTTTGTCGAGGTCGGAGCCGCCACGCCCCTGGCCCAGCCGGGCAATCCCCGGCCTCGCCTGTTTCGCCTGACCGAGGACGGCGCGGCAATCAACCGTTTCGGGTTCAACAATGACGGCATGGAAACGATCTGCGCCCGGCTCGCCCGAACCGACGCCGAAGTGCCCGTCGGTCTCAACCTCGGGGCCAACAAGTCCAGCGCGGACCGCGCAGCCGATTTCGCCCGGGTCCTGGAGCGCGCCCGCCCGCATATCGCCTTTGCCACGGTCAACGTGTCCTCTCCGAACACCGAGCGCCTGCGCGACCTGCAGGGGGCAAAGGCGCTGGCGGCACTTCTCGAGGGCGTGATGCAGGTGCGCGGGGACACGCCGGTCTTCCTCAAGATCGCGCCGGATCTCGATGCCGCCGAGCTTGCCGATGTCGCCAAGGTCGCCGAAAACGCCGGCGTCGCGGCGATCATCGCGACCAACACGACGCTTGCGCGCGACGGGCTGCGCAGCGCGCGGCGTTTCGAGTCCGGCGGGCTTTCCGGCCAGCCGCTTTTTGACCGCTCGACCCGCGTGCTGGCACGGCTTTCCGGGCTGACCGACCTGCCGCTGATCGGCGTCGGCGGGATCGGGTCCGCCGAACAGGCCTACGCCAAGATTCGGGCCGGGGCCTCGGCGCTTCAGCTCTACACGGCGCTGGTCTACGGCGGGCTGTCGCTGGTGCGCGAGATCCTTGAAGGTCTCGACGATCTTCTGAACCGGGATGGCTTCTCGAACGTTGCCGAAGCGACGGGAACCGGACGGAAGGACTGGGAATGATGGAATTCTGGCACAATCCTCGCTGCTCGAAATCGCGGGAAGCGCTGAAGCTGGTCGAGGCATCCGGCAAGCCGTTTCGGCTGCGGCGCTATCTCGAGGAGCGTCCGACGCGGTCCGAACTCGAATCGTTGCGCGCCGCACTTGGCGACGTGCCCGTCCTCGAGATGGTGCGCGTCGGCGAGGCGCCGTTCAAGACGCTGGGAACACCGACGGACGCCGGCGAACTTCTCGACGCTATGGCAGAGCACCCGATCCTGATCGAACGTCCCATTCTGATCGACGGCGACCGCGCGGTGATCGGGCGGCCGCCGGAAAGGGTCCGGGAGTTCCTTTGAGCGCTCAGCGCGGCGCGTCGGCAGCGGCCTCAAGCGCGGGATAGCGCAGCCCGAGCGTCAGCCCGCGCACCACGAAGGACAGCAGCAACGCGATCCAAAGCCCGTGGTTGCCCAGCGGCTGCAGAAGCACCAGTGCAACGCAGTAGACGGCAAAGGACACGAGCATCATGTTGCGCATGTCGCGCGAGCGCGTGGCGCCGATGAAGATGCCGTCGAGCATCCAGGCAGCGCAACCCGCGATGGGTGCTGCAATCATGTAGGGAAGGTACTGTCGCGCGGCGGCCTGAACGCCTTCGGCCTTGGCCATCAGGTCGATAATCGCACCCCCTGCGCCGGCGAAGCTTGCCGCCATCAGAAGGCTGATTACGGCCCCCCAGAAGGATGTCAGAACCGCCCCGCGCCGCAGCACCGCGCGTTGACGTGCGCCCAGCGCCCGTCCGACAATGGCCTCGGCGGCAAAGGCGAAACCGTCGAGCGCGTAGGCCGTGATCATCAGGAACTGCAGCAGCACCTGGTTTGCCGCCAGCGTCACGTCGCCGAGCCCCGCCCCGAGAAAGAGGAACGACACGAAGATCGCCTCCAGCAGCAGCGAGCGGATCATGATGTCGGTGTTGAGCACCGCCATGACCTTGAGCCGGGCGAGGTCGAAGACCTGCACCCAGTCGCGCCAGGCCGGGTTCGCGAAGGCGGCACGGCAGAACCACAGACCAAGGGCCGCCCCGGACCATTCGGCGAGGAAAGTGGCGAAAGCGACCCCGGTGACGCCCATGTCGAGCCCGAGCACGAACCACAGGTCGAGGACGATGTTGAGGCCGTTCATCCAGACCTGCAGCACGAGAACCGCGCGGGTCCGCTCCTGCGCGATCAGCCAGCCGGTGATCCCGTAGATCGAGATCGCCGCCGGCGCGGACCAGATGCGGATCTGCATGTAGTCGCGCGCCAGGGACTCGACTTCGGCGCTTGCGGGCGAGACCTGGAAGGCGGCCCAGAAGATCGGCAGTTGCAGAAGGACCAGCATCAGCCCCGCCCCGGCCCCGATCAGCAGTGCCCGGGTCAGCAGGGCGGCGACCTCGGCAGCGTCATCGGCCCCCGCGGCCTGCGCGGTCAGCCCCACGGTGCCCATGCGCAGGAACCCGAACAGCCAGTAAACCGTCGTCAGGATGATCGCGCCGATGCCAACCGCCCCGATCGGCGCGGCAAGGCCGATCTGGCCCACGACGCCGGTGTCGACGGCACCGAGGATCGGCACCGTGGCGTTCGACAGAACGATTGGAACCGCGATGTTAAGGACGCGCCGGTGCGTGACACTGGCCTGCGGATCGGGCAGCGCGGTTTCAGTCACGCGAGGTCGGCATCAGGAAATGACCCGTGGCCTGCGCGAAAAGGCGCTGACGGTTGTCCTGCCAGGCCTCGACATGCACGCTGGCATAGCGCCGCCCCGAGCGGTTGATGCGGGCGCGTGCATAGGCGTCGCGCGGCAGGCCCGAGCGCAGGTAGTCGGTCATGAAGTCGATGGTCTTGGGCAGGCGCGGCAGGCCGCCGTCCTTCAGCGTCGTAGAGTCGATGGCTCCCGACTCGACATCCTCCCAGAGGTAGCTCCAGCTCAACGTGATGATCGCCGTGACCTCGAGAAAGGCCGCCGTGACGCCCCCGTGGATCGCCGGCAGCATCGGGTTGCCGATCAGCTTCTGGTCGAAGGGCAGGATCCCGGTCAGTTCGTCGCCGCGCCGCTCGAACTGCATTCCGAGGTACTGGATGTAGGGCACGCCCTCGACCAGCGCGCGCAGCGTGGCGTCGCGGCGCTGTTTGACCACCTGCACCGGCTCGGGCGGCGTGCGGCGGCGCATCATCGCGTGCCCTCCACGGTAAAGGCACCGGCCGCGGTCGCGACGGGTCGGTCGGTGTCGTCGTCGGTCGCCGTGGCCCGCACGAAGGCGACCGAGCGCGTCACGTGATAGCAGGTCGCGCGGGTGACGATGGTCTGGCCCGGTGTCGCCGCGCGCATGTAATCGATGCGCAGATCGATCGTGGCCGTCGCCCCGGGGCTCGAGGGATGGCTCATCACCGCGGCGCCGCAGGTCGTGTCCATCAGCGCCGAGACAGCACCGCCGTGGATCACCCTCGTCTCCGGGTCGCCGACCAGCTTCTCGTCGTAGGGCAGGCGGATCTCGGCCACGCCCTCGCCAATCTCGGTGATCCACATGCCCAGCGCCTTGCTGTGCGGGATCGCCTCGATGAAGTTGCGCGCTATTTCGACCTTGTCCGCCATGCTGTCCGCTCCGCCGGAAAAACTGGGCCCTTTATCGACCCAAGCTTCTCGGAAGGGCAAGGGCGGCTGTTGCACTTGTCCGCGCCGAGTTGCTAGCCTGCGCAAAAGGGAGAGCCTGGACATGTCAGACACGCGTCTTTCGTTCAAGGAAATGTGCGCCGAGTTCGACGTCACGCCAAGAACGTTGCGCTACTACGAGTACATCGAGCTGCTTCAGCCCGACCGGGAAGGCCGGGCGCGGTTCTACGGACCCCGCGAGTGCGCCCGCATGAAGCTGATCCTGCGCGGCCGGCGCTTTGGCTTTCCGCTCGAGGACATCCGCCAGTGGCTCCTGATGTACGAAAAGGATGGCACCGAGCACCAGATGCAGGTCTGGGTCGAACACGCGACCAGCCAGCTCGAGGAACTTGCGCGCCAACGCGCCCAGCTCGACGAGACCATCGAGGAGCTGCGCAGCCTGCGCGACGGGGTCGCGGAGGATCTCCGCAAGACCTGAACCGCGCGTGTCCGCATGGCGCGCGCTGGTTTTCAGTGCCGAGCAAGATTCTTGCCGGAACACCTCCTGAATCGTTTCAGATGACCCGCCGGAACGCGAGTATCCCGGCGTCGGGTGTCGCATCGACGCGTCTCGGGGCTCGTGACGCAACGTACGAGTTACGTCAGCGGCAGGGGATGTTGTAGGCCCGCGGCCGAGCGCCCATGTCTGGCGCACACCAATATTTCAGAGAGTCCGACAATGACCGAGAAAACAATGACCATCCGCGAGATGTGCGACGAATTCGACGTGACGCCGCGGACCCTTCGCTTTTACGAATCCAAGGAACTGCTGTTCCCGATCCGCGAAGGCCAGAAACGACTTTTCACCCGGCGCGACCGTGCCCGCCTCAAGCTCATCCTGCGCGGCAAGCGCTTCGGCTTCAGCCTCGAGGACATCCGCCAGCTGCTCGACCTCTACTACATGGACGATCAGCAGCAGACCCAGATCCTGCGCACCTACGAAGTCGCCAAGCAGCGCCTCGTCGAGATGGAAAAACAGCGCGAGGCGCTCACCGAAACGATCGACGAACTCCGCGCCCAGCTCAAATGGGGCAAGGAGATGATCGACTCGATGGGCCAGCCCAAGCCGGCGGCTGCATGAGCGGTTAACCCGGACGGGCCAGAATAACACAAGACCAGATCACGCATCAGACGCTTCAGGGAGACGACCAGATGCCGACCTACACCGCCCCGACCAAAGATCTCCAGTTCGTCCTGCATGACGTGCTGAACATCACCGGCGACACGATCACCGGGTATGACGAGCTGGAGGCCGATTTCACCTCGGCCATCTTCGACGAGGCGGGCAAGCTGGCCTCCGAGGTTCTCGCGCCGCTCAATACCGTGGGCGACAAGGAAGGCTGCAAGCTCGAGAACGGCGTCGTGAGAACGCCGACCGGGTTCAAGGAAGCCTTCGAGCAGCTCAAGGAAGGGGCCTGGCCGGGTCTCGACATGCCGGAAGAGTATGGCGGCCAGAACCTTCCTTACGTGATCAACACCGCCGTGGGCGAGATGTTCGCCGCCGCCAACCAGGCGTTCGGCATGTACCACGGCCTGACCCACGGCGCGGCCTCGGCGATCCTGGCGCACGGGACCGACCAGCAAAAGCAGACCTGGCTGCCGAAGATGGTCAGCTGCGAATGGACCGGCACGATGAACCTGACCGAGCCGCATTGCGGCACGGACCTGGGGCTCATGCGGACGAAAGCCGAACCGCAGGATGACGGCAGCTACGCGATCACCGGTCAGAAGATCTTCATCTCGGCCGGCGAACACGACATGGCCGACAACATCGTCCACCTGGTGCTGGCCAAGATCGCCGGCGCGCCGGAGGGCATCAAGGGCGTGTCGCTCTTCATCGTGCCGAAGTTCCTCGTGGACGAGAACGGCAGCCTTGGGGCGCGCAACGGCGTCTCCTGCGGCAAGCTCGAGGAGAAGATGGGCATCCACGGCAACTCGACCTGCGTGATGAACTACGACGGGGCGACGGGCTACCTGCTGGGTGAGGCGCACAAGGGCATGCGCGCGATGTTCACGATGATGAACGAGGCGCGCATCGGCGTCGGCGTGCAGGGCCTGAGCCAGGCCGAGGTCGCCTATCAGAACGCGCTGGACTACGCCAAGGACCGCCTGCAGGGCCGTGACGTGACCGGCGTCAAGAACCCCGACGGGCCGGCCGATCCGCTGATCGTGCATCCCGACATCCGGCGCAGCCTGATGGACCAGAAGAGCTTTACCGAGGGCGGCCGCGCCTTCGTGCTCTGGGCCGCGACGATGATCGACCGCGCGCACCGCGAGAGCGATAAGGACGCCGACGGGCTGGTGTCGCTGCTGACCCCGGTCATCAAGGGCTTCCTGACCGACCAGGGCTACGACATGACCGTCAAGGCCCAGCAGGTCTACGGCGGGCATGGCTACATCGAGGAATGGGGCATGTCGCAGTTCACCCGCGACGCCCGGATCGCGATGATATACGAGGGCGCCAATGGCGTTCAGGCGCTGGATCTCGTGGGCCGCAAGCTCGCCTCGGACGGCGGCAAGCACGTCATGGCTTTCTTCGAGATCGTGAAGTCCTTCATCAAGGAAAACCAGGACCATGACGCGGATTTCGACCGCGATTTCCTCGGCCCGCTCAAGGCCGCGTCGAAGGACCTGCAGGCCGCCGGCATGTATTTCATGCAGAACGGCACGCAGAACCCGAACAACGCGCTCTCGGGCTCTTACGACTTCATGCACATGTTCGGTCACGTCTGCCTCGGGCTGATGTGGGCGCGCATGGGTCTGGCCGCGCGCAAGGCTCTTGCGGAGGACGCCTCGGATGTGGCGTTCTACGAGACGAAGCTGGCCACCGGGCGCTACTACATGGCCCGCCAGCTGCCGGCGACCGGACTGCATCTGGCCCGCATCCAGTCCGGAGCGGGACCGGTGATGGCACTGGAAGCGGCGAATTTCTGAACGGCGCGGCGGGGCTTCTCGCCCCGCCCCCGATTCCGAGAGAGAGCCATGCCCAAGAGATTCCGCCTGACCCGCCGTTTTCCGGTCTCGATGACCGAGGACGGCTATCGCCGCCTGAAGCGGTTCGCGCAGGAGGCGGGGCTCGACGAGGGCGAGGCGCTGTCGTTCCTGTTCGAGAACTTCGACAGCGTCATCAACGAGGAAACCTTCGGCCATCGCCTGCGGCTCTTCAACTCGGAGCTCGACGCGCGAAAACGCTGAAGACGGACGTCACGGGGGGAAACGTATGACGGCACAGTCTGCATGGATGACCGAAGAGCACCGGATGCTCTCGGAGATGACCGCGCAGTTCATCACGGCCGAATGGGCGCCAAGGTTCGCGAAATGGCGCGAACAGGGCCAGATGGACCCCGAAACATGGCAGGAGGCCGGCGCGCTCGGCCTGCTCTGCCCGTCGATCCCCGAGGAATACGGCGGACCGGGCGGTGATTTCGGCCACGAGGCCGCGATCCTGATCGAGGCCGGACGCGCCAACCTCGCCAGTTGGGGCCACGGCATCCATTCCGGCATCGTGGCGCATTACGTGCTGGCCTACGGCTCGGAAGAGCAGAAGCAGCGCTGGCTACCGAAGATGGTCAGTGGCGAGCTTGTCGGCGCACTGGCGATGACCGAGCCCTCAGGCGGCTCGGACGTGCAGAACATCAAGACCAAGGCCGTCCGCGACGGCAATGCCTATCGCCTGTCCGGCCAGAAGACCTTCATCACCAACGGACAGCACGCCAACCTGATCGTCGTCGCGGCCAAGACCGACCCCAAGGAAGGCGCCAAGGGCGTCTCGCTGGTCGTGGTCGAAACCGATAACGCGCCCGGCTTCACCCGCGGGCGGAACCTCGACAAGATCGGCCTGCACGCCTCGGACACGTCCGAGCTGTTCTTCGACAACGTCGAGATCGCACCCGAGAACATCCTGGGCGGCGAGGAAGGCCGCGGTTTTTACCAGATGATGCAGCAGCTTCCGCAGGAACGGCTGATCATCGGCTGCGGCGCGGTCGGCGCGATGGAGGGCGCGATGGAGCGCACGATCGCCTACTGCAAGGAGCGCGAAGCCTTCGGCGGACCGCTCACGCAGTTCCAGAATACACGCTTCAAGCTGGCCGAATGCCAGACCAAGACCACGGTGGCCCGTGCCTTTCTCGACCAGTGCATCGCCGAGCACCTGCGCGGCGAACTGACCGTCGAACGCGCAGCGATGGCGAAATATTGGCTGAGCGACACGCAGGGCGAGGTGCTGGACGAGTGCCTGCAGCTGCATGGCGGCTACGGCTTCATGCAGGAATATGCCGTGGCGGAAATGTGGGCGGACGCCCGCGTCCAGCGTATCTACGGCGGCACAAACGAGATCATGAAGGAACTGATCGCGCGGGCGCTCTGACCCACCCATCTCACGCGTCGGACCGAAGACCAGAAAGGCTGTAACACCATGACGATCAAACTCTATTGCTTCGGCGAAAGCGGCAACGCCTACAAGGCGGCACTGGCACTGGAACTCTCCGGCCTCGACTGGGAACCGGTCAAGGTCGACTTCTTCGGCGGCGAGACACGCTCGGGCGACTACCGCGCGCAGATCAACGCAATGGGCGAGGTTCCGGTCATGGTGGACGGTAACACCCGCCTGACCCAGTCCGGCGTGATCCAGGACTACGTGTCGGAGAAATCCGGCAAGTTCGGCGGCCGCGACGCGGCCGAGCGCCGAGAGATCCTGCGCTGGGTCTTCTGGGACAACCACAAGCTCTCGAGCCAGGCCGGCATGACGCGCTTCCTGATGAACTTCCTGCCCGAGGACAAGCGCCCGCAGGAGGTCATCGGCTTCATGCAGGGCCGGCTCAAGTCGGCCTACCAGGTTCTCGACCAGCATCTCGAGGACCGCGACTGGATCGTCGGCAGCGGCCTCACCAACGCCGACCTGTCGTGCTGCGGCTACCTCTACTACCCGGAACACTTCGGTTTCGACCGCAAGGACTGGACCAACATCGACGCCTGGCTCACGCGCCTGTCCGAGACGCCGGGCTGGAAACACCCCTACGATCTGATGCCCGGCAGCCCCGCTGACCGCGCCTGAAGGAGAGAGACATGACCGAAGCCTATATCTACGACGCCCTGCGGACTCCGCGCGGCAAGGGCCGCAAGGACGGCTCGCTGCACGAAGTGACCGCGCTGCGCCTGTCCGCGCTGACGCTCAACGCACTGAAAGAGCGCAACAATCTCGAAGGCCACGCCGTCGAGGACGTGATCTGGGGCAACGTCACGCAGGTGATGGAACAGGGTGGCTGCCTTGCCCGCTCGGCCGTTCTCGCCTCGGATCTCGACGAACGTATACCGGGTCTTGCCATCAACCGTTTCTGTGCGTCGGGCATGGAAGCCGTGAACCTCGCCGCCAACCAGGTGCGCGGTGGTGCCGGTGACGGCTATATCGCCGGCGGTGTCGAGATGATGGGCCGCGTTGCGATGGGTTCGGACGGGGCGGCCATCGCCGTCGATCCCTCGATCGCGATGGAAAAGTACTTCGTGCCGCAAGGCATCAGCGCCGACATCATCGCCACCGAATACGGGTTCACGCGCGACGACGCCGACCAGTATGCCGTCGAAAGCCAGCGCCGCGCCAAGGCGGCCTGGGACGATAAGCGGTTCTCGAAATCGGTCATCACCGTGCGGGACCAGAACGGCCTGCCGATCCTCGATTACGATGAGTACATGCGCCCGCAGACCGACATGCAGTCGCTTGGCGCGCTGAACCCCGCCTTCCAGGCGATGGGCGAGGTGATGCCGGGCTTCGACAACGTCGCGCTGCTGAAATACCCGCACCTGGAAAAGATCGAGCACATCCACCACGCCGGCAATTCCTCGGGCATCGTCGACGGGGCGGCCGCACTTCTGATCGGCTCGAAGGAGTTCGGCGAGAAACTGGGACTGAAGCCGCGCGCCCGGATCAAGGCCACCGCCAAGATCGGCACCGATCCCACCATCATGCTGACCGGCCCGGTTCCGGTGACCGAGAAGATCCTGAAAGACAACGGCATGGAGATCGGCGACATCGACCTCTTCGAGGTCAACGAGGCCTTCGCCTCGGTCGTGCTGCGTTTCATGCAGGCCTTCGATGTCGACCACGACAAGCTCAACGTCAACGGCGGTGCCATCGCAATGGGTCACCCGTTGGGCGCCACCGGCGCGATGATCATCGGCACGCTCCTCGACGAGATGGAGCGCTCGGACAAAGAGGTCGGCCTTGCCACGCTCTGCATCGCCTCGGGCATGGGCGCCGCCACGGTGATCGAGCGCGTTTGATCCATGGACCGGCAGGAGTTCCAAGCGTTCCTCGACGCGATATCCGACTGCTTCATTGCAGGGGATTTCGCGCCGTGGCGCGACCGGATCCGCCTGCCGTTCACCATGATCACCCGCACCGGTCCGGTTGTCCTGACGACCGAGGACGCGCTGCGGCGCAACTTCGAGCTCTACATCGTCGCCTGCAAGGCGCTGAACCTCGACCAGATCTATCGCCAACCGGTGGCGCTCGAGCTTTGTGAGGACGGAACGATCATCGGCACCTATGCCACCGACCTGCTGTCCCGCGGCAAGCGCGCGACGCCGAGATACACCTCTTCGATGCTGCTCGTTTCTGATCCGGGCGGCTGGAAAATGACATCAATCCTGAACGCCCGGGGCCATCACGACTGGACCGGCTTCGAGCCAGAAAAGGAAACCAATCAATGACCGATTTCACCATGTCCACCGATGCCCAGGGCGTCGCAACGATCAGCTGGGACGTTCCCGGGCGTTCGATGAACGTGATGTCCTTCGAAGGGCTTGCACAGCTCAGCGATCTGATCGACGCCGCGCTGGCCGACGACGCCGTCAAGGGCATCGTCATCACCTCCGGCAAGCCGGACAGCTTCGCCGGCGGCATGGATCTCAACCTGCTGGCCAAGATGCGCGAGGAAGCCGGCGACGACCCGGCCAAGGGGCTTTTCGAAGGTGTGATGCAGATGCACGCCCTTTTGCGCAAGATCGAGCGCGCGGGCATGGACCCGAAGTCGCTCAAGGGCGGCAAGCCGATAGCTGCCGCCCTGCCCGGCACCGCCGCGGGCATCGGGCTGGAGCTGCCGCTCGCCACGCACCGCATCTTTGCCGCCGAGAACCCGAAGGCCCGCATCGGCCTGCCGGAAATCCTCGTGGGCATCTTCCCGGGCGCAGGCGGCACCACGCGCATCTCGCGCAAACTGGGCGCGATGGCCGCCTCGCCGATCCTGCTGGAAGGCAAGATGATGGCGCCTGCCGCCGCCAAGGCTGCCGGCATCGTCGACGAGATCGCCGAAGATCCGCTGGCGGCAGCGAAGGACTGGGTGCTGAACGCCAAGGACGCCGACATCGTCAAGCCCTGGGACGCCAAAGGCTACAAGATGCCCGGTGGTGCGCCCTACCATCCGGCGGGCTTCATGACCTTCGTCGGCGCCTCGGCGATGGTGAACGGCAAGACCAAGGGCGTGTACCCGGCGGCCAAGGCGCTACTTTCGGCGGTCTACGAGGGTGCGCTGGTCGATTTCGACACCGCGCTCAGGATCGAGGCGCGCTGGTTCACTTCGGTGCTGATGAACCCGTCCTCCTCGGCGATGATCCGGTCGCTCTTCGTGAACAAGGAAGCGCTCGAGAAGGGTGCCGTGCGTCCCGAAGGCGTGTCCGACCAGCGGGTTCAGAAGCTGGGCGTGCTGGGCGCGGGCATGATGGGCGCGGGCATCGCTCTGGTTTCGGCGCAGGCCGGCATGGAGGTCGTGCTGATCGACCGCTCGCAGGAGGCCGCCGACAAGGGCAAGGCCTATGCCGAAAGCTATTTCGACAAGGGCATCGCACGCAAGAAAGCGACGCCCGAGAAGAAAGAGCAGGCGCTGTCGCGGATCACGGCGACCACCGATCTCGAGGCACTAAAGGGCTGCGACTTGATCATCGAAGCGGTCTTCGAGGATCCGAAGGTCAAGGCCGAGATGACCCAGAAGGTCGAAGCGGTCATCTCCGAGGACTGCATTTTCGCCTCCAACACCTCGACCCTGCCGATCACCGGGCTGGCCAAGGCCTCTTCGCGGCCCGAGCAGTTCATCGGCATCCACTTCTTCTCGCCCGTGGAGCGCATGGCGCTGGTCGAGATCATCCGGGGCAAGGAAACCGGCGACCGGGCCGTGGCGAAAGCGCTCGATTACGTGCGCCAGATCCGCAAGACGCCGATCGTGGTCAACGACGCGCGGTTCTTCTACGCCAACCGCTGCATCATCCCCTACATCAACGAGGGCGCGCGCCTGCTGACCGAGGGCACTGCGCCGCAACTCGTCGACAATGCCGCGCAGATGCTCGGCTTCCCGGTGGGGCCGATCCAGCTGACCGACGAGACCAGCATCGACCTCGGCGCCAAGATCGCGCGGGCGACCAAGGAGGCGATGGGCGACGCCTATCCGGAAAGCCCGGCGGACGAGTTGATCTTCTGGATGGAAGAACAGGGCCGGCTTGGTCGCAAGGCCAAGGCAGGCTTCTTCAACTATGACGAAAAGGGCAAGCGGCAGGACTACTGGAAGGGGCTTGGCGACAAGTACCCGGCCGCCGATCCGCAGCCTGCGTTGCAGGAAGTGCAGGACCGCCTGCTGTTCGTCCAGGTGCTCGAAGCGGTGCGTGCCTTGGAAGAAGGCGTACTGATGGACATCCGCGAAGGCGACGTCGGCGCGATCCTCGGCTGGGGCTTCGCGCCGTGGTCGGGCGGGCCGTTCTCCTGGCTCGACATGGTCGGCACGCCCTACGCCGCCGAGCGCTGTGACGAATTGCAGAAGGCCTACGGCGACCGCTTCGCCTGCCCCGACCTGCTGCGCCAGATGGCCGAGAAGAATCAGAGCTTCTACGCCCGCTTCGGCGCGGCGGAAAAAGCGGCCTGACACCGCTCCTCGGTGGCGCAATGTTTCAAGGGGCCCCGCGGGGCCCCTTTTTCTTGGTCTCGAAGGTTTCGCGCCTCAGGACGCGCGATTGACGCGCAGCGGCACGGCCGCGTCTTCGGCCAGCATCCGCACGAACCGCGCGGCGTCGCGGCGCGGCAGCAGGTCGTAGCTGCAGGCGCGCGGGTCGAGCATCGTCTCGAGCGACCGCATCCGCTCGGCGCACAGCACGAGGAATCCACCTTCGGTATAGACGACTTCGTCCTGAGCGAATCCCAGCGTGACGATCTTCGCCGGCGCCGTCGGCCGCCGCCGCTCGATGCCCCGAAGGCCCACGAGCGCCCGCGCCTCGAGCAGGGCGAACGGATCACCGACCTCGGCCTCGAGCCCGTCGCATTCCAGCATCACCCCCTGATGGGGAAGCAGCAGCAGCGCGCTGGTATTCTCGAGCGCGCCCGCCGGGACATGAACCGGCCAGTGCGCTTGCGCGACTGCTTCGGGCCGGGTCCAGATCCGTGCGCTTTGGACGCTGGTCAGAGGCCGCAGGCCATTGTCGAAGGTCAGCACCTGGTCGCCGGGCTGCAGGGCGTGCATGGGACACCAGCCTTGCTCGGTCGCGGCACGCATTTCCGCAACAAGTCCCTTCGGCTGGATCATGATCGCAGATCCGCCTGTCTGTCCTTGCGTCGACGAGCCTGTCTCCAGCCCCTCGCGCAGGGTCGTATCGCCTTCCATGGCACCGCCCCCAGCACCTGTCTTGTCCCACGGACCTTGCGGCCCACAGCCAGCAAACAGCATTCACGGTTGCATTTCAGCCGAGAAATTCCGCCGGCGCGGGCGTGACGCGGGGTCCTGCGCGGCAACCCGCCGACGCGCCGAGCGAATTGCCTCCGAAAACCGGTGCCAAGGCGGTCCAAGCCGATCATTCGGCACCCGCACGGATTTCGTTACGTGTATTTTCGGCAGTGCGAGGTCCTTCGCGTGAGAAATCTGCCGCCAAAGACACGGATCACGCCCTCTTCCCGAATCACTCTCCGATCGTATTTGCGCGCCCCGCGGCCCGATCAGTCCGTCAGGCGAGGAACCGCTTCTCGGGTGGCGCCGCGCGCGGACTCGGACATGCAAAGCACCCGTCTCCGGCCGACCGGCAACAACCGAGACTGACCCAACCTGAACACACCCCGTCCGGGCCCGGTTTTCCCATTTGCCTTGCGCGGTGTCTGCCATAACGTGTCGCACGGGACGGATCGACAGGGGAGACATGGGCATGGGTTGGCTGAGTGACGAGACGGGCCTCGGGAAATGTGCCGCCAACTTCGTACCGCTGTCCCCGCTGTCGCACCTGCGGCGGGCCGCGGACGTCTTTGCCGGCCGGCTGGCGGTGGTCTATGGCGCGCACCGGGTGACCTATGCCGAGTACCAAGCGCGTTGCTCGAGGCTTGCCTCGGCCCTCGCCGGTCTCGGCGTCGCACCGGGCGACGTGGTGGCAACGCTGCTGCCCAACGTGCCCGCGCAGGCCGAGGCGCATTTCGGCGTGCCGGCCTGCGGCGCGGTCCTCAACACCATCAACACGCGCCTCGATGTCGATACCGTCGCCTATATCCTCGACCACGGCGCGGCCCGCGCCGTGCTGGTCGACAGCCAGTTCCTGCCGCTGGCGGAGGCCGCCGTGGCTCGGCTCGACGGGCCGGCGCCGATCCTGATCGAGGTTCCAGATCCGGGCGCCGGGCACGCAGGCTCAGGACGCCACGAGACCTACGAGGATCTGCTGGAGGGCGGCGACCCGACCTTCGCCTGGCTGATGCCGGAGGACGAGTGGGAAAGCCTCGCGCTGAACTACACGTCCGGCACCACCGGGCGGCCCAAGGGCGTGGTCTATCACCATCGCGGCGCCTACCTGATGACGATGGGGACCGTGATCTCTTGGCGCATGGTGCTGCACCCGGTCTACTTGACCATCGTCCCGCTGTTTCACTGCAACGGCTGGAACCACACCTGGATGATGCCCCTGGTCGGCGGCACCCTCGTCTGCTGCCGCGACATCACCGCCGCCAACATCTTCGATGCCATCGCGGACGAGGGCGTGACCCATCTCGGAGGCGCGCCCATCGTGCTCAACATGCTGGTAAACGCGCCCGGCGAGGACCGGCGCAGCTTCGATCACCGTGTCGAGGTCTTCACCGCCGGCGCGCCGCCGGCCCCCGCGACACTGTCGAAGATCGAGGAGCTCGGCTTCAACGTCACGCAGGTCTACGGGCTGACCGAAACCTACGGCCACGTGACCGAATGCATCTGGCGCGACGAGGACTGGAACGGTCTCGACAAGCCCGCCCGCGCCGCGATCAAGGCGCGGCAGGGTGTCGCCTTTCCGATGATGGAGGACATCCACGTCGCCGACGAGGACATGTCGCCCGTGCCGCGTGACGGGACGACCCAAGGAGAGATCGTCATGCGCGGCAACGCGGTGATGAAAGGATATCTCAAGAACAGTGCGGCGACGGAGGAGGCATTCGCGGGCGGCTACTTTCACTCGGGAGATATCGCCGTGCAGCATGAAGACGGCTACATGCAGATCGCCGACCGCGCCAAGGACATCATCATCTCGGGCGGCGAGAACATCTCCTCGGTCGAAGTCGAGGGCGTGCTGATGTCACACGACGGAGTTCTGCTGGCCGCCGTTGTCGCCAAGCCGGATGACAAGTGGGGCGAGGTGCCTTGCGCCTTCGTCGAGCCGAAGCCGGGCAGCGACGTGGACGAGGCCGGGCTGATCGCCTTCGCGCGGCAGACGCTCGCCGGGTTCAAGACGCCCAAGCGTGTGGTTTTCCAAGAATTGCCAAAGACATCAACGGGCAAGATCCAGAAGTTCGAGTTACGCAAGATCGCGGCGGCCCTGGGCTGAGTCCAACCCGGCGCAACGATAGTTTCGGGCGAGATTGCAAGATTCGAACATCATTTCCAAGTTTATCCCAGCCTTTGCGCAAATGATTCTGAAGCTTCGACTACTTCGACAATTCTCCTCCATTTCTGCACACAGGCCCGGCCGCGCGACGCGCCGCCATTGCTCCGCCTTGGGGGCGTGCTAGACTGCGGCAAAACAGTGCAGAGCAGTATTGCCCGCGACATGACGGCACTCAGAAAATACGCCCGTCTGGAGGCGTCCGCTCTCTGGCGGCCGACGGCCGAGGCGCAGCGGCGCGATGTGATCGTCTCGATCGGCGACGCGACGCTGGTGGTGTCCGATCTGCGCGACCAGGCCCTGACGCACTGGTCACTGGCGGCGGTGCAGCGGGCCAACCCGGGCGTGCGCCCGGCCATCTTCCATCCCGACGGCGATCCCGGCGAGACGTTGGAAATCTCCGCCGACGAGGCGGAGATGATCGAGGCGATCGAGAAACTGCGCCGCGCGGTCGAGCGTGCGCGCCCGCGCCCCGGGCGCCTGCGCTGGCTAGGCTTTGCCATTTCCGTTCTAGCCATGGCGGCACTGGTGGTGTTCTGGCTGCCGGGCGCCATCGTCGATCATACCGTCGGCGTTGTACCGCAGGTCCACCGGGGCGCCATCGGCGAAGCTTTGATGCAGCGGATCGAGCGCGTCGGCGGCACGGCCTGCGCCGATGCAGGCGGGCTGCGGGCGCTGCGCAAACTGCGTGCCAGGCTCGGCAGCGGACCGCTGGCGATCCTGCCGTCGGTGCCGGTCGCGAGCCTGCACCTGCCCGGCGGGCATATCCTGCTGGACCGGTCTCTGGTCGAAGACCACGAAGAGCCAGATGTTGTCGCGGGCTACGTTCTCGCCGAAACCCGGCGCGCAAAGACTAGCGATCCGCTGCGCGACATGCTGGACGTGCTGGGCCCTTGGGACAGTTTCCGGCTGCTCACCTCGGGCGAGGTCGATCCCGGGGCGCTTGACGACTACGCGGTGCACCTGATGAAGGTCGCGCCCGGAGAGGTCGACCCCGCGCCGCTGCTTGACGCTTTCGCTGCGGCGCGCGTGCGCAGCACGCCTTATGCCTATGCCCGGGATGTCTCCGGTGAAAGCACGCTGGCGCTGATCGAGGCCGATCCGATGGCAGGTCGTGACGCTGACGCCCTGCTCAGCGACGCCGACTGGCTTCGCCTGCAGGGCATCTGCGGCGGCTGATGCCGGTTAGTTGCGCAGAAATGCGTCTTCGAAACCTGCCTTCTGGACCGTCCCGAGCGCCGAATGCAACTCCTGGTCCCGAACGAAGGGGCCGGCCACGAGGGTGAAGAACCGCCGGCCCTGCCGCTCGCCGATCTTCAGGCGGACAGGCAGGCCAAGGCGCTGCACCTGGCGCGCCGTCGCCATTGCGGTGTCCTTCTGTTTGAAGACGGCGACCTGCACGTAGCGACCCGGCGGCGTCGGCGCGGGACGCACCTTGAAGTGTTTCGAGACGTTCTGGCGCGGCGCGCTGCGCGAGGAATAGGTCACACGCCCGGAATTGGGTCGCACTTTCTTGACCACCTGCCCCTCGCGGTAGCTCAGCGTCACGGTGCCGAGGTCGCGGCGCTGGGTCTCGAGATCGGTATAGGGATAGACCAGCGCAACCTTCGCCGTCATGTCGTGACCGGTGTCGACATCGACAAGCCGCCGCGGCACCGTGTTGGTCCAGACCAGCCGGGTGGCCGCCATGCCGTCGAGCGTCTGAACGGCGCGATGCGGGTTCAGGCGGTCGTCTTCCCAGACCGTCCGGTAGCCGTGCGGGACCGCAACGTTCTGCGTGTTCTGCCGGTTCTGCCAGACGTGTTTCGGCACCACGCGCGTCCGCCCGGTCACGACGGTCGGGCCGGCTTCCCGGGTGCGCGCGACGGGTTGCGCCGGTGCCACACGCGCCGGCTGGGCCCGAGCGGCGGTACGCCGTGGCGCAGGCGCCACCGTGTTTACGGGCGCATTCGTCGTCGCCTCGATCGGCGCGGAGACCGGCGTGACGGCCCGGGTGGCGAAGGTCGGTTCGAGCCCGCACAGCGGTTGACGGTCCCGGCCGCGCCGCGGCACCCAAACCACGACATCGTCAATGCCGCCGCGCGTGAAGGCGCATCCGGCGCTGTCGACGTATTGCTTTCCGCTATAGGTCACGGGCGGCATTTCGACAGGTCCCGACGTCGACTGCGCCCATGCGGTGGTCTGATCAAATAGGCCCAAGCACAGCGCCAAGGCTATAATTCTTGAGTTTTTCATCTACGCCCCCACGAGATATAGTGAAAGCATGCAAAAATTGGTCGCTTCTGGCAAGCCAACTGAGGTCAACTTTGAGTCAGAAGAGATTAATATTTATTTAGTGCCAAACATCCGGTCACCGGCGTCGCCCAGCCCCGGTACAATGTAGCCCTTCTCATTCAACCGAGTGTCGAGCGCCGCCGTGACGATCGGCACATCGGGATGCGCCTCCTGCATCCGCGCGACACCCTCGGGGGCGGCCAGCAGGCACAGGAACCGCAGGTTGGTGGCCCCGGCCTCTTTGAGCAGGTCGATCGCCGCGACAGAGGAATTACCGGTGGCCAGCATCGGATCGACGGCGATGACCATGCGATCGTCGAGCGCCTCGGGTACCTTGAAGTAATACTGCACCGGCTGAAGCGTCTCTTCGTCGCGGTAAAGGCCGACGAAGCCGACGCGCGCCGAGGGGATCAGTTCGAGCACTCCGTCGAGCAACCCGTTGCCCGCGCGCAGGATCGAGATCAGCGCCAGCTTCTTGCCGTCGAGCGTGGGCGCATCCATCTCCTCGAGTGGCGTTTCGACGCGCTTGGTGGTCATCGGCAGTCCGCGCGTGACCTCGTAGGCGAGAAGCTGGCTGATCTCGCGCAACAGCTGGCGGAAGGTGGCGGTGGACGTCGATTTCTCGCGCATGATCGTCAGCTTGTGCTGCACCAACGGGTGATCGACGACAGTGAGGTGATCCGACATGCTCTGCCCTTCCCGGATGTCCGACCCGATCTAGACGCGAACCGGCGCCGGACGCAACCCGACGACAGCGTCTCAGGCCGCCGAAAGCTCGGACAGCAGATCGGCCGTGCGGCGCAGGTCGGCGCGGAAGAGTTCGGTCTCGGACTGCCGCCGCTCCTCGGATGGAAGCCGCAGCAGGTAGCTCGGATGCACGGTCACCAGCAGCGGCGTGCCGTCGCCGGCCTGCTCCAGCCCGCCGCGTCGCTTGAGGATACCCTTGCGGGACCCCGTCAGACTTTCCAGTGCGGTGCCGCCCATCGCGAGGATGAGCTTCGGTCGGATCATCCGGCGCTCGAGGTCGAGCCACCAGCGACAGTGATCGATCTCGTCACGCTCGGGCGCCTGGTGCAGCCGCCGCTTGCCGCGCGCCACGAACTTGAAATGCTTGACCGCGTTAGTAACGTAGGCCTTCGAGCGGTCCAGCCCGGCCTCGCCCGCGACCCGGTCGAAGAGCTGCCCCGCCGGACCGACGAATGGCCGTCCGGCCAGATCCTCGTGGTCGCCCGGCTGCTCACCCACGATCATCAGCGGTGCGTCAGGGGGCCCCTCGCCCGGCACAGCCTGGGTGGCATCGCGCCAAAGCGGACAGCGCTGGCAGCCCTGCAAGGCAACAAGGAACTCCGCGCGGTCCCCGACCGGGGCCGGTTTCGCCCGTGTCGCCGACAGCCTGTCGCCGATCCGGGCCGCGCGCGCAGGCACGGACGCGGGTGCGGCCTCGAGCATGGCACCGGCGCGCTGCCGGGCGCCGGCCACAAGCTCGGGGATCATCGCCGCCTCGGGCATGTTCTTCCAGTACTTGCGGGGCATCTCGGCCTGCATCGCCTTCACCTTGAGCCGCGCCGGATTGAAGATGTTGCGGAAATAGGTGCGCCATAGATCCTCGGTCGCGTCCTCGGGAAGCGGTGGCTTTTCGATGCCGGGGGTGAAGCGCACCGCGCCGTCCTCGAAATGCGCGCAGAGGTCCGGCGTGAGGATCGACCAGTTCATGTCGCCGAAGCGCTTGGCGAAGAAGGGTGCGGTCGGTTCCACGATCAGGTGCGACGGCTCGAACCAGGCCACGAACCGGCGCCGCGGCGCCTCCCGCTCACCGATTTCACGGAAGCGCACAAAGGCGGTCATCTTGTGCTTGTCGCGCCGCACCGCCTTGGCCATGACCTCAAGGACCGAGACGCGCGCGTCGCCCCGGTCCGCCATCAGGCGCGGTGTCTCGCGCAGCGCCAGAAGCAGCGCGTAAAGGCGCGCGAAGCGTTCGGGATCTCGATGCCAGACGACACAGTTCGCCAGCGCCATGAAACGCGACGGCACCGTGAAAGGAGCGCCTGCGGCAGAAGGGAGTGCATCATCTTCGGTGCCGGCGAAAAGGTCGCCATCCCCGCCTCCGACCTGCCACAACACCTCTTGCGCGGGCACCTGGCTGTTGGCGAGCCCGCGCGCCGCTGCGCGCCACGCCTCGAAGGTGCCGACCTCCGGCAGACAAACCTGCCGCATCACAGCAACTGCAACTGTTCGGGGGGCGGCGCGAAGCGCGCGCGCAGGTCGGCGGCATCGGTAAGGCCGCGCGGCGTCCAGTCCGGCAGCGACACGAAAGGCCGCGCGTGTTTCAGCCGCGCCCCCATGCGCGCGAGGTCGTCATGCCGCAAGCTGCGGTGGCGCCGCGTCGAGAGGATCCGGTTGACGGTCTTGGTGCCGAAGCCCGGAACGCGCAGCAGCATGTCGCGCGGAGCACGGTTGACGTCGAGCGGGAATAGATGCCGGTTCTGCAGGGCCCAGGCGAGTTTCGGGTCGACCTCGAGGTCGAGGTTGCCGCCGGGCATCGACCCGGTGATCTCGTCCAGATCGAAGCCGTAGAAGCGCAGCAGCCAGTCAGCTTGGTAAAGCCGATGCTCGCGCACCAGCGGAGGCCGGATCAGCGGCAGCGTCGCCGAGGACTCGGGGATCGGCGAGAAGGACGAGTAATAGACGCGCTTCAGCTTGTAGCTGGAATAAAGCCGCGTCGAGGTTTTCAGAACCGTGGCGTCATTCGAGGCATCCGCGCCGACGATCATCTGCGTTGACTGCCCCGCGGGCGCGAACCGTGGCGGCCGCTTGCCGGAGTGGCTGCGCTCCTTTCCCGCCTCCTTGCGCAGCCGAACGTCCGCCATCGCCTTGCGGATTTGGGCCGGAGATTTCTCGGGCGCGTAGGCCTTCACGCTCTGGTCCGTGGGAAGCTCGACGTTGATCGACAGGCGATCGGCGTAGAGCCCCGCCTGTTCGATCAGGTCAGGCGCGGCATCCGGGATCGTCTTGAGGTGGATGTAGCCGCGGAAGTTTTGCTCTTCCCGCAGGCTGCGGGCGATCCGAACCATGTCGCCCATCGTGTCATCGGGCGAGCGAATGATGCCCGAGGAGAGGAACAGCCCCTCTATGTAGTTCCTGCGATAGAACTCGAGCGTCAACTCGACGACCTCGGCGGGCGAAAAGCGCGCGCGCTCGACGTTGGAGCTGACCCGGTTCACGCAGTAGGCGCAGTCGTAGATGCAGAAATTCGTCATCAGGATCTTCAGGAGGCTGATGCAGCGCCCGTCGGGCGCGTAGGCATGGCAGATCCCCGAACCGGTCACCGAGCCCAGCCCTTTTCCGTCGCGGCTGTCACGGCGCGCGCCACCGCTCGATGCGCAGGAGGCATCGTATTTCGCCGCGTCGGAGAGAATCGCGAGCTTTTCGGAAAGGGTGCGCTTCACCATACGTTCATGGTATGTTCCGCGAACCGGATTGCAAATAAACTGTGACGTACGGGCGGCGGAATGCCGCAGTTTGCGTGTGTGACCCGGGTCTAGTCTGTCGCAGGATCGCCTTCACGCGCCGTGACGCCGAGGTGATCGGCGACGATCCGCGCCACGTCGGAGAACCCGATCTGCCCCAATTCGCCCGCGCCCTGCCCGGCGATGAGCACGGGCACGCGTTCGCGGGTGTGATCCGTGCCGACCCAGGTCGGATCGTTGCCGTGATCGGCGGTCAGTACCAGCATATCGCCTTCGCGCAGGCGCGGCAGGATCCTGGCGATCTCGGCGTCGAACCATTCGAGCGCGCGTGCATAGCCGCTGACGTCGCGCCGGTGTCCGTAGAGGCTGTCGAACTCGACGAAGTTGGCAAAGGTCAGGCTGCCGTCCTTCGCGGTGTCCACGAGATCACCCAGATGCCCCATCAGGGCCTCGTCGGACCCCTTGCGGACCTCGTCGATGCCCGTCATCGAGAAGATGTCGCCGATCTTTCCCACGGCGTAGACCCGCCGCCCGGCATCCTGCACCCAGTTGGTGAGAACCGGCGACGGCGGCGCGATGGCATAGTCGCGGCGGTTCGTGGTGCGGGTAAAGCCGGTTTCGGGGTCACCGACGAAAGGCCTCGCGATCACGCGGCCAACTTTCATCTCGTGCAGATCGGGCGCGAGATCCGCACAGAGCTTCAGCAGGCGCTCGAGGCCGAAACTTTCTTCGTGGGCGGCGATCTGGAAGACCGAGTCGGCCGAGGTGTAGCAGATCGGGTGCCCGGTGCTCATGTGGTCTTGCCCGAGTTCGGCAATGATCTTCGTGCCGGACGCATGGCAGTTGCCGAGGATGCCGGACACGCCCGCGGCCTTGCAGACCTGCTCGATGAGGTCCGGCGGAAAACTCTCTTCCTCCTCTGTGAAGAAGGTCCATTCCCAGGGCACTACAAGTCCGGCCAGTTCCCAATGCCCGGACGGCGTGTCCTTGCCCTTCGAGACCTCGGTCGCAGCCCCCCATGTGCCTTGCGGTTCGGCGTCGAGTCCGGGCGCCTCGATGTCGCTGGCCAAACGCACGGACGCGCCGAGGCCAAGCGCATCCAGCGTCGGCAGCCGCAACGGCCCGGTGCGGCCCAGTTCCGCGTCGCCGTCGGCGCAGGCCTGCGCAATGTGGCCCACGGTATTGGCGCCGAGGTCTGGACGGTCGCCGTTGAAGAACTCGGCCGCGTCCGGCGCACCGCCGATGCCGACCGAGTCCATCACCACGAGGAAGGCACGTGCCATCAGGAAATCCTTTCGCGTACGAGATCCGGAAGCGGTGTCGCCGTATCGCCCAGCGTGATCGCCGCGCGGACCTTCGCCGCTGCGCGGTCCGCCGCCTCGGGCCGGGACGCATGCACCACGGCGAGCGGCTGCCCCTTGTCGACGCGCTCGCCGAGACGCGCGACCTGCGCAAGACCAACCGAAGGATCGATCTCGTCACTTTCATTCCGCCGTCCGCCGCCCAGCCCGACAACCGCCAGCCCCAGTTCCTCGCCGTCGATGGCCGTGACCACGCCGGACGCCTGCGCCGTGACCTCGCGGATCACCGTCGCCTCGGGAAGGAACCGCGCCCAGCGTTCGACGAATTCCACCGGGCCACCAAGGCCCGCGATCATCCGGCCGAAACACACTGCCGCTTGCCCGCTGGCAATCGCTTCGGCAATCCTGCCTGCGCCATCCTCGTCGTCGGCGGCAAGGCCGCCCTTCGCCAGCAGGCCGCCGCCGAGCGCGACGGTCAGATCGTAAAGAGCGCCTCGCTCGCCACCCGTCAGCACGTCCATGACCGCCGCCACCTCGAGAGCGTTGCCCAGAGCCGGCGCCAGCGGCTGGCTCATGTCCGAGATCAGCGCCGAGGTCGGGCAGCCCGCGGCCTTGGCGGTGCCGACCAGCGCCTGCGCCAGCGCGCGGGCGTCATCCATATCCTTCATGAAGGCGCCGCTGCCGACCTTTACGTCCAGCACCAGCCCCTCGAGCCCGCCGGCCAGCTTCTTCGAAAGGATCGACGCGGTGATCAGGTCGAGGCTGTCGACCGTCGCCGTGACGTCGCGGACGGCATAGAGGCGACGATCCGCCGGGGCGATGTCCGCGGTGGCGCCGACGATGGCGCAGCCCACCGTGCCCACCACGTCGCGAAACCGCGTCTCGTCGACCTGAGTCGCGACGCCCGGGATCGCCTCGAGCTTGTCGAGCGTGCCGCCGGTATGGCCAAGCCCGCGTCCAGAGATCATCGGGACATAGGCTCCGCAGGCCGCCAGTGCCGGGGCCAGCACCAGCGAGACGCAGTCTCCGACGCCCCCGGTCGAATGTTTGTCGAGCACGGGCCCGTCAAGATCCCAAGACAGCACGCGGCCCGAGTCGCGCATCGCCAGTGTCAGCGCGGCACGCCCGGCCTCGTCGAGCCCCGTGTGACAGATGCCCATCGCAAAGGCTCCGGCCTGCGCATCGCTGACCGTCCCGTCGGCCAGACCCCGCGCCATCCAGGCGAGGTCTTCCGCGTCCGGGCGCCTACCGTGACGCAGATCCGCCAGGATGGCCTGTGCCGTCACGAGGTCGATCCCTCCAGGTGCGACTGGCTGAAGGCGCCCGGCAGAAGCTCGGCCAGCGTCATCTGCATCTCGACGCCCTCCGCACCGGCCATCGTCACGCGCACCTCGGCGTCACCGAATTCCGCCAGCTTCTGACGGCAGCCGCCGCAGGGTGTCACCGGGGTCGGCGAGGCCGCAACCACGTAGACCTCGGTCAGCCGGGTCTCGCCCGCGGCGATCATGGCGGCGATCGCCCCGGCCTCGGCGCAGGTGCCTTCGGGATAGGCCACGTTCTCGACGTTGCACCCGGAATAGATCGTCCCGTTCGCGCCACGCACCGCGGCACCGACGTGGAAATTCGAATAGGGCGCATAGGCGTTGCGGCTGACCTTTTCCGCCGCCGCCTTCAGATCATCGGACATCACCGTCTCCTGTCATTGCGGAACCCGCCGCGAGACCACGGCGTTCCACCAGTTAGTCATATAGGGAGTTCAGCAATGGGCAAATCCAAAGAGAATCCCGTCATCGCCGCGACCACAGGCGCGGCCATCGACCTCGATCAGAACACGGATCAGGAGATGACCGACAAGACCGCGGCAAAGCTTCGCGCGCTCTGCGAGGAAAAAGGCGAGACCTTCGACACCGCGCTGACCGAGGAACAAGCGCAAGCCCGGATCGAGGCGCTCGAGAGCGACGGCTGACCCTCATCCCTGCTCGGTGCGGAAGGCGCCGGGCAGGGACACCTCCAGAAGCTCCAGATCCTCCGTCGGCTCGGCATAGCGCGTGCGCATACCCGGTGGAATGACGAAGGCGTCTCCTGCCGTCAGCGCGAAGGGTTCCCGCCCTTCCCCCTCCAGCGTCATTGCGCCGTCAAGAACGAAGCCGAACAGAATATCGGCGTCGTGTGCGCAACACTCCGTGCCGCCCGCCGCAGGTCTGACCACGTGAACCCCGGCCACGCCGGCGGTATGCTCGGATATCCCGGTATCTCGACTGTCAAAGCCCGGCACGCGGAACGCGCTCCAGATTGCATCTTCGGCCTTATGGTGCACGAAACGCTGTCCCTGAAAGCTCCGGTCGGGATTGGCCGGACCATTTGGCAGCGTCATCTCGTGGTCGATGGTCGTCACATGTTCCGCCGGCACGCCGATCTCGATGACCTCGATGTTGTCTGACGCGTAGAGCACCCGATGGCGTATCTCGGGCGGCTGGATCACGCAGTTGCCCGCATGCAGCCGGAACGGAGGCCCCTGGTCCTCGTAGACCAGATCGACCCATCCCCGGTAGCAGAAGATCAGTTGAAACCCGACAGTGTGGTAATGCACCATGTCGGGCACCGGGCCGCCGTCGGGAATTCGGATGTGGCTCGCGATGATCGAGCCGCCGAGGCGGTCCGGGATCAGGTCTCGGTAGTGCATGCCCGCGCGTCCGATGACCCACGGGGCCTGGTCGCGCAGGCGGCGCACGACAAAGCTGTGGATGGTTTCGGGCATCACGACCGGCTCGTACAAGGCCGCGATCTCTATGCGCGTCCCGTTCGGCGCAACAAGGTGGCGCTTGCCGTCGGCAAAGGCTTCCGGATCCTCGGCAAGGATCCGCAGCGTCCCCGGTGCCTCGGCCGCTCCCTTCTCGATCCGCACCCGCAGCCCATGACCGGAAAACACCGCCACTGACGGGTCGTCGGCGGGATAGATGCTGTCCATCCGCATGCCCAGAACCTTGGTATAAAACGGAATATCCGCGCGCAACTCCTTCGTCGGCAGCCGTACTTCGGCCCTGATCTCGCCCATGGGTCTCTCCTGTTCCGGGGCGGACATTGCGCGTTTGGCGCGGCGACGACAAGCCGTGTCCGCGCGTCCAGATCGCGCCACCTTGGCGCGCTTCGCCGAATGGTTTAGCACTGAACCAGTTTTCCGGGGGAGGAACCTGCGCAGATGACCGACAATCCGAACCTGCGGCAGGCCGCGCTCGACTACCACGAATTTCCCAAGCCCGGAAAGCTCGAAATCCGCGCCACCAAGCCGCTGGCCAACGGGCGCGACCTGTCGCGCGCCTACTCGCCCGGCGTGGCCGAGGCCTGCCTCGAGATCAAGGCCGACGCCACCAATGCTGCGCGATACACCGCGCGCGGCAACCTTGTCGGCGTGGTCTCGAATGGCACCGCGGTTCTCGGGCTGGGCAACATCGGCGCGCTGGCCTCAAAGCCGGTGATGGAAGGCAAGGCGGTCCTGTTCAAGAAGTTCGCCGGGATCGACTGCTTCGACGTCGAACTCGACGAGCCGGACCCCGAGAGGCTAGCCGAGATCGTCTGCGCGCTCGAGCCGACCTTCGGCGCGATCAACCTCGAGGATATCAAGGCGCCTGACTGTTTCACTGTCGAACGCATCTGCCGCGAGCGCATGAACATTCCGGTCTTTCACGACGATCAGCACGGCACCGCCATCGTCGTGGGCGCGGCGGCCAAGAACGCGCTGCACGTCGCCGGCAAGCGGTTCGAGGACATCAAGATCGTCTCGACGGGCGGCGGGGCGGCGGGCATCGCCTGTCTCAACATGTTGCTCAAGCTCGGGGTCAAGCGCGAGAACGTCTGGCTCTGCGACATTCACGGCTTGGTCTACGAGGGCCGCGCGGAGGACATGAACCCGATTAAGTCCGAGTTCGCCCAAGCGACCGATCTGCGGACGCTCGACGACGTGATCCCCGGCGCCGATCTCTTTCTCGGGCTTTCGGGACCTGGCGTGCTGACGCCCGAGATGGTCGCCAAGATGGCCGAGCGCCCGGTGATCTTCGCGCTGGCCAATCCGACGCCCGAGATCCTGCCCGATCTCGCGCGCGAGGTCGCTCCGAAGGCGATCATCGCCACCGGCCGGTCGGATTTCCCGAACCAGGTCAACAACGTGCTGTGCTTTCCCTTCATCTTCCGCGGCGCGCTCGATGTCGGGGCCACAACGATCAATGACGAGATGGCGCTGGCCTGCATCGACGGCATCGCGGCGCTCGCCCGCGCATCGTCGAGCGCCGAGGCGGCGGCGGCCTACAAGGGCGAGCAACTGACCTTCGGACCGGACTACCTGATCCCGAAACCCTTCGATCCGCGCCTTGTCGGCGTGGTCTCCTCGGCCGTTGCCAAGGCAGCGATGGAGACTGGCGTGGCGACGCGCCCGCTCGACGATCTTGCCGCGTACCGGCAAAAGCTCGACAGCTCGGTGTTCAAGTCGGCGCTGCTGATGCGCCCGGTGTTCCAGTCCGCACGGGCTGCGCCGCGCAAGATCGTCTTTGCCGAAGGCGAGGACGAGCGGGTGTTGCGCGCGGCGCAGGCGGTGCTCGAGGAAACCGTCGAACGCCCCATCGTGATCGGGCGTCCCGAGGTGATCGAATCCCGCATTGAACGGGCCGGGCTGTCGATCCGGGTCGGCGACGATTTCGAGATCGTGAACCCCGAGAACGACCCGCGTTACCGCGACTACTGGGGCACCTACCACGAGATCATGGCCCGGCGCGGCGTCACCCCCGATCTGGCGCGCGCCATCATGCGCACCAACACAACCGCGATCGGCGCGGTGATGGTGCATCGCGGCGAGGCCGACAGCCTGATCTGCGGCACCTTCGGCGAATACCGCTGGCACCTCAACTACATCTCGCAGGTGCTCGGCACCAAGAGCCTGCGTCCGCAGGGCGCACTGTCGATGATGATCCTGGAGGACGGTCCACTGTTTCTGGCCGACACCCATGTCCACTCTCGGCCCTCGCCGCAGCAGTTGACCGATATCGCCATCGGCGCCGCGCGCCATGTACGGCGCTTCGGGATCGAGCCCAAGATCGCCTTCTGTTCGCAAAGCCAGTTCGGCAACCAGCAGGGTGGGTCGGGCGAACGCCTGCGCGAGGCGATCGCTCTTCTCGACGAGACCGAGCGTGATTTCTGCTACGAAGGTGAGATGAACATCGACGCGGCGCTTGACCCCGAGTTGCGCCAGCGCCTGTTTCCCGGCAACCGGATGGAAGGCGCGGCCAACGTTCTGGTCTTCGCCCATGCCGATGCCGCTTCGGGGGTGCGCAACATCCTCAAGATGAAGGGCGGCGGGCTCGAGGTTGGGCCGATCCTTATGGGCATGGGCAACCGGGCGCATATCGTGACGCCGTCGATCACCGCGCGCGGCTTGCTCAACGTGTCTGCAATCGCCGGGACACCGGTCGCGCATTACGGCTGAGCGGGTTTGCAGTTGATCTGAAAGGGTATTCTGGCGCAACCTGAGATGGCAGCGGACGCCCCGCCCGCGCCGACAGATTGGAGCCGATCATGACCCGTCGTCCCGTTATCCTCGCCGTTCTCGCATCCGGTCTTCTCGCCGCCTGCGCCACGGTCCAGAACCAGACTACCGGCAGCGTCACCGTGGACGGAGCTAGCTATCGGACCGTGACCACCGAGATATTGCAGGATGGACAGCCCTTCGCGAAAACGGACGTGCTGGTCGCCGGGCACCGCGTCGGGTGCAATCCGAACCTCGCCGGAAGTTGCGAAGAGGCCGTGCGCCGCGGCCTGCGGATCACCGGCCGCCCGTCGGACAACCCCGGTCTGAACGCGAACACTTATTACGCCTTGCCGCCGGCGTAAGGTCCCTGCCCGGCAACATGAACCCGCGGCCGCAGACTTTGCAAACCGGTCCGCTGATTTGCAACAATCGGTAAAGCGACCGAGACTTTGCAAAACTCCATGCGCAGATCTGCGAAGTCTGCAAAGTTTCTTGGCAAGCGACGGGGAGTGTTACCGGTAACAGCCTTGCCCGAGCCCATACCGCTGCGTAACACCGTGCCAGGGCGACGAAGAGGAGGACAGCCGTGGGGTACGCCGATATCTACCGGAAGAGCATGCAGGATCCCGAAGGATTCTGGATGCGGCAGGCGGACGCAATCGACTGGGTCGCCAAGCCGAGCCGCGCGCTCTTCGACCGCGGGGACAACCTCTACGAATGGTACGCCGACGGGCTGCTGAACGGGTGCTACAACGCCGTCGACCGGCACGTCGAGAACGGCCGCGGCGATCAGGCGGCGATCATCCACGACAGCCCCGTCACCGCCAGCAAGACGACGCTCACCTTTACTGAATTGCGCGACAAGGTGGCGCTGCTGGCCGGCGCGCTGACCGCCCGCGGCGTGACCAAGGGCGACCGGGTGATCATCTACATGCCGATGGTGCCCGAGGCGCTTGTCGCCATGTTGGCCTGTGCGCGGATCGGCGCGATCCATTCGGTGGTCTTCGGCGGTTTCGCGGCCAACGAGCTTGCCGTGCGCATCGACGATTGCCGGCCCAAGGCGATTCTCGCCGCCTCCTGCGGGATCGAGCCGGGGCGCGTGGTCGAATACAAGCCGCTGCTCGACGGCGCCATCGAGATGGCGGGCCATAAACCCGAGGTCTGTATCATCCTGCAACGCCCGCAGGCCGAGGCGACCCTGGTCGAAGGCCGCGACATCGACTGGCATGCCGCACAGGAAGGCGTCGAACCCGCCGATTGCGTACCCGTCGAGGGCAACCATCCGGCCTATATCCTCTACACCTCCGGCACCACCGGCGCACCCAAGGGCGTCGTGCGCGCGACCGGCGGGCATCTCGTCGCGCTGCACTGGACGATGAAGAACATCTACAACGTCGAGCCGGGCGAGGTGTTCTGGGCCGCCTCCGACGTCGGCTGGGTCGTGGGTCACTCCTACATCTGCTACGGCCCTCTGGTGCACGGCAACACCACCGTCGTGTTCGAGGGCAAACCGGTAGGAACGCCGGATGCAGGCACCTTCTGGCGCGTCATTGGCGAGCACGATGTGCGCAGCTTCTTCACCGCCCCGACCGCCATTCGCGCCGTCAAGCGCGAAGACCCGAAAGGCGTGGAGCGCGAGAAATACGACCTGTCCGGCCTGCGCGCGCTCTACCTTGCCGGCGAGCGTGCGGACCCGGACACGATCGAATGGGCGCAAAGTATCCTCCGCAAGCCGGTCTACGATCACTGGTGGCAGACCGAAACCGGCTGGACCATCGCCGGCAATCCCGCGGGGCTCGAGGCGCTGCCGGTGAAGATCGGCTCTCCTACGGTCGCGATGCCCGGCTATGACGTGCGCATCCTCGACGAGGCCGGTCACCCGGTGAAATCAGGCGAACTCGGTGCCATCGCGGTCAAGCTCCCGCTGCCTCCGGGCACGCTGCCGACGCTCTGGAATGCCGAGGATCGGTTTCGCAAGAGCTACCTCAGCCATTTTCCCGGTTACTACGAGACCGGCGATGCCGGCATGATCGACGAGGACGGCTATCTCTACATCATGGCGCGCACCGACGACGTCATCAACGTCGCCGGCCACCGCCTGTCGACGGGGGCGATGGAGGAGGTTCTGGCCGCGCATCCGGATGTGGCGGAATGTGCGGTGATCGGCGTCAGCGACGACCTCAAGGGACAGGCGCCTGTGGGGTTCGTGTGCCTGACCAAGGGTGTGAACCGGCCGCATGACGAAATCACCGCCGAATGCGTGAAACTGGTGCGCGAGCGGATCGGCCCGGTTGCGGCCTTCAAGCTCGCCGTCGTGGTGGACCGGTTGCCGAAGACACGTTCGGGCAAGATCCTGCGCGCGACGATGGTCAAGATCGCCGACGGGGCCGAGTATCGCCTGCCGGCGACGATCGACGACCCAGCGATCCTCGACGAGATCCGCGCGGCGCTGCAGGGCATCGGGCTGGCACCGGCCGCCGCGCAGGCCTAGCCGGGCGGCCATTTGGCGCGCAGCATGGTTTGCCGACGCAAGCGGCTGCCCTTACTCCGCAACTGCCCCCGCGATCGACCGCAGGTAGTCATCGGAATAGTCCACCTCGATCTCGATCCAGACCGGCAGGTGGTCGGACATCTCGTGCGTGCGCCAGCTCGAGTAGGTGCGGGTCCAGTTGGAATAGGGCTTGCCGGTGTCGGGTGCGTCCCGGATCGATCGCGCGATGGCCTCGTAAGAGTCGCGCTGGTCCTCGCGGTAGACAACGTCCTGCCAGCGGATCACGCCATGCCCCAACAGGTGCGTGACGTCCTGTGGTCCGGCGAATGCGATCTGGTCGTAATGCTTGGTTCCCGTCAGCGAGGTCGGCCCGACATCGGGCACGATGAAGCCGTGATCGGTCAGTGCCTTGAACGCGTCGTCCTCGCGGCTTTCGATGTTCATGTCGCCGAGGAAGATATGCACCTCGTCCGCCTCCTCGGCCCGCTCCTTGAGGATCGAGGCGATCACGCGGATCTCGTCCTCGCGCAGCGGTCGGCCTTCCTGCTCCTCGAAGATGATATGGGCCGAGCACAGGGTAAAGCGGAACCAGCCGGCCTGGAACGCGGCGAAAAACGGCGTGCGTCCGATCTGCTCGTCCCCCGGCAGGATGCCCTTGGGCAGGACCAGTTCACCGATCAGGTTGCGGAACCGCACCCGGTTGCGGTTGTAGACAAAGGCCATGCGTTCGTGGTTGCCGCGCCCGCCGCCGGAACTGTCGTTGACGAAGAAATCCCAGTTCGGGCCGAGCAGCTTCATCAGCCGCTCCATCGCCTCGAGGTCCTTGACCTCCTGGATCGCGCAGATGTCGAAATGGTCGATGATCTCGGCGATGTAGTGGTAGCTTTCCGGCAGGCGCTTGCGGCCACCGTCGAAGTGCCGGATGTTCCACGACCCCACGATCAGCGAATTTGGCCGCCGGCGGTCGGTGATCTGGGCACGCAACGAGGCACGCAGGGCCAGAAGGTGATCCGCGATCCAGCCCGACTGTCCGGGGACCTCACGGCCCTTCGGATAGACCCGCGCGGATTTCAGGGATTGGTAGAATGCCATCTGTCGCGCCCCGTGAATTCGTATCGCCTGCGCCACACTAACACGAAATCCGCAGCGCCCGTGAAGCCGCTCAGGTGAACTGTTCGTTGATCAGACGCTCTTCGAGCCCGTGGCCGGGATCGAAAAGGATACGGTGGCGCACGGAGGGTTCGGACTGGATCTCGACCGCCAGAACGTCGCGCACCGATTTCGCGTCCGCCTCTGCCATGACCGGCCGTTTGCCCGGCTCCAGCACGTCGAAGCGCACCGTCGCGCTTTTGGGCAAGAGCGCCCCGCGCCAGCGCCGCGGGCGGAAGGCGCTCATCGCCGTGAGCGCCAGCACGTCCGATCCGATGGGCAGGATCGGCCCGTGGGCGGAATAGTTGTATGCGGTCGATCCCGCGGGCGTCGCGACAAGAGCCCCGTCGCAGACCAGTTCCGCCATGCGCAGGCGTCCGTCGACGGTGATCTTCAGCTTGGCCGCCTGTGCCCCCGCGCGCAGCAGAGAAACCTCGTTGATCGCCAGCGCCCGGGTCTCGCTGCCGTCGACGCCCGTCGCGGTCATCGCCAGCGGGTTGATGACCGCCTCCTCAGCCTGCGCAAGCCGCGCCTGCAGGTCGCTCTCAGCGTAGTCGTTCATCAGGAAACCGATGGTGCCGCGGTTCATGCCGTAGACCGGTGCGTCGAGATGCTGGGTGGCATGCAGGGTCTGAAGCATGAAGCCGTCGCCGCCCAGCGCCACGATCACATCCGCCGCTTCCATCGTGGCATTGCCGTACCGGGTGACGAGGGCCGCGCGTGCTGTCTGGGCGGTTTCCGCATGGCTCGCGGTAAAAGAAATCTTCAGCGGCACCCTGTTTCCGATCCTGCCTTACCGGAGACGAAACAAGCACATATCCCCTGACCACGCCAGCTTTGCCGCAGGAAATCGATGGCGCGTCGTTTTACCGGCTTTCGATACGCCCGGCATTGCTGTACCACCCGCCACACCTCGACCCGCCGTGACAACAGGATGGATCCCATGAACGCTCCGCACCGCGACAAAGGCTTTTTCACCAGCACGCTTGCCGAGACCGACCCCGACGTGACGGGCGCCGTCCGGCAGGAACTGACACGCCAGCGCGACGAGATCGAGCTGATCGCCAGCGAAAACATCGTCAGCGCAGCCGTTCTCGAGGCCCAGGGCTCGGTGATGACCAACAAGTACGCCGAGGGCTATCCGGGCCGGCGCTACTACGGTGGCTGCCAGTACGTCGACATCGTCGAGACGCTGGCCATCGAACGCGCCTGCGAGCTCTTCGGCTGCGGTTTTGCCAACGTCCAGCCGAACTCGGGCAGCCAGGCCAACCAGGGCGTCTTTCTCGCCCTGCTGCAGCCTGGCGACACGATCATGGGTCAGAGCCTCGACGCCGGCGGTCACCTGACCCACGGCGCCAAGCCGAACCAGTCCGGCAAGTGGTTCAACGCGGTGCAGTACGGCGTGCGCAAGCAGGACAACCTGCTTGACTACGATCAGGTCGCGAGCCTTGCCGCCGAGCACAAGCCCAAGTTGATCATCGCCGGCGGCTCGGCCATCCCGCGCCAGATCGACTTTGCGCGCATGCGCGAGATTGCGGACAGCGTGGGCGCCTACCTGCATGTCGACATGGCGCATTTCGCGGGCCTCGTCGCGGCGGGCGAACATCCCTCGCCCTTCCCGCACGCCCATGTCGCCACGACCACGACGCACAAGACCCTGCGCGGCCCGCGCGGCGGCATGATCCTGACCGACGACGAGGCGATCGCAAAGAAGGTGAACTCGGCCATTTTCCCCGGCCTTCAGGGCGGACCGCTGATGCATGTCATCGCCGCCAAGGCCGTGGCCTTCGGCGAGGCGCTGCGCCCGGAGTTCAAGGATTACATCCGGCAGGTGATTGCCAATGCCCAGGCGCTGTCCGACCAGCTGATCAAGGGCGGGTTCGACATCGTCACCAACGGCACCGACACCCATGTGCTGCTGGTCGACCTGCGCCCCAAGGGCGTGAAGGGCAACGCCACCGAAAAGGCGCTGGGGCGGGCGCATATCACCTGCAACAAGAACGGCGTGCCGTTCGATCCGGAAAAGCCCACCGTGACCTCGGGGATCCGGCTCGGCTCTCCCGCGGGCACCACGCGCGGCTTCGGCGAGGCCGAGTTCCGCAAGATCGGCGACTGGATCATCGAGGTGGTCGACGGGCTTGCCGCCAACGGCGAGGAAGGCAACGCCGCGGTCGAAGAGAAGGTGAAGGCCGAGGTCGCCGAGCTTTGCGCGCGCTTCCCGCTTTATCCCAACCTCTGATCTCGGCGGGGTTGGATCGCGAGGGTTGCGTGCATAGGTTCCGGTGACACCGGAGCCCGCCATGCAACGTTTTTCCCTTCTCGATCTGTCCCCCGTCCCCGAAGGCCATGATGTGTCCGAGGCGCTGGCCAACACGGTCACACTGGCGCAGGCCGCCGAACGCGCGGGCTATCACCGCTTCTGGCTGGCCGAGCATCACAACATGCCCGGCATCGCCAGCGCCGCGACTTCCGTGGTGATCGGCCATGTCGCTGGTGCCACGCACACCATTCGCGTCGGCGCCGGCGGGATCATGCTGCCGAACCATGCCCCGCTGGTCGTGGCCGAACAGTTCGGCACGCTGGCGACGCTCTACCCCGGGCGCATCGACCTCGGCCTCGGGCGCGCGCCCGGCACCGACGGGGCGACGATGCGCGCCCTGCGCCGCTACGCCCAGCAGGCCGACACCTTCCCGCAGGATGTCGTGGAACTGCTTGGTTTCCTCGGCCCCGCCGAGGACGGCCAGCCGGTCCGCGCGATCCCCGGCGCGGGCACGCAGGTTCCGATCTGGATCCTCGGCTCCAGCCTTTTCGGTGCGCAGCTCGCCGCGCATCTCGGGCTGCCCTATGCCTTCGCCTCGCATTTCGCCCCGGCGATGCTGACAGAGGCGCTGCATGTCTACCGCGAGAACTTCCGCCCTTCGGCCTTCCTTGACCGGCCATACGTGATGGTCGCCGCCGGCGTCTGTGCGGCGCCGAGCGATGACGAGGCCGCCCACCTGCGCTCTTCGCAGCTTCTGGCCTTCGCGCGGCTGCGCTCGGGGCGCCCGGGCAAACTGCCGCGACCGGTCGCGGACATCGGCACGGAGATCCCGCCTGCCGTGCTGGCGCAGGTGAACCAGGCGCTCTCGTGCTCGGCCACCGGATCGCCCGAAACCGTGCGGCGGCAACTTGGCGAGATCGTTGCCGCGCATCAGCCCGACGAGCTGATGGTGACCGGCATGATCCACGATCCGGTCGCGCGGATCCGGTCCTTCGACATCGCCGCCGAGGCGTTGGCCGACCTGGTCGAGGCAGACGCCGCGGCCTGACGCATTGCGTCAGGGGTTTGCCTTGCCGCGCCGCGCATGGTTCTCTCGGCTTCTGAGCGAAGCGGGAGGGATACGGCATGAACCTGGCACGACTGGCCGCCGAGGCGGCGGACCGCGGCGCGTCCGTGCGCGCCGGGCTGATCGGGGCCGGCAAGTTCGGGTCGATGTTCCTCAGCCAGGTCCCGACGATTGCAGGGCTCGAAGTTTCGGCCATCGCCGATCTTGATACCGGGCGGGCACGCACCGCCTGCCGCTCGGTCGGCTGGGAGGACGCGCGCATCGACGCCACGGCCTTCATCGAGGACGGCACGGCGCTGGCGAAGCGCGACGATGTCGACGTGGTGATCGAAGCGACGGGCAACCCGCGCGCCGGCATCGCCCATGCCCGCGCCGCCATCGCGGCCGGCAAGCACATCGTCATGGTCAATGTCGAGGCCGACGTGCTGGTGGGTGCCGCCCTCGCCCGCGAGGCCGCAGCGGCAGGCGTGGTCTATTCGATGGCCTATGGCGACCAGCCCGCGCTTGTCGCCGAGATGGTCGACTGGGCGCGCGCGGCGGGCTTCGAGGTTGCCGCCGCCGGAAAGGGCACGAAGTACCTGCCCGCATACCATTCCGTGACGCCGGACGGGGTCTGGCAGCATTACGGGCTGACGGCGGACGAGGCGAAGCGCGCGGGCATGAACCCGCAGATGTTCAATTCGTTTCTCGACGGCACCAAAAGCGCCATTGAGATGGTCGCCATCGCCAATGCTTGCGGTCTGACCGTGCCGAAGGCGGGCCTCAGCTTCCCGCCCTGCGGGGTCGACGACCTTGCCCATGTGCTGCGCCCGCGCGAAATCGGCGGGCAGCTCGAAGGGCGCGGGATGGTCGAATGCATCTCATCGCTCGAGCGTGACGGCCGCCCGGTGTTCCGCGACCTGCGGTGGGGCGTCTACGTCGTGCTGGAAGCCCCGAACGACTATGCCGCGGCCTGCTTCCGGCAATACGGCCTGCCGACCGACGACACGGGGCGGTTCGCCGCGATGTACAAGCCCTTTCACCTCATCGGGCTGGAACTGTCCGTTTCGGTGCTGAGCGCCGCGCTGCGCGGTGAACCCACCGGGTGTACCCGCGAGATGCGCGGAACCGTCGGTGCGGTCGCCAAGCGCGATCTCAAGGCCGGCGAGATGCTCGACGGTGAAGGCGGATATACTGTCTGGGGCAAGGCAATGCCACTCGACGGGGCCGCGGGCGTGCTGCCGATCGGTCTTGCGCATGGCATCCCGCTGGCCCGCGATGTGGCCGCCGGGGCGGTGCTGTGCTTCGATGATGTGAAGATCGACGCGGCCGACGCGGTGACAGCGCATTATCGCCAGCTCGCCGGGTAAGAAAACGGCCGCCCGACGGGGCAGCCGTTTGCCTGGCATTCACGCGGCGGCGCGCGCTTCCAGTGGATCGGGCGCGGTGCCGAACTCTTCTTCCTGAGAGGCCTGGTCTTCCTCGACCAAAGCATGCAGGGCGACGATTGCGCGGTCGAGATCCTCGCGCTGGACGGCGAACTGCACGTCGACACTGCGCGTGGTCTGGTGAACCGCCAGAGGCTCGACCCCGGCGTCCTCAAGCAGCGACAGACCGCGCGACAGAATCCGCAGCCCTTCCATGTTTTGGCCGATCACCGAGACGATCGACAGCGACCGGACGTTGACGTCGGCCTGCGGATAGGTGCCATGCAGATCGTTCTCGACCTTGCGGATCGCCGACAACGGTGCATCCACGAAATGCACGATCGTATTGGCGTTCGACAACTTCGACACGATCCGCAATCTGTGCCGCGTGAGGGCATCGAGGATCGTTGCGTCGTAGCCCTTGGCGCCGACCATGTCCTGCTCGAAGAGTTCCAGCGCGTAGACGTTGAGGCCGGTGATGACCTCGGCCGTGGCCCGGCGCGACGGGAAATCCTCGATCAGCGTGCCCAGGTCTTCGGGCTCGAAGGCATTCGTGACGCGCAGCGGGATGCCCGCCTGGCGCAGGGTCTTGCCGGCCTTCGGGTGGATCGCCTCCATGCCCATGTTCGACAACTGATCCGCCACGTCGTAATTGGTGTGTCCCACCTTGCGCACCTTGTCGGCACCGACCAGCTTGGGGTCGGCGGATGAGAGGTGAAATTCCTTGTGAATCACCGCCTCGCGCGCGCCGGTCACAGCCGCGATGCGGCTGAAGGTGACCTCGGAGTATCCCCGGTCGTATTCCTGCATCAGACCTTCCGAGCACTGGGCATACCCGGTCACGATGGGAAGTTCCGTCGCCAGATCGACACCGTCGAGCCCCGCCGCAATGCGCCCGTCGAGATCGTGGTCGCCCTCGTCACGCCAGCCGGACAGGTCGACAAACCGGGCCGAGATGCCCTTGCGCTGCAGCAGCAACGTGGCGACGAAAGCCGAATGGGCCTCGCCCAGTCCCGACAGCAGTTCCCGGATCAGCGACAGGTGCCGGTCGAGCCGGAAATGTCCGTAGGAACAAATCCGCTGCAGGTCGATCAGGCACGACCGCGCGCCTTCGATCCGCTCGCGCACGAAGTCGCTGGCCGCCGACCGGTCCGCCGGATGATCCAGCACCTGATCGTGCGCCTCGCACATCGCGCGCAACACGGCGCTCAAAGCGTCGAGCCAGGCGTGGTCGCTGTCCGATCCCGCGAAATGGGCGAAGACGCCCGCCTCGCCGGTCTTCTTGTGCTCAAGCAGCAGGTCGGTGATGCCGCCGAAAGCCGACACCACGAAGATTCTCTGGTAGAGATCTCTGCCGGTGCGGTCGCCCACGAAAAGCGTGTCGACCAGTTCCGGCAGGCGCGACATCGAGGTGCCGCCGATCTTCTCGACGGTGTGGTCACCTTGGGGTCTGGTCTCGTCTTGCATGGTTTCAGGCATCTGCCGGGGCATAGCTTCCGTCTTCCTGGTGGACTTCGGTACCGGTGACCGGCGGGTTGAAGCAGCACGCCATGACCAGTTCCTCATCGGCGCGCAGCGTGTGCTTGTCGTGCAGGTTCAGCGCATACATCACACCGGGCGTGATCTCGTGAGTCTCGCCCGTGGCGAGGTCGGTGATCGAGCCGCGCCCGGAGATGCAGTAGACACTCTCGAAATGGTGCTTGTATTCGAAGGTGTGTTCCGAGCCGCCTTTCAGCGTGGTGATATGGAACGAGAAGCCCATCTTGTCGTCTGCCAGCAGCATCCGCACGGATGTCCACTGTGCGTCCGATACCGCGCGGTCGGTATTCTTCAACTCGTTGAAATCTCTCACGATCATGTCTGTTACTCCGCTGCGATGGACATCTGCGTCGAGGCGCGCACGGCGGCCTCGAGCGTGTCCAGTCCTTTTTCGAATTGCTCCATCGGCGTGGTCAGCGGCGCGAGCACCTTGACCACCTCGTCCTCGGCCCCAGAGGTTTCGATCACGAGGCCGTTGCGGAAGGCCTCGGCGCAGATCGCCCCGGCCAGATCGCCGCTGCCGACATCGATGCCGCGCATCATGCCGCGGCCCTTGAGCCGGCTGCCGGGCACCATCTGCGCGATCTCGCCCAGCCGCCGTTCGAGTACCTGCGCCTTGTCGGCGACCTCGGTCCTGAAGGTATCGTCCTTCCAGAACTTTTCGAGCGCGACGCGGGCGGTGACGAAGGCATGGGTGTTGCCGCGGAACGTGCCGTTGTGTTCTGCCGGCTTCCAGACGTCGAGTTCGGGCTTCAGCAGCACCGCGGCGAAGGGCAGGCCCATGCCCGACAGCGACTTGGCCATTGTGACGATGTCCGGCTCGACGCCGAAATCATCGAACGAGAAGAAGCCGCCGGTGCGGCCGATCCCGGCCTGGATGTCATCGACGATCAGCAGCGCGCCATGCTCCTTGGCAAGCGCCGAGATGCCCTGCAGCCACTCCTTGCTGACGGCGTTGAGACCGCCCTCGCCCTGCACGGTTTCGAGGATGAAAGCCGCGGGCGCGTCGATACCGCTCGACGGGTTCGATAGCATGTCGCGGGCAAAGGCGAGCGTGTCCACGCCCTCCATAGTGCCCTCGTAGGGCAGGCGCGTCACGTCGTTGAGCGATACGCCGCCCGAGCCCGCACGTTTGCCGGCATTGCCAGTCAGCGCCAGTGCGCCCAGCGTCATGCCGTGAAAGCCGTTGGTGAAGGCCACCACGTTGCGCCGCCCGGTGGTCTTGCGCGCGATCTTGAGCGCGGCCTCGACGGCATTGGTCCCGGTCGGTCCGACCATCATGATCTTGTGATCCATGCCGCGCGGTTCGAGCACGATCTCTTCGAAGGCGCGCATGAACGCGGCCTTGGTGTCGGTGATCATGTCGAGCCCGTGGGCGATGCCATCAGCGGCGATATGCTCAATCAGCGCGGCCTTCATGTCGGGATCGTTGTGGCCGTAGTTCAGCGACGAGCAGCCTGCGAGAAAGTCGGTGTACTCATGCCCGTCCGCATCGAACAGGCTGCTTCCACTGGCGCGGGTGAAAACGGTATCGAACGAACGGCAGTAGGAGCGCACTTCGCTTTCGCGGCGCTCGATTGTGTGTTTGTGGGTTTCGGTCGTCATCTGGTCCTCCGGTGGGGGATTGCGGCGCCTCGTCCAGGCGCGTGATACGAATGTCGGGATAGTTTCAGGCCGCGGCGTCGAGCGCCTCGGCCAGCGGGATCGTCACCAGGTGCTCGGTTTTGGCGGTGCCGTCGAAATGGTCCTCCGACGTGAAATGCGCCTCGCGTTCCATGTCCGCGCCGTGACGTTCGGCGAACCCGGTGAATAGACCCCAAGACGCGTTGTTGTCGCGCGTGATTGTCGTCTGGATTTGGGTGACCCCGGCGCAGGCATCGCGTCCGACGAGGTCGAGCAGCATCTTGCGGCCGAGCCCGCGCCCGCGCGCGAGAGGCGAGACGGCGACCTGCCAGACGAACAGCGTTTCCGGGTCATCCGGGCGAATATAGGCGGAGATCCAGCCGACCGGCTGGTTGTCCATCTCGGCCAGAACGCAGGTGTCTCCGAAGTGATCGCACTGGATCACGTTGCAATACATCGAGTTCTCGTCGAGCGGCTTGCAGTCGCGCACCAGTTGCCAGACCAGCGAACCGTCCTCGGCGGTGGGGGTCCGCAACATGATTTCCGTTTCGGTCATGTCTCTTGGCACGTGGAATCCTCGCTTTGCTCATTTCAGTTAGCATTGCTAACCTTTTCTATTCGCCTTGCTAACTATATACCCCTCGACTTGGTTTCAAGCCTTTTGACAGAATCCTGCAAAACGCGCCATTTTCTTCAAACTCCAGCGTTTGAAATCTCGAAAACACGGGTTATCTGCATCGCATGGCTAAACATAAAACCGTTGACGTTCACTTTATCGACACCAATAGACGCGACGTCGCGTCATGGTATAGCCTCTTCGGGCCACGCCCCGGGACCGGCAGACGCCGACCCCGCAACCTGCCGCGACGGAGCCCTATGGACCGCACAGACCACAGCCTGATCGCGCTGCGCCGCATTCTGCGCTCGACCGAACTTTACGGGCGTGAGTTGGCCAAGGCCGCCGGGCTCACCGCGGTGCAGATCCGCGCCCTTCAGATCGTGGCCGAATCGGGCCATGCCACCGCCAAGGAGATCAGCACGAGGATGGGGGTCAGCCAGGCCACGATGAGTTCGCTGGTCGACCGGCTCGAGAAGAAGAAGCTGGTCACGCGCGAGCCCTCCTCGACCGACCGCCGGGTGACGAACATCGTCATTACCGAGGCCGGTCTTACGGCGGTGGACACGGCACCGGACCCTTTACAGCAGCGCTACGTCAAAAAGTTCGAGGCGCTGGAAAGCTGGGAGCAGTCGATGGTGGTCGCGGTGCTGGAACGTGTTGCGTCGATGCTCGACTCGTCCGAGTTCGACGCCTCCCCCGTGCTTGACCTGGGCGATTTCCGAGAAGAGCGCGACTGACCTTGCACAGTGCACAAACGTCGGGCTTGCCCCGGGCGGCTGCCAATGACACATTCCATTATCTCTATATGATTGGGCCGCCTTCATGACTTCAGTCACCCGCCGCACTGTCCTTGGCACCGGGCTGGCCTCGGGCGCATTGCTGTTCGTTCCCCGCCTGTTGCACGCGCAGATCGACCTCGGCGCGGCCCGTGTCGACGTCGTCAGCGACGGCTCGCTGAGACTGCCGGGATCATTCGTTTTCGACCCGATGCCGCAAGACGAACTGGCAGTCCTTCTCGCGCGGACAGGCACCGATCCGGCAGCCCTCGCGCCGCCATGCAACGTCACCCTGCTGCGCCATGACGGGCGCACCGTATTGTTCGACGTCGGTGCGGGTCCGAACTTCCAGCCGACGGCCGGAGCGCTGCAGACGTCGCTGGACGCGATCGGGGTGCAGCCCGGTGACGTGACGGATGTGGTTTTCACCCATGCCCATCCCGACCACCTGTGGGGTCTGTCGGACGATTTCGGAGACCCGTTGTTCCCCAATGCCCGGTATATGATCGGGCAGGACGAATGGGATTACTGGACCGATCCGACGACGGTCGAGACGATCGGAGCGGACCGCCAGTCCTTTGCCGTCGGGGCCGAACGACGCCTGCGCGAGATCGAACCGGACCTGACGGTTTTCGGTGACGGTGCTGAAATCCTGCCCGGCGTCGCGGCCCGCGCAAGCTTTGGCCACACGCCGGGTCATATGTCCTTCGAAATCGCGGTGAACGGCAGCGTGCTGATGGTGGTCGGGGATGCCATCGGCAACGATCATGTGGCGCTCGCCCGCCCCAGCTGGCCATCCGGGGCCGACCAAGACATGGCACGCGGCGCCGAGACCCGCGTCGCGCTTGTCAACGAAATCGCCGAGCGCCAGATCCCGATGATCGGCTTTCATTTCGAGGGCGGGTTGGGACGGATCGAGAAAGGCGCTGACGGATTCGTTTTCCGGACCGACCTCTGACCGACCTTGCGGATCAGTTTTCCACCGCCTCCCGTGCGATCTCGTCGAGAAGTGCCTGCACCTCCTGCATCGCGCCTTCGGGATAGCGGCTGTAACCGATCGTCACCTCTCCGTCCTTGTCGGTAACGAAGATGCCGTAGGGGCAATGCTGGATGTTCATCGGGTCAGCCTCCATCACGCTCCGCGAGACCACTGCCGAGCAGAACAGGAAAACGTCCGCGGCATCGAAGATCGTTTCGCCGCCGCCCACGTCTTCCCTGGTCCGGTTCAGCATCTCGCCGACGTGGCTGACCCAGTCCACGACCAGACCCTTGTTTACGATCGCGGTCTCGACGCTGAAGGTCGCGTCCTCGAAACTGCCATCGTACGAGTAGGTAGTCGCCTCCTGTGAACGCACCGGAGCCGTTCCTGCCAGTATCGCCACTGCAAGTGCGAATACGCGTTTCGTCATGACATCCTCCCTTGGCTGCCGTGATCCGGCAACATCGTCCCGCGCATCATGTACTCCCTCGAAACCCTGGGGTTATTCTCCCAGGGATCGCAGGTAGGCGATTACCGCCGCGCGCTCCTCGGCCTTTTTCAGGCCGGCGAAGCCCATGCGCGTTCCCTTCATGTAGTCCCGCGGGTTTTCAAGAAACGCGGAAAGAGTCTCCTCGTCCCAGATGCGCCCTTCGGCCCCCGCGGCGGCCATGGGTTTGGAATACCTGAACCCGTCGACGCGGCCCATTGGATGTCCGAGCACCGCGCTCAGCGCAGGGCCAGCGCCGTTGCGGGCGCCCGCGCCGACCTTGTGGCACGACTTGCACTTGCGAAACACGGTCTCGCCCCGCGCGACCAGCGCCGGGTCGAGAGCCGTCGGTGTGGCGGCGGCGTTTTCGACCTCCGCGGTATCCGCAGTCGCGGCCTCGGAGGTCTCCGCGACGTCCTCGGGCGTCACATCGAGCACCCGTGCGCGCATCGTCACCTCGACGCCCTCCTTGCATGTCGCCATGCAAGGGTCGCGGGTCCATTTCGGGTACTCGGTCTCGGCCCGGTCGTCGACAAAGAAGCCGTCAGCGTTCGGCATCTCGACGCCGGCGAAACTGTCCTTCGACAAAACGAACGTCTCGTCCACGAGGTCGTTCGAATAAAGGATGTAGGCGACCACGCCGTAAACTTCGTCGTCGCTAAGGGTTCCGGCATCCCCGAACGGCATCGAGCGCCGGACGTAATCGACGACGGTGGACAGGTAAGGCCAGTAGGATCCCACCGTCTTGACCGGATCCTTGCGGTCGAGCGTGCCCTGCCCGCCGGCCAACTCCGGCCAGTTGCCGAGCCCTTCGGCGAAATCGCCGTGGCAGACCGCGCATTTCTCGGCAAAGACCTCTTCGCCCGCCAGCGCATCGGACGCGCCCTCCGGAAGCCCGGTGCCGTCGGGCAGGATGTCGAGATCCCAGGCCGCGATCTCCTCGGGCAGGGCCGGCCGGCCAAGCCCGAAGCCCTGCGACAGCGTCGGGGTGGCCAGCAGGCTTGCGACCAATGCCAGTTCAAGACACCTCAACATTCTCCGCCTCCCCGGTCGCGCGCACCCACCAAGTCTGGATGCCATTGTTGTGGTAAATCGAGTTCTCGCCGCGCATGGCCCGCAATTGCGCCTTGGTTGGTTGCACATATCCGGTGTCATCCATCGCCCGGGACTGGAGCAACATCTCCTCGCCCGACCAACTGGTATCGAGGTAGAACCGCGTCAGGGCCATCTTCTCGCCGGGCCTAGCGAGACGCGCGGTCTCCCAGGTGATGCCGCCATCCTTGCTGACGTCGACGCGCGCGATCGCACCGCGACCAGACCACGCGAGTCCGCTGATGACCAGCGGCCCGTGTCCGTGGGTGATCGGGGATTGCGGCGACGGGCTGGTGATGACGGATTTCGCGTCCATCGCCCAGGTCCACTTGCGGCTCGTGCCGTCGGCCAGTGTGTCCGTGTATTTCGAGGTTTCTTCGCGGCTTTCGACCGGCCGGTCGATGACCTCGACCCGGCGGAGCCACTTGACCCAGAGATTTCCCTCCCAGCCCGGAACGACAAGCCGCGCCGGGTAGCCGTGTTCCTTGCGCAGCGCCTCGCCGTTGGCCTTGAAGGCGACAAACACATCGTCGAGCGCCTTCTCCATTGGGATCGAGCGTCCGTTCGAGGAGGCGTCGGCACCTTCCACGAAGATCCACTTGGCGGACGCGTCATAGCCGGCCTCTTGCAGAAGCGTGCGCAGGGGTACGCCGGTGTATTCCATGTTGTGGATCATGCCGTGGGTGAACTGCGCCCCGTTCAGCTGCGCGCCGGCCCATTCCATGCCGGTATTGGCCGCGCACTCGCAGAAATAGACATGGGTTTCCCGAGGAAAGCGCTCGAGATCGGCATAGGAAAAGACCAGCGGCCGTTCGACGAGACCGTTGATCATCAGGCGGTAATCCTCCTTGCGCAGTTCGATCGCGCCCGAGTGGTGGCGTTCGAAGGCGCAGCCCTGCGGCGTGATGGTGCCGTCGAGCGCGTGGATCGGCGTGAAGTTGACCGAGCTGATCGTGTCGGCGGTGAGCCACGGCACGTTGCGCCGGATCACGTCACTCTCGTAGCGGATCGGCAGCCCGTAAGGCGTGGCGTCGACCCCGTCGCCAAGCCCCTGCGCCCAGGGTTGCAGTTCCGTGATCAGCGGATCGGGATCGTCTGCGACGGCACGCCCCGCGGCTACCGCACCAAGCGTGCTTGCGGCCGCGCCGCGCAGGAAGGCACGCCGGTTCGCGGTATTCGGTGGCTTCTGCCCTGACATGTCTGCCTCCTCCCTTCCGGCGGCGTCACGCACCCTCGACGGCGACGCTGGTGTTCGGGTCGATCTCGACGGTGCCGAGCGCGCGCACATGGGCCTCGACCACGTCCCAGATCGGCGGACCCTCGGTGCCCTCGTTGACCGATGCCCAGCCGGCGACCTGGTAGGACTTGGCCGGGTCGATGGCCTCTCCGGTTTTCAGAAGCACCATGTCGCTGATCCGCGCACCCTGCGGCTTGCGCACGTCGATCCGGTAACCTAGCCCGCCGACACGCACCATGTCGCCGCCCTGCTGGTAGTAGGGGTCGGGATTGAAGATGTTGTCGGCCACGTCCTCGAGGACCACCTTCAAAAATTCGCCGGTCATCTCGGTCCGATAAACCTCCGGGTAGCTTAGCGCGGTCACGTTCCAGATATCCTCGCGCGTGATCTGCTGTCCCGGCAGGATCGAAGGTCCCCAGCGGACGCCGGGCGACAGCGCGATCTCGGCGTCGCGCTGCGACAGCATCGCGTCGCAGATCAGGTCGTCCCAGGTGCCGTTGAAGTTGCCCCGGCGATAAAGCAGCTGCCCGGGGCCTGTATGCCCGATCACCTCGGTCAACTTGGCCTCGAAAGGCGCGCGCTGCGCGTTGATAAGCGCCGTCATCTCCGGGTCAGGCGCGATGACATCCGAGAAGATCGGGATCAGCTTGTGCCGGAACCCCATCATGCGACCGTCGCGCACGTCGAGATCGACCCGGCTGACGAACTTGCCGTTCGAGCCCGAGGCGATGACGATTGTCTCGCCGACCTGTACCGGTTCGGGCAAGGCGTCATGAGTGTGGCCCGACAGGATCACGTCGATGCCGCTGACCACGCCGGCCATCTTGCGGTCCGTGTCGAACCCGTTGTGGCTGAGACAGACGACAAGTTCCGCTCCGGCGGCGCGCACCTCGTCGACCATCTCCTGCATGTGCTCGTCGCGGATGCCGAAACTGTATTCCGGAAACATCCAGCCCGGATTGGCAATCGGCATGTAGGGAAAGGCCTGCCCGATCACCGCGATCTTGACGCCACCGCGCTCGAACATCTCGTAAGGCCTGAAAAGTTCGGCCGGTTCATCCCATTCGGCGTCGAAGATGTTCTGACCCAGCGCAGCGAACGGCAGGCTCTCGACCAGTTCCGCTACCCGGTCGCTGCCAAGGGTGAATTCCCAGTGAAACGTCATGGCGTCGGGCTTCAGCGCGTTCATCGCATCCACCACGTCCTGCCCTTTCGTCTGGTGACAGGTGTAACTGCCGTGCCAGGTATCGCCGCCATCCAGCAGCAGGGCGTCGGGACGATCGGCGCGGATGCGCGTGAGCACCGTCGCGACGCGGTCCAGTCCGCCGACGCGACCGTAGGCCTTGCCCAGCGCCGAGAAATCCTCGTAGGTGAGCGCGTATTGGCGCGGGCTTCCGGCCTCGATGCCGTAAAGCTTGCGGAAGTCTGCTCCGGTCAGGTGCGGAACCTTTCCGCGGCTTTCGCCGACGCCGATGTTGACCTCTGGTTCGCGGAAGAAGATCGGCTTGAGCTGCGCGTGCAGGTCGGTGACATGCATCAGCGTGACATTTCCGTAGGTCTCGAAGGCCAGCAGGTCGTCCTCGGACATCATCTGCTGGGCCGCGAGCCTCGACCAGTTGCCGACCCCCGCCGCGCCGTAGATCGCGGCGGCGGCCATTCCGGTTTGCAGGAAATCGCGGCGTGAGATCATGGCATCCTCTGTTCACATGCGAATTTATGAATGAATAAGCTGCGAAAAAGGCCCTCCGCGTCGGCGGAAGGCCTCTCTCAGTGTCAGTTTCGGACGGCCGGACCTTCGATGCCGAGCCCGTTTCCGCGCGACGCGACATAAAGTTCGAGAGCCACGAATTCCGGGCTGCCGGGCGAGAAGGTCTCGGCGCGGGTGTCGCGAATGCAGCCCTTGAAGCGCGCATGGGCCGAATTAAGCTTGGTATTCTTGAGCCGGTAGACCGGGAAGCCGTTGATCTGGCCCTGGCTGAGGTGGTCGGCGCGGATCATGTTGCCGTAGTTGTCCTCGTGGCAATTCGCGCAGGCGAGCTCGAGCTGGCCATACCGGGTATAGTAGATCTCCTTGCCCTGTTCCCAGGTCGACTGGGCCGGTCCGTCGATCGCCACGTTCACTGGCTTGCCCCGGGCCACCGAGGACAGCAAGGCGGTCATGTTGACCATGTCGCCCCCGGTGTATTTCCAGGGTTCGGCCCCCATCCGCGTCTCGCGGCAATCGTTGATCTGCATCTCAAGCGTCCGGACCTCGCCCGCCGCCTCGTTCCACTTCGGATAGACCGGGCGCACATCCGCCATGGACTCGGGATCGTTGTGGCAATCCGCGCACGACTTGCCCTCGGATCCGTCGGCCGCGTTCCAGACGTCGCGCGCCTGTTCGACGAAGATCATGCCCGGGTTGTCGAAGTCGTCCCGCTCCATCTCGCGGGTCTCGTCCTCGCGGAAGAGCCATCCCGACATCACCTCGTCGAGCGCGCCCTCGAGGTGCGCCGGGGCCGCGGCACGCACCGTCACCTCGATCTCGTCGTTGATGGTGAGCGTGTCGTCCACCGGTTCCGCCATCGCCAGCCCGGCACAGGCGAAGATCGCCCCCGCCGCAGCAGCCGCAGCCTTCAGTCTGTCCATCGTGCGCCTCCCCGTTGTACCGCCGCTCAGCCGATCTCGATCGCCTGCTTTTCCTCGTAAACGGACCCGTCGTCGTCGTACCAGGTGAATGTGAATTCACCCGCCTCCGGCACGACCGCCTCGAATTCGAAATACGGGTTCGTCGAGATCGCCGGTTCCATCGCCACGTCGATGACGTTCTCGCCGTTGAAGTCTGCGGTGAAGCGATTGATGATCGAGCGCGGGATGACGTTGCCGTCGTCATCCTTGCGCTGACCGGATTCCATCTGGTGGCTGATCAGCGTCTTGATGGTGATCGTCTCGCCAGCGGATGCGGTTTTCGGGACTTTCACCCGGGGTTTCACACCTGAAGCCATGTCCTGTCTCCCTGAACTCGATCAGCCGCCGCAGCCGCCGATGGTGACCTTGATCGTGGCGGTGGCGCGGTGGAACGTGCCATCCTCCATCCGGGCGATGGCGACCACGTCCTGCGTCTGGGCCAGCCTGATACGCGTCGAGGCCGCGCGCGACCCGGCCAGCGGGCCGAACTTGAACGTGGCCACGGGCGGCACCGGGTTGCCGAGCGCCAGCACCATGATCTCGGCCGCGCCCTCGGCGGCGACCTCGATCGGCACCGTGTTGCCGTTCTCGGCGATCTCAGGAGCGGTGAGCGTCACGCCCCCCTCCACGATATCCGCGCCGCCGGTGAAGGCCGCGATTTCGTCCTCTGCGGCCGCGAACAGGCGAAGCGGCATGCCGATGGCGGCAAAGGCGCCCGCGCCCGCGATGATTGCCTTGCGTCTTGTCAGCCTCATGCTGAAAGCCTCCTGATATACTGTGATCCGGACACCTGCCTGGCAGACTGTCCCGTCATTCCTTGAGCGTCGCGAGATAGGCCACGACATCCTCGATCTGCTGCGCGGTCAGGATCGGCCCGAAGGTGTCGTCTGCCGCGTCGCCGGTATAGGCATTGCCCGGCCGGACGAAGCCTTCGGTCTTGTAGAACGACGGCATCATCGACTCCGGGAACATCATCTTGGCGTTTGACACGATCCCGCGCAACTCCGCCTCACTCCAGCGATCGCCCGCACCATCGAGCGGCGGTCCGATCTCGCCGTGGAACGGCACGTCGGACAGGTCGGACACCGCGTGACAGGCCACGCAGTTGCCCTGGCTCTTGTCGCCGACGATCACACGGCCATTGGCGGCATCTCCCGGCTGGGCGGACAGCGGCGCCGAGACCGCGCCATCCTCATAGCTAACCTCTGTCGGGGCGATCTCGGCGGCGAACGCGGCCGTCGACGCCAGCGCGGCGAAGAGCGCTGTGGCCTGGAAAAGTCTCATGTGTCCTCCCGCAGCATGTCTTTTCGAAGGCCAGCCTAGCGCATGGTTTCCGCGCGACGCAACAATAAATTCAGTTTCTTGAATTTTTGGTCGGCGACCCTCACTGCTCGAGCCGCCGGGCGTGGTACTTCTGGAAGGTCTCCCCGTTTTCGTAGCCGGCGTCGCGTACCCATTCCAGAAGGTGCATCGTCGTGCTGGCCGAGAACGCTCCCGGCATCACCGCAACGGCCGCCCGGTCCGCGGTCACGTCTTCGGGCACCGTTTCGGGAAAGAACATCGCGGTTGGCGTGAACAGCACGTTCCATTTGCGCACCATGTCCTTTTCCGGCAGCGCTTCGCCGTCGAAGTCGATGACCTCGACGTCGCCGAACATGTTGAGCTGCACGACAAAATAGGTTTCTTCGATCAGCGCCTCGATCTCGGGCATCGGAAAGACCTCCTCGTGCATCTTGGCGCAGTAGATGCACCCGCGCTGCTCGACGAGCAGCATCAGCCTCTTGCCCTCTTCCCCCGCTTCGGCAAGGTCTTCGCGCAGGTCCTTGAACGTCTCACGCATCCAGTCCGCCTTGTGCAGACCGTCGTCGCCGAGTTCGGCGCCCCACGCCACCTGAGCCGAAACGCCCGCCAGAACCAAGGCCTGCAAGGCCGTCGCAAGTTTTCTCATCCGTTCAACCTCCGATCATCCGATTGCGCCGAAGGGGCTGACCTCCAGCATCCATTGTCCAATGTAGTTCATCGAGTTCGTCGCGATCAGGACCGCGAAGAGCACCAGCAGCGCGCCCATGATCTTCTCGATCGTGCCGAGGTGCCTGCGAAACCGCACCATCCACCGCATGAAAGGGCCGATGAAGGCCGCCGCCAGCACGAAAGGCGCTGTCATCCCGATGCCGTAGACCAACAGCAGAAGCGCACCTTGCGTCGCGCTCTCGGACCCTGCCGCCATGAAAAGGATCGCGGCGAGGACCGGGCCGACGCAGGGCGTCCAGCCGAAGGCGAAGGCAAGACCGATGACATAGGCTCCGAGCAGGCTGAGGTTCGAGGTCTCCCCCACCTCGGCGCGGAACTGCCGGTAGAGGATCCCGATGCGGATCACGCCGAGGAAATGTAGGCCCATCGCGAGGATGATCGCCGCCGCGTTCCAGCGCAGGATGTCGAAGTATTCGCGGACGATCTGGCCGAAGGTGGTCGCTGCGGCCCCGAGTCCCATGAAGATCGTCACCACGCCCGCCGCGAAGAAGATCGCCGACAGAACCGCGCGGTTACGGACACGCGTGTCGATGGATGCGGTCGCCGAGATCTGGTTCATCCCGGCCCCGGCAAGGTAGCTGAGATAGAACGGCACCATCGGCAGTATGCAGGGCGACAGGAACGAGAGCAATCCCGCGAAGGCGGCCCCGGCATATGTGACGTCGAACATGCGCGCGGTGTCCCGAACTTGTGCCATTCACATATTCATATTACGTTGTGCAAAAATGACCGGTCAACTCCGCATGCCGCTCCGACACCTGATCGCATCTCTCGCGCTGCTCTGCGCGAGCGCACTGTCTGTGCTTGCGGACAGCGAGTTGTTAATGATCGAGCAGCAGGGTTGCCACTACTGCGCGCGCTGGAACCAGGAGGTGGCGCACAAGTACCCGCAAACGGCGGAAGGCCGGGCCGCGCCCTTGCGGCGCCTCGACATTCACGATCCCCTGCCCGCCGACCTGAGCTTCGAGGACGGCTTCCATTTCACACCCACCTTCGTGCTGATGGTGGACGGTACAGAGGTTTCGCGGCTCGAGGGCTATCCCGGAGAAGACTTCTTTTGGGGCCTGCTGGCGCGTATGATGACAGAGGCGAGGGTGCTGCCCGCAGCGGGCGGCTAGGCTTCGCACGAATGCCGGCCGATGGCCGGAACGTGACACGAGACGAGGACGCATCGACGTGGGACTGCCTGTTTTCGACAGCAAGATGTGTGCGGAAGACCTTGACAGGATGGCCGAGAACGCGATGCGCGCCTCGAACTTCCTCAAGGCGATCAGCCACGAGGGCCGGCTGATGATCCTGTGCCATCTCGCCTCGGGCGAGAAGTCGGTGACAGAACTCGAGGAACTCCTGTCGGCGCGCCAGGCCGCCGTTTCGCAGCAGTTGTCACGCCTGCGGTTCGAAGGGCTGGTGACGCCACGCCGCGAAGGCAAGACGATCTACTACAGCCTCGCCGACGACCGACCGCGCAAGATCATGGAAGTGGTCTACGAGATGTTCTGCAAAGAGGACTGACCGGCGCAGACCGGGCCTGTGGTCCGGTCTCGCGCGCGTCCTTGCGACCCTCCCACCGAACGGCGCCTGCCCGTCCAAAAATCCCGTCCACCCCGCACAAGTTTTTGAAACACGGTCTCTTTCGAAGAGGCGAGGCGCAGGGCTTCACGCCACCTGTGATAGAATTTTCTATGAGATTTTCCGATTCTCGCCTACTGTAGAGAGAAGTTTTCTCGTTCCTAGTTGCAAACTTCTTTGTTTCTTTCGTTTCCGGAAAGGCAGTTTTGGCTGTGGGTGTTTCCGTCCCCCAGAGACTAAGCCTCCCGTGTTTTGAAGCGGGGGAAGTCTGATGCTGGCGCCGCTCGGACAGGCGATCGACGCACTCGAATCCGTACTTTCCGGTTTTCTGACATCCACGCCCGGACCTGCGCCCGACCCCGACGTCGTGGTGCTGACGAACACCCCCCGGCTCGCCGGTATCGGCGGTTTCGTTGGCCTGAACGCCAGCCCCCGCGCGGAATTGCACGCCCGCAGACTCGACGCCGAAATCGCCGTCCGGGTTTTCGGCAACAACCGCTCGAACCTCGCCGACGCCGAAAGCCAGGCCGCCCGCGACCTGCTCGCCGCCGACCCGGTGCTGCTGCGACAGGCCGGCGTCTTTCGCCTGCGCCGGATCGCCGACCGTGACACCCCGGTGCTGCGTGCCGCCGACGGTATCGGCGCCTCCTTCGGGCGCGACCTGCTGTTCGCCGTTTCGTTCGAGCATCGACCGCTGCCGACACAGGCCGAGGGCCAGCTTGGCGAGGTGCCCGCCGACATCACGACGGCGGCGCTCACGAGATCGGGCGGGCTGATCTATTCCAGCGAATTCGAGGACGATCCGCTGGGCGATTTCAACGCACTCGACCGCGACGGCGGCTCGGGGACGAACGGCAACTGGACTTACGATGCGGGCGCACAGGAGGTGATCCAGACCGGAACGACCTCCGGCGGCAACAACGGTATCGCCGCGAACAAGACCGGCACCTACCTCGTGCTCGACCCGTCCTCGGGCGGCGCGGTCGAGAATTTCATCGTCACCGCCGAGATGCAGTGCGGCGCGACCGGCACGATCGGCTTCGTGTTCCGCTTCACCGACATCGAGAATTTCGGGTTCGCGGTGCTGGAAAGCCCCGCCGACATCCGCCTGATGGGCAAGCGCATCGCGGGCTCCGGCGCGCTGCTGGAAAGCGGCGGGCAGGACGATACCCAAGGCTTTCCGCCCGACACCTGGTTTCGGCTGCGCCTTCTGGTCGACGCCGACCGCTTCGAGATGGCCCTGAACGAGACCACCGTGCTGACCGGGCGCGACAGCGAACTCACAGGCTCCGGCACGGTGGGATTCTTCTGCCGCCGGGCCGACACCGCCCGCTTCCGCCACTTCCGGCTTTCGAGCCTCTGACCAAAGGAGAACCTGACACATGGCCGAAACCTTCGTAAGCGCCAACCTGATCCTTCCGGGGACCTATATCAGGGTCAACTCCGAGGGGCTGATCGGGGTCCGGGGCATCTCCGCCGGCAACATCGGCATCGTCGGCGAGACCGACGCCGCGAATGCCGGGACCACCCGCACGCTCTCCACCGCATCGGAAGCCGAGGAATTCTTCGGCGCGGCAGCCGTCGACGGTGGCGGCAGTCTCAACCTCACCGCCCAAATCGGCGAACTTTATCGCAACGGGGCCCGCTCGGTCTTTGCGCGCGGCGTGTCGGATGCCACCGACCAGACCGCGATGACAGCCGCCTTCGAGGAGCTGATCAAGGAAGACGTGCAGCTGCTCGTCGCGCCCGAACTCGACACCGCGGCGGCCCTTGCGGTGATCCCGCCGATCGTCGAAAGCGCCGAGAACAACCAGCAGGACCTGATCTGCGTGATCGGGGCGGACGGCTCGGACGCCTCGGCGATCCAGGGCCAGGCCCAGACCAACGACCGCATCATCCTCGCCGCCCCGGGTTACGAGGTTTTCAACCCCGATACGCCGGATACACCCGTGGTTCTTCCCGGCAACTACATCGCCGGGCCGGTCGCGGCGCTGATCTCGTCGCTGGCGCCGCATATCAGCCCGACCAACAAGGTGGTCACGGGCGTCGGCACACTCGCCCAGCGGTTTTCCTACGCCGAACGGGTCGGGATGGTGCAGAACCGCATCCTCGCGCTCGAGATGCGCAACGGCACGCGGGTCGTGCGCGGCCTGACCACGGACGACGGTGGCTTCACCCAAGTGACCACACGCCGGATCGTCGACTTCGCCAAGGCCGGCACGCGGCAGGTCTCGAACGCCTTCATCGGACGGCTCAACAACGAACGCGTCCGCGCCGCCCTGCACAGCGCGCTCGACGGGTTTCTGACAACGATGCTGGTCGACGAACAGCTCACCGACTACCGGCTCGAGGTGACCGCGACCCGGCAGGACGAGATTGCCGGCCGGGCAGTGGTGAACATGCTGCTGCAGCCGACCTTCAGCATCGACTTCGTCGCCGTGACCATCACGCTGCAATAAGAGGACACCCATCCCATGAACACTGACGTTTATACCGGAGCGGACGGGGCGATCCTTCTCTCGGCCCCGCAGACGACAGAAGGCGAAACCGCGCAGGAGGTCCTCGACCAGCACGAACTGACCGCCGTCGGGCGCGTGCAGGACGTGCGCGTCGAGGTGACCAGCGAAGTGCGCGCCTACCACGAGATCGGCCAGCGCTACGCCAGCCAGCTGCGTCCCGGCAACGTGAACGTGCGCGGCGAACTGGGCCGGGCCTATGTCAACGGCGCGATGATCGGGCTGATGCTGGGCGACGCCCGCGGCGGCCGTCCGGGCGGCAACTGGGTGCAGCCCGCGATCAACATCACGCTGCGGCTGGCCAACCAGTCGAGCGGGTCGCTCAACACGCTGACGCTGCACGACGTGAAGCTCGATACCTGGGTCTACAACCTGCCCGAGGACGAGTTCGTGATGGAAAAGGTCGGGTTCCAGGCGCTCTACGTGACCGTCGCGGAAGAGTGACATGATCAGCGCCGAAGACCTGATCGCCGGGGCCGCGGCCGAGCATGCCGTGGAGATTCCGCAGGCATTGCTGCCCGAGGCCGAGGACCGCCGCGTCGTGCTGCGCGCGCTCACCGTGCGCGACCTGCGGCTCATCGCGCGGGCGGTGCGCGACAACGACGATCTGAGCGGCGCGTTGATGGTGCGGCAGGCGCTGATCGACCCGTCGCTGTCGCTCGACCAGATCGGCGCACTGCCGGCGGGTCTGCTGCAGTTCCTGCTGGCCGAGGTCAACCGGATCAGCGGTATCACCGCCAGCGAGGAGGACGTCGTGGGCGCGCTCGAGGATCCGCTGGTGCAGGCCTCGCTGCTTCTGTCGCGCGAGCTTGGCTGGACGCCCGAGGAGGTGGGCAAGCTCACGCTGGGCGAAACGATGCTGCATGTGGCGGCTTTGCGCGGACGCGGAGGCTGACGGGACATGGACGTTGGGGTGACGCCGATGAAAGTGGAGGTCCGCAGGGCGCTCGCGACGTTGCGGCGACTGTCGCTGCCCGCGCAGGACCTCTTCGGCGCGCTCGACGCCATCGAGAAACGTCTCTCCACAGACAGTCCGGCCGACGCCCTGCTCGCCCCCCCGGATGCCTCCGACACCCTGGCGCGGCTGCTCTCCTCCAAGGGCACATCGCCTGCAAAAGCGCAGAAACCGAAGGTCGTTGCGCCGGACCTGTCGCGGTTAAAGACGTCTGCCGGAGGCAATGACGGACTCGGACCGAAAAAGATCAATAGAGCAGACGCGTCCGCGACGCCGACGCAGGCGCGAGAGGACAACAAGCCTGCCGCCCGTTTGCCAAAGGCGACCGCAGACCGAACCGCAGACGAGACAGCGGAAAAGACGCGCCCGAAACCGCCCGCCCGAAAGGCGGACACGCTAAAGCCGCGTCCGAAGACGCTCAAGGACATTGCCGAGATCCGCAAGGCACAGCGACGCGACGCACGCTCGAAGCCCGCGATCTCGCAAGCCTCCAAGCAGAGCGCCGAGCGCGTCACCGCCGCGGCGGGCGACAAGCAGAAGCAGACGGCATCGGGCGAGTTGCCGGTCGGAAGCGGCAAGGAAAAACCCCACGCACTTGTACGTGTCGCGCAGGATCGCGCCAACGCCGGTCTCATCCTGCCGCTGCGGTCGTTGCCCAGCACCGAGACACCGCAGGTCCCCGCCATCGCCACCTTCGCGTCGCGGGAAGCCGCCGAACCCGGAACCTCCCCGGCGCCAGGCCGGCAGACCTTCGCATTGCCGGCCGAAGCGCCAGCCCCCGCGCGCGCCGACGCGACGCCGCGCGAAACACCAATCCGATCCGGTATCCCCGAACTTCCCCCCCGCGACACCCGGCCGAGCGAAGCATCCCTGCCTGCGGGCCGTGAAAGGCATCCCGACTCCGACGATCACGCGCGCAGCCTCGCCGATCTCGCTTGGCGCAACGGGGTAGAACCGCCATGACCGTGACGCCGATGCTCGGAGACTGGGAGATCCCGCGCATCTCGATGATGCGCACGCAGGAGCACCGCAAGCTGCAGGAGCACCGCATCCCGGGCCGCGCGGGCAGCCTGTTCCAGGATCTCGGCACGGACCCGACGGAAATCCAGATCGCGGGATCAGTGTTCCAGGAGGAAGAGCGCACCGGGTTTCTCGAGGACGCGCGCCAGCGCTTTGCAGATGCCGAGCCGATGACCTTCGTCGCCGACATCGTCGCCGCCACCGAGATCCAATACGTTCTGATCGAAAGCCTCGTGGTCGAGGAACATGCCGCGCGCCCGGAGGAACTGGCCTATCGCATGGTGCTGCGCGAAAGCCCGCCGCCGCCGCCGCCCAACGATCCGTTCGGTGCGCTCGACAGCGACCTGCTGGACCAGGCTGCGGGGTTCGTCGACGGCGTGACCGACGCGCTCGATGCCGTCGCGGCGCTTGGCGACATACCGGATTTCTCCGATCCATCCTCGCTTGTCGGTGGCGCCACCGACGAGGCGACGGCGCTGCTCGACGGCATTGGAAGCATCGGCCCCTCCGTCCAGTCCCTGTTCGGGAGCGGCTAGATGGCGAACCTGCTGCAGCGGCTCAACGACGGAATCGACGGCGCCTCCTTCGACGCCTCGCTCGGCGGCGAGATCGGCAAGCTGGTCGAGATCGCGCAACTCGCTGCCACCCTCAACGACAATCCCGACGGGCTGGCAGCCTTCATCGCGGCACTGGCCGGGTTGATCGCGCCCGCGCTGCCCGACGGCGGCGACGTGCAGGCGGGGCTCGGCGAGGCGCGCGGCGCGATCCCTGCGATCACCGGCGGCGCGGCCCCTGACGCGCTTGCGGACCTGTCGCGGTTCTCTGTGCTGGTGACCGAGGATCTGCTGCCGCTTCTGGGCCGCACGCTCGACGCCGCGCGTGCCATCGAAGGCGTCGCCAAGGCCGAGTTCCGCTGTCCCGCCGAGCCCGACTCGATGGTGCCGCCCGGCTCCGAACCGCCACCTCCCTCGGGGGCCAGCCGCGCAGCGGTCGTCGAGGCGCGCGCGCTCGACATGTCGGCCCGCGTCGACCAGCTGCCCGACCCGCTGACCCCGGAAGCGCTGATTGAGTTTCTTGTCGGCATCGCGCGCGGGCCCGAGCGCCCGTTCTTCCTGCCGGTCAGCGTCCCGCTGCTCGACGACATCCTGCTGCCGGTCCAGACCCTCGGACGCTGGTCGCTGGACAGCCCGGCGCAGGTCGGCACGGAAATCGCTTCGACGCTCACGGCTCTGCGCGACCGCCTGCTGGCGGCGACCGGCGAGATCGAGATCTCCGCGGCCCCGGCGCTGGGGCTCCAGGCGGCGCTGCGCGTCGGCGACTTGTCGACCTTCGCCGCCGATTACGACGCGGCCGCTACCGCCATGGCCGAGGCGCTCGAAACGGACGATCCGGCCGGAGCCGCAACGCAGGCCGCGACGCTCGACGGGCACATCGCGGCCTTCGAGACCGTGCGCGGATCACAGGCGGCCGACTTCACTCCTTTGGTTCCCGCTGCCGTCCTTGCCCTCTCCGAACTACCGCGGCAGGTGCATGACCGCCTCCTGCATCTTGCGACCCAGCTCGAGCCCGTCGACCCCGGCCCGTTTTTCACCGCGCTTGAAAGCGACACACCGGCCACACCCGAGGATCAGCAGGAGCTGCAGGATCACCTCGCGCCGCTGATCGACTTCATGGAGGATCTCGGCGAAAAGCTGGACCTGTCGGCCATCGAGGGCGGGGTCGGCACCGTGGCCACCGAAGCCCAGCAGATCGCCGACCAGATCAGCGGCGCACTTTCCACCGTGGCGCTCGAGACACGCTCGGCCTTCGCCGAGGTCGAGGCCGCGGTGCAGAACCTGCCGCTCGACGATCTGGCCGACGAAATCCGGGCCGTGATCACCGAGATCGGCAACACGCTCGAGCGCGAGATCACCGACGCCTTCGCCCCCCTGCGCGACGCGCTGGCCGAGGCGATCCAGGCGATCTCCGATGCCATCGACACGCTCGATCCGCAGGCGATCTCCGACGCGGTCACGCAGGCGGTGGCCGAGATCACGTCGATCCTGCAGGACCCCGCCGTGGTGTCTGCCGCCGAGGACATCCGCGCCGCCCTCGACGAGGCCGCGCAGGCCGCAAGCACGCTCTCTTTCGCGCCGGTCACCGACGAGGTCGTCAAGCTCATCGAGCAGATGGAGGCGGGGCTGCGCGCGCTCGACGATACCGAGCTCAACGACGCGCTTCTGGGCTTGCTGAACATCGCCTTGCGGGTGTTGCCGCCGGACCTGCGCCCGGTGACCCAGCCGTTGATCGACGATCTTGGGGTGAAGATCGAACAGGGGCCGGTCGAACTGCTCGAGGAAATCCGGGAGAAGCCGCAGGAGGTCGTGGACCGCATCCGTTCCTTCGACCCCGGCACGCTGGTCACCCAGACCCTCGGCGGCCCCTTCGCCGAGGCAAAGGGCGCGTTGCAGGCGGTCCAGCCCAGCGCCCTGCTCGACCCGCTCGAGGCCGCACTCGCCGCCGAGAAGGTCAGGCTCAAGCAGGTCGCGTCGCCCTCGCGTGTGCTGGCGCCGGTGTCCGAGGCTTTCGACGGGCTGCTCTCGGAGTTCGACCAACTGTCGCCGGACGCGCTGCTGGCCCCGATCGAGGCGGCGATCGAACAGGCCGTGCAGGATGTGATCGAGGCCGCCCCCATCGACGAGATCTTCGACCAGATCGACGAGGTCTTCGACACGATCCAGGCGGTGCTCGACACGGTGAACTCGGTCGAGGAAGCCTTGTCCAAGGTCGCGACGGCGCTTTCGGCGCTGGAAGACCCCGACGCGGCCATCGACGGCTGGCGCGACGCCACGCTTGCCAAGCTCGACGGCCTGCCCAACGCCGCGGCGCTCAATACGCTTTTGTCCGAGATCGCGTCGGCCATCGACGGCGCGCGCGGTCAGGACCTGCTGCCGCGCTACAACACCGCGGTCGATCCGCTGATGACGGCGCTCGACGGGCTCGACCCCGAGGCGGCCCTGTCGCGGATGGTCGCCCTGCGCCAGCGCCTTTTGCCACTGATGCGCGCCCTGCCCGCCGGGCCGGAGCGCACCGCTATCGAGGACGTGCTGGGCCGGTTCGACCCGCTCGACGCCGCGCACACCGGCGGGCTGCGCGCGGCCTCGGTCCTGCACGAGGGCCTGCGCGACGCCCGTGACGGGCTCGAGTCGATGGCCGCAGATTTCGAGGATGCGTTGCACGGACCCGACGGCATGTTGACCGACCTGCGCAACGGGGCCGCCGATGCGTCGCTCTTGCGCGGCGCGGTCGAGGCCGAGGTCGAAAAGGCGTTGGTCCCGGTGCGCTACCTGATCGCCCGGCTCGGTGGCGCGGCGGTCCCGGTCGGGGTCGTCGCCGGCGGGTTCGCCGATCTCAGTTCACGGCTGACCTCCGCCGTCGGAAACATCCTGACCGGTCCCGCCTCGCTCCAGACGATAACGGACGCCGTGCAGCAGGTCGTGGACACGGTACGCAACATCGACCTCGCCTTCCTACGCGAGTCAATCGAGGGCGTCTTCCAGTCGGTCCGCGCCGAGATCGAGGCGGCGGGACCGGGACCGCTGATAGTGACGCTCGACCGTGAGTTCGGCGAGGTGATCGATGCGCTCGATCTTTCACTGATCCTGCCGCAGCCCGAGATCGACGCGCTCGACCAGAGCGTCGCGGACGCCGTCGCCGTCTTGCAGGGGTTCGATCCGGCCACGCTGATCGGTGCGTCGGTGCGCGACAGGTACGAGGCGGACGTGCTGCCCCTGGTCGAGGCGCTCGACATCACGCCGGTCTTCGACGCGCTGATCGAGGCCCTGCGCGGGCTCGAGGTCGAACTCGAGGGCGAGATGGAGCGCATCAACACCGCCTACGGCGCATTGCTGGCGGCACGCCCCGGCGGCGCGGGCGGCGGCGCAAGCATCGGAACGGGATAGGTCGCGGATGGCACTTGGAACCGCATTGCTGCAACCTTTCGGCGTCGGTCGCGACGCCGAAGACCCGATGATGGCGCTTGCCGAGGATATCGCGCGGCTGGCGGCGATCTTCGCCGAGGACACGCTGGCCGAGGGACCGCTTGCCGCCGAGACGCAGGCGGCGGCCGAAGAGGTCGGCCAGACGGTCATCGCCTGGTTCACCGCCGAGGACGCGGGCGGCCAGACCCGGCAGGACCGCGCGCTGGCCCGGATCGAGGCCCGGCTGCCGTCGGTGCGCGGGTTCCTTGACGGACTGGTCGGCGACGCAGGGGAGATCGCGGACGATCCGTCGAAGATCATCGGGCTGATCCGGACCTTCCTCGACCTCGCCCGCAGCGCCGCCGACGCGCTGACCCTGCCGGCCATCCGCGCCGAGATGGAATTCCTCAAGTCGCTGGTCGAAGACGACCTCGGTCTCGCGCCGCACTTCCTGTCGGACCGCATCGTCGAATACACCGATGTGCTGCGGCGACGCCTGCGCGACCTGCCCGCGCCGATCGACGCCGACCAGCGCCGACGCGTCAACCTCGCGCGGGTCACGCTGGCGCGGTTCGGTCTGCGCGCGCACCTGCTGATCCCGCCCGGCATCGACACCGAGGCGCTGGCGCGGATGCTGCACGAGGCGCTGCGCGGCTCGCCGCTCGACGAAGCGCTGCGGCAGGTGAACTGCGCGCTCGACGGCATCGAGGCCTCGCTGAACGCCGCGGTCGCCGCCAGCGCGGCGGTATCCACCGATCCCCAGCCGATCAACGCCGGTGTCGCCTCGAAACCGGATCACGCAGAGTATTCGTACTTTGCCAGCTACCTGCTGCGTGAAGAGGACCTGCCGCTCGTCGGGCTCGACGATTTCGACGGGGCCGATGATTTCCTGACCACGTTCAGGGATTCCGACAACCCGGTCATCCGCGAAATCCGCGACGCGCTGACCCCGGTCGAAAGCGCTCCGCTCGACGCCTTCTCCGGCGGCGACCCGGAGCGCGAGGACCTGCTGCCGATCGTGGCCGGGCTCAACCGCATCCTGCAGTCGGGACCGGTGCTGGAGCTTGGCGACGGCGACCTGATCCCGGACGAAGACCTGACCGACGAGATCAGGAAGCTGCGTCAGAACTACCGCGACGATCAGGATCTCTTCCTGCTGAACCGCCGCGTCGTCGAACATGCCTTCGACGGCGACATCAAGAGGATCAAGATCGACTCCACGCGCGCCTTCGCGCGCTGGGTGGCCAGCACCTTCAAGTGGCCGCACCACCAGGTCTACGTGACCGGCGACCGCAAGTACGTGATGTGCGACGACATGCCGATCCACATCGGCGAGGACGTCAAGTGGAATGACGCGCCGATCTTCGCCGGCGAGATCCCGAACGCGCTGTGGTTCAAGTTTGCGCATGCGGAACCCGGAACCTGCGAGATCTATGCTCAGGTGGTCAGCCTCGCCGCCGAGGCCGCCAAGGCGATCTGGCACACGATCGAGATCCAGCCCGGGCACGAGGCGCAGAACGCCACCGTCTGCGCCTGGGAGTACGCCGACCTGATTCAGCAGGTCCTCTGGGGCCGGCCGCTGTCGGGCCACCTGCTGCAGGGCGGTCCGCACCTGCGGCGGTTCGGCAAATACCTCGAAAGCTTTGTCGGGGTGAAAGGTATCTTCACCTTCGGATCGAGCTTCCAGAACCTCCAGTCCGACGCCCCGACCGAGAAATTCCTGCATTGGCTGACTGTGCAAGCGGGTGACATTTTCAGGACACTGACGCCGATCTTCCTCTGCAACCTCGCCCGCGACGGGCTGATCAGCTTCGTGGCCCTGCTCAACTTCGGCGGTCATCGGGACGGCGAACGCGGTCTGGGGTCCAACCCCGCGGCCAACCACCGCAAGCAGAAATCCTTCGTCATTGCCACCGAGGTCGGGCTGGCGGCAGCGCTGATCGCCGCCTTCCCGCGCGACAACTACTCGATCATGCTGTTCAACGCCGGCCGCAACGACCTCAGGCCGCAGCGCACCAACGCGATGGCGGTGATGTGGCTGGCCGGAGGGCTCGGCATGGGCCTCGGCGCGGGGCTGGTCGGCTCGTTCCTCGCGCAGGTGATCTCGGCCGGCTGGGACTACAAGCGCCTTCTGACCACCGCGGGGATCACCGCGGGCCGGATGTTCGGCCTCTTCTGGTTCTACCTCTACATCTTCCGCGAGAACGCGACGGCGCGCGGCACCTACCGCGTCGGCGGCGGCAGCTTCCGCGGCTATCCCGACCGCGCCACCTCGCCCTACCTGCTGCCCTACCCGGCGGGCGTCGAGCGCTACTGCGGCCAGGCCAACCTGGGGCTTTTCAGCCACAACCGGATCACCAACTCGAACTTTGCCAACCCGGCCCTGAACGCCGTCCAGCAGGCCTATGCCTACGATTTCGATCACGATTTCGGCGAACCCATCGCCTGCTGCCGCGGCGGCGTGGTCTGGGCCTTCACCGAGAACATCGCCGACAGCGTCGACAACATGGGCTGGAACTTCATCACCATACGGCACGGCGGCACACCGGATGCCGAGCATGACGATTTCGACGGCACGGGCGCAGTGCAGACCTATTCGGTCTACGGTCACCTCGCCACCAACGGGGTCACCAACGCGCCGCTCTTCGGCGGCGTGACGCCAACTGCCGAAAGCGTGACGCCAGGCTCCGGCACGCCGGTGTCGCAAGGTGACCTGATCGCCCTGGCCGGCGATACAGGGGTGAGTTTCCACAATCACCTGCACATGCACGTGCTGCCCGACGACGGCACCGGCAACCCGTCCACGGTGATCACCATTCCCTTCGTCTTCCGTGACATGCGGGTCGGGCAACTGCCCGAGAACAGCCCGCTCAACAACGGCATCCTGAAAAGCCTGACCTGGTACAGATCGAGGAACGGCGCATGACCTTCGGATTACTCGACCGCGACACCGAGACGACCCCCGGCGTCACCGCGCCGCGGGTCACGCTGTCCTTCGGCGGCGGGGGCGGCGGCGCGCTGGGCGGGCTGGCCCCGGACATCGGACCCTTCGGCGCCTCCGCCGGGCTCGAGACCGGTGTGCTGTCGCTCGGAATCGCGCGCGGCTTCGCGCCCTTCGTGGACTGGGCCGAGGTCCATCTCAGGCCGCCAGAAGGTGCCGGCCCCCTGCCGACGCTCGGCGAGGCGGGAACCGTGGGCATCTCCCTCGGTGACCGGGCCACGAGTTTTGCCGGCACCCTCGACAGTCTCGAACATCTGTCCGACGGCAGCGTCCGCTTGGGCATCGGCAACGGCGCGCGCGCGCTGGCACAAGCCCGGACCAGCACGGCCTTCGCCGAGATGAGCACAGGCGACATCATCGCCGAGCTTTGTTCCGAGGCCGGGGTCGATGCCGACGCCTCGGGCGGTCCGTCGCTGCCGCGCTACTTCGCCGATGGCGGCGCATCGGTGCTCGATCACGTCGCGCGGCTCGCCGCCTCCATGGGGCGGCTCGCACGGTTCGCCGACGACGGTAAACTGGAGCTTGTCGACGACGCCGGATCGGGCGAGGAAATCCCCGTCGCCGCCGGCGACGCGATACTGTCCGCCCGTCTCGGCGAACGCGTCGCGGCCGGCAAGGTCCGCGTCACCGGCGCCGGCGGGCAGGACTGGGCCTGGCTCAGCAAGGACGCGGCCCCGCTGCAGGCCGAGGGCGGAAGCGGGCCGACGATCCGGGATGTCTCTGCCCCCTGGCTGCGCGGCCCCGACGGCATTGAGGGCCTGGCCGCCGCGCGCGGACGCGCGCTGGCCCGCGACGCGGCCCCGGGCGAGCTGCACCTCGCCGCCTATCCGGACGCCCAGCCGGGCATGATCCTCGCCCTCAGCGGCACCGCGCTCGACGGACCCTGGCGGGTGATGACCTCGACCCTGCGGCTCGACACGGGCCGCGGCTTTTCCAACCACGTCACCCTGGCCCGCGCGGATGCTGACGCCGGCGCCCTGGGCCTGCTGGGAGGACTGCTATGAACCTCGATGCCTACCAGGATCTGCGCCGGATCATCCGCGAGGAATTGCGCGGGCTGCGCCTGCCCGAGCTCGCCGTGGTGCAGGAGCTTCACCCGCACGAAAGCGCCTCGGACAGCGACAATTACGCCTGCACCGTGCGCCTGCGCGACAGCGAGACGGTGCTCGAACGCGTGCCGGTGATGACCCCGCGCAAGGGGCTGGTGTCGATCCCGGACGTGGGCGACCTGGTCCTCGTGCAGTTCCTCGGCGGCTCCGCCAACGCCCCGGTGATCCTCGGCAGCCTCTACAACGCAGAGGACCGCCCACCCGAGAACGCCGAGGGCGAGGCGCGCCTGCGCCTGCCGGCCGACGGCGGTGACGGCGAGGGCGTCGACCTGCACGTCTCCTCGGCGGACACGGCCTCGGCCACGGTCAAGCTCGGATCCTCGCTCGAGTTGGTGCTGAAGGACGACGACCCCGTCGTGTCCATCGACGTCGGCGGCGGGCAGGCCCAGCTCAGCATCGACAGCGACGGGACGCTGACGCTCAAGTCGAACAAGGCGGTGGTGCTCGACGGCACCGAACTGACCTTCAAGGGTACCACCGTCGCCGTCGAGGCGCAGGGCGAACTGACCCTCAAGGGCGCGATCATCAACCTGAACTAGGACTTTAAGACATGGGAAATCCGGCAGCGAAACAGGGCGACATGATCGTGGCGACGGACATCCATATCGTGATGATCCCCTCGCCCGGCGGACCGATCCCGACGCCGCTGCCGCATCCCTTCACCGGCCAGCTCGACGGGCAGCTCTCGACCGACGTGATGATCGAGGGCAAGCCCGCCGCGACCCAGGGCTCGACCGCGACCAACAGCCCGGCGCATATCCCGCAGGGCGGCCCGTTCCAGAGCCCGCCCAAGAACCGGGGCGAGATCATGCTGGGCTCGGCCACGGTGATGGTCAACGGCAAGCCCCTGGCGCGGGCGGGCGACACCGCGCTGACCTGCAACGATCCGGCCGATCTGCCCTCGGGCACCGTGATCGCGGTCGGCACCGTGCTGGCGGGAGGATAGACGATGGATCCGCAAGCCAACCTCGGCCATGACATCGCGCTCGAGTTGCTCGACAACCGCCTGTTGCGCGTCTACCGGACGGGCGAGACCGCCACGCGCCGCGTCGAGGGCGGTCGCGGGATCACGATCCGCGATTTCGCGACGTTGCGCGGGCGTGACAACCTCGGGCAGGCGCTGGTGATGCGGCTGCTGACCCCGCAGGGCGAATTGGCGGCACTCGGACATCCGACCTATGGCGCGCGGCTCTACGAGATCATCGGGTCGCGCAACACCGAGACGATCCGCAACCTCGCAAAGCTGCATGTGCTGGCCGCGCTCAATGCCGAGCGGCGCATCGAAAAGGTCGTCTCGGTCGAGGTGACGCCGCACCAAGTGCTGCGCGACGTGATCCGCATCGCCGTCGAGGTCCTGCCCGTCGGGGCGGATGCGCCGCTGGCGATCTCGTTTGCACTGGAACTGGATACGGGAGGACAGGGATGAGCTTTCGCAGGCGCGACTACCCGGAAGTCCTTGAAACCATGCTCACCGGGCTGGCGGGTGGCACCTCGGCCGAGGCGCACCCGTTCCCGCCGCCGGGCGACGGCACGCGCACGATGCTCGACGCACCGCCCGCGCGACGCCTCGTCTCGGTCCACGGGGCGCGCAACGGGCTGTCGCACCGCTTCCGCGCCGGCACCGACGTCGAGCTTTCGGGCGACGGCACGGCGCTGATCTGGAAGGAGGCCGGGAACCAACCCGACGCCGGAACACTCTTCGAGGTCAACTATCTGCGCCGCGACGGCGCCACGCAGCTCACCGATTTCGAGGTTGGCAGCGTCACCCGGACACTGGTCGAATCCATCGCGCGCGAGACCGCGCGGGTTCATGCCGAGCTCGAAGGCGTCTACCGTGCCGGCTTCCTCGACACCGCGACGGGCCGGGCACTCGACAACGTGGTGGCGCTGCTCGGGGTCACGCGGGTTCCGGGCGGTCGCGCGGTCACCGAAGTCCGGTTCCAGCGCGACGACGCCGCGACCGGAGCGATCACCATCCCGCAAGGCACGCGGATCATCGACGCCGAGGTCACGGTCGAATACGAAACCGTCGAACCGGTGACGATGACCCCGGCGCAGAAACGCATCTCGGTCGAGGCGCGCGACGTCGAACCCGGCAACTCGCCGGTCGGCGCGGAAGTGCTGACCCTGCTGCCGATCCCCATCGCCGGAATCGTGTCGGTGACCAACCCCGCCCCCGCCGCGCGCGGCGCCGAGGCCGAAAGAGATGCGGAACTGCGCGACCGCGCCCGTGCTTTCCTGCAAGGCTCCGAACGTGGGACGCTGGGCGCACTGCGTGCGGCGCTGGCACGGCAGGGGCTTCAGGGCGAGATCGAGGAGCCCTCCGACCGGCCCGGCGTCGTCGTGGTGCGCCCGGTCGCCGAGGCGCTGTCGCCCGAGCGCCACGCCCAGCTGCTGCGTGCGCTCGACGAGGCGCGGCCCGCCGGAGTCCGGCTCGAGCTTGCCGGGGTGGAGGTTCCCGTGGGCGTCGATCTGTCGGTCCGCGTGACCACCCGCACGGGTCTGGCCGAGCCGGACCGGCGCGCCGCCCACGAGGCGGTGCGCGCGGCGGTCACCGGCTACTTCGGCACCCTGCCGGTCAAGGACAACGCCAGCATCAACCGCATCGTCGGCGACGTGCTGGCCGTGCCCGGGGTCGAGGACGTCACCCTGCTGTCCGCCGACCTCTTGCTGGGGTCCGGGCCGGAGAACCGGCTCGACGCCGCGGGCGGGGTCATCGACCTTGCCGGCGTGGCCACGGCACTTTCGGACGTGTCGATCTCGGACCCGCTGCTGCCGACGCGCAGCGATCTGGCCGTCTCCTTCCCCGCCGCCGAAGCCGTGCCGGACGTCAACGCCGTCACCGCGGCGCTCGACGCCGCATTTTCGCATCTGTCGGACCGCGCCGCGGACGGCGGCAGCGAGGCCGAGCGCACGCTGAGTTTCGGCAAGCTGCTGCACGTCCTGCCCGCGCCCGTTGGCGACGGCGCGACCCTTGCCGCCTTCGACGCCGCCAGCCCGCAACCGGCGCTGCCCGTCGATGCCGGGGTCTATTCCGTCAGCCTCTTCCTCGAACAGGCCAACGGTCTGACCCGGGTGCTTTCGGCGGACGGCGATGCCTATGTGCTGAGCGAGGGCGAGCGCCTGTCGCTCGGCGCCGTGTCCATCGAGGCGGAGGGCTGACGCGATGGCCGCACGCGACGCCATCCGCGAATTGCTGCCGTCGCTCTGGCGGCCCGAGCCGGATGCGACGGGCCTGCTGCCGGATCTCATCACGGCGACGGGCGGCGGTCTGAGCCGGGCGCGGATCGATGCCGGCAACACCATGCAGGCGCATTGGTCGCAGTTCGCCGACTACGCCCCGATTTCGCCCTTCGTCGGGGCCTTCCGGCGCGAGGCGGGCCTGCCGGTGCTGCTGCCGCAGGACCCGGAGGTCGAGGAGCACCCGTATCTCGACGATCTCGCGCGGCTGGCCGGGCTTTTGGGGCTGGCGCCCTACACGGATCCCGCCTCCTCGCGCGAGACGGTCGAGGATTTCCGGCGTCGCGTACTCGGGACCGTGGCACTGTGGCGCAACGGGGTCTCGACCCGTGCCGCGATCCTGCAGGCGGCGCGCCTCGCGCTATCGGGGACCGCCGAACGCGCCGTGGCGGTCGAGGAATTCGCCCCGGCCGCGCCCCGCAACCTGCCTGTCAGTGCGCGCGGCGCGCCGAAAGGGCTGGTCGGGCCGCTGATGCGCTGGCAGATCGCCGCACATTCGCTGACGCCGGCGCCGCCGGAGATCCTTATCGAGGGCGCAACCCCCGAGCCGGGACGGATCGACGCCGCCGACCATCCGCTCATCGAGCGGTTCTCGCCCAAGACCGGGACCGGCATCGGCATCCTTTACGACGGCAGCCTCGATCCGGGCCAGGTCCTGTCCCTGCGGCCGACCTTCTCAAGCTGGCTCGGCGGCGAAAGCGGCGTGCGCGTCGCCACCGCCCTGCCGGGCGAGGATACTCCCGCCAATCCCACGGCACCCGGTCCCTGGGCGGCAGCACCGGCGGCACCCGGCGGCCGGATCACGGCGCTGACCACGGGTGCCGACGGCGCGCTCTGGGCCGCGACCGACGATGCCGGCGACGGGCAACTCTGGCGTCTGGACGGCACGGGCTGGAGCCAGGTCTTCGCCGGCCTGCCGGTGCCGCGCTGTCTGCTCGTGGATGGCACCGACATGCTCGTCGGCCACGACGCGGGCCTCGCCCGGCTCGATCCCTTCGCCGCGCCGCCGACGCTTCTGCCCGACCCCGCCGGGGCCAGCGACCCGGCGGTCAACGCGATGGCCCGCGCCGCGGACGGCAGCATCTGGGCCGCCACCGCCACCGGGGCCGCCACGCTCGGCGGCGGGGACGTGCTGGCACCCACAGGACCCGGGTCGCGCACGGAGACCGAGACCACGCTGGCGGCGCTCATCGCCGAACCCGACGGTCTGGTGACACTGGGCGGCGCTGCGGGCCTCTTCCGGCACGACCTGAAATCGGGGCTCTGGCACGTCTACTCCGGCGACAGCATCGACGAGACCGTGCCCGACTGGCTGTCCTGGGATCCCGACACCGACGACCTGCCTGGCGACGACGCGGTGTTCCTGCCGCCGGTCACCGCGCTGATGCGCGGGCCGGACACCCTGCTCTGGATCGGCACGGAAAGTGGGCTTGCGTCCTGGGGGGCGCACCGCGTGCGCAACACCTACGCCACGCGCCTGCGCGCCTTCCCCGCGCTTGGCACCGAGCCGATCCACGCGCTTGCGCGCGATGAACGCGGTCGGATCTGGACCGGGACCGGGCGCGGGCTTCTGGTGCATGACGGCTTCGACTGGTCCGAGCAGAACGACGGGCTGGCCCGGCTGCCCCGGCTCGATCCCGAGGACCCGGCCAGCGGCTGGCGCTTCGACAGAGGCGCGGGCGCCTGGCAGTTCACCGATGCCAGCGGCACGGGCTTTGCCGCCCAAAGTCCCGCGGTCATCTCTGCCGACACCGATGCGGTGACGGCCATTCACTGGACCGACGGGGCCGAGGCCCGGCTCGGCAGCCTGGCCGACGGCGTCTTCACCGAAGACGGCGGCGCAACGCCCGCCGCCCTGCGCCTGCGCGTGAAACCGACGCCCGACCGCATCGTCGAGGGCGGTCTGCCGGCGATCCCCCGGCTCGAGCCTGGAACGACGCACTGGCGCTACCTGCAGGAAGAAGAGCCCAGCCCGCCCGGTCCCACCGACTTCCCGGCCTGGACCCGCGAAGGCCGGTTGCTGACACCGCCCGGAGAACGCGCCGCGCCCTGGGAAGGGCGGTACCTCTCCAAGGGCGAACGCGCGGCACTCGACCAGGTCTTCGCTTTCAACCCGGCCGCGCGCGTGACCTTCCGCTGGCACCCCAGCGCGCCATTCTCGATCACCGTCCGGCTCGACCGGCCGGACCCCGACGAAACCCTGCCCGGCGCGGTGCTCGACCGCGTCCACGGCGCCGCCGAACGCGTGCGCCCTGCCGCCGCGCGCCTGCGCGTGGCCTTCGGCGAAACCATCGTGAGAGGAGACCAGGATGCCTGAACTTGCTGAGAATTTCGGGGGAAAAGTCGACGGCGAACTGATCCGCGCCAGCGACTGGAACGGTCTCATCGACGCCATCGAGGCGCGGTTCGGCGACCTGCAGGTCGAGCTCGCCGCCGCCGAGGCCCGCATCGACGCCAACGAGGCCGCGCTCGAGACGGCCGAAGGCCAGATCGCCGATCTCGAGGCGCTCGCGACCCTCGTGCGCTCGCGCTACCGGCAATTGCAGCTGTCCACGCCGCGCAGCAGCTTCGCCATCGGCGAACGCGCCGAGATCGTGGCACGGGTGACGGACTTCGACGGCAACCCGCTGGATCTGTCGAACCCCTCTTCGCGCCCTTGGGTCGATTTCGTGACCGTCTGGGGCAGCCTCAAGGCCGCGCCCGGCTTCACCTCGCGCGCGGGCACCGGCGGCAAGACCGTGACGGTGCGCGTCGATGCCAACGGCGAGGCCCGCGCCCTTCTGCGCGAGGAAACCGGTCTCGCGCTTGCCGAGGAAGAGGAACTGGAGGTCGCGGCGGTGCTTGGAACGAGCGTCGGCAGCCAGACCGTCGCCGAGATGTTCATGGGCGCGACAACGCCCGCCGCCACCCAGATCGCGCAGGCCTACTCGGTCGTGACCGACGCCTACGAGCGCACCGACACGTTCGTGATGCGCGACTATCTCGACGGCATCTACCTCAACAACCCGACCCGGACCTACGTGCCGCTGGCACCGGCCTTCACGCTGAACTGGCACGACGAATTCGCCACCGTCATGGCCTTCGTTAAACCCGACGACAGCCCCGGGACCGCCGACAGTGCCATGGCGGCCGGCTCGATCCGGGTCACCTTCCGCGACTGGGTCTACCCTTGGATCGTCACGCAATACCTGCCGCCGCCGCCGCCGCTGATCGACGTCTATGTCACCAATTTCACGCCGCTGCTGCTGCAGGGGTTCGAGTTTGCCTTCGACGGCATCTTCGATGCCATCCAGGCCGAGGTGCAGCCGCTGGGAATCCTCGGGCAGCAGCGCCAGTACGCCGCGGCACAGGAGGCGATCACGACCCTGCCCGCGACCGGCCAGCCTGACTATTTCCAGCCCCTGATCGAGAACGTCCGCGGCGGGCTCGCCGTGCAGCAGAGCATGGTCTACTCGGCAGCACTCACCCCCGGGGCGCGCGAGGCCACCGCACCGGCGCGTGCGGTCGGCGGCGCGGGCGTGCGCGGCGCGGTCGCGGCGCAGGCCGCGGCGAGCCAGGTGCTGGCCGAGACCGCCACCAACGCCCAGGCCTCCGAAACCCGCATCCTCGACCAGGTGCGGGCGGAGAACGCCAAGCTCTCGAACGACCTGCTGGGCGACACCGGGCCGGTGCGCCGCGCCGAGTCGCTGGCGCTCGACGCCGCCAACAAGGTCGAGTTGGTCAACGTGGAACTGGGCCGCAAGGCGGGCGTCGATCTCGTCAGCCAGCTGCTGGCCGCGCGGGACCTCGGCTGAGCCATGGCCGCGAGCCTCCTGCGTCCGGGCGATATCGCCCCCGTCGATGCCCGCCGCATCCTCGGCTTTCTGAACGCGGTGGCCGATGCCGATGCGCTGGCGGAAACCGTGGGCCTCTCCGACGGTCTTGCGGTCGGACGGCGGGTCGGTGCGGAACTGATCGCGGCGCGACCGTTCCGAACGCTCGACGCGGTGCTTGCGGTCACCGGTGTCACCCTGCCGCGCTTCACCGAAATCGCCGCCGCCCTGTCGGGCGCGCAACCGCCGCTGCGCCCCGATGTGCTACGGTTCCTGCCGGTGGATGCCACCCCGTGGATCGGGCGGCAAGTGCAGATCGCCGCCCAGCTCACCGACGCCGAAGGCCGCGGCGTCGGCGGCCGGATGGTGACCTGCGTTGCCAGCGATGGCGTCGTCTCGGCGCGCTCCGGGTTGCAGGTCCAGACCGGCTCGGCCATCCGTCTGACCCCCGAACCCGGCGGGGTGATCCGGTTCTCCTACGGACCGCGCCTCTGGCCGGCACTCGACGAGGCCAGCCGCGCCGCACTTTCCGCCGAACTCTCGCGGCTCGGCGACACGCCGCAGACCCCTGACGAGGCCGCCGACCGGATCGACGCGCTGGCCGCGCGCTACCGCGCCCAGGGCGCGAGCGCTTTGCGCACCGCGATCGACCGGCTGTTCGAGACCTACGACGCGCAAGTGACCTCGTCCGTCGCCCCCTGGCCGGTGCAGCCTGTCACCCTGTTGGCCCTGACCCACGACGCCGGCGGCACGATCCTGCAGGCGGCCTCGGTCACGCTTTCGCTGCGCAACTGGCTCGGCGCCTTCTACGCGGCCCTGCGACGCCAGATCGAGGGGGACAGCCTGCTGCCGGACGCGCTGAAGATCCTGCAGCGCGACGCCGAGCGCGGCCGTGACCTGTCGCGCCAGCTGATCCAGGCCACGCAAGGGTATTCGGCGCTCGAACGCGGCGTTCTGGGCCGGCGCCTGCGGGATGCCGCCACCGGGCGCACCGTGACCGGTTTCCTGAACGACGCGGCGCAGACCTTGCAGGGCAATGCCATCGTCAACACCGTGCGCGCGGCCGGCGCATCGGACGCCGCCATCGCCGCCGGCGGGTTCGCGGTCTTCGAGGCGATCCGGACCGTGCAGGAGGTCGAGGACACGATCAAGCTGCCATCCAAGACCGACGGCCTCTCGCGCGACGACCTGTTCGGCTTCGACCAGCGCCTCGCGACGCTGGAAGGCAGCGCCGTGACGCGGACCGACCTCGACCGGTTCCGAACAACGCTTGATGCCGACGTCGACCAGCGCCTCGATGCCTTCCGAAACGACGCCGTGACCACGGCTGACCTCGACAGCCTGCGCAGCGGGATAACGGCGGATTTTGACGCCAAGCTCGCAGGCTTCGATGATCGCGTCACGACCGATACCCGGTTCGACGGGCTCGATGCCCGGGTGAGCGGGCTGGCGGAAGACATGCTGGTGCAGACGGATCTCGACACGATGCGCGACTCGATCACCGCCACCGTCGACACGCGCCTGCAGCAGACCGAGAGACAGGCCGCCAGCGCGGACGACCTCGCCGCGATCACCGACCGGGTCGCGGGGCTCGAGGACGGTCGCCTCACCCAACGCGATCTCGACGCAGTCCGAGACGCGATGACCGAGGATCTCGACTCCCGCTTTGCGGCGGCACAGGCCCGGTTCGCCAGCGCCGACGGGTTGGCGGCGATGCAGGACCGCCTTGCCGGGATCGAGGAAGGTTCGGTCACGCGCGCCGATCTCGGCGGGCTGCAAAGTACCATGACCCGCGATTTCGACGCCAAGCTCGCCGCCGCCGACGACAGCGCGGCGACCGCCGATCGCTTCCGCACGCTCGAGGCGCGGCTGAGAGGGGTCGAGAGCGGTGCAATCGGCCGCGACGATCTCGACGCGTTGCGCCGGGACATCACCTCGGATTTCGATGCCAAGCTCGCCGCGGTCGACGACCGCGACAACGTCGCGGGACGTTTCGCAAGCATCGACGCGCGCCTTGCGGGGATCGAGGAAACCGCTGTGACACAGAACGATCTGGGCAAGCTGACCGCGGATATGACGGCAAGTTTCGACGACCGGCTGACAACGCTCGAAAAGTCCTCGGTCACCAATGACGACCTTGTGGCCGTCCGGCAGGACATCGCGGAAAGCGTCGCGGCGCAGACCGGAGACTTCGTTCTGAAATCCGACGTCGACGCGCAATTCGCCACGATCGAATCCGATTTCGAGAGCAGGCTGCGCACCAAGGCCAATGCCAGCACGGTCGGCCAGATCCAGACCTCGCTCGGCAAGGTGACCGAGGAGCAGACCGCGCTGCGCACCGACCTCACCAAGATCGACACCACCCGCACCGGAGGGGTGCGGTTCGATCCCACGCGCCGATGAGCCGGGTCACCAAATCAGACCTCGGGTCCGCCGCGAACCCCGCGCCGCTCGACACTGCGGTCGCCGGGCGGTTCAGCCGCAGCATCCGGCTCACGCTCGCCACCGGCGGCGTCGCCGACAGCGCAGAGGTCGCTCCGGGCACCGTACTCGAGACACGGTTTCAGAACCGCGACGCGGACGCGCTCGCCCCCGGCGCCGTGGAGGAAGCCGACCTTTCGACCTCGGGTGGCCAGCTTGTCCTGTCGCTGCCCGTGGCGCGGCGGGTGCGCCGCGTCCGGCTTGCCGCGCCGGTAGATGGCGACCGGATCGCGGCCTTTCGTTTCGACGGTTCGGCGGTCTCGGAAGATGCGGTGAAATCGGCGTCGCACGGTGGCAGCGGGGCTTTGCTGAACGTCACCGACTCGGCGCTGATCCTCAAGCGCCGCAACGGCGGAGACAGCGCACTGACCCCCGGTGCGATCGAGGCCGTGACCCTGCGCTATGCGCCGCTGAACCCGCGCCTTGCCCTGCGCCTGGCGGGCGAGACCGGACCCGGCATTCCCTTCCCGGTCCAGACCGACGCCGAGGGCACGCCGGTCTTTCCCGCCGATGGCAGCCACGGCGCTGACCTCGCCGCAGCGATGCGCGCCCTTTTGGCCAGCCTGCCGCCCCCCCTGCCCGATCCGCTCGAGATCGACCTCGTGCTGTCGGCGGACGAGCCCTGCCAGGCCCGCATCGACGCGCTGGACCTGACGCTGGTGCTGCAAAGCCGCGCCTTTCCCGAGAAAGAAGTGCTGCGCTTTCCCGGCGGCCGGCGCGTGACCCAAAGCCTCGAGATCACGCTACCGATCGGCGCGGTGATCTCTGGCGGCGCGCTGGGTGTCACGGTATCCGGCACGCCGCCCGCTGCGGCCAAAGGCGGTGCGCCAAGTGCGGCCCTGCCGCCGTCGAGCGGCGACGGCCTGCGCGTTTCGGGCGAGCGTCGCGTGGCCACCCGGCTTCAGCAAGACGCAGCACTGGTGATCGTCGGGGCCGCAGTGCTGCTGGCGGCGCCCGACGGGCCGACCGAACTGCGCGCGACGCTTCATGCCGACGCAAACGGGCTGCCCGGCCCGTCTCTTGCCGAATCCGCACCCGCCGGACTTGCCCGCGCCGGGCCGACCGAGGTCGCATTCACCTTTTCTCCCACGGCACTGCCTGCCGGGCCGGTCTGGCTCGGCCTCGTCGCGTTGTCGGGCACAGCGATCGCCCTTCTCGGCGGCACCGGCAGCTTCGCGCATACCGAAGAACCGGGGTTCGTGCTGATAGAGGACGACCTGTCGCGCGGTCTCGTGGCGTCTCTGGTCCCGATTGCCGCGGCCGTGGCTGCGACCCCCTCCGGCGGACCGGTGATCGCACTTGGAGAGACCGTGCTCCAGGGGACGCCGGCGCAAGGCGCGGTCAGCCTCGACCTTGCCGCGGCGCTGTCCGCAGGCCCCGCGCCGGCCGCGCTGCATGTCTCGAGCAGCGCGCGCAGTGTGGTCACGCTCGACCCGCCGCTGCTGCGCTACGAACTTCCCTGAAGCGTCAGGTCGGGTCGACCACGCCCATCGCCAGCTGGCGCAGCGCGCTGAGCGAGGGCAGGAAGAAGTAATCCCCGCCCCGGCATTCCACGAAGGTCTTGAGTCCGCTCATCACGTAGGGCGCCTTGCCGCTTTTCGGATCGGACTGGATCGTGAAGCGCTTGTGAACCTCGTGGTTGCCGAGCATCGGGCAGGTGTCGTTGCCCTGGTTGAAATCCAGCCCGTACTGGATCCACTGCTGCTGCACGAACTCGAACTGGCGGAAAAGGCTGGCCGCCACGACCATCATCGCCACGCCCTGTTCGGTGTCGTCGGTCTTCTCCACCCCGTGCGGCGGCCCGTAAGGCAGACCGCGCCGCAGGATGCGCCGGCGCTTGTTGAGCTGCGTCGTGGCCTTTTCGTTGCGGTGCGGGATGCCATCCGCGTCGACGCCATGCGTGTTGAGCGGATCGAGGTAGTCGCGCGTGTTCACCCGCCGCAGGTGCGCGCCCGACGGCGTCTTGTAGCCCGGCATGTCATCGGCATAGCGAAAATCCGACGAGGCTGGCGACTTGAGATAATCGATCTGGTTCTTGAAGGCTTGCAACGGATCCTCAACGTCGAAGCCCAGTTCGCCGCGCAGCTTCGTCCAGCTTTCGAAGTCCGGGGCGACCGCCAGAGGGATGCCGTCGACCCAGCGCCCACAGAGCTTGGCGCAAAGCGTCGCCTCGGCCTCTCCCTGCGAGACGCCGCGCACCCGGGCGAACCGCTCGCCCTCGGTGCGTATCACTTCGGAGAAGGAGCCGACCTTCTCGTGCAGCTTGCGGTAGGCCATGAAGCTGCCGTTTCGCATGAACTTCGCCGGGGCGGCGGTCGGCGGCAATTCCTGGCTCTCGTCGGGATGGCCGAGCACGAATTCGCCCGTGGCAAGCGGCACCCAGCCGTGGCCCAGCCGCTTGCCACGGCCGATCACGGCGGTCTTTTCCTCTTCGGGCGGATACTGCCCAGCAAAGACCGGATCGCCGATCCCGTCGGCAAAACCGAAATGCTCGGTCGGGGTCGGCACCATGACGCCGCCAATCTCGTTGAAGACCGCCGAGGCAGGCTGGTGATCCATGCTGCCGTCGCGCCCGTGTCCGCCGAGGATCTTCACGCCGCCGCCGCTTTCGTCGCAAAGCCGCTTGAGCCACTCGGCGGTCTCTTCCAGCGCCGCCACCGGCTCGGCCACGCCCGGCTCTTTCTGCTGGGCGTTCATCGAGATCCAGATGTGCACGTTGTCGTCGTCGTAGCCGTCGCCGCGCCGGTTGCCCTGCCAGATCGGATCCCAGTGCGCATCCCAGGCCGCGGCCTCGGCCTCGGTCTTGGTCTGGTCGCGGTCGCCGAGCAGGAAAGCCCGGTCCTTCATCCCGGCGATGAATTCCTCGGGCATGCTGCGCAACGTGCGCTGCGAGAGATTCAGCCGGTAGAGACCGAAGAAGGTGAAGCCGATGTTGACCGTGCATTGCGGGCGCGCGGCCTCGTTCGGCCAGCGCACCGCGGTCGTGACGCGTTCGGCTACCTGGCCCACGAAGGCGCGGCCCTTGGCCGGGTCGGAAATGTTCAGGAAGTAGTAGCGCGCGAAGGGATAGGAATAGCGTCCATAGGCGCGAATGATGTTGCCCTGGATATCGTCGAGGTCGAGCCGGTAGGTCATTGGATTGGTGCCGTGCTTGAGATTACGCCCGGAGGCTGGGTCGGCGCGCCGCGGTCGGCGGGCCGGTGCTGTTCGAGAAATTCCCCGAAAGCCTTGTGGATCGCCGCCGGAGGCTCGCCCTGCATGTCGATGGCAAGCTGCGAAAATTTCTGCTGAACGTAGAGGGCCTTCAGCACCGAGGGCAGGTCGTCGTATTTCGCCGGGGCGAGCGGCTTGTTTCCGTTGGCATAGGCGTACTGGATCGCGCCATAGGCGGCGGCCAGCGTCAGGATCAGCCCGATGACGAAGACCCACATCGGGTTGCCGCCGATCAGCGGCATCTCGGTCGCACCAAATAGCCGCAGCACAAGCGCCAGCAGCGCTACCACCAGGGGCAGCGCAACCGCGGCGATCAGCGGCTTGACCGGCAGATCGTTGAATTTCGGCAGGTCGAGGTAATAGTCGTGGAACGGCATCGTCGTCTCGACGTGGCACTTCTCGAGGTAGTCGGCAAACCCGTCCGCCGTGCTCACCCCGTCAAAGCCGACGCAGTTGCCGTAGATATCGGCCAATTCCTCGCCCATCGTTTCCCAGAGCTTCTTTGCATAGGCGCGGCGGACGCGCTTCTGCTGCTCGGCCGAGAGGTTGGCAGGCAGCGGGTCGCCGTCCTCTTCGACGGCGTCGATGTCGGCGCAGAACACCAGGTAGGCCGAATTCAGTCGGTCCAGTTCCTGCGGGTTGATCGGGTCGCGCCCGCGCAGTCCCGCGATCAGCGTGTTCTCCGGCACGCGCCCGTTGAAGATCACGTCGTCGAGCAGGAACATCCGCGCCAGATGCGTGCGCGTGTTGCGCGCGAAGGGGCTGTTCATGCCGGTTTTCTGCGTCGCGGGCGATTGCTGGGCGGTCGGCAGTTCCGACAGCGCACGGCTGAGGCGCTGGCGATGCGAGATGCCGGTGCCGCCCTCGACGGTGCCGCCTTTGACCGGGGCCAGCGTGGTCAGGAAGATGTGACCGGAATCGAGATCGGGCATCTTACTTGGCCTCCCGTTCGTGTTCGAAACCGGCCTGGGCCTGGCGAACGTACTCGAACCGATTGAGATCCGCCCGCTCGGTGTCGAGGCTGGCCACCGGGCCGAAGCCGGGCTCGCCCAGATCATTCTGGACCCTCAGCATCGCCTCCTGCCATTTCTCGTCGAAGGCGTCGGGATCGCTTTCGCCATGCGCCTTTTCCAGCGCCAGCACCGTGTCATAGACCCGCAAGGCCCCCTTGACGTCGCGCTGCGCCGAGCCGGGCGTGGCGTTGTAATAGTAATCCGTCGGGACCTGGTTATGGGTGATGTAGGTCTTGAACTCGGTGATCGGGATCGATTGCGGATACTTCGTGGCCGAATACCAGAAGGCGTCGAGCCCCGAGGGAATGCCGTCGGAAAAGGCGTCGATGTACTGGTCCCAGGTGCCGTTGAAATTGGAACAGAACAGCACGTAGTCGTTCTTGAGCGCGTCCTGCTTGCCCTGCCCGAGGTCCGGCCAGTCCTTGGGACGGATGATGACCCAGCGGGCGAAATGGATGATCGAAAGCCCGAGAAGGCCGCCAAGCCGCACGGGCAATCCGCGCGCGGCGAGAAACAAGAGCCGGTTGATCCAGGTCACCCGTGGGTTACTCGGCGTGACCACGTTCATCGCATAAGCTTTTCCTGCAATGTTCGACATGAGCCGGCCTTTCAAATCTTTCCAAATGCGGTCAGGCTACCACGGAACTGGCGCATTCCCAGAAAAGTTTTCACCCCAAAGTTGCAGATACAAGCACCTGCTTTCCCTGGGGTTTTCGATGCGTCCGCATGGGGGAACCTGACCTTAACATCCGCGCGCCGCGGTCAGGCTCGCGCCAGCGGCAAATGCGCCGGATAGGGTCCATCGAACTGCAGGTTCTCGCCGGGAATGCGGCGATAGCCCGCGTGCAAAAGCTCTGACAGCAGGATGAAGACGTTCGAGTCGTTGATATAGCGCCCGAAGCAGGCATGCAGGCCGAGCCCGTTGTTGAGGTAGACCGAGCCGGGCCGGTCGGTGCGGATCTCCTCGGGGTCTTCGACGTAATCCGGATCTCGCATCGCCGCCGAGGTCGCCACGAAGACGATCATGCCGCCATCGATCTCTTCGCGCGCATGGCCCGGAACGGTCACGGTCCGGTTGGCCTTTCGCAGCAGACCGGGGTTGATCGGGTTGAGACGCATGCCCTCGCGGATCACCGCCAGCAGCCGGTCTGGATCGTCCAGCGCCCCGTGCAGGATGTCGGCGCGCTCGTCTCGGACGGTCAGGTAGTCATAGCCCATCGCCGCCGCCTTGGGCGTCGTCGGCACCAGCCCGATCAGCAGTCCCAGCAGGTTGTTGCGCAGTGACACGGGGTCGAGCGGCACCCGCCCGTCCTCGATCAGCGCCAGTCCGCGCGAGATCACGGTATCCTCGCCGGCGCGGTCGGTATCGGCGATCTCGCGGTCGAGCAACTCGCGCAGCCGCGCACCGGCGGCATCCGCGCGGGTGGCGATGTCGGGCGTGTTCTCGAGGTCGATGAAGAGGTACTCGAAGAGGATCTCGGTGATCGCGTAGAGGTCGTCGGGCGTCGTGGTCCTGAGCCCGAAATACTCCATCGCGAAGCGCGCGGCGACCGGGCGCAGATAGTCCTGCACGGCGTCGATCTTCGGCCCCGCTTCGTTCAGCGCCTCCTGCGCGAGACGCCGGACCGTCTTCGGGATCCGGTCGGAGGCATCGGTGCGCCGGAACACCAGTGTCGTCACCGCGCGGTTGTCGAAAGCGGCGACCGAGTCGTCGTCCTCTCCGAGAAAGAAGTTCGCGCCCTCGGTCAGTTTCTTCATCTTTTCGCCGTAGGTCACGGCGAAATCGCGGTGATTGGCGAGGATGCCGGTGACACCCTCGAAGGACCCCACGATGGCGAGGTTCTTCTTCTTGACCGTCAGCACCGGGTTGAGCTTACGCAGCACGTTGAGGATCGGGCCGGGGTGTTCCTTGGCCCAGACGCCGACGCGACTCACGAAGCTTTCCACCCCGTCGGGGTCTTCCTCGGCACCGCGCACGACTTCATGACCCAGACGCAGCGTCTCGTCGTCATCCTCCTCGCCGGTCAGGTGGTCCGCGATGCGCCGCAGCACTCCGTCGAAATTCATATCACGCGTCCTCCTCGGGTCAGGAAACCATGCCGTCGCAAGGCGCGGCGTTCACCAGCGCTTGGCGATCTGGATCATGAAGATGTCGGCATCGACGTCGATGTCGCCCTTCAGCGTGTTCCCGTTGCCGTTGTCCAGATCGATTTTCGCGGTGTCGAAGAAGGTGTGCGCCCAGGAAAAGTCGATCTGCAGGTCTTCGCGGGCCTGCCACGAGACGCCCGCACCGATATAGAGCCGGTCGGCGTTGGGCGCGCGCGGGTTGCGCACGTCGTCCGGCGTCGGTGTCGGGTCGTAGGCGAAACCGCCGCGGAATTTAATATCGCTGTTGTACTGGTAGCCGAGACCCAGCGCGACGTAGGTCTTGTCGTCCCAGCCGTTGCGCACCGTCGTGGTCGGCAGGCCGTTGTCGTAGGATACTACCGTGTCGCCGAAGGCGCTCCAGCCCACCAGCATGGCAGAGCCGTAAAGCTCGAGCTTGGGCGTCGCCTGGTGCGCGATACCCAGCGTTGCGATCCAGGGCGTGGCGATGGTGAAATCCGCCGAGCCGTTGCGCACCACCGCATTGCCGAGGATGCCCTCGAGCCCGGAGACGTCGCCGCCGCTCATCTCGATATCACCGTCGAAATCATGCTCGATCTTCGAGCGGTACGAGAGGCCGATCCGGGTCGGCCCGCGCTCCCACTCGACGCCCAGCGTGTAACCCAGCGCGAAATCGGTGCCGGTGACCTCGCTGAGAATGTCGCCGCCGGTGCCGCCGCTGGGGACGTTGCTGTCGGTCATGACCGAGAAATCGGCGCTGTAGTGCTGGATGTTGAGCGCCGCGGCGACCGACAGTTCTGGCGTCGCCTGCCAGGATACCATCGGCGCGATGTTCAGTGCACGCAGGTCGGTGTCGGTGGCGATGTAGCGCGAGGCGGCGGTGTTGGGATAGTCCGAGACCGTGGCCCAGGGCGCGGTGAAGGCGACGCCGAAGGTCAGCTGGTCGTTGACCTGCCAGCCGAGATAGGTGGCGGCGCTGAAGCTTGTGTCGAGCACCTGCTCGGGCGTGTCCGGCGCGCCGTCGACGGCCGTGCCATAAGACAGCGCCTCGATATCCGACATCTCCGAGCGCGGCGCGATCACGGTCGCGTTGAACGCGGCGTTGATGCCGGGAAAGCGCGACAGCGACGCCGGATTCGAGAAGATCGCGGAGATATCGTCGCCGCCCGCGCCGTTGGTGGCATAGGCGGTGGCCATGCCGTCGGCGCTCTGGTGCAGGTTCTGGTAACCGTTGGCGGAGGCGGTTTGCGGCAGCGCCACCGTGATCGCAAGCAGGGTTGTCCAACGAAGTTGGCTGGAATCGAACATGAGTGGCCCCCGTCGCAGTAGACCGCAGACAATCTGCGATTTGTATTTTGTGATTTTATTCTACCGACACTTGAAATGACCGATCAAGCTTTTTGCTTGACGTTGCGGCATCCGCGTTTCGGGCGATGCGAAAAAGGCGCAGGCTTTGAGATCCCTTCAGGTCTCGCGCAGCGCGTCCTGCTCGGCCCGCAGCGCGAAGATGTCGAGATCGTCGCGGACGTCGACATCGTCGAGCGTGATCACCTGGTCGCGCCGTACCGCGCGCTTGAGCCTGATGTCATGGGCCAGCCCGATCGGCAGCGCCTGGGCCGGCGCGGCGATCCGCGCCGGGATCGCCTTGGCCCAGACCTTGTAACCGCCCTCTCCGTCGAGCCTGTCTCCGGCCCCGAAATCACCTTTCGCCGTGGCCACGGCATCCGCCCGGTAGCGTGTGGAGGATCCCGTGGGCTCGCCGCGCAGGACCGCCGAAAGCACCGAGACGCTGGTCTCGAGCCCGATCAGGTGGAACGGCCGCCACATCGACGCGTACCAGCCGGAGCTGTCGGTCTGCAGCCCGTACTGGGCGAAGCAGTCGCGGGTATAGCGGTCGGGGGCGCGGAAGGTGACGAACATCCCGTACTGGATGTTGTTGAGCACCACGCGCCCGTCCGGTTCGCGGCTGGCCGCGATGTCGACCAGACCGGCACACGCCAGACGGCCCCCGTCCGCCTCGGGTTTGAAGACGCCTGCAAGATCCTGCAGCCCGGCGGGGTGAAAGCCCAGCCCGTCCTCGGGGCAATCGAGGCCGGTGGCATTGGCGACCGCGGCCATTTCGATCGCGGCCTTGGTGCCGTCGGTGAAGGAATTGTACATCTTCGGGTTGAAATCCCCCGCCGCGACCTCTTCGTCGCTCCAGCCGAAGAAGTCCCAGACCGTGTCGGGGGTCGAGTAGCGGTAAGGTGGCGCGAAATTCATCCCCTTGCCGGCCGCCACGAGCTCGAATCCACAGCTGCGGACCCAGTCGACCAGCTCGCAGATCGCCGCCGGCTGATCGCCGTAGGCCATCGAGTAGACGACGCCCTGCTTGGCGGCCCGGTGTGCCAGCAGGGGGCCGCAGAGCACGTCGGCCTCGACATTGACCATGACCACGTGCTTGCCGGCCTCGATCGCCGCCAGCGCATGGCGCGTTCCGGCCAGCGGATGCCCGGTCGCCTCGATGATGCAGTCGATGCCCTCGAAGGCGAAAAGATCGGCGGCGTCTTCGGTCAGGCAGGTGGTGCCGTCGCTCGACGCCTGTGACAGCGACGAAGCGGCGAACCGCTCCGGTTCCCAGTGCACGCGTTCGAGCGCCGCGCGGGCCCCGGCGATATTCAGGTCGGCGATCCCGACGACGTGCAGCCCCGCGATGTGCCTGGCCTGCGCGAGGATCATCGAGCCGAACTTGCCGGCCCCGATCAGCCCGACCCGGACCGGCCTGCCCTCGGCGGCGCGCCGCGCCAGCATGGATGACAGGTTCATCTCAGGACTCCCGCCCGTTGCGGCCGTTGACGCCGCCGGAGTGCGTCTCGCGCTCGATCACGCGCCTGATGTCGGCGGCGAGATCGCGCAGATGGATCTCGATGGCGCCGCGCACCGCCTCGGGATCGCGACGCCGCAGCGCCTCGACGATGTCGCGGTGCTGTGACACGAGCCGTTCGCGGTTGCGCCGCTGGACCGCGGCGAGGTAGCGCGCGCGCCACAGCCGCTCGAGGAAACTGCGATGCGTCTCGGCCAGAGAGGCGTTGTGCGAAGCGGCCGCGATGGCGGTGTGAAAACCCATGTCGATCTCGAAGATGTCGACCGGATCGGCGCGGTCGAAGCGTCGCGCCATCTCGTCGACCATCGCCTGAAGCCCGTCGATATCCGCGTCCGTCGCATGCTCGCAGGCAAGTTCGGCGGAAAGTTTCTCGAGCGCGATCAGCACCGCCGTCTGGTCCGCGGCTTCGCGCGCGTCGAGTTGCGTGACCACCGGGCTGCGGGAGGCGCGCAGTTGCAGCAGGCCTTCCTTGGCAAGGATCCGAATCGCCTCGCGCATCGGTGTGCGGCTGACGCCGAGCTCGGCGGCATTGTCCCGTTCCTTGACGAAGGTGCCCGGCGGGAGTTTCCCGCGCAGGATATCGCGGCGCAGTTCGTTGGCGATCTGATCGGCCAGAATCTTCTGCGGCATGGCGCCCTTTCCCACCATTTTTCGGTTGGCGCGCAGAAGTTTGGGACGTGGCGCCTCAACAATCTCCGAAATCATCGATTTGGTATACCAAAATCTGTTGCGAGTCGAGCCGCCAGTCAGTAGCCTTCCGCTGATGGTATACCATCTAAGGGCGCGCTGAGGAGACGCGCGCGGAACCAAACGGCGGGGAAGACACCGCCCAGGGAGGAGAAAATGACGATGAAATCCGTTCTGACGGGTGCCGCGGGCGCAGCGCTCTTGGCCACCACGGCACTGGCCGAGCCGGTCACACTGCGCGTGCAGACCCACTATGCCACCGAGCACCCCACCGGGCAGATGCTGGCGCAATGGTCCGATGACGTGAGCGTCATGTCCGGCGGCGACATTACGGTCGAGATGTTCTACTCGTCGTCCGTCGTGGCGACCACCGAGACCTTCGACGCCGCGATCAACGGCATCGTCGATTGCGACGCCACCGGCGGCGCCTACCAGACCGGCAAGAACCCCGCGTTCCAGTTCGTCGGCGACATCATGGGCGGTTACGACACGCCCTGGCAGCAGTATTCCTGGCTCTACTACGGCGGCGGTTACGACGCGGCCCAGGAACTCTACAACGCCCAGAACATGCAGCTGATCGGCTGGTCTATCTACGGGCAGGAATCGCTGTCCTCCTCGAAGCCGATCGCGGGCTTCGAAGATCTCAAGGGCTGGAAGTTCCGTTCGCCCCCGGGCATGGAAACCGAGATCTTCGAAAAGCTCGGCGCCTCGCCGATCGTGATGGACTTCACCGAGATCTTCACCGCGCTTGAGACCGGCATCATCGACGGCGCGGACGCCTCGGGCCTCTACAACAACGTGGGTCTGGGTCTCTACGACATTGTCAAGCACGCCACCTACCCCGGCTTCCACTCGATGCCGTCGGACCACCTGGCGTGCAATCTCGACGTCTGGAACGGTCTGACCGACCAGCAGCGCCGGATCATCGACACGGCCTGGCAGAAGGTCTCGTTCCAGATCGCGCTGTCGAACGAGCTCAACAACGCGCAGGCGGCCGCCGAACTGACCGAGCAGGGCGTGACGCTTTACGACTGGTCGTCCGAGGACCGCGCCGAATTCCGCAAGGCCGCGCAGGCCGCCTGGGATGACTGGGGCACCCGCTCGCCCGAGGCCGGCAAGATCCTCGAAAGCCACAAGGTCTACCTGCGACAGCTGGGCCTGATCGAGTAAGACCCGGCCGGCATCTGACCGGTTGACACCATCGCCGCGGGACCCTCACCGGACCCGCGGCCACGGCGCGGAAAACGCCAAGAAAATCGGGGGAGGACGGGCATGGAATCCGATAGCCTGTGGCTGGGAGCGCTGCGCAAGCCGGTGAAACTGCTGATGTTCGGCTTCATCGGGCTGACGACGCTGATCTACATGTGGCTGGTCTTCAACCGCATCCTGTCCGCCGACGCCATCGGCATGCACGAGATGATCCGGCCCGAAGGGCGCCCGCTGGTCACCGTCATGCTCTTGTCCTTCTCCGCCGCAGTCCTCTTCGCGGGGCTCTACTTTTCCGATTTCCAGGGCGCGATCGAGCCTGCGCCCACCGGGCCGATGGACATCTTCTCGCTGGTGATCGCGCGCATCGCGATGATCATGGTGGCCTTCATCGTGCTGGTGATGTTCTACGAGGTCGTCTCGCGCTACGTCTTCTCGAGGCCGACGCTCTGGGCCAATGAACTGTCGCTGTGGATCGCCGCCTTCGTGTTCCTGATGGCCGGGCAGTATGCCATGCAGCAGCGCAGCCATATCCGGATCTACGTGATCTACGACATGATGCCGCGCTGGCTGCAGAAGACATCGGACGTGCTGTCGCTGGCGCTGCTGCTGTTCTTCACCTTCGCGCTGGTCTGGGGCGGCTACGGCGATGCCGAGACCCGTTTTTTGCGGATGGAGACCTTCGGCACCGCCTGGGACCCGCCGATCCCCGGCATCGTGAAGCCCGCGATCCTGATCCTCATCGTCCTCGTGGCGATCCAGGCGATATCCAACCTGATCGCCGACTGGCACAAGCTGCCCGAGCATCACGGCCCCGACGAGATCGACGAGGTCGAGATCGAAAACATCCGCAAGACGCTGGAGAAGTAACGTGGAATTTCTCGAATACTTCGCCTGGATGAAGGTGTCCGACGTCGGCACGCTCAGCGTCTACCTGCTGATCGGCATGTTCATCCTGCTCGCCATCGGGATGCCGCTCGGCTTCGCTTCGGCCTTCCTGGCGGTGGCGGTGCTGATCATGAAGTTCGGGCCCGAGCTTCTGTTCGGCAACTTCGGCAAGGGACCAATGTCCGTCTTGGCGCAGGCCGTTTACCGGCAGATGACGAACTACGTGCTTATATCGGTGCCGCTCTTCATCTTCATGGCGGCGCTGCTGGAGCGGTCGGGCATCGCGCGCGACATGTACAGCTCGCTCAACCTGTGGCTCAGCCGGGCGCGCGGCGGCATCGCCATCGTGACCTCGATCATGGCCGTCATCATGGCCGCGATGTCCGGTATCATCGGCGGCGAGGTGGTGCTTCTGGGCCTGATCGCCCTGCCCCAGATGCTGCGGTTGGGATACAACCAGAACCTCGCCATCGGCACGATCTGCGCCAGCGGCAGCCTCGGGACGATGATCCCGCCCTCGATCGTGCTGATCTTCTACGGGCTGGTCACCGAGACCTCGATCAAGGCGTTGTTCACCGCGTCCTTCCTGCCCGGCTTCATGCTGGCCACGTTCTTCATCATCTACATCATCATCCGCACGCGAGTTAACCCGTCGCTGGCCCCGCTGCCGCCCGAGAACCCGGGCGACCCCAAGGGCCGGGAAAAGTGGCTGATGTTCCTCGGCTTCATCTGCAAGTTCGGGCTCTGGATTACCGGCGTGCTGATCCTGCGCGCGGTCTTTTTCACCGTGACCGGCGAGAACCAGGTCATCGAGGGTGTCGACCCGATCGCACTCGGCATGGTGTCGGACATTCCCTGGCTGGTCGGCTTCTTCGTCGTCGCACTGTTGCTGATGCTTTTCGTCGCCGGGCGCGAGCGCACCGCGAAAGGCTGGGAGATGGGCAAGGGCCTGATCGCGCCGACCATCGTGATCGGTGTCGTGCTGGGCTCGATCTACATGGGCATCACCGGCATCACCGAGGCCGCGGGGATGGGTGTCATGGCCGTCTTCACCATCGGCCTCGTCCGGCGCGAGATGACCTTCGAGATCGTCTGGGACAGCCTGATGCGCACGCTCAAGTCCACGGGAACGATCATCTGGGTGACCATCGGCGCGGCCTCTCTCGCGGCGGCCTACACGCTGGCCGGCGGGCCGACCTACGTTGCCAACATGATCGTCTCGGCGGATCTGCCGACGATGGGGATCATCCTGGTGATGATGTTCATCTTCCTGATCATGGGCATGTTCATGGACTGGGTCGGCATCGTGCTGCTGATCATGCCGGTGTTCCTGCCCATCGTGCTGAAGCTGCCGGTCGAGGAACTGGGGTTCCTCGGCGACCTCGATCCGCGCCATGTCGCGGTCTGGTTCGGCGTGGTCTTCTGTATGAACATGCAGGTCAGCTTCCTGTCGCCGCCCTTCGGTCCGGCCGCCTTCTATCTCAAGTCCGTGGCGCCGCCGCATATCTCGCTGACGGCGATCTTCCGGGGCTTCCTGCCGTTCATCTGCCTGCAGCTGCTGGCCCTGTCGGTGCTTCTGATCTGGCCCAATATCGTCACGGTCTTCCTCTAGGGCGGGGCTTGGCCGCGGCCCGGTTGCAATTCCGGGCCGCCGCGCCACGTGGTGTGCGGGAGGCGGAAGATGAATGACGAAACCACCACGCCTGCGGTCGAGGAGGTCCCGAAGCTGATGATCGCGCTGGGGGTCTATGCGATCACCGGCTGCATACTGTTCATCTGCTCGATCCTGATCGCCGATTTCGTCGTCCCCGACCACGACTGGGTCGCCGACACGATCAGCGACCTCGGAGCCGGACGCTACGAGTTCATCGTCGATACCGGCATCTACGCGTTTTCCGCCTCGCTGATCGCGATCGCCCTGCTGGCCGCCCATGTGCATCTGGGCGGCTTGGGCTGGAGCCTCGGCACGGTCGGGTTCGCGCTGGCGGGCCTGATCGTGTTCCTGGTCGGGGCCCGCAACGAATACGGCGACAACGACAGCGAAGGCGTCGTCATCCACGTCTACCTCGTCTACGCCCTCGGGGTTCTGTTCGCCGCCGCACCTGCGCTGATGTCGCGTGGAGCCGGCCGTGCCGGTCCCGGGTACCGTCGCGCTCTGATCGGGCTCGCGGTGCTCTGGACGGTGTCTGCTCCCATCTTCTTCGTGCTGCCGACGGAAATCGACGGGATCTACGAGCGCTACCTCGGCCTTGTCGCCATGGCCGTCGTCGTGACCTTCGCCCGGCTCTTCATCGCCCGGGGACGCAAGCTCGGATAGCCGGGTCCGGCGCGGAGTCTTTTTGCGATTGCGGTTCCCCCCCGGGTCATGGGTAAATGCACCTGCCCCGACGGCACGCCAGAGGCGCGCCGGCAAGGCGATCCGGACACGGGTCGCGTGCGGCAGCATTTGAACACACGGCAGGAACGGCAGGCGCGCGTGCCCATCGAAACGAGGACGATCCGGGACACGCAGGAGGACGCGCGCACCCGAGTTGCGAACACCGGCGGAGCGTCATGCGCGGCGTGATCCCGCGCCAGGAGCGCACGGCCTCGGGCGTCTTCACGATGCTCTTGGCGGTCGTCTTTTTCACCTGCATCGACACGTCGGCGAAATGGCTCAATATCGCCGGCATCCCGGTGATGCAGATCGTCTTTGCCCGCTATGCCGGACACCTCGTCTATGCCGGGCTCTTCTACCTGCCGCAGGAGCGGCTTGCCGCGTTCCGGTCCAACGCCCCGGCCAAGCAGGTGCTGCGCTCGTTCTTCCTGTTCGGCAGCACGATCCTGAACTTCTGGGCTTTGAAATTCCTGCCGATCACCGTCACCACCACGATCGCGTTCGCCCAGCCCATCGCGATCACCGTGCTGGCCATCCCGATCCTCGGAGAGCAGGTCGGCCTGCGCCGCTTTCTTGCGGTCTGCGTGGGGTTCATCGGCGTGCTGGTCGTCGTCCAGCCGTGGAGCGCCGCCTTCCACCCGGCGATGTTCCTCAGCCTCACGACGCTCGGCCTTGCGGCGATGTATTTCGTGATGACGCGCATGCTGGCGGGCGTCGAGACCGACGCCACCCAGCAGATGTGGCCCAGCCTGCTGGCCACGCTGGTGCTTGCCCCCTTCGCCTGGCAGGTCTGGACCTGGCCCGAAACCGCGACGCAGTGGGCGGTCCTGTTCGCCATCGGCGGCTTCGGCGCGATCGGCCACATCCTGACCAACGTCGCGCACCGCTGGGCCGATGCCTCGATCCTCGCGCCGATGATCTACAGCCAGCTGTTTCTGGCCGCCGTCGCCGGCATCCTCGTCTTCGATACCTGGCCCACGGTCTGGACGCTCGGCGGCGGGCTGATCATCATCGGCTCAGGCCTCTACATCTGGCAGCGCGAGAAGGCGAAGGCTGGCAGCCCCGACTAACCGCGACCGATGTAGGGCATCGCCGAGGCCATCACGGTCATGAACTGCACGTTGGCCTCGAGCGGCAGCGAGGCCATGTGCAGCACCGAATCCGACACGTTGCTCACGTCCATCACCGGCTCGACCGCGATCGACCCGTCGGCCTGCGGCACGCCGGCGGTCATCTTCGAGGCCATGTCGGTCAGCGCATTGCCGATGTCGATCTGACCGCAGGCGATGTTGAAGGGACGGCCGTCGAGGCTGATGGTCTTGGTGAGGCCGGTGATCGCGTGCTTGGAGGCGGTGTAGGCCACCGAGCCCCAACGCGGAACGTAGGCCGAGACCGAACCGTTGTTGATGATACGCCCGCCCTGCGGATCCTGGTGGCGCATGATGCGGAACGCCGCGCGCGCCGCGATGAAGCTGCCGGTGAGGTTGATCTCGATCAGCTTGCGCCAGTCGCCGACGTCGATCTCGTCGATCGGCGCGCCGCCGAGGCTGACGCCCGCGTTGTTGAACAGCGCGTCGAGATGGCCCCATTCGCCCGTCGCCTTGTCGAAGGCGGCATCGACCTCCGCCTCGTCGGTCACATCGCAGGGCAGCACCAGCGCGTGTTCGTTGCCTGCCGCCGTTTCCTGCAGCGGGCCTTCGCGGCGTCCGACGAGGCCGACGCGCCAGCCCGCGTCCAGGAAGGCGTTCGCGGTGGCGCGCCCCACGCCGCTGCCGGCACCGGTGATCAGGATCGATTTCATGAGTGTCTCCTTGGATGTCTCGCGACGTGGGGCCCTGGGCCTCAGGTCGCCTTCGCGAAGGCGCTCTTCGCCCCCGCAGATTCCTGTGTCTTGAAGATGGAACTGCTGTCCGGCGCCGGCGGCAGCGGCATGACGACGGGCACCTGTTCGACCCGGGGCGTCAGGCAGGGTTTGCCGGTGATCGTGCGGTCCTGCAGATCCTCCCAGAACCTGCGCTGGCCCAGCGCGTGGAAATAGCTGTTCGAGCCGAGGATCGGCCAGGCGTCAGCCCTGGCGATCTCGTAGAACAGGATGCGCCGCGCGCGGTCGCTGACGTTCGGGGCCGAGCCGTGCAGGATGCGGGTGTGATGCACGGTCATGCTGCCGGCCTTGCCGGTCAGGGTGACGATCCTGTCCTTCTTGAACTGCGGATCGTCGGGGTCGATGGCCCCGGCGAACACGCCGTTGACATGATGGCTGAGGATCGGCCCGCGATGGCTGCCCGGCACCACCATCAGCGGGCCGTTGTCGGCGTCGACATCCTCGAGCATCAGGCCGAAAGCCAGCAGATCGTCGTTGGTGTGCGGGTAGAAATGCCAGTCCTGGTGCCATTCCACGGCCGCCCCGCCGCCGGGTGCCTTGGTGTTGAGCTTCGAGGTCAGCAGCGTCGTGTCCGGCCCGAGCAGGTCATGCAGCACCTCGGTCATGCGCAAGTTGCGCAGAACCTCCCAGTAGAACGGATCGCGCTTGTGCGGCAGCTTGATGCGCGTGAGGCGCGGAGTGTCCGGCCCGTGGCCCGCGTCGAGATCGTAGACCTCGTTGCTTTCGCGCACGTCCCGCGAGGCGTCGATCAACCCGTTGGTGATCTCGCGCAGCCGCGCAAGCTCGTCCGGCGTCACCACGTCCTCGACCAGCAGGTAGCCGTTCTCGGCGTAAAACTCCTTGTCGGCCTCGCTCAGCATGTCCGGTCCTCCCTCCCTAGCGGCCCTTCTTCGCCTCTTCCTCCATGTCGACCCCGCACAGCCGCGCGACGTGATCCGAGATCATCGGCACGTAATCCTGGCCCTTCCCGATCGCCTCGACATGGGCAAAATACTGCAACGCGGCCGAGGACATGACGTTGACCATGCCCGCCTCCATCGCCATCGCGTTGACATAGCGCAGGTCCTTGGCGGCATTGGCGACCGCGAACTTGTGCGCGTCGCGGTCCCGGTCGACGGTATAGCGCATGAACGTGTCGAAAAACCCGTTTGCCAGACGGCTCGACCCGATCACGTCGCGGAACTGTGCCGGCGCGATACCCGCCTTGGCGCCAAGCACCGTCGCCTCGGCGTAAAGCGAAGCATATCCCATCGAGACAAAGTTCATCAGAAGCTTCATCTTGTGGCCGTTCCCGGTGGGGCCCATGTGATTGACGTTGCCGCCCCAGCAGTCGATCACGGGGCGGATCTTGTCGAAGGTCGCCGGGTCGCAGCCCACCATGACGTCGAGCGTGCCTTCCTCGGCTTCCTTGGGCGTGCGGCCCAGCGGCGCGTCGACCATCGTGGCACCCTTGCCTGCCAGTTCCTCGGCCAGTGCCAGCGTCGAGTTCGGATCCGCGGTCGAGGCGTCGATCACGATCAGCCCCTCGCGCGCGCCGGCGAGAATGCCGTCGGGGCCGCGGATGACGCCTTCGACCTGCGGGCTGTTCGACAGGCAGATGTGGATGATGTCGCATTGCTGCGCCATTTCCTTCGGCGACGTGGCCTCGGTCGCGCCCATGCCCACGAGGTCGTCGACCGGCGCGCGGTTGCGGTTGCCCTTGACCACCAGCGGATAGCCCGCCTGCAGGAGGTTCTTCGCCATGCCGTGGCCCATGAGGCCCACGCCGATGAAGCCGATGACCGGTTTGTCGCTCATGTCTTTTCCTTTCAGATGCTTGCCGTGATCCCGCCGTCGACGAAGATCGTCTGGCCGTTCACGAAACTGGAGGCCGCCGAGGCCAGGAAAACGCAGGCGCCGACCAGCTCCTCGACACGGCCCCAGCGCCCGGCGGGCGTGCGCTTTTCCAGCCAGGCGCTGAACTCGGGGTCCGCGACCAGAGCGGCGTTGAGCGGCGTATCGAAATAGCCCGGCGCGATGGCGTTGCAGTTGAGCCCGTGCTTCGCCCAGTCGGTCGCCATGCCCTTGGTCAGGTTGGCGACCGCCCCTTTCGACGCCGTGTAGGGCGCGATGCCGGGTCGGGCAAGTGCCGTCTGAACGCTGGCGATATTGATGATCCGCCCAGCCCCGCGCGGGATCATGTGTCGCGCGACGGCCTGGCCGACATAGAAGGCCGAGTTGAGATTGGTGCGCATCAGCCGGTCGAAGGCCTCGACCGGGAACTCTTCGAGCGGCGTGCGATGCTGCATCCCGGCGTTGTTGACAAGGATGTCGATGGGTCCGGTGCCGGCCTCGAACGCGTCGATCTGTGCACGTACGGCCTCGGCGTCCGTGACGTCGAAAACCAGCGTGTCCACCTCTGCGCCCGCGTCGCGCAGGCCTTGTGCCGCCTGTTCCAGCCGCTCGGCGTCGCGCGCGTTCAGGACCACCCGTGCGCCCGCCTCGGACAGGCCGCGCGCCAGTGCGAGGCCAATTCCCATGGAGGAACCGGTTACCAGCGCGCGCCGGCCGGTCAGGTCGAAGAGTTGCATGCATCCTCCCTGCGGGCGGCGCGGTGTTGACAACATCCGGCAAACCCACTTTGGTCAAAATGGTATACCATTCAAGGGCCGATGCAAGCACTCCGGCGGAGGAATTCCCCATGAAAGCACTCTTTGCCCACGCGGCGCATGACCTGCGCCTGGCCGACCTGCCGCGCGAGGAACCAGGCCCGGGCGAAGTCGTCGTCCGGATGCTGCGCGGCGGGATCTGCGGTTCCGACCTGCACTATTTTCACAACGGCGGCTTCGGCAGCGTCCGGCTGCGCGAGCCGATGATCCTCGGCCATGAGGTCGCCGGCGAGATCTCCGCCGTTGGGCCGGAACTCAGCGGGCTTTCGGCAGGCGATCTCGTCGCGGTTTCTCCGTCCCGGCCCTGCGGCGCCTGCATCGAATGCCTGCGCGGATTGCCGAACCAGTGCCTCGACATGCGCTTTTACGGCTCGGCCATGCCGTTCCCGCACATCCAGGGCGCCTTTCGCGAAGAAATCGTCGCGCAGGCGGCGCAATGCGTGAAGGCGGATGGGCTGAGCCCGGCAGAGGCGGCAATGGCCGAACCGCTCTCGGTCTGCCTGCACGGCGTCGGGCAGGCCGGAAAGACCCTGGGCAAGCGCGTCCTCGTCACCGGCTGCGGCCCCATCGGCGTGTTGGTGATCCTCGTCGCGCGCCGCGCCGGTGCGTCCGAGATCGTCGCCACCGACATCGCCGACAACGTGCTCGACTTCGCCCGCGCGGCCGGGGCGGACGTGGTGCTGAACACCGCGCGCGACCCCGAGGCGCTCGAGCCCTACCGGCAGGGCAAGGGCACGCTCGACATCCATTTCGAATGCTCGGGCGCCGAGGCGGCCCTGGCCGCGGGCCTCGCCTGCCTGCGCCCGCGCGGCACCTGCGTGCAACTGGGCCTGTCGGGCGACATGAGCGTGCCGATGATGATGCTGACGGCCAAGGAAATCGACCTAGTCGGCTCATTCCGCTTCCACGAAGAATTCGCGGTCGCGGTCCGGATGATGCAGACCGGGCTGATCGACGTGAAACCGCTGTTGACCCACACCTACCCGCTGGCCGAGTTCGAAACCGCTTTCGCCACCGCATCGGACCGCAGCAAGGCGATGAAGGTGCAACTGGACTTTGCCGCGTGCTGACCTTCGCCGCGGCGGTCTTCCTGCTGCTCGTCACCCCCGGACCCGGCGTGCTGACCACCGCGGGCTTCGGCGCAGCCTACGGGTTCCGCCCGTCGCTGGGCTATGTTCTCGGCCTCTTTCTGGGCACCAACATGGTGATGCTGGCGGTGATCAGCGGCCTTGCGGCGGTGGTGCTGTCGATCCCCTGGCTGCGCACCGTGCTGATGGCGGTCTCGGTCGCCTACCTGCTCTATCTCGCCGCGCGCATCGCCTTCGCCGGCTCGCGCATCGCCTTCGTCGAGGCCAAGACGCCGCCCGGCCTCGTCGGCGGGCTGGCGCTGCAGGCGATCAATCCCAAGGCCTACGCGGTGAACACCTCGCTGTTCACCGGCTTCGGCTTCGCGCCCGGCAACCTCGGTTTCGAGATCGCCGCCAAGGTGGTGATCCTCAACGGCATCTGGATCCCGATCCACCTCGCCTGGCTCTGGGCCGGGGTCACGCTGCACCGGCTCGACCTGCCGGACCGGACCCAGCGCGCCATCAATGTCGGGATGGCGCTGGCAATGCTGGCGGTGGTCTTCCTTGCGATCTGGTCCGCGGCCTGACGCTCGGTCAGTTGACCGGTGTCAGCAGGTCCTTGCCGGCGAGGAAGGCCGTCACGTTGTCGCGCTGCAATTGGCCCATCGCGGCGCGGGTCTCGACCGTGCCCGAGCCCTGGTGCGGCTGGATCACCACGTTGTCGAGGTCGTAGAACCGCGCGTCGATGTCGGGTTCGTTCAGGAACACGTCAAGCGCCGCACCGGCGATCTTGCCCTGTTCCAGAGCGTCAAGCATCGCCGCCTCGTCGATGGTCGTCCCGCGCGAGATGTTGACGATAATCCCGCGCGGCCCCAGCGCCTCGATCACCTCCTTCGAGACGAATTTCTCGGTGTCCGGGCCGCCGACAAGGGCCACGACGAGGTAATCGACCGCCTTGGCCAGCGACACCGGGTCGGCATGGTAGGTCCAGCCCGGCGTCTCCTTTTCGGAGCGCGCGAAGTAGTGGATTTCCATCTTGAAGGCCGCGAGCCTGTCGGCGATGTCCCGGCCGATCCGGCCGAGCCCCACGATGCCCGCCACGCCGCCGCTGACCTTGCGGTTGAGACGGTACTCGCCCTTGTCCTTCCACTGGCCGGAGCGCGCCCATTCCGAGGCCTGACGCATCTCGCGGCCCTGCATGATCAGCATGGCGACGGCAAGATCGGCGACATCGTCGTTCAGAACGTCCGGCGTGTTCGTGACCTTGACGCCGCGCGCGCTGGCCGCGTCTATGTCGATGGCGTCATAGCCGACTCCGTAATTCGCGATCAGCCCGAGATTGGGCAGCAGGTCCATCTGCGCCGGGCCGAAAGGCTTGTGGCCCTTGAAGGCCACCGCCCGGATCGCCTCGCGCTGCCCCGGTTCGAGACCGTCGAGATCGTCCGTGGAGCCGATGAAGACCGCGCTCTTCTCTTGCAGCGCCTTTTGGTCTTCGTCGCTGTAATTGCCGATGGCGAGTGTGTCGGCCATGTGCTGCTCCTGCCCTGGTGTTCGTGTCGGCGGCACGATCAGGCGCATCGCGCCGCGTGTCAACCAAGCGGCGCGCGCAGATCGTCCAGCCAGCCCAGGCTGGCGTCGGTGTCGCCGCCGGGCTTGTACTCGGCGCCGATCGGCGCATCCCATCCCAGATCGTGCAGAACGCCGAGGATGTGGCGGTAATCGAGCTCGCCGTGATCCGGCGCGCCGCGGTCGGGCACGGCTGCGATCTGGATGTGCCCGATCTGCGGCATCAGCCGTTCCAGCCGGTGGCTCACGTCGCCTTCCATCAGCTGCACATGGTAGCAGTCGAACATCAGCTTGAGGTTCCCGGCACCCACGGTCTTGATGATGTCCGCCGCCTGCGTCGTGGTGGTCAGGAAGTATCCCGGCGCGTCGTAGCGGTTGAGAGGCTCGATCAGGATCGTGACCCCGTGCGCCGCGGCGGCATCGCAGGCATATTCAATGTTCGCAATGTACGTGTCGCGGGCCTCCCGGCCTTCCGAGAACCCTGCCATGACGTGAATATTGCGCGTACCCGTGGCTGCGGCATAGACGATGGCCGCGTCGACGGCCGCGCGCGCCTCTGTCCCGCGCCCGGGCAGCGCCGCAAGGCCGTTCTCGCCCGCCGCGACATCGCCGCGCGAGGTGTTGAGGCCGAGCATGGTGAGGCCGGTCTCTTCCAGGGCAGCGACGGTTTCGGACGTCGGCACGACATAGGGCCAGTGGCATTCCACGGCATCGAACCCCGCCGTCTTTGCAGCGCGGATGGCATCGGGCAGGCTGCGGTCGGTCCAGAGCAAGCCGAGGTTGGCCGAGAACTTCATGCCTCCCACTCCACGTCGAAGGCCGTGACCACGTCCCTGACCTGCGCCTCGGTCAGCTGCCGTGCCGGGATCCCGCGCAAGAGCATGGCAAGTCGCGCGGTCTCTTCCAGCTCCTCGATGGCGTTGCAGGCGGCCTCCACGTCCTTGCCGGCCACGACGGGACCGTGGTTGGCCAGCATCACGGCGCTGCGCTTGCCGGCTAGCCCGCGCACCGCCTCGCCCATCGCCGGATCGCCCGGCACGAAGAACGGCAGCAGCTTGACCCGGCCCAGCTTCATCACCGCGTAGGGCGTCAGCGGCGGCAGGAAATCGTCCGCGTCCGCGTTTGGCATCAGCGACCACGCCACCGCGTGAGACGAATGCAGATGCACCACCGCTCCGGCGCTGGAGCGCGTGTCGTAAAAGGCCGTGTGCAGCGGCATCTCCTTGGTCGGCGGGTCGCCCTCGACCAACTGGCCGGCCGCATCGAAGCGCGACAGGCGCCCCGGGTCGAGCCGTCCGAAGGAAGTGCCGGTGGGCGAGACCAGAAGCCCTCCGTCGGGCAGTCGCGCCGAGATGTTGCCGGTCGACCCGAAGGTCAGACCACGGTCGAACATCGATTTTGCCAGCAGGCAGATCGTCTCGCGCAGGCGGGTTTCTTCGGTCATCGCTCGTCCAGTTTCTCCAGCGCGCCTTGGAAGAAGTCCTCGGTGCCGAAATTGCCGGATTTCAGCGCCAGGGCGATCTCCGCACCCGCCGAATTGCAGTAACACCACGGCACGCCGGGGGCGATCTCGGCGCCAATGTCAAGCCGCGCGACGCCAAGCGCACCCGTCACCGCGCCCGAGGTTTCTCCGCCCGCCACCACGAAGCGGCGCGCGCCGAGATCGCGTGCCAGAACGGCAAGTTCGGCCAGCGCGTCCTCGACAAGCGTCCCGGCGCGCGCCACGCCGAGCGCGTCCTGTGCCGCCCGGACGTCGTCGGGATCGGCGCTGGCATAGACCAGCGGTGCCTGCGTCAGGTCCTGCGCCTGCAGCCAGTCCCGGGCCGGCCCGATCCCGTCGCGGTCCAAGTCCTCGGGGCGCAGTCGAAAGCCGGGCCGGCCCGCGTCTAGAAAGCTGCGCACCTGCGCCCGGGTCATCGCCGAACAGCTGCCCGACGCCACGAAGGCCTCGGGCGCGAGTCGCGGCTGTTCGGGACGCGACGCGCCTTCCCGGAGCTTGCCGGTCTCAGCCAGAAGGTCGGGCAGCGGCATCGCCACGGCCGACCCCCCGGTCATCAGCGCCATGTCACGGCAGGCACGTGCAATGGCGTCGAGGTCGGCATCCGCCACAGCGTCGACGACCACGTGTGCGATATCCTGTCCTGCCAGCCGGTCGAGTTCGGCCCGGATCGCCTCCGCGCCCTGCGCGACGCAAAGCCGGTCCACCAGCCCGACCTTGCCGGTCACTTGCGGCTCCAGAAGGCGCATCAGGTTGCTGTCGCGCATCGGCGTCAGCGGATGGTCCTTCATCGGGCTTTCGGCCAATGGTTGGCGTCCGACGAAGAGGTTGCCCATGAAGATCGACCGGCCATTCTCAGGGAAGGCCGGGCAGTAGATCGTCTGGCGCGCGCCGAGGCGGTCCATCAGCGCTTCGCTCACGGGGCCGATGTTGCCCTCCGGCGTGGAATCGAAGGTCGAGCAGTATTTCCAGAAGAACCGCTCGGCCCCTGCCGCGCGCAACCAGTCGAGCGCAGCACAGGCCTCGGCCACGGCCGTGTCGACCGGCGCGGTCCGGATCTTGAGGGCGATCACCTCGAACGGCGCCGGGTCGTCCGACGGCCCTTCGGGCAGGCCGATCCGAAGCGATACCTTCCGCCCGCTGCGCGCCAGCAAACCGGCAAGGTCCGTGGCCCCGGTGAAGTCGTCGGCTATGCAGCCCAGCAGAGTACTCATGCCGTGCTGTCCGCCTCGCCGGGCAGCGTCAGCCCGGCGTTGCGGGCGTAGACCTTGGCGACGGCGGCGTCGTCCTCGTGCCCCAGCCCCATGTCGGCGGCGGCGACGAACTGCTGAAGGGCAGCGGCCGCGACGGGCGCGTCGAACTGCGCGTCGCGCGCGATGTCGAGCACTATGCCGAGATCCTTGGGCCAGATGTTGACCGAGCTCAACGGCGTGTAGTCACCGGCGACGATATGCGGCGTGCGGTTCTCCAGCATCCAGCTTGTGCCCGCGCTCTTCGAAATCACCTCGAGGAAAGTTTGGGGGGCGATACCCTGCGACAGGCCGAAGGTCAGCGCCTCTGCCATGCTGGCCAGATGCACTCCGGCCAGCAGCTGGTTGGTAGCCTTCATCGCCGAGCCGGGGCCGGCGGCATCACCCAGTTCGAACACGGTGGTCGAGACCGCGTCGAGCACCGGGCGGGCCGCAGCAAAGGCCTTGGACGTGCCCGAGGCCATCACGGTCAGCTCGCCACTCGCCGCCTTGCCGGCGCCACCGGAAATCGGGGCATCGAGATAGAGTACGCCATGTTCGGCACAGCGCCTCTCCATCGTCCGCGCGAAATCCGGCGCGACGGTGGCGCAGGACAGCACGACCGCGCCGGGGCTGAGCGCCGGTACCACGCCGTCGGTTCCGAAAAGGATCGTTTCGGTCTGCGCGGCGTTCAGCACGACGCTGACCACCGCGTCGAGCTCGGAGGCCATCTCGGCAAGTGTCGCCTCCGCGCCGCCTTCCGCGCGGAACCGCGCGACCTTTTCGGCGTCGACATCGCATCCGACAACGGTGTGACCCGCCTTCAGCGCATTGGCCGCAAGGCCATATCCCATCGACCCCAACCCGATGACCGCGATGTTTGGCATGTCCGTTTCTCCCCCGTCTTTCCAGCGCCTTCCGGTCGGGCGCGCGCCGCCCTACACTGCCGGTCCACGGCGTTGAATCAACAGAAAAAAGACTTGGGCATCAGTCGTCCTGCTCTTGCGACTCCACGCGGCGCAGCATGAACCCGCGGTTGCGGATGGTCTGGATCTCGACGCCGAAATCCGACAGCGGCGCCAGTTTCTTGCGCAGATACCCGATGTAGACATCCACCACGTTTTCCGACGACGTCCCCTCCTGCGCCCAGAGCGCATCGAAGATCGCGCCGCGAGACAGGACATCGCCACGGTGCCGATCGAGCATCTCTATCAAGGCAAACTCTCGCTCGGTCAGGTGTTCGGTCCGGTCCTGCCCTTGCACCGCCCGGGCCGCACGTTCGAGCCTGAACGCAGGGCGCGGCTGCGCGCTGGCGCGGCGCTCCTGCACCTGCAGGCGTGCCACCAGCTCGTCGAAGGCGAAGGGTTTCACGATGTAGTCGTCCGCACCAGCCTGGAGGCCGGCCGCCCGGTCCTCGACTTCGGCAAGCGCCGAGAGCATCAGGATCGGCTTTTCGTTGCCGGATCGACGCAGGCGTTCGACGAGGTCGATCCCGCTGAGCGGGCCGAGCATCACGTCGACGATCGCGGCGGACACCTCGGGCGCCGCGAACCGCGTCTCGGCGCCTTCGATGGTGGTCTCGGTCAAGGTGGCGTAACCGTGCATCCGCAGCCCCCGCGACAGGGCATCGGTGATCTCGGGGTCGTCGTCGACGATCAGGATGGTGGGCTGCGTCATGCGGCCGAGACTATGCGCTGTGAAGCGGTAGAAAAACCGTTACCAAAGTCCCGGGCGCGTCTCCCAGCCGGAGTTCCGCGGGCACGGGGCTGTCGATCTCTAGCCGCCCCCCCTGTTGCTCGATGATCCATGTCGCGAAAGCCAGCCCGATGCCGAAGCCGCCGGGCTTCGGCGCGCCGGGCGCCTGCACGAACCGGCGCGTGACGGCGCTCAGCTCGCCGGGCGGGATCCCGCGGCCGTTGTCGATCACCCGCAAGGCGGCCGTGTCGCCCGTGCGCTCGGCCGACAGCCTGATTCGGCGGCCCTCGCGGGCGTGGCGCACGGCATTCTCGATCAACCCGGTTGCCACCTGGCGCACCCAGTTCGGATCGCCGGTCACGGGCAGGTCCGCCCCGGGATCGAGTACGGCCTCCATTCCGTTTGCGGCGACGATGCTGCGCATATCGTCGAGCGCGGCCGCCGCCGCGTCGCGCAGATCGAAGCGTTCGGCCTCCATGTTCAAAAGCCCCGACTCGGACCGCGCGATGCGCAGCAGATCGTCGATGCGCCTGTTGAGCCGGCGCGCCCGGTTCCGGATCGTGCCATAGGGACCGTCGGCCGGGGCCCCGGCTTTCAGGGCAAGATCGGCCTCCATCAGGATAACCGTCAAAGGGGTGCGCAACTCATGGCTGACGTCGGCGAAAAAGCGGCGGCGGTCCTCGTCGATCTTCTCAAGTGCAGCGTTGGCGCGGCGCAGCTCGTCGGTGCGCATGTCGATGGTCTGATTGAGCCGCCCCCATTCGGCGTCGACCTCGGAGCGGCGCTGCGCCAGCGCCGCGGCCATGGCATTCGTCGCCTTGAAAATCCCGCCGATCTCGTCGTTCTCATGCGACGGCAGATCTACGGCGAAGTCTCCCGCCCCGATCCGCTGCGCGGCCTGCCGAAGCCGGTCGAGCCGCGACAGCTGCGGCCGGACGAGCGCGAGGTAGAAGGCGCTGACCAGCAGTAGCGCAAGCAGCCCGACGGCAACCGCGACCCGGGTCAGGCGACTGCGCAGCGCGCCGATCTCGGCGATGGCCGCATCCCGCACCCTGCGTTCCTCGGTGATGGCGGCGTTGAGCAGCGGGTCGAAGCCGATCGAAAAGGCGTTGATCTGCCCTTGCAGCCTTGCCGCATGAAGTTCCGAGTCAAGCGTCGGATCGACCGAGCGGAACCGGTCGAGCGTCGTCTCGACCAGCGCCTCCATGCGCGCGATCCCGATGCTTTGCGTGGCGCGGCGCGACTGCGCGTCGAGCCCTTCGCCGGCCGCTTCGCCGACCTCGGCCTCGAGATCGCTCCGAATCGCGTCGAAGCTGCGCCCGATGCCCTCGGCAAGCCCCGAGACGCGGCCCTGCCGGGTTTCGGCATCGATACCGGACTGCGCGATCTCGTATAGCACCACGATCAGCGATCCGACCTGGTTCGCGAGATCGGAGAAGCGTTGAATATGACGCTCGGCCTCGACCGCCGTCTCGACCTGCCGCGACAGGCGTCCCATCCCGTAGATGGTCAGGCCGCTGGCCAGAACCGCGATCAGGCCGATCAGCCCGGCACCGACGGCCAGCCGTGCGCGCAGCGAACCGCGCAGGCCGCGGCCGTCATCGCGTTGCGCGCCTCCGTTCGCTTCATCTTGCTGTCGCGGCATCGCGCAAGCATAGGCCGCGCGACGGAAGGCTGCCAATACGGACCGTGGTATCGCCGGCGGACACGCAGGGTTCAGAGCGTGTCGAGAAAGCCCCGGATGGCGTCACAGGCGAAATCGAGGATCGCATCGTCCCTGAGCAGACCGTCCTCGACCTTCTTTCTGGCGCTGGTCACGACGACCTCCTTGACCGGGTAGACCTTCGACAACATCCCGCTCAGGATGTATTTCAGATGCGCCTGCGCCCGAACCCCGCCCAGCGCGCCGCCGGAGATCGAGATCACGAAACAGTTCTTGCCGGTGAAGGGCGCATCGAAGGCCGGGCGCGAACCCCAGTCGATGGCATTCTTCAGCACACCGGGGATCGAGTAGTTGTATTCAGGCGTCACGAAAATGACCCCGTCCGCGTCGGAAACGGCCTTCTGGAACGCGGCGACATTCGGGTCCTCGGTCAGGTCGGCGTTGTAAAGCGGCAGGGTGCCGATGTCCGCGAACTCGAACAGCGCCTCGTCCTGCATGCGCTCGCGGATCGCCTTGGCCGTGGCGCGCGAGGCCGAAGCCGCGCGAAGGCTGCCGGGGATGAGCAGAATGCGTTTCATCGAAATCCTTTCCATGTCGGTCTGATCTGAGGTGCTAGCCCGATTGCCCGGCCCGGCAACCGGCGACCGGTCCGCGCGACTGCGGCCTTGCGGCGCAGCTTTGCGGTCGCAAGCGACCTCGCGCACTCAGACACGCCCCAATTTCACCGCATTGACCGCACAACCTGAGGGAGATCAAAACATAGCGGAGACCCAATGCCCGACTCCATCGCCCTTCTCATCGACGGGGACAACATTTCAGCCAGCCACGCCGACAAGATCCACGACATCGCGGCGACGTGCGGGCGCGTGGACATCGCCCACGTTTACTTCAACGCCCAGACCAACTCGGGCTGGCATGATGTGCCGGCGTTCCGGACGTTTCATTCCGGGACCGGCAAGAATGCCACGGACGTTCTGCTGTGCGTCGACGCGATGGAGATGGCGCTCGCGGACGGGATCGGTCAGTTCGTCATCGCCACCTCGGACGGGGACTTCCGGCATATTGCCCACCGTCTGCGGCGGCTGGGCCGGGTCGTCACGGGTGTCGGGGACCATCACTGTCCGGATACGTTCAGGGAGGCCTGCACAGCGTTCGAGTGCCTCGACAAACCCAAGAAGACCGTTGAGGAACAGACGATTGAGGTTGTCGCTGCGTTGACGAAGAACTGTGTCGCGCCGGGTCTTTCCTCTGTCGCCAAGGAAATGCAGACCCGGTTCGGGATCACGAAGGCCGATCTGCCCGTTAACAACTGGCGGAAATACGTCGCCGGACAAGACCGCATCTTCAAGCTTGGCGGCGCGCCTCATCACCAGGTCGCGTTGAAACAGCCGCGCGGCAAGGTACTGCCGCTCACGTCCAAGGCATCCTAGCCCCGGTCCGCGACACTCGACTGGTAGCGGTCCATCTCGGCGATGAGCGTCCTTCCTTCCGGCACGTCCTGACGCGCGCAGAACTCGGCCCAGACCGCTCCGAAGGGCAGGTCCTTGGCCTCTTCGGTCATCGCGAGGCGCGCGGTGAAGTCGAACCGTGCCTCGGCCTCCTGCAGCGCCGCGCGCGGCAGCAGCAGCGCCCGCAGCAGCGCCTTTTGCATGTTGCGTGTCCCGATGATCCAGGCGGCGGTGCGGCTGATCGTGGCGTCGAAGAAATCGAGCCCGATCCGGGTCTTGCCGAGCAGGTCGGCAAAAACCAGTTCCTGGCCCATCGCGAGGATCGCGTCGTCGAGCAGGATCACGTGATCGCTGTCCCAGCGCATCGGCCGCGAGACATGCAGCAGGATCTCGTCGAGCGACAGGGTGACGGCGCTGAGCTTGTCGGCGATGTTCTCGGTGGGGTGGAAATGGCCCATGTCGAGGCAGAGCAGCGTGCCCTTTCGGATCGCGTAGCCGAGGTAGAATTCGTGGCTGCCGACCGTGCAGGCCTCGACCCCGATACCGAAGAGCTTGCTCTCGACGGCGTCCAGCATCTCGGCGGCGTCCTGCGGCGGGGCGCACATCTCGTCGAGCGCGGCCTCGAGCCGGGCGCGGGCCGCCATGCGGTCGACGGGAATGTCCTTGAACCCGTCCGGCACCCAGATGTTGTTGACGGCCGCCGAGCCGAGCGCGCGTCCGATCTGCGCCGCGATCTCCCGCGTGCGCCGGCCATGCTCGATCCAGAAATCGCGGATGCCGGCATCGGGGTGGCTGAGCGTCAGGTTGTCCGCGGCCTTCGGGTGGCCGAAGAATGTCGGGTTGAAATCGAGCCCGATGCCAAGCCCTCGCGCCCAGTCGACCCAGGGGATGAAGTGTTCGTATTCGATCTCGTCGCGGTCCGGCGCCGCCTCGGTGTCGAGGTACATCGCGTGAAGGTTCATCCGGTGCGTTCCGGGAATGTTGCCCAGCGCGAACTCGAAATCGGCCCGCAATTCGCCGGGGTTGCGCGCCCGGCCCGGATGATCCCCGGTGGACTGAATGCCGCCGCCCACCGCTGCACCGCGCTTTTCGAAGCCGGCGACGTCATCGCCCTGCCAGCAGTGGATCGAGATCGCCACTTCGGCCAGCCGCGCAATGGCCGCTTCGCTGTCCACGCTCCAATCCGCAAAGACCTGGCGCGCGCTGTCATATGCCGCAGTCATGTTCTGCCCTCCCTTGGTCCGCGCCTCAGCGCGGGAACGACTGCACGTTGCCGGCGTCGACGTTCAGAATGTTGCCGGTGGATTTCGAGGACTGCCCGGCGGCGAAGAAATACGCGGCCTCGGCGATGTCCTCGGGCAGCACCGCGCGCTTGAGCAGCGACCGCTTGCGATACATCTCCTCCAGCCCCTCCTTGTCGGTCCCGTAGGTCGCCGCGCGCTGGTCGAGCCATTCGCCTTCCCAGATCTTCGAGCCGCGCAGGACCGCGTCGGGATTGACCACGTTGACGCGGATGCCCGCCTCGGCGCCTTCCAGCGCGAGACAACGGGCAAGGTGGATCTCGGCGGCCTTGGCGGTGCAGTAGGCCGAGGCATTGGGCGAGGCCGCAAGGCCGTTCTTGGAGGCGACGAACACGACCGAGCCGCCCATGCCCTGCCGCCGCATCAGGCGGAACGCCTCGCGGCTGACCAGGAAGTATCCGGTGCTCAGGATGTCCATGTTGTGGTTCCAAAGCTCCAACGAGGTCTCCTCGACCGGTGCGGAAGAGGCAATGCCGGCGTTCGAGACCAGGATGTCGGCGCCGCCGTATTGCACCGCCATCTCGGCAAAGCCCGCAGCCACCGCCGCTTCGTCGGTCACGTTCATCAGAACCGTGCGCACGGCATCGCCCGAGTAGCGCGCCTTGAGCGTTTCGGCGGCTTTCTCCAACGCGCCTGCGTCGATGTCGGCCAGCACCACGCAGGCCCCTTCGGCGAGGTAGCGGTCGGCGGTGGCGGAGCCGATGCCACCGGCACCGCCGGTGACCAGCGCCACCCGGCCGGCAAGCGACTTGGGTTTCGGCATCCGCTGAAGCTTGGCCTCTTCGAGCAGCCAGTATTCGATGTCGAAGGCCTCCTGCTCGGAAAGGCCGACGTAGTCGCTGACCGCCGAGGCGCCGCGCATCACGTTGATCGCGTTGACGTAGAACTCGCCCGAGATACGCGCGGTCGCCTTGTCCTTGGCGAAGGTGATCATGCCGACGCCGGGCACGAGGTAGACCACCGCGTTGGGGTCGCGCATCGGCGGGCTGTCGTCGTGCTTGCAACGGTCGTAGTAGGCGGCGTAGTCCTCGCGGTAGGCCGCGACCTGTCCGGCAAGGCCCTCGAGAACCCCGTCGACGTTGCCTTCCGCCGGGTCGAAATCGACGACAAGTGGCCGGATCTTGGTGCGGAGGAAGTGATCGGGGCAGGAGGTGCCGAGGGCCGCCAGCGCGGGCATGTCCCGTGCGTTGACGAACTCGAGAACCGTGTCGCTGTCCTCGAAATGCCCGACCATCGGCTGTTGTCCCGACACCATGCCCCGAATTGCCGGCATCAGCCGCGCGGCGACGGCGCGGCGCTCGGCCTCGGGCAGGCTGTCGTGACGTGGCCCGCCGAAGGCGTCGACGCCGTCGGTCCGGTCCGCGAACCAGTCCATCGCGCTCTGGATGACGTCGAGCGTCAACTCGTAGCAGATCCTGGCATCATCGTCCCAGGTGAAGAGCCCGTGGCTTTCGAGAATCACGCCCTTGGCGTCCGGATTCTCGCGGCAGAAGGTCTCGAGCCAGAGGCCAAGTTCGTAGCCCGGGCGTTTCCAGGGCAGCCAGCCGATCTCGTCCCCGAAGATCTCGGCGGTCAGATCTTTCGAATTTTTTGAGGCCGCGATGGCGATGATCGCGTCGGGATGCATGTGGTCGACGTGGCGCTTGGGGACATAGGCGTGCAAGGGCGTGTCGATCGAGGCCGCGCGCGGGTTCAGGTTGAAGGTGCAATGCGGCAGGTAGCCGACCATCTCGTCCTCGAACTCGACACCGCGGTAGAGACCTTTCAGCGCCTCGAGCTTTTCCATGTAGAGCGTCGCGAAACCGTCCATGCCCATGGTGCCGACATCGCCGCCCGATCCCTTGACCCAAAGCACCTCGACCGTCTCGCCGGTCAGCGGATCGGTTTCGCCCACCTTCGCCGAGGTGTTTCCGCCGCCGTAATTGGTGATACGCTTGTCCGAGCCGAGCAGGTTCGAGCGATAAAGCAGCTTCTCGGATTCGCTCATCGACCCGGCCTTGGCCTCGTCCCAGCGGTTTTCGAGGCGCTGTTTGTCAGCGGTTTTCAGCATGCCATCCTCCCTCAGGCTGCGCGGCGCGCGACGCCCCAACGCTGCGTCAGGCTGGAAGGCCTGCGGCAGATTGTCAATCAAAAATGCGCACGTTCAATCATCTACCAATCTTCACTGATCGAAAATGACAATAAATGATTGACAGGTGCAGGTTTGGCCCGCAACGTGCTTGCTCAGGGAGGAATCGATGCACGAGGCGGAACGACACAGGGTCATATTATCGGCGGTCCAGGACCGGCCCATGGTCTCCGTTCCGGACCTGTGCCAGTTGACCGGAGTCTCCGAGGCGACGATCCGCCGCGACATTGCGCAGCTTCACATGCAAAAGCGCCTGCGCCGCGTGCGTGGCGGCGCCGAGGCGCTGAATCCGCCCCAGTTCGTGGGGCTTGCCGGGCGCACCTTCGCGGTCAACGAAACCATCCGGATCCGCGAGAAGCAGGCCATCGCAAACGCAGCGGCCGAACTGTGCGCGGACGGCGAGCCAATCATCATCAACGGCGGCACCACGACCTTCCAGATGGTGCATCCGCTTGCGACGCGCCGCCTGCAGGTCTTCACCAACTCGTTTCCGATCGCGGAACACCTGCTGAAGAATTCGCGCAACACCATCATGCTCTCCGGCGGCGCGATCTACCGCGAACAGAAGATCATCCTGTCGCCGTTCGAGAACGACGTGACCCGAAATTTTTACGCCCGCCGCATGTTCATGGGCGCGCAGGGCCTCGGCCCGCTGGGGCTGATGGAGGCCGATCCGCTGCTGATCCAGGCCGAGCAGAAGCTGATCGGGCAGGCCGACGAACTGGTGGTGCTGGTCGACAGCACCAAGTTCGAGGCCCGGTCGAGCCTCGTGCTCTGCCCGCTGAACCGGATCGACGTCGTGATTACCGACGACGGCGTCAGCGACCGCGCGGCGGCGATGCTGGAAGCGGCCGAAATCAAGCTGATCGTGGCGCCCCGAAGCGCCGCGTCGGAAACCGGGTCGGGCTGACCGGCCCCGCTCACCAAGCTCGTTAAGGGAGGACACGATGAGCATCACCAGAAGACTATTCGGAGGAAGCGCGCTGGCCGCGATGATACTGGCGTCGAGCGCCGCGCAGGCTCAGGACAACGTGCGCATTGCGCTCGTGGTCAAGGCGCTCGGGATCGGCTTTTTCGAGGCCGCGGCCAAGGGCGCCGAGGAAGCGGCTGCCGAACTCGGCAATGTCGAGATCATCTACACCGGCCCGACCGACACCACCGCCGAAGGCCAGATCGAGGTCATTAACTCGCTGATCGCCCAGCAGGTCGATGCCATTGCGGTTTCGGCCAACGATACCGACGCGCTGGTGCCGGCGCTAAAAAAGGCGATGGATCGTGGCATCACGGTGATCAGCTGGGATTCCGGCGTCGCCGCGGAGGGGCGTGAACTGCACCTCAACCCGTCGTCCAACCCGCTGATCGGCAACATGATCATCAAGCTCGCCGCCGATCACCTGCCCGAGGGCGGGGACGTGGCGGTGCTGTCGGCCTCTGCGACCGCCACGAACCAGAACACCTGGATCGAGGAGATGAACAAGGTCAAGGACGACTACCCCGGCATCAACGTGGTGGCGACCGTCTACGGCGACGACCTGGCCGACAAGTCCTACCGCGAAGCGCAAGGGCTGATGCAGACCTACCCCGACCTCAAGGCGATCATCGCGCCGACCTCGGTAGGCATCGTGGCTGCGGCCAAGGCGGTCGAGGATGCGGGCAAGGCCGGCGAGATCAACGTGACGGGCCTCGGCCTGCCGTCGGAGATGGCCGGTGCCGTCGAGTCCGGCGCCTCCAAGTCCTTCGCGATCTGGAACCCGATCGACCTCGGCTATTCCGCCGCCTACCTCGCCTACCAGCTTGCGACGGACGCGGCCGAGGCGGCACCGGGTGCGGAAATTCCGATGGGCCGCATGGGGTCACTGACACTCGACGACAATACCGAGGGCGCGATGGCCGATCCCTTCGTCTACGACGCGTCCAACATCGACGAGTTCAAGGACATCTTCTGATCCTTCCCCCGGCGCGGACACAGTTCCGCGCCGGACCTTTCCGCGCCCGCCCGGAGCCTTCATGCAGTTGCGCGCCCAATCCCCCGTGCCCGATGCCCGCGCCGCCGCCCAGCCGGTTCTGAGGCTCGAAGGCATCACCAAGACATTTCCGGGCGTGAAGGCGCTGTCGGAGGTGTCGCTCGAGCTTTATCCCGGCGAGGTCACGGCGCTGGTGGGCGAGAACGGCGCCGGCAAGTCCACAATCGTCAAGGTGCTGACCGGCATCTACCAGCCCGACGGCGGGGCAATCCGACTCGACGGGCAGAGCGTCACCTTCGCCAGCGCCCGCGATGCCACCGCGGCCGGCATCACCGCCATCCACCAGGAAACCGTCCTTTTCGACGAGTTGAGCGTGGCCGAGAACATCTTCATCGGTCACGCCCCCCGCGGCCGGTTCGGCCTGATCGACTGGCCCGAGATGCGCCGGAAGGCCCGGGAAATTCTCAAGCGGATCGACGCCGATCTCGACCCCGACATGCCGCTGCGTGAGCTTGGCATCGCCAGCAAGCACCTCGTGGCCATCGCACGGGCGCTGTCCGTCGATGCCCGTGTCGTGATCATGGACGAGCCGACCGCGGCCCTGTCGCAAAAGGAAATCGGCGAGCTTTATGAGCTTGTCGAGCGCCTGAAGGCCGAAGGTCGCGCGATCCTTTTCATCAGCCACAAGTTCGACGAGATCTTCCATATCGCCGACCGCTACACCGTCTTCCGTGATGGCGAACACGTCGGGTCCGGCTTGATGTCCGACGTGGACGAAAGCACGCTGGTCCAGCTCATGGTCGGGCGCTCGGTCGACCAGATCTTTCCCGAGCGCGACCGCACACTCGGAGACGAGATCCTGCGCGTCGAGGGTTTCGCCCATCCGACCGAGTTCGACGGCGTCGACTTCTCGTTGCGGCAGGGCGAGATCCTGGGGTTCTACGGACTTGTCGGCGCGGGCCGTTCCGAGCTCATGCAGGCGCTGTTCGGCATCACCCGGCGGTCCGCTGGCGCGGTCCGTATCGACGGCGCGGCCATCGACATCGGCTCGCCCGCGGATGCGATCGCCTCGGGCATCGTCTACGTGCCCGAAGATCGTGGCAAGCAAGGTGCCGTCATCGGCCTGCCGATCTTCCAGAACGTCACACTGCCGTCGCTTGCAAAGACCTCGCGGTCGGGGTTTCTCGACCTCGCGCACGAATTCGCCCTCGCGCGGGAATACACCGAGCGGCTCGACCTGCGCGCCGCCGCGCTCGACCAGGATGTGGGCAACCTTTCGGGTGGTAATCAGCAGAAGGTGGTCATCGCCAAGTGGCTGGCGACCCGTCCGCGCGTCATCATCCTCGACGAGCCGACCAAGGGGATCGACATCGGCTCCAAGGCCGCCGTGCATGCCTTCATGGCGGAACTGGCCGCGCAAGGGCTCGCGGTGATCATGGTCAGCTCCGAGATCCCCGAGATCCTCGGCATATCCGACCGCGCCATCGTGATGCGCGAGGGGTTGATCGCGGCTGAACTTGCCGGCGCGGATCTCACGCCGGAGGCTTTGATCCGCCACGCCGCCGGCATCGGAGACGGGCCATGACCGGGTTTCTCAAGTCCCGCGAGGCCCTGCTGGTTGCGGTGATCCTGGCCCTGCTCGCGCTGATCGCAACGCGGTTTCCCGGCTTCGTGGACCCGGCCAACCTCGCGCGGGTCTTCAACGACACCGCGCCGCTGATCCTTCTCGCGCTGGGACAGACCATCGTGATCCTCACGCGCTGCATCGACCTTTCGGTCGCGGCGAACCTCGCGCTGACGGGCATGGTGGTGGCGATGCTCAACGCCGCGATCCCGGGCGTGCCCGTTCCGGCCATCATTGCCGTAGCACTTTGTCTCGGCGCGGTGATGGGGGCGATCAACGGGCTGATCGTCTGGAAGCTTTCGATCCCGCCCATCGTCGTCACTTTGGGCACCATGACCATCTACCGCGGCATCATCTTCGTGATCTCGGGCGGAGAATGGGTCAATTCGCACGAGATGAGCGCCGCCTTCACCGGCTTTCCCCGCGCCGAGATCCTCGGCCTGCCGGTGCTGGGCTGGATCGCGGTGCTGGCCTCGGCCTTCTTCATCGTCGTGATCAACCGCACCGCACTGGGCCGTGCCTTCTATGCCGTGGGCGGCAACCCCAATGCGGCCGTCTACACGGGCCTCGACGTCGGCCGCACGCAATTCCTCGCCTTCGTCATCTCGGGGACCCTGGCGGGCCTGACCGGCTACCTCTGGGTCGCGCGCTATTCGGTCGCCTATGTCGACATCGCCGGCGGGTTCGAGCTCGAGGTCGTGGCCGCCTGCGTGATCGGCGGCATCGCCATCGCCGGCGGCGCCGGCACGCTGGTCGGAGCCTTCCTGGGCGCGATCTTCCTCGGGATCATCAAGAACGCCCTGCCGGTGATCGGGGTCTCGCCGTTCTGGCAACTGGCGATCTCGGGCAGCGCCATCGTGATTGCCGTGGCCTTCAACGCCCGCGCCAACCGGCAGAAGGGCCGCATCATTCTCAAACGCGCGGAGGGCCACGCATGACCGAAACCGCCCGGCACATTCCCGACCGGCTGGAAAGCCCCGCCGCGCGGCTGCTGAAAAGCTGGGAAACGCTGCTGCTGGCCGTGGCCGTTGCCATCTTCGTCGCCAACAGCTTCGCCTCGCCCTATTTCCTGAACGCCTGGAACCTCAGCGACGCGACCTTCAACTTTACCGAAAAGGCGATGATCGCCTTCGCGATGGCGCTGCTGATCATCTCGGGCGAGATCGACCTCTCGGTCGCGTCGATCATCGCGCTGGCCTCGACGGCGATGGGGGCTGCCGCTCAGCTTGATGCCAGCGTGCCGATGCTGGTGCTGATCGGCCTCGGCACCGGGCTTTTGTGCGGGGCAATCAACGGGGCGCTGGTGACCGGGCTCGGCCTGCCCTCGATCGTCGTCACCATCGGCACGATGAGTCTGTTCCGCGGCATCTCCTACATCGTGCTCGGCGACCAGGCCTATCGCGGCTATCCCGACGGTTTCTCCTATTTCGGCCAAGGTTATGTCTTCTGGGTGATCTCCTTCGAATTCGTGCTTTTCGCCCTGCTCGCCGTGATCTTCGGCATCCTGCTGCACAAGACCAGCTTCGGACGCGCCGTCTATGCCATCGGCAACAATCCGACCGGCGCGCTGTTCTCCGGCATCCGGGTACAGCGGGTGAAGTTCATCCTGTTCCTGCTGACCGGCCTGATGGCGGGCATCGCCGCCATCTGCCTGACCTCGCGGCTGGGCTCGACCCGGCCTTCCATCGCCGTGGGCTGGGAACTCGAGGTCGTGACCATGGTCGTGCTCGGCGGGGTCAACATCCTCGGCGGGTCGGGCACGATCCCCGGTGTGGTGATCGCGGCCTTCGTCATGGGACTGGTCACCTTCGGCCTAGGGCTCCTGAACGTGCCGGGTATCGTCATGTCGATTTTTATCGGTCTGCTGCTCATCGGCGTGATCGCCCTGCCCCGGCTCTGGACGATGTGGCGGCGCTGATGGAGCGGTACGCCTTCCGCATGAAGTTGAATCCCGGGTGCGCGACCGCCTACCGCGAACGCCACGACGAGATCTGGCCGGATCTGGTGGCACTGCTGAAAGAGGCCGGGATCTCGGACTACTCGATCCACCTCGACGAGGAGACCGGGCTGCTGTTCGGCATGCTCACTCGGGCGGACGATCACGGCATGGGGGCGCTGCCGGACCACCCGGTCATGCGCCGCTGGTGGGCACATATGGCCGACCTGATGGAGACGCACCCGGACGATGAGCCGGTCGCGGTCCCGCTCGTGCCGATGTTCTACATGCCATGAGCCGCGTCGCGGTCATCGACATCGGCAAGACCAATGCCAAGCTGGCGCTGGTCGATCTCGACGACATGTCCGAGATCGCGGTGGTGACGCGGCCCAACACCGTCCGGCCCGGACCGCCCTGGCCGCATTTCGACCTCGAAGGGCATTGGGAGTTCCTGCTCGACGGTCTGGCCGCATTTCACCGCGCGCATGGCATCGATGCGATCTCGGTGACGACCCACGGGGCCAGCATCGTGCTGCTCGACAAGACCGGCAGGCTCGCGGCGCCGATGCTCGATTACGAACACGACGGCCCCGATGAGGTGCGCGAGAGCTATGACGCGCTGCGACCCGATTTCGCGGAAACCGGATCGCCGCGCTTGCCCGCCGGGCTCAACGTCGGGGCGCAGCTGCACTGGATGCTGAAGCAGGACCCCGGGCTGCGCGACCGGATCGCCACGGTTGTCACCTATCCGCAGTACTGGGGCTTTCGTCTGACCGGAGTGGCGGCGACGGACTGTACCTCGCTGGGATGTCACACCGACCTGTGGGTCCCGTCCGAGGCGCGCCTGTCCGCCCTGCCCGAACGGCTCGGCCTCGGCGCCCGCTTCGCGCCGACGCGGGCGCCGTCCGAGGTGCTCGGCCCCCTTTTGCCGCAGGTCGCCGCCCGTACCGGACTGCCTGCGGCGACGCCGGTGCATTGCGGCATCCACGATTCCAATGCCTCGCTGCTGCCGCACGTGTTGGGGCGCAAACCGCCGTTTTCCGTCGTCTCGACCGGGACCTGGGTTGTCTGCATGGGCATGGGCGGCACCCCCGTCACTCTGGATCCGAAGCGGGACACGCTCATCAACGTCAACGCGCTCGGCGATCCGGTGCCCTCGGCGCGTTTCATGGGCGGGCGCGCGTTCGACCTGCTGTGCGGTGCCGCGGCAGTACAGCCATCCACGGACGACCTGGACAGCATTCTGGCCCCACCGGTCCTGCTGCTGCCCGCCGTCGTGCCGGGGTCAGGCCCTTACCCGGACCGCAGCGCGGAATGGATCGGCCCCGAACCGCCCACCGGCTCGGGCGCGCGTACTGCCGCGGCAAGCCTCTACCTCGCCCTGATGACCGCCGAGTGCCTCGACCTGATCGGACACAACGGAACGGTGGTCGTGGCAGGCCCCTTCGCTCGCAACGACGCCTTTTGCAAGTTGCTGTCGGTCGCTACCGAAAGCCCCGTGGCCCGGTCCGTCGGGGCGACCGGCACCAGCCAGGGCGCGGCCCTGCTGGCGACAGGCGCGCGCGCCGCGCCGCGCATGGTCAAAGCCGAACGGCACTCCTGTGACAGGATGCAGAGCTACGCGCGTGCCTGGCGCGATGCCGTCGCGGCTCAGAGCGTCCGCACCAGCCGGAGTGCGTCGTAAATCGCCGCGTGGGTGTTGCGGGACGACACCGCGTCGCCGATCCGGAACAGCTGGTAGCCTGCCTCGGGATTGCGGGTGATTTCCTGCGGCCCTCCCGCGATCAGCGCCTCGTAGTCGACCTCGCCGCCGTTGCGCGAGCCTTCGCGCATTTCGAAATAGAGATCGTCGAGCGGTCGCGTCCCGTGGTTCACCACCACCTGGTCGACCCGGCGCTCGCGTTTGAAGTCCGTGTAATCGCTGCCCAGTCGCGCCAGCAGTCCGTTGCCGTCGCGCGCCACTGCCTCGAGCTTCCAGGTCACGGTAAAGGTCACGTCCGCGGCCTGCAGCGCCCGCACTGCCGGGGTCAGCGACATTCCCATGACCTCGGGCGCGAAGGTGCGGTCGCGCGTGACGATCTCGACCCGCGCCCCGGTCGCCGCGATCCTTTCCGCCGCCTGCAACGCGGCGTAGTCGCCCGCGTCATCATAGATCAGCACGTCCGATCCGGGCTGCGCATCGCCGGTCAGGATGTCCCAGGCCGAGACCACGAGCGCGTTGCCCTCTTCCAGCACCTCGGTGAAAGGCAATCCGCCGGTCGCGACGATCACCACCTCCGGCGCGTCCTCGAGAACCGCCTCGGCATCGGCGAAACTGTTGAACCGGAACCGCACCCCGAGGCGCGCGCACTCGGCCATGCGCCAGTCGATCAGCGACAGCATCTCGGCCCGGCGCGGGGTTTGCGCGGCGAGCCGCACCTGCCCGCCGGGATCGGGCGCTGCCTCGTGGACCGTGACCGCGTGGCCCCGTTCCCCCGCGACCCGGGCCGCTTCGAGCCCCGCCGGCCCGGCTCCGACAATGACCACGCCGCGCTGCGTCTCGGCGCGCGCGATCGCGTGCGGCTGCTCGATCTCGCGGCCCGTCGAGGGATTGTGCAGGCAGAGCGCCGCGCCGCCCTGGTAAATCCGGTCGAGGCAGTAGTTGGCCCCGACGCAGGGGCGGATGCGCTCTTCCTCGCCCCGCAGGATCTTGGCGACGATATGCGGGTCGGCAATATGAGCGCGGGTCATGCCGACCATGTCGAGCTTGCCGGCCGCCACCGCGTGCCGCGCTGTTGCCACGTCCTGGATCTTCGCCGCGTGAAAGGTCGGAAACTGGGTTTCCGCCCGGATGTCACCCGCGAAATCGAGATGCGGCGCGCTTTTCATGCCCTGCACCGGGATCACCCCGGTCAGCGCCGCATCGGTCTCGATGTGTCCTCTCGTGACATTCAAGAAATCCACCAGCCCGCTCGCCTTGAGGCGGCGCGAGATCTCCATGCCCTCGTCGCGGGTGATGCCGCCCGCCATCATTTCGTCGCCAGCGTAGCGGATGCCGACGATGAAGTCCGGCCCGACCCGGTCCCGTATGGCCTGTAGAACCTCGAAAGAGAACCGCATCCGGTTGTCGAGATCGCCACCGTAGGGCCCGTCGAGATCGTTAGTGGGCGGCGACCAGAACGCATCCATCAGGTGCCCGTAGGATTCAAGCTCGATTCCGTCGAGGCCCGCGGCCTGCATCCGTTCCGCGGCATCGGCGTAATCCGCGACGATCCGGGCAATGTCCCAATCCTCGATCAGCTTCGGGAATGCCCTGTGCGCCGGTTCGCGCAGGTAGCCCGGAGAGACCACGGGCAGCCAGTCTCCGACGTCCCAGCGCGTGCGACGACCAAGGTGCGTAAGCTGGATCATCACCGCCGCACCATGCTCATGGCATTCGTCAGCCAGCTGCCGCATTCAATCCACAACCTCGTCCTTCCAGGCGAGGATGTTGTTGAAGGCCGGCGGGCTGTCGCGCGCGACCGAGGCCGACCCCGCGGTCATCGTCAGCGCCACCCCGGCGCGCGCCCGTTCGACGTGGTAGGCGCGGTAGCGCGCCTTGGGCATCCCGTCCTCCGGATAGGCGGGCTCGTGGCTGGTGATCATCAGCCGGTTCTTCAGGGTCAGGTGCTTGAGCTGAAAGGGCTGGAGCAGAGGATCGCTGGTCATCGGGTCACCCTGGCGTTGACCAGACGCAGTTTGCAGCCCGGATCGTCGGTGTCAATTTTCCAGACAGGTCCAACCGGGCGGTCCCGCAGACGACCGCCGCCATCCGGCGGGTTTCACGCGGCCAGCGGCGATCCCGCAGGCCGCGTGGCTTTTCAGCCGCAGACGATGCGCACCGCCTTTGCCACGGCGTCGGCGATGATGTCGGCCTCGTCCCGCGTAAGACACAGCGGCGGCGCGATCCCCACGATGTCGCCCTGCGGCATCGCCCGGGCGATCACGCCGAGTTTCAGCATCTCGGTCACGACCTTGGCCCCGGTAGTGGCCGCGGGGTCGAACCATGTCCTCGGCTCGCGGTCCTGCACCAGGTCGACGGCCAGCATCAGCCCCTCGCCACGCACCTCGCCGACGTTGGGGTGATCGCCCAGCGCATCGGTCAGTGCCTGCTTGAGGTAGGCGCCGGTCTCTCCGGCGTTGGCAACCAGGTTCATCTCGTCGACCAGCGCGAGGTTGGCGACGCCGGCGGCCGCCCCGATCGGATGGGCCGAGTAGGTCCAGCCGTGGCCCATGATACCGTGCGCGTCCGTGCCCTGCTCGAGCACCTTCCAGACCTTGTCCGAGACGATCGATCCCGAAAGCGGTGCGTAGGCCGAGGTCAGCCCCTTGGCGATGGTGATGATATCGGCCTCGAGCCCGTAGTGATCCGAACCGAACATGCTGCCCAGCCGTCCGAAGCCGGTCACGACCTCGTCCGCGATCAGCAGGATGTCGTGGCGTTTCAGCACCGCTTGGACCTTCTCCCAGTAACCGGCGGGCGGCGGCACGAGGCCGCCGGTGCCGAGGGCGGGTTCGCCGATGAAGGCGGCAATCGTATCCGCGCCCTCGCGCTCGATCAGTTTTTCCAGCTCGGCCGCGCAGTGGTCCGAGAACGCCTCTTCGGACAGCGACAGGTCCTCGCGCCGGTAATAACAGGGCGCCTCGGTGTGCAGCACGTTCTGCAAGGGCAGGTCGAACTTGGCGTGGAACAGCTGCAACCCGGTCAGCGAACCGCTCATCAGGCCCGAGCCGTGGTAGCCGCGCCAGCGCGAGATGATCTTCTTCTTCTGCGGCAGGCCGCGGATGTTGTTGTAATACCAGACCATCTTGATGTTGGTCTCGTTCGCGTCCGAGCCGCCGAGGCCGAAATAGACTTTGGACATGTTGTCGGGCGCCCGGTCGAGGATCATCTTCGACAGCGTGATCGACGCCTCGGTGCCGTGGCCGACATAGGCGTGGTAGTAGGCCAATTCTTGCGCCTGTTTTGCGATAGCGTCGGTCACCTGCCTGCGCCCGTATCCCACGTTGACGCAATAAAGCCCCGCGAAGGCGTCGAGCAGGCGGGTGCCATCGCGGTCGGTGATGTAGACGCCCTCGCCCCCGGTCACGATCCGCTGCGGCGCATCGCCCCGGGCGAACTGCGCGAGATGGGTCGAGGGGTGAAAGAAATTCTCGCGGTCCCAGGCGGCGAGTTGGTCGTTGGTCAGCATGTTTTTCGCACTCCTCCGGTGGACTGGATCGAACGGTGTCCGGGCCTTCCTATCGAATGCGCGACGGAAGGTCAGCCCCTTGTCCGGCGACCGTCATTGCGCGCAGAGTGGCGGCGAGCCGGCCCGCCATCGACGCGGGCCGCGCCCGAGACCAGACCGACGGGGCCGTGCCGCAAGCGCGGCCCGCAAAATGAAGGACCGACCGATGAGCACGCCGCCGCCCGCCTCTCCCCGCTTCGAGCGCTCCGAATACAAGGCGCGGCTGGCGCGCACCCGGGCCGAGATGGCCCAGCGCGGAATCGAGACGCTGATCGTGCACGACCCGTCGAACATGGCCTGGCTGACGGGTTATGACGGCTGGTCCTTCTACGTCATGCAATGTGTGATCGTCCCGCCCGAGGGCGAGCCGATCTGGTACGGGCGCGGGCAGGACGCCAACGGTGCGCTGCGCACCTGCTGGATCTCGGAAGACAACATCATCGGCTACCCCGACCACTATGTGCAATCGACCGAACGGCACCCGGTAGATTACCTCGTCGCCAAGCTTGCCGAGCGCGGGCTCGATGCGGGCATCGTCGGCGTGGAGATGGACAACTACTGGTACACCGCGCGCGGCCACGCGATCCTCGCGCAGATGCTCATCCACCCGCCAGTGGACGCCACCGGCCTCGTCAACTGGCAGCGCGCGATCAAGTCCCCGCGCGAGCTCGACTACATGCGCCGGGCCGGCAAGATCGTCGAGCGCATGCACGCGCGCATCTTCGAGAAATGCGAACCCGGCGTGCGCAAGTGCGATCTTGTGGCCGAGATCTACGACGCCTCCCTGCGCTATGACGCGGACCTCGGCTTTGGCGGCGACTATGCCGCCATCGTGCCGTTGCTGCCCTCGGGGCCCGATGCCTCGGCGCCGCACCTGACCTGGGACGACCAGGTAATGAAGACCGGCGAAGGCACCTTCTTCGAGATCGCCGGCTGCTATCACCGCTACCACTGCCCGCTGTCGCGCACGATCTACCTCGGCAAGCCGTCGCAGACCTTTCTCGACGCCGAGAAGGCGGTGCTCGAAGGGCTCGACGCGGGGCTCGAGATCGCGCGTCCCGGCAGCACCTGCGAGGATATTGCCAACGCCTTCCACGCGGTGCTGGCACGCTATGACATCGTCAAGGACAACCGCTGCGGCTACCCGATCGGCCTCTCCTACCCACCGGACTGGGGCGAGCGCACCATGAGCCTGCGTCCGGGCGACCGGACGGTGCTGGAGCCGGGCATGACTTTCCACTTCATGACTGGCCTCTGGATGGACGACTGGGGGTTCGAAATCACCGAAAGCATCGTGATCACCGACAGCGGCGCACCGGAATGCCTGGCCGACGTGCCGCGCAAGCTGATGGTGAAGACCTGATGGCGGCGAACCCGATCACCCCGACCGTACCGCTCGATACCGACGGCAAGTTCCACGGCTTCCTGCGCCTGCCGCATTCGCGCAACGAAAGCGCCTGGGGTGCCGTGATGATCCCGATCTGCGTGATCCGCAACGGCGACGGGCCGACGGCGCTGCTGACCGGGGCCAATCACGGCGACGAGTATGAGGGGCCGGTGGCGTTGCAGTCGCTGGCCTGGGAGATCGCGCCAGAGGATGTCACCGGCCGCATCATCGTCGTGCCCTTCATGAACTACCCCGCCTTTCGCGCCGCGACGCGGGTGTCACCCATCGACAACGTGAACCTCAACCGCGCCTTTCCCGGCCGCCCGGACGGCACGGCGACCCAGAAGATCGCGAACTATTTCAACGACGTACTTATGCCGATGGCCGACGTGGTGCTCGACTTCCATTCGGGCGGCAAGACGCTCGACTTCCTGCCTTATGCCGCGGCGCATTACCTCGAGGACGAAGACCAGCAGGCCGCCTGCGAAGCGGCCGTCGCCGCCTTCAACGCGCCCTACACGATGATGATGCGCGAGATCGACAACGTCGGCATGTACGACACCGCGGTCGAGGCCGCCGGCAAGGTCTTCGTGACCACCGAAATCGGCGGCGGCGGCACCGCCACGGCGGCCTCGTCGCGCATCGCGATCCGCGGGGCGCGCAACGTTCTGATACATGCGGGAATCCTGCGCGGAGAGCTGTCGAGCGGGCCGTCGCGCAAGCTCGACATGCCCGACGACGACTGCTTCCATTTTGCAACCACCGAGGGCCTGGTGGAACCGCTCGCCGATCTTGGCGAACCGCTGGCCAAGGGTCAGGTGCTGGCGCGGGTCTGGCCGGTGGATCGCACCGGCCTCATGCCACTGGAAGTCTTCGCCCAGCGCGACGGCGTGCTGGCAGCGCGGCATTTCCCGGGGCTGGTCCAGACCGGCGACTGCCTCGCGGTCCTTGCCGACGTCGCGGGCTGAGGGTCAGCCCGACAGTCGTTCGGGCATCCCCGTCTGACCTGCGTCCACGCGGCCAGACATGGCGTCGGCGCCCGGTCCGAGATCCGGCAGAAGGTCGGGATGCAGCCCGCCGCTTGCATCCGTGACCAGCGTCGGCTCGAAATGCCCGCGCAGGTGGCCCGGCAGGTCGATGAGCGGTGCGTAGAGCCGGCCCAGCGGCTGGGTGCGCGTGTCGAAGGTGCGCGGCTCGGCCTGCGCCCGACCGGGCAGCCACGTGAGGTTGTTGCGCCCGAACCCCGGCAGCGCCAGCCGCAGACCGTTGAACAGCAGGTTCGCCATCTGCGCATGCGACAGCGGTCGCCTGTAGCGCCGCCAGAACCGCGCCGAACGATGAAGAACACGGCCCCGCGCCCAGGACAGGTCGTTGATGCGCGCGATGAACTCGGTGACCTGCGGCATCGGGTCGAGCGGACGGGTGACCATTGTCACGCCGTCCATGTCGCGCAGCCGCGCCCCCGGAAGCATCTGCCCGGCCTCGAGCGTGCGCCGGAACTCGGGCGTGCCCAGCAGCGGAATCGTCAGGCTCATGAAGGCGGGCATCGGCACGCGGTCATGACCGATGATGAAATCGAGCTGGTCCTGCATCTTCTCCAGAGGCTCGCTCGCGGGGTCGAACATCAGCCCGTAATGGTAGACGAGGCCCGCGTTCAGGCAGTCCTCGATCGCCGAGAGCTGTGGCACCGCGAGGTTCTGGCGCTTTCCGTACTTCGCCAGTTGCCCGGCGTCGAGGCTTTCCACGCCGCTGAACAGACCGACACAGCCCGCGGCCCGCGCCTCGGCGAGGTTGCGGCCCTTGGCGTAGAAGTCGTTGGTGACCAGCGCGATCCAACCCTTGAAGAGCCCCTCCTTCCAAAGTCTGCGCAGCAGGTCCAGACGGGCACGGTAATGCGGGCGGGCGCAGCCGTAGAAGTTGTTGTCGATGAACAGCACATAGCGCCCGCGCGGCTGCGCCCGGATCTGGTACTCGACATAGTCCAGAGAATAGCTTTGAAAGGGCCGCCCTTCCCCGGTCAGGGCACAGAACGAACAGCGGAAGTTGCAGTAGCGGCTGGTCTCGACGTAGTTGACCGGGCTCTTCCAGCCCAGAAGGTCGAAGCGCGGCAGCATCTCCGGCGCTTGCGCCCTGGTTCCGAACATATCGCCGGCAACCTCGCGCAACTCCTCGATGTCGCCGAGGCAGCAGATGTCGAAGATCTCGGCGCTCAGGCGCGGCAGGTTGCGCACGGCAGGCCCTCCGGCAACCACGGTCGCACGGGGATTGAGCACGCGGACGTGGGCGGTGATGTGGCGCATCCGGTCGAAGGCGGCGGTGACGCCGGTCAGCACCACCATGTCCGGCCAGGCCAGCTGGTCCAGCGCCTCGATCGGTCCCGAGTGAACCTCGGAGTAAAGCCGGATATCCACACGGTCACGATGAAAGGCCCCGGCAAGGAAGGCATGGCCCATGGCCTGCGGGAAGAAATTCGGGCGGCCGCCGTATTGCCGCATCTCGTCGAAATGGGCGACGACCACAAGCACGCGCGGCTTGCGAAAAGCTGATTTCATGAAAATTCCTCAACGAATACTTGCGAAAAATCCTCCCCTGCCTGTCTGCGACGCGCGCAACGGCGCAAGATCCTGTGGCCTCGAAAGATAGCCGTCCAGGATCGCGCCGATCTCTTCCGAACCGGCATCGAGTCGTTCCTTGAGACCATCCTGCGCGGGAGAGGCGCGCGCGCCAGAGGACGAGAGCCGGTGCGCTGCGCATGCCGCTGCAATGCGCGACTTGAGGCGGGCACCGGCGTCGAGGCTTTCGCGCCAGTGCCGCTGTGACTTGGCAGACTGTCCGGCCACGGCGGCAAGATCGCCCTGGCAGCGCAGCAGGTGCGGCCGGCCGATGGGGTAGATGCGCGCGAAGGTGCTGAACTTGCGCATCAGCGGCCGCAGGATGTCGCGTGGCGGCTTCCCGTCCGATGCAGCGATCAGACGTGGATGCAGGCAGGCGTCGAACAGCGCCACGAGGGCAGGCAAGGTTCGCGATTTCATGCCGGGATGCAGATCGGGCAGGTGTTGGCGGGCGAGATCGAGCCAGCCCGCGCCGTCCTCCATCTTGTTCGCGCTGAACGCGGCGCGGGCCAGAAGCCCGGCCCCTTCGACGTAGTGGATCACCTCCAGCTTGGAAGGGTCGAGCCCCATCAGCGACCGCAGGCTTTCGAGCGTCGGATCGTCGGCATCCTGCGGCCCGAGGATCGCCTGGCCGCGCATCCGTCCCAGCACCGCGCAGGCCAGAACCTGCATGTCGTCCCGGTCGCGGGCGATCTCCTCGAGCCGTGCGATGGTCGAAGCCCAGTAGGCAGTATCGCGGAAGGCCGGCGTCAGGCTCCAGGGCGAGCAGATCAGCTCGTAGCTCGCGGCATGTTCGCACCAGAGCCTGCGGTCGTTGAGCGCCTCGGCGGTGGCGAAGCCGCTTTCGAAATTCGCCTGCGCGGCCTGCCAGTCGCCGATGGCGACCTGGTAGAGACCCGCGAACAGGCAGACCCGGCTGCTCGCGGTGGGATCGTCGACGACTTCGGCAATCGCGGCAGCGCGCCCGAGCAGGTGTTGTGCCGAGCGGCGCAGCGGTATGACACCGCAGATCGCCCCCAGCCCTGCGGTGTTGATCGCCAGCGACGGCGTCGAGACCCCGAGATCGCTGGCGAAATTCGAAGCGCAGAGCGCCGAATGCAGCAGCCGCCCCTTCTCGCCATTGAAGTAGTAGATCTGCATGAGCACTTCGTGAGCCTGCGCCGCCAGTTCGGCGCGGACCTCGTCCTTGCCGAAGGTGCGCTCTCCGCGCCGTGCCGGAGGCGGGATCGGCCCGCTGTGCCGCCGGCCGCCGAGGTGGCGCACCATTTCGCGCCCGAGCGCGCCCAGCACCGCCGCGCGACTGCGGGGCAGCGGCAACCCGAGACGCGCGAGGCCGGCGCGGTAGGCGGTCTCGGCTTCGCTCATCTGCGCATGTCCCGAGTGCGCCCGTCCCAGCATCAGGTGGCAGCGTGCGTCCCGGATCGCGTCATCGTCCGTTCCTGCGCGCTCGCGGGTCTCGAAATACTCGTGCAGCAGCGCAATGGCCGCCGGGTTGTCGAACTGGCGCAGCCGCAGGGTCGCCACCCGCTCGAGATAGGTAAGCACCTTTCCGCTATCTCCCGCGGCGCGCCAGTGGCTCAGAAGCTGCGGCAGCGCCTCGACATCCTCTGCCGTGGTCTCGGCCTCCAGTCCGCGCGCGACGGCGGCGTGGGTTTCGGCCTTCTGGTCCGAGAGCATGCCGTCGTAGACGAGGTCGCGGATGATCTGGTGCCGGAAGGACATCTCGGCCGAACCGCCGCCGCGACCGGGCTTGAAGAGGCGCACGGCCACGATCCTGTCGATCGCCGCCGCAACGTCGATGCCGGCGGTCCTCAGCGGGCCGAGCCGGGCGAGACGGTCGCGCCGGAACCGCAGGCCGAACACGCTTGCCGTCTTGAGCACCCGCTGGTCGTCGGGCGTCAGCGCATCGACGCGCCCGAGGATCGTGGCCTCGAGTAGGTGCGGCAGCTCGACCGGCTTGTCTTCACCGGACGGGTCGAGCGCGCCCTTCCCGGGACGGCTTGTCACCAGATGGCACAATTCCTCGACGAAAAGCGGCACCCCGTCGCTGGTCTGGACAATGAAGCTGGCCAGCCGGTCCGGGATCTCGGCCTCGCCCAGCTGGCGCTGCGCCAGCGTCACGACATCAGCCTCCTCCAGGCGCCGCAGCGGCATGTCGCGCAGGTCGGACGCCTCGGCCAGCGCATCGGCCACGGCGGCGCGGGTACGCGAGGTCAGCAGCACCATCGCCGGGGGGGCCGCGCGCAGCACATCGCCCAGCAGGGCGCGCGAGTTTTCGTCGAGCCAATGCGTATCCTCGATCACGATCACCTTCAGATCGCGCCCGAGGTGGAACAGCAGGATCTCGGCCAGCATGCGGCGCAGGTTCTCGGCGCGCACGTTGCTCGCCATGCTCGCGGTGACACGGGTTTCCGGCAGGCCGACATCGATAACGTCGTTGAGCAGCGGCGCGTAGGTGGTGTCGCCGAGCGCGGTCTGGAGCCTCTGCATGAGTGCGGGCAGCGCCTCGCCGGCGCGCAGGTCGCTTTCGGAAAGGCCGAGACAGCGCCGAAGGATCCTGCGCCATGCGAGATACGGCGTCTGGCGGTCGAGCGCATCGGTGTGCCCGGTCGCGGCGCCGTCGCCGACGGCGTCCAGCGCCCCGAGAAAACTGCCAACCAGAGTGGACTTGCCGATGCCCGCCTCGCCATGCACGAGGACAACCTCGAGCCGGTCGCGGCTGCGCCTTGCGCAGGCCGCAAGCGCGCTCAGTTCCGCGTCGCGCCCGACGATCAGGCTTTGTACAGGATCGAGCTCGGCCGGTGTGCCTTCGGCAGGCGAATAGGCCTTCACGCTGCGGCGGATTCCCGACAGCTGCAACGACCACGGACCGTCGAACCGGATCAGGCGCTGGCTGACCTGCCGGGTCGTGTCGTCCAGCAGGATCCGTCCGGCCGCCACCTCGCGCAGACGCGCCGCGAGGTTCACCGCAGAGCCGATGACCGTGTAATCGCGGCAATGCGGCGCACCGAACGGTCCGCAGAACACCTTGCCAGTCGCGATGCCCGCCGAACAGTCAAAGTCGTTCCGGCGTGCCATCTTCTGCATTTCCATCGCGGCGGCGATGGCGCGCCAGTCGTCGTCCGAGGTGGCTTCACTTGGCAGGCCGAAGGCGCCATTGATGACCACCAGACCGTTGCGCAAGGCGACATGCAGCACGTCGCCGCCAAGCTTCTCGACGGCGGCTTCGGCATCCAGAACCGCCTGGTTCGCCGCGTCCAGCCGCCCGGCCCCTTTGCGCAGCGCGATCTCGAGAAACAGCACCGTGACCTGGCGCAACTCGGCCATCCAGTCGGCCAGTGCCGAGTTCAGCCGCGCCAGCACGATCGGCGGCAGGTATTCCAGCAACACCGCGTCCGCCGGCCTGTCGCGAAACCGCGCGGGCGCCTCGGACAGCGATCCGGGCATGTCCTGGAACCTCACAAGCCGGTAGGTCTCGTCGCCTTGAGATACCGTATCGGCGCGATCGCCAAGCCGCGTCGCGAGGTCGTCCGAGATCCGCACATCACCCGGCCCCGCGTGAGCAGCCAGCCATGCCGCCTCGTCGATGGCATCCCCCGACGGCACGAGAAAGCGCCGCGCGCCCGGTTGCCCGAAATGATTGAGCTCGATCCGCCCGACACCTGCGGCGATGCGCACGTCAAGTTCCTGCCCTTCGACCTTGCGCGGGCTGAACTGGGCGCGCACCGCCATCGCGCAGGCGCAGCAGGCGTGGATGGCCTCCTGCGGATCTTCACCCTCCTCGGCACGCCATCCGGCAAGGACGGAGTCGCCCTCGTACCCCAGGACGGTTCCGCCGAAACCTTCGATCAGCGCCACCAGATCCGAGAAAAACCGCGTCAGGACCCTGTTGATCTGTTCGACTCCCCGGGTGCCTTCGCGTGACAGCCGCAGGGTCAGGGCGGTCGATCCGGATATATCGACAAGCATGACCGCACCGTCGAACCGTTCGGACTGCGGGTAGTCCGCTCCGGTCGACGGCGCACGACACCACTCCAGCAACGCTGGCGAGAGGTAGTCTGCGGCCGCCAATAGTACCCCCGTCTTCGTCTTCCGCCCGGTTTCGGGGCGATCCCTTGAGCCCAGAATACCACCGCGGGCCCATCCGACAAAATGCAATGTGGCCGCGCCCCCGAGGGCGATTGCGAGCCCGGCAATTGACGGAATCGGGTTCAACCCGGATCATGTCGCCATTGTTAAGATGCCGATTTGTCCGTTCTCACTTGAGACAAAAGGAATTTCGCCATGCCTGCTTCGACTGCCTACCTCGACGCCGTCGGCGTCGAGACCATGCAATTCCTCGACAACGCCATCGACGCGTTCTTCCAGACCTACGACCCCGACAGACCGACGATCATCCTGTTGCCGGGCGGGCTCGGGTCGCGCCTGCGTCAAGCCTGGATCCCGTTCAGCGGGATCGCACAGCCGCCAAGCGCGTTCCGCAGCACGATCTGGGTCGATTGGGGGCTGTTTTTCGGCGAGGCGTTGAGGCTGCCGATCGACGTCGACCTCTTCGACACCGGGCACCGGATCGTCGTCCCGGTCGGCGACATCGACTATTGTCAGGTGCATCCCTATCGCGACGCGGTGCAGTACTTCCGCAACGACATCGCGGCCAATGTGCTGCTTCTTGGCTGGGACTGGCGCCGCGCAACCACGCGCTCGGTCGCCCATTTGGCCCAGGTCCTCGAGGAAATGTCGGACCGGGCGCTGAACCAGACCGGCCAGGGTCTTCTGCACAACACCTGGCTGGTCGGGCACAGCATGGGCGGGATGGTCGCCAAGCTGCTGATGACATCCGACCACCAGATGGCCGATGCGCTGGCCGGGGTGATCACCGTCGGCACGCCCTTCTACGGCTACTTCGGGCAACTCGACCGGATCTTCAACGGCGACAATCTCTTTAACTACCTCTACGGCGATGCGACCGTGGCCGAGATCACCTCGTCCTGGCCGGGCATGTACAGCCTGCTGCCGATCGACATGTCGAGCTACACGCAATGGCACACCGAACTTGGCCTTGCCGCCTACCCGGTGACCGATGCCGTCAGCGGGGCGCCCGTCGATTGCTACGATCCCGCAACGCTGCTGCGCTACCCGTCCTGGGTCCGGACCGGGCAAATCCCGCGCGGTCTCAGCGTGAGACATCAGCTTGCGCTGCCCCTGCCCGTGCAATCCGCCGACAAGCTGCATCACCTGCGAGTCACCGAGGCGAACACGACGCTCGACAGCGCCACGTGGGAGCCTGTTCTGCCGCCGGGCTATACGCCCGGAGTGAACACCTCGCCGGTGCAGTTCGGCAAGGGGCCGGGCGACGACACGATTCCGGCCTGGTCGGCCGCCCTCGCCACCACACCGGATGCGAATGTGCACGATTTCGACACCGGGTCGCATGCCTTCCTGATGGAAGACCGCGACATCCTCGCCAAGATCCACGAGATCATCCTCGGTGAAAAAGTATCCGAGGAAGCGGTGATGGCGGCGCTTGGCGCGCAGGCACCGATCGCGTCGGCAGAGGAAACAGAGCGTTTCGTGCGCGCGATCCGCGCCGGCGAAATCACCCGGTTGCGGCCCTATGACCGGGAGCTCGGCGAAGGCGTCTCACCGGCCTTGCTGCGCGGCGCGATGGCGGCCTGGGGCCTCTAGACGGCCCGGCCGAGGGACGACATCAGAACGTGGCCAGAACCTCGTTGGCCAGCGCACGCACCTCGTTGGCCGCGGGACTGCCGCGACGGAGCTCGATGACGCCAAGCCCCTTGCCGAGAGCCTCGGCATAGGCAACGCGATTGCCGAGGCTCGTTGCGAACTGCGTCGCGTCGATCTGTGCCGCCGCGTCGGCCACCTCGGCGTTCAGCCGGGTTCCCGACCGGGTCCGGTTCATCACGATGGCGGCACGCTTGTATTCGCGCGCGGCAAGATCCAGCACCTCCTGCGTGGCCCAGAGATCGACATGGCTGGCCGAGACCGGTACCAGGATCGTGTCCGCCTCGCGCAGCGCCGGGCGCAGATCGCTGTCGGCCTTCGGCGGCGTGTCCACGATCACGATATCGGCGGTCTTGGTGAGCGACCGCAACTCGTAGGAAATGCCCCAGGCGCTTGCGGTCGAAAAACGCAGGCCATCGTCCTCGCCCAGCTGATCGAGGCGCTTCATGAACCATTTGCCAAGGCTGCCCTGCGGGTCGGTGTCGACGATCGCGACGCTGTGTCCGACCTGCAGGAAGGCCGTTGCGAGGTTCGCGGCAACGGTGGTCTTTCCCGACCCGCCCTTCTGCTGCGCAACGGTGATGATATGTCCTGCCATCGCCTCGACCCCGACCGATGTTTCTCTGCGGTGCAGCATAGCGCATGCGGCACGGCATGGCGAGACCCGACGTAACCGGTCACGCGCGGGCCTGAAACGCCATCGCCGTGCCCAGGTCGTCGATGCCGCGGGCCTGCATCAGGGCGACGAGTTTGAGAAACACCTCTGCCGTGGCCCGGGCATCACCGATGGCCGTATGCCGGTCCTCTTCCGCAATCGATACTCCAAGCCTGGCCGCGAGCGCGTCGAGCGTGTGGTCCGAGCTGTGCGGGAACAGCGACAGCGACAGCCGCGCCGTGCAGAGCACCGGTTGGTCGAACCCGAGCTCGGATGCCGCGTCGCGTCGGTCGAGAAACGACATGTCGAAGGCCGCGTGATGCGCGACAAGAACCGCCCCGTCGGCAAAGCCCTGAAACTGTGCCGCTACTGTCTCGAAGCGCCTTGCGCCGGCGACCATGTCATCGGTCAGGCCGTGGATCGCCGAGGACGACTCCGGAATTGGCCGGCCAGGGTCGACAAGCGCGTCGAAAATCTCGCCCGGAACCAGCTTGCGCCCGACGATCCTGACACCGGCCAGCTGGATCACGGCGTCGCGGTCGGGGTCGAGGCCCGTGGTTTCGGTATCGAAGACCACGAAGGTCAGGTCCGACAGGCGGCGCTGCGCCCAGACGCCATCGGCCTCTGCGGGCAGTTCGAAGTCGTACGAGTGGCGCAGCCGGTTGAGGTGCGCAGTCGTAGTCCGTGTCGCTTCGGGCAGGATCAGCACGACGGCCATCCCCGCGTCCGCAGCCTCGACCCACATATCGGTACGATGCACGCGGAGCGCATCATGGCCCGAATAGGCTCCGTAAGCGGGCGAGAACGGGGCCGAAAGCCAGGTCTCGAGATCCCCTTGCGCCACGTGGCCCTGGCCTGCACGGGTCAGCACGCGGACACCGTCGGGTGCGGCTTCGGCGCACAGATTGACACGGGCGGATCCGGAGACCAGCACGCCCGAGACGACCTGCGCCAGGACTTCGGTTATCGCATACCCGTCGCACCGCAGGATCAGATCGCTGTCCTGCGAGGAGACCTGCCCAGCAAAGCGGGCGTCCAGCGCGGCGAAGAGATCGCGCACCGCAACTTCGCGGATCGGCCAGCGCGCCGCATTGAAAACCTGCTCGGCCTCGGCCGCCTCGGCGAGCACGCGCCACAGATTGTCAATTTCGTCGCGCAGCGCCGCGTCGAAGCGCGCGCGCTTAGCGGCGTCGAGGTCGGGCACGGACTGCAGCACGTCGAGCACGGCGCCCATGGCCGCCGCGGGGCGGCGCCCGCCCTCGATGGTGGTCCTCAGCAGCCGCTCAAGCTCTCCATGAATGCGCAGATCTTCGGTCGTGTCGCGAAAGAGAAGCACGTTGCCGACGGCCTCGTCACCCGTGGAAACCTCGGAGACAGCACCGGTCACGACCCGGACACCGTCCGCCGTCGTAGCGAGGAAGCTCTCCGGGCCGCTTCCGGTTTCAGCCAGACGCGCGATCGCGCTCTCGACCGGGCCCGGCCGGATGTAGCGCTCAAGACTGCGCCCAAGCGCGAGATCGCCGAGGACGGCAACCGCCGTCCGGTTGTAGAGCATGATGCGCTGGTCAGGCGACAGGACGACGACGCCCTCGGCCAGATCGCCGACCAGCGTTTCAAACAGCGCCCGATCGCGCGCGACGCGCGCCGTGCGTTCAGCGATGGCGCGCTCCTGGCTGGCCCGCGCCTCTTCGAGCGCCGCGTGGATCGCCTGCGCGGACGGCGCCAGCGCCCCGAGATAGCGCGCCTGGCCGGCGTCGATCTCGGTTGCCACACCGGATCGGGCGCGGGTCTCAAGGTCGGCGGCGACCGACAGGATCGGGCGCGCGACGTTCTCGTCGAAGAGCAGACCGACCAGCGCGCAGGCCCCGGCGAGGCCGAACCCGCCAACGATGCCCGCCGTGAGATAGCCCGTGACCGGACCGCCGGCGTGGCGATGGCCCAGCCAGAGACCGAGCGCGAGACAGACCATCCCGACGCCCGCCAACGCCGCGAAGAACAGGGCAAAGCGCAGCCGGAGCCCGAGCGCTTCAGCCATGGGCGCCCTCATCGAGCAGATCGCAGATCGTGTCGGTCAGCTGCCGCGTGTCGAAGGGCTTGGTGAAAAACGCATCAGCCCCCAGCGCCATGCCCTTGCGCCGCTCCACCTCGCCGCCCGAGGCGGTGATCATCAGCACCTTGGTCTCGCGCAGCGCATCGCTTTCCCGGATGATCTGGCAGATCTCGTAGCCGGACCGGCCGGGCAGCATCACGTCGAGGACGACGAGATCCGGCCGCTCTTCGTCGAGCGCGGCCAGCGCCGCGGTGCCGGTCGCCACGCGCCGCAGACCGAAGCCGCGGCGGCCGATCAGGAACTCCAGCGCCAGGGCGATGTTGTCCTCGTCCTCGACCAGAAGAACCTTTTTCGGAGCCTCGCTCATCCGCCCGCCTCCGCGCAGGCCGGCGTCGCCAGCGCAGCGTCTGCCGGACGCCAGTCTGCCAAAGCGGGGTTCTCGAGCACCGCCTCGGTGACTTCGGCGCGTGCGGGATCGGCGCCGCAGCGCAGGATCTGGGGGACCCGGGCCGACGGCTGCCAGCGTTCGAAGAGATAGAGATCGACAAGCCGCAGGTCCGGCGCGTTTGGATGGGTCCGGACACCGGCCGTGTCGAGCGCCATCAGGCGCACCACCTGCGGGTGGGCGTAGGTCCAGGGGCGCCACCACGTGGTCTGGCGCACCTCGTCGACGACCACGAACCCCTCGGGCAGGTTATCGGCGGTGCGCGCCCCCCATGTCGCCTCGGACCCGATGGCAACGGCAATCATGGCGAGCCCCGCGGCGACCGGGGCGAGCCAGCGCGGCAGGCGTGGGCCCGCGACGCGCCCGGCCAGCAGCACCACTCCGGCAGCCCCGATACCCGCGATGATCGCAGCGACGAGTTCGAAAAACATGCGCCTACCCCTGTCCCAGCGCCGACTGCATGGTCTTAACCACCATGAATGCGTCGCGCAGATGATTGCGGTCCAGTTCCGACAGCGCGCCCGGCGCCAGGAAATTGTCCGGTGCGCGGCCCTCGGCGATCTGCCGGGCCTGGTGCTCGAGCCGGGTCTCGGCAATGAGGTCGTAGGCATCCAGCAGGTCACGCGCGCCGACCGAGGACACAACCCCCTCCGCGCCAGCCTGCTCGATCCGGGCACGCGTGTTGACCGCCTCGATCGCCCCGCGCAGCGCGTAGACCCGGCCGAGATCGACCACCGGGACCACGCCTGCGTGTTTCAGATCGAGTGTGTTCTTGTGCTCTCCGGATCGGATCAGCGCAAAACCCCGGAAAAGGCTGAGCGGCGGGGTGTGCTTCAGGGCGTTCGACACCATGTGGCGCACGAAGATCGAGTTGCGCTTGGCAGACGCGAGGGTTTCGGCCTGCATCTCGTCGAGAAGGTGCGCCGCGCCCGAGACCGGGCGCAGGTCGAACATGACCGAGGCCAGCATCTGCGCCTCGGTGTCGGGTTCGGCGATCCAGCGCGCGAAATAGCTGCGCCAGACCCGGCGCGGCTGCCGCCAGCGCGGATTCGTGGCCATCATGTCGCCGGGGCAGTAGACGAAACCGATCTCGTTGAGCCCGTCACAGACGAAGACCGCCAAAGCCGCGAAATAGTCGTCGTCGGCCTGTGTCGCGGCATCGTCGAGGATCAGGCAGTTGTCCTGGTCCGACACGCCGGTCTGTTCGCGTCGGCCCTGACTGCCGCAGGCGGCCCAGAGATAAGGCACCGGCGGCGGACCGAAGCGGTGCTCTGCCAGACGCAGTAGGCGGCGGGTCGCGGCATCGGTCAGGTCCGTGATCCGGCGCGAGATGGCTTCGGGCCGCGTGCGCGCGGCGACGAGATGGCTCAGAAGCTGCGGCAGGCGCGCGATGACGCCGGCCATCTCGGCGGGACTTTCGGCCGCCAGGATGTCGACGGCTATTCGGCTCGCCGTCGCCGCCTGCTGGCGGAAGAGGTCGGTCTTGCCGATCATCCCGACCACCTTGCCGCCCGCGTCCTGCACCGGAAGGTGGTTGATGCGGTTCTCGGTCATCGTGATCATGGCGTCGAGCCCCGTCGCCCCGGGCGCGATGACGAGCGGCTTGTCGGTCATGATCTCGCGCACCGGAACACCGCCGTCGCGCCCCTCGGCCAGCACCTTGTTGGCCAGGTCGTGCACCGTGACGATGCCGACAAGATGCCCGCTGTCGACCACGAGTGTGGAGCTGATCACGCGGTCCCGCATCAGACGGGCGACCTCGGTCGCGGTTGCGACCGGCGAACAGCTGACCGGGTCGCGGGACATGAGGTCGGAGACCTGAAGCGCGGTCAGACCCGTGGCGAACGCACCGCCCGGCGCGGGTTCTGCGAACGGCTGGGCGCGGGCGAACCAGCGCGCGAATTCCGGCACCGCGTCCAGCAGATGGCGGAACCGCGCGGCGGGCAGCAGCAACAGGCGCGCGGGCTCGGAGATTCGGGCAGTCAGCATGGCGCGCCCTTCGCGCAGCAGACCGCGTTCGCCCATGCAGTCGCCCGGGCCGCGCCGCGACACCAGATCGTTGCCCTGCGACCAGATATCGACCGCACCGCTTTCGATGACGTAGAGGCCGCGCAGCACCGCGCCTTCCTCGAACAGCAGGGTTCCGGCCTCGGCGGCGATCTCGGAAAGCTCGTCGGCCATCGCCGCGCGCTCGGCATCGGGAAGCAGGTCGAACGGGGCGAAGCGGGTGAGCCGGTCGATGAGAGAGACCATCTGGTCAGGCATGGGTGCGGCCTTCTGGATCGCTGGCGTCACACTAAGGGCAGATAACGCCCGGGGCAAAGCCCGGGCCGTGTCAGGGTCCCGCTCGGGACCGCGCCGGGGGCGCCAAAGCGCCCCCGGGGCATCGTCTCAGTGTCCGGCGGCCGCGGCACCTGCGCCGCGCGGGACACGGACGCTTTCGACCAGATCGCGGATTTCCTGCGGCGTCTCCTTGGTCATCCCGGCGACGATGTAGGCGACGGCAAAGTTGATCGCCGCGCCCACGGCGCCGAACGAGGTCGACTTGATCGTGCCGAGCAGCGGGTCCGCATCCGTGAAGCTGTTGGTGTCGGGGATGAAGAACCAGCCCTTGTGCAGGAAGATGTAGACCAGCGTCACCACGAGCCCGGCAAGCATGCCCGCCACGGCACCGTGATTGTTGATCCGCTTGGAGAAGATCCCCATCATCAGCGCCGGGAAGATCGTCGCCGCTGCAAGGCCGAAGGCCAGCGCCACGGTCTGCGCCGCGAAGCCCGGCGGGTTGAGCCCGAGGTAGGTCGCCACCACGATGGCCACCGCCATCGCGATCCGCGCCGACAGAAGCTCGCCCTTCTCCGAGATCTGTGGCGTCAGCTGGCCCTTCATGAGGTCATGGCTGACCGCCGAGGAAATCGCCAGCAGAAGACCCGCCGCGGTCGACAGCGCCGCGGCCAGACCGCCGGCAGCCACAAGGCCGATCACCCAACCGGGCAGGTTGGCGATCTCTGGGTTGGCGAGCACAAGGATGTCACGGTTGAAGTTGGTGAGTTCGTTGCCCTGCCAACCGTTTGCCTCGGCGCGCTCGGCCATCGTGTCGCTGGCGTCGTTGTAGTACTGGATCTTTCCGTCGCCGTTCTTGTCTTCCCAGCCCAGCAGACCGGTCTTCTGCCAGGTCAGCATCCAGTCATAGTCGGGATCGCTCTCGATGGTCTCGACCGACACCGCCTCGCCGTCCGTGCCGTTGGGCCAGAACATCTCGGTGATGTTGAGCCGCGCCATCGCGCCCACGGCCGGGGCCGTCAGGTAAAGCAGCGCGATGAAGACCAGCGCCCAGCCCGCCGACCAGCGTGCATCCGACACCTTGGGAACGGTGAAGAAGCGCATGATCACGTGCGGCAGGCCCGCGGTGCCGATCATCAGCGACAGGGTGAAGAGCACCATGTTGAACGTGTCGCCGTTGTGAGTGGTGTATTCTGCGAAGCCGAGCTCGCGCAGGATCTGGTCGAGCTTGGCCAGGAGCGGCTCGCCGCTGGCCTGGTGATCGCCGAAAAGGCCGAGGCCCGGGATCGGGTTGCCGGTCAGTTGCAGCGAGATGAAGATCGCCGGGATGGTGTAGGCGAGGATCAGCACCACGTATTGCGCCACCTGCGTGTAGGTCACGCCTTTCATGCCGCCGAAGACTGCGTAGGCAAAGACCACCGTCGCACCGATCAGCAGGCCGGTGGTGTTGGAGACTTCGAGGAAGCGTCCGAAGGCCACGCCGACGCCGGTCATCTGGCCGATCACGTAGGTCACCGAGGCGACGATCAGGCAGATCACGGCGACAAGCCGCGCGGTGCTGGAATAGAACCTGTCGCCGATGAACTCGGAGACGGTGAACTTGCCGAACTTGCGCAGGTAGGGCGCCAGCAGAAGCGCCAGCAGCACGTAGCCGCCGGTCCAGCCCATCAGGAAGGTCGAGTTGTCATAGCCGGTGAAGGCGATAAGCCCCGCCATCGAGATGAACGAGGCTGCCGACATCCAGTCGGCCGCGGTGGCCATGCCGTTGGTGACCGGGTGAACGCCGCGCCCGGCGGCATAGAATTCCGAGGTGGACCCGGCGCGGGCCCAGATCGCGATGCCGATGTAGAGCGCGAAGGACGCGCCCACGAACAGCAGGTTCAGGGTGAACTGATCCATCTTTCCCCTCCTTTCAGATTTCGTCGACGCCGTGGTCGCGGTCGAGCTTGTTCATGCGCCAGGCGTAGAAGAAGATCAGGATCAGGAAGACAAGGATCGACCCCTGCTGGGCAAACCAGAACCCCAGATCGCTGCCGCCGACGGTGATCCCCGACAGAAGCGGCCGCAACAGGATCGCGAAGCCGAATGACACGAGGGCCCAGATGACCAGGCTCCACGTGATGAGACGCAGATTGGCGGACCAGTATGCGTTGTCCTTGGATGGTTCAGACATGGGAAATTCCTCCTCCCGTCCGGTTGAGATGCGGCGCGGCTGCGCCGGTTCGGTGATCCGGCGCGCGTCGCGGCGCGCCGGGGATCCTCACGCCAGCGTCCGTGCGACGACGGCGGTCAGGGTTTCGGAAACGGTTGTGATCGGCGCCATCGCGTCCACGCACTCAAGAGTGCCGCGCCGCGCGTAATAGGCGATCAATGGTGCCGTTTCGGCATGATAGGCGGCGAGGCGCGCGGTTACCGTCTTTGGCGTGTCATCGGCGCGGCGCGCGAACTCGGCGCCGCCGCAGACATCGCACCTGCCGGGGGTCCCGGGCCGCTTGAAGCTGTCGTGGTAGCCCTCGCCGCAGGCTGTGCAGGTGAACCGGCCCGACACCCGTGCCACCATCGCCGCATCGTCGACCTCGAGGCTGACGGCGGCGGTGATCTGCCGGCCCTGTCCGGCCATCATAGCATCGAGCGCCTCTGCCTGGGCGATGGTGCGCGGGAAGCCGTCGAAGATCACGCCGGCAGCGCAATCGTCCGCGGCCAGCCGGTCGCGCAGGATCGCGATCACGACCGCGTCCGGCACGAGCCCGCCGCTCTCCATGACCGACTTGGCCGCTTGTCCCGCCGGCGTCCCCGCGGCGACGGCGGACCTTAGAAGGTCGCCGGTGGACAGCTGCATAAGGCCGAACCGCTCTTGCAGTAGGCGGGCCTGCGTGCCCTTCCCCGCGCCCGGCGGTCCCAGCAGGACAAGGTTCACGCAGCGCGAAAGGGTGGGTGTCGTGCCGTCCATCCCGGCCGCCCTCACAACGCGATCCGGTTGGCGATCAGTTCGTCGACCACTGACGGGTCCGCCAGCGTCGAGGTGTCGCCAAGACTGCCGGTCTCGTTCTCGGCGATCTTGCGCAGGATGCGGCGCATAATCTTGCCCGACCGGGTCTTGGGCAAGCCCGGCGCCCATTGGATCGCGTCCGGCTTGGCGATCGGCCCGATCTCCGTCCGCACCCAGTTTGCAAGCTCGGTGCGCAGATCGTCGGTCGGCGAGACACCATCCATCAGCGTCACGTAGCAGTAGATGCCCTGGCCCTTGACGTCGTGCGGGCAGCCGACCACGGCGGCCTCGCTGACCGCGGCGTGGGCGACCAGCGCGCTTTCGACCTCCGCCGTGCCCATCCGGTGGCCGGACACGTTGATCACGTCGTCGACGCGCCCGGTGATCCAGTAATAGCCGTCGGCATCGCGGCGGCAGCCGTCGCCGGAAAAATAGTAACCCTTGAACATCTCGAAATAGGTCTGCACGAACCGCTCGTGATCGCCCCAGACGGTCCGCATCTGCCCCGGCCAGCTGTCCTTGATCGCCAGCACGCCCTCGCACGGTCCCTCAAGCTCTCGCCCCTGGTCGTCGAGAACCACCGGCTGCACCCCGAAGAAAGGCAGCGTGGCCGAACCGGGCTTGGTCGGCGTCGCCCCGGGCAGGGGCGCGATTAGGATGCCCCCGGTCTCGGTCTGCCACCAGGTGTCGACGATCGGGCATTTCCCCTTGCCCACGACCTCGTTGTACCAGTTCCAGGCCTCGGGGTTGATCGGTTCGCCGACCGAGCCGAGGATGCGCAGGGAGCTGAGATCGCATCGCTCGACCGGGTCGGCGCCCTTGCCCATCAGCGCACGGATCGCTGTGGGCGCGGTATAGAACTGTGTGACCTTGTGCTTCTCGCAGACCTGCCAGAAGCGGCTGGCGTCAGGCCAGGTCGGGACGCCCTCGAACATCAGCGTGGTCGCGCCGTTCGCAAGCGGTCCGTAGACGATGTAACTGTGCCCGGTGACCCAGCCGACATCCGCCGTGCACCAGTAGACGTCGCCGTCCCGGTAGTCGAAGACGTATTCGTGGGTCATCGAAGCATAAGCGAGATAACCGCCGGTGGTGTGCACGACCCCCTTGGGCTTGCCCGTGGACCCCGAGGTGTAAAGGATGAAGAGCGGATCCTCGGCCCCCATCTCCTCGGGCGGACAATCGGTCGGAACACGCGCCGCCACCTCTGCATAATGGATGTCGCGATCGGCATCCCAGGTCGTCTGGCCGCCGGTGCGCTCGACCACCAGCAGCTTGACGTGATCGTCGCAGCGGCGCAGCGCCTGGTCGCAGTTGGTCTTGAGCGGGGTCACGCGGCCACCGCGCGGAGCCTGGTCGGCGGTGATCACCAGCTTCGCTTCGCAGCCGTTGATCCGGTCGGCCAGCGCATCCGGCGAAAAGCCCGCGAAAACTATGGAATGGATCGCCCCGATCCGCGCACAGGCCAGCATCGCATAGGCGGCGGCCGGGATCATCGGCAGATAGATGACGACCCGGTCGCCCCTGCCGACCCCGAGATCCTTGAGCACATTGGCGAAGATCGAAACCTCGCGGTGCAGGTCCGCATAGCTGATGTACTGCGCCTCCTCGTCCGGGCTGTCGGGTTCCCAGATGATCGCCGTCGTTTCGCCGCGCGTCGCGAGATGGCGGTCGATGCAGTTTGCCGAGACGTTGAGCGTGCCGTCCGAAAACCACCGGATCGACACGTCGTCATAGGCAAAGGACGTTTCCTTGACCTTGGAATACGGTTTCATCCAGTCCAGTCGGCGCCCGTGCTCGCGCCAGAATCCTTCGGGGTCCGCGACAGATCCGGCATAGAGCCGCCGATAGGTGTCGGCGTCCGCGCGCGCCGATGCCGCAAGTGCATCGGACGGGGCGTGGACGTTCGCGTCACGGTCGTCGAGTGTGGCGTGCAAGGTCATCTGTGTCTCCTCCTGGAAGCGGCTGTCGGCAACGCCCCAAACACTGCGCGCCGCACATCGGCTGCAAAGATGTCCTACACTAGATCAGTAAATCGCAGAATTTTTTGTTCTAGATCAATAAGTAGATTGTAAACTGTTTTTCGGATAATTAGGACTCTCGTCAATAACTTTGCCAAACCCCCGATTCCGGCAATGTTTTCAACGATCCTGTTCTGCGGCCTGCGATACCGCCGGCGTCTCAACCTGAGGATGTGTGCGCTAACAGAAAATGCGAAACTGCGGCGGCATGCCGCAGCGCAGCGTCATTGGGAGCATCGATGTCGGGAATCAGGCGCCGAATCATGTCGACGCGACGCAGGCGGAGAAAGCAGGCCCGCCCCGGAAGACCGGGGTGGGCCGTCGTCGGCTCAGCCGACCAGTGCGTTGTCGTCGCGCTTTATCACGATGATCGACGAGCGTGGCAGGCTGCCGTCGCCGTCCGGGAACGGCGCGGCGGGGTGCTGGATCCCGACGAACATCGACCGGCGATCGGACGACCATGTCAGACCGGTGACCTCGGAGCCATTCGGACCCGTCATGAAGCGGCGGATCTCGCCGGTCACCGGATCGCCCGCAAGCATCTGGTTGTTGCCCATGCCCACGAAGTCGCCCTCGTTCGAATCGTCGCCGTCGGTCTGGATCCAGATCACACCGGTGGTATCGATCATCATACCGTCGGGCGAGTTGAAGAGATTGCCCGCGTTGACGTTCTCGGACCCGGCGTTGGGCGTGCCTTCGTGCACCTCCGGGTTTCCGGCCATGACGTAGAGATCCCAGTCGAACGTCGCGACCGTGTGATCGTCCTCATGCGGGCGCCAGCGCACGATCTGCCCGTATTCGTTGGTCTCGCGCGGGTTGGGCGCGTTCACGCTCATCTCGTCGCCGCCGGCGTTGGTCTTGATCGACCCGTCGTCGTTTGTGGTCCCCCGACGCGAGTTGTTGGTCAGGCAGCAATAGGCCTCGACCGCCTGCGGGTTGACCGCCACCCATTCGGGCCGGTCCATCGTCGTCGCACCGACTGCAGAGGCCGCGGTCCGGGTGAAGATCGCGATTTCGGCCGCGTCCATGCCGGTCGCCTCGGGCGTCAGAGCCACCCATTCGCCGGTCATGTCGTCGTTGAACTTCGCGGCGAAAAGCTGACCCTCGCTCAGCAGCGTCGAGGTGTCAGCGCCCGGCATGTAGCTGTCGCGGCTGACCCACTTGTACATGAACTCGCCACGCTCGTCGTCGCCCATGTAGACCACGACACGTCCGTCCGGCGCCACGACGGCCGCCGCGTTCTCGTGCTTGATCCGCCCCAGCGCCGTGTGCTTGACCGGCGTCGAGTCGGGGTTCGCGGGATCGATCTCGACGATGTAGCCCACGCGATGCGGTTCGTTCGGGGTCTTCGAGACGTCGAACCGCGGATCGTGAACGTGGTAATTGTAGCCCCACCCGTCCGCTCCGACGCCGTAGCGTTCGTATCCGGCAACAAGCTTTTCGTCTGTCGGCATCTCACCGGTGGCGCCGAAGTAGCCGTTGAAGTTCTCTTCACAGGTCAGGTAGGTGCCCCAGGGCGTCCGGCCCGAGCCGCAATTGTTGAAGGTCCCGAGCGACTCGGTGCCGGTCGGATCGGCCTCGGTCTTGAGCAGGTCGTGCCCGGCCGCAGGGCCGACGATCTTCATCGGCGAGTTGTGGTGGATCCGACGGTTGAACGGGCTGTCGACGACCACGGACCAGCCATCGTCGCCCTCTTCGATCTCCATGACCGAAACACCCTGCAACTGCTGCAGAAGCAGAACGTCATCCGCCGACGCCGGGTCGCCCTCTTCGGTATGCGGCAGGTTGATGTCGTTGTTCGTGTACTCGCTGTTGACGACCAGGATCTCGCGTCCGCCGACGTTGAACAACTCCATGCCATCGGTGTTCTCGCCGAAGACACGATCGGATCCCTGGACCGGCACGCCGGTCTCGGCGTTGAATTCCGGCGCGTCCGAGAACAGCGGATCGCCCCAGCGCACCAGCACGTCCCAGCTGTAGCCGTCAGGCACGTGGACGGTGCCGTCGGTCTGTGCCGCGATCTGTTCGAAGGCAAAGCGCGTGCTTTCCTGCGCCATCGCCGTGCTGCCCTTGAGGAAGGCAGTGCCCATCACCGCCGCGCCGGACCCGAAGGCCAATGCGCCGCCAAGAAAACCGCGGCGCGAGATCGCGCGTTCGACCACACGGTCGAATTCCTGCACTTTCGAACGCGGGAAATTTACCTCGTCCCACTCGTCTGGCGAAAACTTGTGCTGGCTGTCATTCATCAGCTTGCTCCCATATGACTGTCGGAAAGCGCCCCCCAGCGGCGCGCTCGACGGACCCTAGGGTACGCGAAGCAACAGATTCGTGACATACGCGAATAGCTGCGACGGCATGCCGCTTCCAGGGCTGGCCGGTCAGGATCGAAGATCGACTTACCGGCTTTCCTGCGGCCTCTGCCTCGCCAGTTTCGGGCGGTGCAGCATTTCGGCCTTCGCCTCCGGCATGGCCGTCGCGACGCGGCGCAGGCGCAGCGCGTTGGTGACGACGAAGACGCTCGAGAGCGACATCGCGCCTGCCGCGAGAACCGGCGACAGAAGAATGCCCCACGCCGGATACAGCGCACCGGCGGCCACCGGAATCAATGCGATGTTGTAGGCAAACGCCCAGAACAGGTTCTGGCGGATGTTGCGCATCGTCCGGCGGCTGACCTCGAAGGCGTCGACCACGCCGGCAAGGTCGCCTGAGACCAGCACCACGTCGGCGGCCTCGATCGCCACGTCGGTGCCTCTTCCGATCGCAAGGCCGACGTCGGCGGCAGCCAGCGCCGGCGCATCGTTGATGCCGTCCCCGACGAAGGCGAGGCGTCCGTTTTCCCCGCGCATCCGCTCGAGCGCGGCGACCTTGCCGTCCGGCAGGACTTCGGCCGCGACTTCGTCGATCCCCAGTCGGTCGGCAACGGCCCGCGCCGTTCCCGCGCTGTCACCGGTGATCATCGCCACCCTGAGGCCCTGCGCGTGCAGCGCCGCGATGGCAGCCGCGCTCGACGGTTTCACGGGATCGGAGACACCCAGTGCCGCCACCGCGATGCCGTCCACGGCGACGAAGACCGGGCTTTGCCCGCGCGCCGCTATCGCCTCACCGGAAGCGGCGATCGGCGACAGGTCGAACCCCTCTTGTCGCAGCAACCGGTCGGTGCCGACCAGCACGCGCCGGCCCTCGACGTTGCCCTCTGCCCCCAGCCCGGCGTACGCCCGGAAATCCTCGACATCCGGATGGTTCAGGCCCCGCTGCGCGGCACCGCGCAGGATCGCATGAGCGACGGGATGCTCCGAGACCGCCTCGACCGCCGCCGCAAGGCGCAGCGCGTCCGTTTCAGACTGCCCGGGCGCGACGTGCAGCGCGGTGAGTTCCGGACGCCCTTCGGTCAGCGTCCCCGTCTTGTCGAAGGCCACCACGTCGACCGACTGCAGCGCCTGCAGTGCATCGCCCCTGCGGAACAGTACGCCCAGCCGCGCCGCGCGCCCCGTGCCGACCATGATCGAGGTCGGTGTCGCGAGACCCATTGCACAGGGGCAGGCGACGATAAGCACCGCGACACCGGCAACCAAGGCGTAGGGCAGCCTCGGCTCGGGGCCGAGGGCGAGCCACATTCCGATGCTGAGAAGGGCCACCGCGATGACCGCCGGGACGAAATAGAGCGTGATGCGGTCGACCAGCGCCTGGATCGGCAGGCGGGCGCCCTGGGCGTCCTCGACCATGCGGATGATCCGCGCAAGTGCGGTGTCGCGCCCCACGGCAGTCGCGCGAAAGCGTAGCGATCCAGAGCCGTTGACCGTGCCACCGGTCACCATGTCCCCTGCCGTCTTCTCGACCGGAAGCGCTTCGCCGGTCAGCATGCTCTCGTCGACCCAGGAGCGGCCCGAGACGACTGCGCCGTCCGTGGCGACCCGGTCTCCGGGGCGCAGCAGCACGATGTCGCCCAGCCGAAGGTCCTGCACAGCGACCTCCTCGACCGTGCCGTCGCGGTCGACGCGCGCAGTTTCGGGGCGCAGCGCCACGAGTTCGCGGATCGCCGCTCCGGTCCGGCCCCGGGCGCGCGCCTCGAGCCAGCGCCCGAGCAGGATCAGTGTCACGATCACGGCCGCGGCCTCGAAGTAAACTTGCGCCGTTCCCGCCGGGAACAGACCGGGCGCGAAGGTCGCCAGCGTCGAATAGGTCCAGGCGGCACCAGCTCCGAGGGCGACCAGCGCGTTCATGTCCGGAGCGCCCTTCAGCAGGGCCGGTACACCGAGACGGAAGAACCGCGCGCCGGGCCAGGCGAGAACGGCAGAGGTCAGGACGAACTGGATCACGCGCGCTGTCTGCATCCCGATGGATTGTGCGATCAGGTGGTGCAGCGCCGGAAAGGCGTGTGCCCCCATCTCCATCACGAAGACCGGCAGGGTCAAGATGAAGGCGATCAGCGTCATGCGCCGCAGGTCCTCGGCCTCCGCCGCCTTTCGGTCCTGTTGGTCGTCCGCCACGCCGATCCGGCGCACCGTGTAACCCGCGGCCTCGACGGCACGCGCCAGGTCTTCGGCGGCGACCGCGCCTGCAAGGACTCGGACGCGCGCACGGTCCGTGGCAAGGTTGACCTGCGCCTCGATGACGCCGGGCACGTCCGAAAACGCGCGCTGCACGCGCCCCACGCAGGAGGCACAGCTCATGCCCTGGATGCGGAAGTCTATCTGCTCGGTGCGGGCGGGGTATCCGGCATCGGCCAGCGCCGCGGCGACTTCGGGCGCGGCCACGCCGGCCACACGGGCGGTGCCGGTGGCGAGGTTGACATGGGCGTCCTGCGCACCCGGCAGCCCGGTGAGTGCCCGTTCCACCCGCCCCACGCAGGAAGCGCAGGACATGTTGTCGATTGTCGCAGATAGTGCCAAAGCGGCCGACCTTCACCAGCGGATTTCCTGAACGTCCACATAGGCGTTCCAGTAACTGGAAGGTCAAGAGGTGCCGCGCAGGTGGCGGCGTCAGCGATAAAGCAGCGACTGTTCGTTGTTGAACAGGTGGACCTTGGCCGGATCGGCGGTCATGTGCATTTCCTGCCCACGCAACCCGGTGTGGATCCCGGCGAGCTTGGCGATGACCGGTGCTTTCGATTCGTCGTCAGCATGGAAATAGAGCTGCGTGACCTCGCCCAGCGCCTCGACGATCTCGACCTCGCCCGAGAAGGCATAATTCTCGCCGTCCGCAGCGATCATGTCCTCGGGGCGGATCCCGACGTTCACCTTCATCCCCATGTCCTGCTCTTTGGTCGGAATGTTGGCCCGGATCCTGCCGCCGCCCCCGGTGACCGCGATCTCGGTCACGTCGCCGGTCCCGACGATTTCGCCCGGCAGCAGATTCATCGCCGGCGAGCCGATGAACTGCGCCACGAATTCGTTTTCGGGCCTCTCGTAAAGCTCGAGCGGTGTGCCGACCTGCGCAATGCCCTTGTTGGCCAACACCACGATGCGGCTGGCCAGCGTCATTGCCTCGACCTGATCATGGGTCACGTAGATCATCGTCGAGTTCGGCATCGACTCCTTGAGTTGCGCAATCTCGATGCGCGTGGCGACTCGCAGCGAGGCATCGAGGTTCGACAGCGGTTCGTCGAAAAGGTAGACCTTGGGATCGCGCACGATCGCGCGGCCGATGGCGACACGCTGACGCTGTCCGCCCGAAAGCGCCTTGGGAAGGCGATCGAGGTACTGGTCGAGTTGCAGCACCTTGGCCGCGCGGGCCACCGCGGCATCGATCTCGGACTGGCTTTTCTTGGCGAGCTTCAGAGCGAAAGCCATGTTGTCGCGCACCGTCATGTGCGGATAAAGCGCGTAGGACTGGAACACCATCGCGATGCCACGTTGCGCGGGCGGCACGTCGTTCATGCGCACGCCGTCGATGGTCAGTTCGCCTGAGGTGATTTTTTCCAGACCGGCGATCATCCGCAAGAGCGTGGACTTGCCGCAGCCCGAGGGTCCGACGAAAACGATGAGTTCGCCCGTCGTGATGTCGAGGTCGATGTGCTTGAGCACCTCCACCGTGCCGCCATAGGCCTTTCCTACATCGGTCAGCTTCAGATTGGCCATGGTTTCGTCCCTCCCGAAGACGTCGGTTCAGTCCAGTTTCTTTGCGATGCACACCTGCCAGGGGCCGAGATGCAGCTTGAAATCGGCCGACGGGGTCGCCCCGCCGAGTTCCTGTGCGATGGTCATCCAGTTGCCCGGCGGCATGCCGTGCAGCGACGGCATGTCACTAAGGTTGAAGGCGCAGAAGATCGTCTCGTCTTCGTGGACGCGCGTGAAATGCAGCACGTTGCCGAAGGCGAAGACGCCGTTGTGATCGCCCTTGATCAGCGCCGGATGATCGCGGCGAAAGGCGATCGCGCGCCGGTAATGATGCAGGATCGCGCCAGGTTCGGCTTCTTGATGCGCAACCGAGCGGTTGAGGTGATCGTGGCTGACCGGCAGCCAGGGAAACCCTTCGGAAAATCCGCCGTTCTGATTGTTCGATTCCCACACCATCGGCGTGCGGCAGCCGTCGCGGCCCTTGAACTCGGGCCAGAAGCGGATGCCATAGGGATCCTGCAGATCCTCGAAGGCCACGTCCGCCTCGGGCAGGCCAAGCTCTTCTCCCTGGTAGATGCATACCGACCCGCGCAGGCAGCAAATCATCGTGGCAAACAGGCGCTGAGCCGCCGGGCTCAGATCCCAGCGGCTGGAATGGCGCACGACATCGTGGTTCGAGAACGCCCAGCAGGGCCAGCCAAAGCGCGCCACGCGGTCGAGTTCGTCGAAGACCTGCGCCACGCGCGTCGCGTCGAGCTTGGTCTTGCCCAAGAACTCGAAGGCATAGCACATGTGCACCATCTCGGGTCCGCTGGTGTATTCGCCCATCAGCTTCAGCCCGTTCTGCGCGTCGCCCACCTCGCCCACGCAGGCGGCGGCGGGATACTCGTCGAGCAGCGCCCGGAACCGCTTGAGAAACGCGATGTTCTCGGGCTGGTTCTTGGAATGCACATGGTCCTGGTAGTTGTAGGGATTGACCCGCGGCGCGATGTTGTCGTTTCGCTTCTCCAGGGGCAGCGGAGGGTTATCGCGCAGCTGCGCGTCGGCGAAGTAGAAGTTGATGGTATCGAGCCGGAACCCGTCGACGCCCCGGTCGAGCCAGAACCGCGTGACCCCCAGAACCGCGTTCTGGACGTCCGGGTTGTGGAAGTTGAGATCCGGCTGCTCGGTCAGGAAGTTGTGCAGGTAATACTGTTCGCGGCCCGTGTGCCATTCCCAGGCCGGTCCACCGAAGATCGACAGCCAGTTGTTCGGCGCCGTGCCGTCGGGCTTGGGGTCGGACCAGACGAACCAGTCCGCTTTCGGATTGTCGCGGCTCGCCTCGCTTTCGATGAACCACGGGTGCTGGTCGGATGTATGGCTCAGCACCAGGTCGATCATCACCTTGATGCCCTGCTGGTGCGCAGCCTCGACCACCACGTCGAAGTCGGCCAGCGTGCCAAACATCGGATCGACGTCGCAGTAGTCGCTGACGTCGTAGCCGAAATCCTTCATCGGCGAGGTGAAGAACGGCGAGATCCAGATCGCGTCGACGCCGAGGGAAGCGATGTAGCTCATCCGCGCGGCAATGCCGAGCAGGTCGCCGATTCCATCGTTGTTGGTGTCCTGGAAGCTGCGCGGGTAGATCTGGTAGATCACCGCCCCGCGCCACCAGTCCCGGTCCACGGCCGCCGCCTGCGGGGCGTCGATCTTTTCGCTTATCGTCATGCGTCCGTCGTTCCCTATTTCACCGAGCCTGCCAGCAGCCCGCGGACAAGATACCGTTGCATCGTAAAGAACACGATGAGCGGCACTGCGATCGAGATGAAGGCCGCCGAGGCGAGGATGCCCCAGTCGCCCCCGCGCGAGCCCAGAAGATCGTCGGCGATCTTGACCGTCATCACCCAGCTTTCCGAGTTCGAGGGCAGGAACACCTTGGCCACCAGCAGGTCGTTCCAAGTCCAAAGGAACTGGAAGATCGCGAAGGAGGCGAGCGCCGGGAAGCTCAGCGGCAGCACGATCTTGGTGAAAACCTGGAAGTCTGTCGCGCCGTCGACCTTGGCGCTTTCGATGATGTCGCGCGGCAGGCCGACCATGTAGTTGCGCAAGAGATATATCGCCAGCGGCAAGCCGAAGCCGGTATGCGCCATCCAGATACCCAGGAAACTCTGCCCGACGCCGATGCTGTTGTGGAACTGCAAGAGCGGCACAAGCGCCAATTGCAGCGGCACGACAAGCAAGCCGACCACCATCGCGATCAGCAGCCCGCGTCCCGGGAAATCCATCCAGGCCAGCGCGTAGGCCGCGAAGGCCGCGATCAGGATCGGGATCACGGTAGCGGGGATCGTCACCGTCAACGTGTTGATGAACGCCCGGTCCATGTTGTCCGAGGCCATGATCGTGTTGTAATTGTCCATCGAGAATTCGGGCGGCGTGGCGGACGAGAAGTAGATGCTCGGGTCGCGGTCGATCTCCTCTGGCGACGTGTAGACGAAACTGCCGTCCGCCTGCACCGTCAGGCTGCGGTCGCGCGACAGTTCGGCGGTCTCGCCCGGCGCCATCGCGGTTGGCGCGCTGCGCGTGCCCCCGAAGTTGACAACCGTGCCGCCCTCTTCACCAAAAACGTTGCCCTCGATGATCCAGACACCGTTTTCCTCGCGCGCGGTGTCCGATGCCGCCCTGGCCTGGAAATTCTGCTCGACCGGGAATGGCGCCAGCCACCAGCCAGAGGCGGAAATCTGGTCGCGGTCCCGGAAGGACGAGACCAGCAGGCCGATGGTCGGCACCAGCCAAAGCACGACCAGAAGGATGACCGAGATGTTCACGGCCCAGCTGAGCGACGACTTGGTTCCTGCGATATTGTCCATGATCCCGCCTCCTCAGCGCATCTCTGCCCGGGCCTGCCGGATGTTCCAGATCATCACCGGCAGCACGATGATCATGATCACGAAGGCGACCGCCGTGGCGCGCCCGTCATCGCGGAACATGTAGGACATCATGTAGCTGGGCAGGATGTCCGTGCCGAAATTGCCGCCCGTCATCGTGTAGACGATGTCGAAGACCTTGAGCACGAGGATCGTGATCGTGGTCCAGACGACGACGATGGTGCCCATGATCTGCGGCACCTTGATCTTGAAGAAGACCTGGAACGGGTTCGCCCCGTCGATGATCGCCGCCTCCACGGTTTCTTCCGGGATGCCGCGCAGCGCCGCCGAGAGGATCACCATGGCAAAACCGGTCTGGATCCAGACCAGGATCACCATCAGGAAGAAATTGTTCCAGAAACGGACCTGCAGCACGTCGAGCGGCTGCTCGGCCCCGAAGAAATCGCGCACAGCGTTGATCAGGCCGATGTCGGCATTGTTGGCGTAGACGAATTTCCAGATCAGCGAGGCGCCGACAAAAGAGATCGCCATCGGCATGAAGATCAGCGACTTGGCGATGTTGCCCCATTTCAGCCGGTCGGTGAGCTGCGCCACCAGCAGCCCGAGGAAGGTCGCGGCCGCCGGCACCACGAGCACCCAGAGGAAGTTGTTGAAAAGCGCCGTGCGAAAGCCGTCGTCGCCGAACATGGTCGTGTAGTTGCCCAAGCCGATGAACTCGTCGCCGGACCGGTTGAAAAGCGAGCGCCAGAACGATCCCACCACCGGGTAGACGAGGTAAAGTCCCAGCGCGGCCATCGCCGGGAAGAGGAACAGCCAGGGCCGGACCATGTTGGCGCGGTTGATGTTCACGCCCGGGTTCGGCCCGCGCGCCGGAAAGATCACCTTGTCGAGGACGAGGTTGGACAGGAAGAAGTAGCCGACGCACCCTCCGACCCCGATGACGATGGTAAGTATCCCCTGAATCAGCGGCGACATGGCGGCTTTCTCCCCCGGTTCGCGTGCGCGGGTTGTCCCGCGAGGCTCCGGCGGTGCGCCGCCGGAGACGGTGTTGTGTCAGCGCGGCGTCCGCGTCATCGGATGCTGTCCCAGCGCTCCTGAATGCCCGCGGCCACGTCCGCTGCGTCCTCGCCGGTGGTGTAGTCCACCATGCCGGTCCAGAACGCGCCGGCACCGATCTCGCCTGGCATCAGGTCGGACGCGTCGAAGCGGAAGGTGGTGGCGTTCAGCAGAACGTCGCCCAGCGCCTTCGCGGTCTCGTTGGCGTAAAGGTCGCTGTTTGCTTCCGAATAAGGCGTCAGGAAGCCCGACAGCGACATCCAGGTCTCATGCGCGATCGGGGTCTGCAGGAACTCGATCAGCGCGTTGGCCCCGTCCGACGGGCTTGTGATCGCCCAGAGTGTTCCGGCCCCCAGCACCGGCTTGCCCAGATCCTTCTCGGCATAGGCCGGGAAGTAGAAGAAATCGCTTTCCGAGTCTTCCGGGAAGAAGGTCGGGATGAACGACGCCTGACGGTGCATGTAGCATTTGGGCGGGATCGAGAAGAGCCCGGCCGGGCTGTCGCGGAAGTCGGTGTTGGCGACTGCCGAGGATCCGCCGTCGACATAGTCGTCATTGCGCGCGAACCAGCCGAATTCCTCGATCGCCGCGACCACGGCGGGATCGTCGAATTTAATCTCGTTCGAGACCCACTGGTCGTAGACCTCCGGTGCTTGCGTCCGCAGCATCATGTCCTCGACCCAGTCGGTCGCCGGCCATCCCGTTGCCGCGCCCGAACCAAGCCCGATGCACCACGGCGTGCCGCCATCCTCGACGATCTGCTCGGTGAGCGCCTTCAGATCCTCCATCGTCTCGGGCACGTCATAGCCAGCCTCGTCGAAGGAGATCGGCGAGTACCAGACCAGCGACTTGACGTCGACCTTGTAGAAAAATCCGAAAAGCTGGTCGTTGCCGTCCGCATCGGCGTAGGTGCCCAGATCGACCCACGACTGCCCCGCGGCGTAATTGTCGCGGATCCAGTCCGCTGTGCCTTCCGGCAGCGCGGTCAGCAGGCCCTGCCCTGCGAGATCCGCCGCAAGGCCCGGTTGCGGGAAGACCGCGACGTTGGGCGCGGATCCGGCCCGGGCCGAGATAACGATGTCCTGCTCGAAGCTGTCCGAGCCCGAATAGTTCACCGTCGCCCCGGTTGCTTCGGCGAAATAGGCCAGAACCTTCTCGACGTTCTCGGCGTCGAGGCCGGTCCACGGGCCCGTCAGCGTCAGCGTCTCGCCCGACAGGTCATGGCTGTCGGCGAAGGCCTGATAGCTGTCCCAGTTGAAGTCGCCCTCGCCGATCGGAAAAGCGAGATCCTGCGCGTGCGCCACCCCGGCCAGCAAGGCCGCGGACGCCACGCCGGCGAAAAATCCTGTTCTCATGGTATCCTCCCGTTTCATGCCGTTCCGGCACTTTCTGCATCTCTACCGCGCGCGGGCGTGTTGCGCCCAAAGCGCTTTGGATGCCGTCACCCTTGCGCATGGCCCGAAGCCTGTCAACCGGCGACGCACCCGGAAAAATCGCTGCGCTGCAGCGACTTGCGGGCGGCACGCGCGCTTTGACCATGTACGGATCAGACCCTAGGGTGGATCAGAACCTATGATCGTCCATGAACCGCCGCGATGAACCTGCGCCAGCTTGCCGAAAAGCTAAACCTGTCCCAGACTACGGTCAGCCGTGCGCTGAACGGCTACCCGGAAGTCAACGAGACGACGCGCAAGCGCGTGCTCGACGCCGCCGCGCGTTACCACTATAGGCCCAACTACCGGGCGCGCGGACTCGCCACCGGCCGCGCGATGTCGATCGGGCACGTGATCCCGGCGTCGAACCAGCCCCAGATGGTCAACATGATCTTCGCCGACTTCATCGCCGGCGCGGGTGAGGTCTATGCCCGGCACGGCTATGACATGGTAATCTCGATGGTGCGCGACGAGGACGAGCTGCGTGCTTATCGCGGCGTCGCCGAAAAGGGCGCGGTCGACGGCATTCTCGTGCATTCCCCGACTTGCGACGATCCGCGGATCGCCCTGCTGTCGCAACTCGAGATTCCGTTCCTCGTGCATGGTCGCTCGTCGCGGGTGCGTTCGGACTACAGCTGGCTCGATGTCAACAACGCGCGCGCCTTCGAGCGCGCGACGCGGCACCTGATCGGGCTGGGTCACCGGCGGATCGCGCTGGTCAACGGCCAGGAACAGCTCGACTTCGCGCTGCGGCGGCGTGCCGGTTACCTCAAGGCCTTGCGCGACAGCGCCATCGCGCCCGACTCGATCCTGATGCGGACCGACGAGATGAGCGAGCCCTACGGTCATGTCACGGCGAGCGAACTGCTCGACCTGCCGGATCCGCCGACCGCCTTTCTCGCCTCCTCGGTGGTTCCGGCGCTCGGCATCCGGCGCGCCATCGAGGAGCGCGGGCTGGTCATGGGCCGCGATGTCTCGATCATCTGCTTCGACGACCGGATCTCCTACCTGCCCAACGGTTTGGAGGCGCCGATCTTTACCGCCATGCGCTCGTCGATCCGCGCGGCCGGGCGGCGGTGCGCGGAATTGCTGATCGACCGGATCGCGCGGCCGGACTCGACAACCGTCACCGAATTGTGGGAAGCCGAGTTCGTCCAGGGACAGTCCACAGGGCCGGCCCCGGGCTGATCGTTTCATTCCCGAAGGCCACCAGATGAAGTTCAGCCGTTCCGACTTTCCGACCGGGTTCCAGTTCGCGGCGGCGACGTCGAGTTACCAGATCGAGGGGCACAGGTTCGGCGGCGCCGGTGCGACGCACTGGGACAGCTTCGCGGCGACGCCGGGCAACGTGGTGCGGGCCGAGAACGGCGCCGTGGCCTGCGATCACTACCATCGCTGGGAAGAGGACCTCGACCTGATGCAGGCGCTCGGCCTCGACGCCTACCGCTTCTCGACAAGCTGGGCGCGGGTGCTGCCCGAGGGGCGTGGCACGCCCAATGCCGAAGGACTCGATTTCTACGACCGGCTGGTCGACGGCATGCTGGCGCGAGGCCTGAACCCGATGGCGACGCTCTATCACTGGGAGCTTCCGGCACCGCTTGCGGACCTCGGAGGCTGGCGCAACCCCGACATCGCGCACTGGTTCGCCGATTTCGCGACCGTGATCATGAAGCGCATCGGCGACCGGGTCTACAGTGCGGCGCCGATCAACGAGCCCTGGTGCGTGGGCTGGCTGTCGCATTTCATGGGGCTACACGCGCCGGGTCTGCGCGACATCCGCGCCACGGCGCATGCCATGCATCACGTGCTGACCGGCCACGGTCGCGCGATCCAGGCGATGCGGGCGCTGGGCATGAAGAACCTCGGCGCGGTCTGCAATTTCGAATACGCCCATCCGGCCGATGACAGCGAGACCGCCGTTGAAGCGGCGGCGCTTTACGACGGATACTACAACCGCTTCTTCGTCGGCGGCCTGTTCCGGGGCGCCTATCCCGAAAACGTCATGGAAGGTCTGGCGCCGCACATGCCCAAGGGATGGGAAGATGATTTCCCGCTCATCCGCGAACCCATCGACTGGTTCGGGATCAACTACTACACCTGCAAGCGTATTGCGCCCAAAGACGGAGCCTGGCCTGCGCACGAGGAAATTCCGGGGCCGCTTCCCAAGACGCAGATGGGATGGGAGGTCTATCCCGAGGGGCTTTACCGGATCCTTAAGTGGCTGACGGAGGAATACACCGGCGATCTTCCGATCTGGGTCACCGAATCCGGGATGGCCAATCCGGACGTGCCTGGAACACCCGATACCGAACGCATTGCCTATCTCGATGCGCATGTCGCGGCGGCGCGGCGCGCAATGGACGAGGGCGTCCCGCTCAAGGGCTACACGTTCTGGTCCCTGCTCGACAATTACGAGTGGTCGTTGGGCTACGAGAAGCGGTTCGGCCTCGTGCATGTCGATTTCGAGACGCTCGTCCGCACGCCGAAAGCATCCTACGACCAGCTGAAAGACGCGCTGGCGCGCTGATCAGGCCCGCAGACATCGCGTAGCGACGGTAGGACGTGCGACCGCGCAGGGCGCCGGGTCAGAAGTCCTCCCAGCCGTCCGGCGCGTCAGCCTCCTTTACAGCTGCGTTGCCCTGCGTGGCGGCGGGACGCCGCGCCGGCGCCGGCGCTGCCGCGGGTTGACTGGCCGTTGCGGCCATCCGTTGCCCGGCATCGCCCCGGGTCTGGAAATGCGTCACCCTTGTGTCGAGGCTGCCCACGTCCTGGGTCATCGACTGGGTGGCGGCGGTGGTTTCCTCGAAAGCCGCCGCGAAGGTCTGGTTTGCCGATCCGAGCTGGTTGACCGCCTGGTTGATCTCGTTGAGGCCGACCGATTGCTCGACGCTCGATTGCGCCATGTCCCCGACCTTGGCGTCGACATCGGCCATCGCCTCGATGATCTTCTCGAGTGCCTCGCCGGCCTTGGTGACCAGTGCCGAGCCGCGCTCCACGCTTTCGGAGCTTTCGTTGATAAGCTGACGGATTTCAGTGGCGCTTTCGGCCGAGCGCTGGGCCAGTGCGCGCACTTCCGACGCCACGACCGAGAAGCCGCGGCCGGCATCGCCCGCGCGCGCGGCCTCGACCCCGGCGTTAAGCGCCAGCAGGTTGGTCTGGAAGGAGATGCTGTCGATCACCTCGGTGATCTTGGCGATCTTCTCGGCCGACTCCTCGATCGATTTCATGGCCTGGATCGCGTCGTTGACGACCTCGCCGCTGGCGATGGCGGACTTGCGGGTCCGTTCCACGTGCGCCTTGGCATCCTCGGCGCTGGACGAGGCCGACTTGACCGACGCGGTCATCTCGTCGAGCGCCGCGGCGGTCTCTTCGAGCGAGGCCGCCTGTTGCTCGGTCGTCCGCGACAGCGAAAGTGCGCTTTCGGAAATCGAGCCCGCGTTCTCGCGCAGCAGGCCGATGGTTCCGACCACCGCCTCGATCGCGCTGCTGAGATCGGTGACCGCGGCATTGAAGCTGACGCGGATCGGCTCGTAGGCTTCGGCGAAGGGCACCCCGAGGTCTGCGGTCAGGTCGCCTGCCGAAAGGGCCCGCAGAGCCTCGCCGAGGCTGTCCACCACGGTCTGGACCTCGGCCTGGGCCTCGGCACGCTCGGCCTCCGTACGCATGCGCAGTTCGGCGGCCGCCGTCATGTCCTTCGCGATCAGCAGCACCGACATGACCGTGCCGGACTGGTCACGCACGGCGGTGAAGCCGCCGTCGAGGTAGCGTGGCTCTCCCGAGGCGGCCTTGACCACGATCCGCCCGATCGAGCTGTCGCCGCGGCAGATGTTCTGCCAGTCGGTACGCTCGCCCTCGTTGGTCCGGGAGACGAAGGTATCGTACGTCACATCGCACAGCCGATCGCGGGAATGTCCGGTGACGGAGAAGAAATTGTCATTGGCCTGCACGAAGCTGCCGTCGGGCGCGATCTCGCACAGGATCTGCCCGTCTTCCAGCGCCTCGCGGATCACCCGGTTGCGCCGCAGCTCCGTCACCTCGGCCCATTCGACGACAAAGCCGTTGTGCTTGCCTTGTGCATCGCGCGCCGATGCGATGATCAGCGAGAACCACAGCGGCCCGACCTTGATGTCGGACTTGAACGGCAGGTTCGCCGGATTGCTGAGGTGGACCCGCGCCTTGTTGCCCCCGGAATGGAAGATATCCATGCGCTGCCCGATGATGTTGTCGGTATCAAATTTGGGAACGACCTTGCGAATGTCCTCCTCGTTCTCCTTGAGCAGCTGCAGGGTCGAGGCGTTGGCATAGGTGATGCGGAATTCCTTGTCCGCCAGCATCATCGCCGCCGAGGTGTCCGACAGCGCGGAGGCCTTGAGGTCGCGCAGCACCGCCTCTTCATCCGGCGCCGCGTCCTCGGCCGCTTCGTCAGCGATCAGGTCGACCGGAACCCAGCCGCCGGTTTCGCGAATGTATTCGGCGCGCACCTGTGTCTCCATCGCCGTGAGCCGGCGCAGGCGCGTCCCGCGCCGTGCCATAAGCCCTGCGCCGGCCAGCAAAGCACCGGCCGCGCCATGCGCGAAGGGCGCGGCCGCGGCGGGCAACAGCCCGGCGATCGACAGTCCAGTCAGCAGCGCAGCCAAGAGGGCGGCGGCTGCGGCAAGGGCGGAGTACGGGGGATGCTTGGACGTCGTGGACATGGCGGACCTCAGAAAGTTTCCGGGATACTCCCCGAGAAATCTTTCCAATTCATTTCCGCCCGAGTGCCCGCGGACCCCGACCGCCTGCTCCTTTCATCAGCTGCCGGATGTCTTGGCGAAGTCGCGCTTTATCTTGCGCGCAAGAGACCATTTGTGCACCTCGGTCGGCCCGTCGTAGATCCGGAAGGCGCGGATTTCGCGGAAGAACTGTTCGACGATGGTGTCGCCGGTCACACCGGTGCCGCCCATGATCTGGACACAGCGGTCCGCGACGCGAAACAGCGCCTCCGATACCGCGACCTTGGCCATGCTGCTTTCGACGTTCGCCGTCTCGCCCCGGTCGAGCGCTTGTGCGCACCAGTCGATCATCAGGCGACACTGCCGCAGGTCGATCTGATTCTCGGCCAACATGAAACCGACCCCCTCGTGATCGACCAGCGTCTTAGCGAAAGCTTCGCGTCGGCAGGCATAGGCGGTGGCGATCTCCTGAGCGCGCAGTCCGAGACCGGTCCAGCGCATGCAATGCGAGAGCCGCGCGGGCGCAAGCCGCACCTGCGCAAGACGGAACCCGTCGCCCGGTTGGCCGAGGATCTGGTCCGCGTCGAGACGTAGCCCTTCGATAGCGACGACCGCGTGCCCGCCCGGCATCGCGCTGTCGATCGTGTCGAGAATCCGCTCGATCCGAACGACAGGGTCGGGGAGCTCGACCAGAAACAGCGTCGCACCTTCTTCGGCGCGGGCCATGATGATCCCGGTCCCGGCACCGTCGGCCCCGGTGATGAAGGCCTTGCGCCCGTCGATGACCCAGTGGTTGCCGTCCCGCCGCGCACATGTCGACAGCATCGACGGGTCCGATCCGGCACCGCCCTGGGCCGCCGGTTCGGTCATGAAAAAGGCAGAACGCGCCCTGCCCGACACCAGCGGCTCGAGAAAGCGCTGCTTCTGCGCAGGCGTGGCCATCCGCCCGAGCAGGAACATGTTGCCTTCGTCGGGTGCGGCAGTGTTGCAGGCCAGCGGTCCCAGCGGAGACAGGCCGGACGCGATCAGCAACCGCGCCGTGCCGACCTGGCTGAAATGGCTTCCGTCCGGGTGGATGTGCGGCGTCAGAACGCCGGCCGCTTTCGCGAGGCCGCGCAATTCCTGCACCAAGGCATCCTGTGGCCCGTGCGCCGTGCGACGCGGATCGGCCTCGAAGGGAACCACCGTCTCGCGGACGAACTCCTCGACCCGCAGCGCAAGCTCCTCCGCGGCCTCTATGTCAGTCGTCATTCAGGATCTCCGGTCCAGTGTCGTTGCGGTGCAGCATGGACCGAACCGGGCTGCGAAGACCAGAGCGGTCCAGATGCCTGACCGGTTCGCGTCGGCCCCGCGCCGGGACGTTCGGGCGGCCACCTGAAAGCGCAGCCGGGGCCTTCGCGTAAATTTGCTTGGCTGCCGCAGGGCGACCCTGAATCCAGCCCGTCGCAGGCGATCTTCGCGCTCGCCGTCTCTTCACAGCGTATTGGGACAAAAAAAAGCACCAGCCTGCCCCATGCATGGTCCAGCCCAACTTCGGTTTTCAAATATTCTCGGAGGAGCGCGAGGGGGCAGACAGCCCCCTCGCTCCGTCACAAACACCCATGCAATCAATCTGGCCGCCAGGCAGACCTGCGCCTCTGGACTTGCCCGCCAAACTCCTTATTGCTAGCCGCAGCCAGAGAGGGAGAAACCGTCATGTCACTGCCCCGCTTTTCCGCCGCCGTCGCGGCTCTGACCGTTGCTGCAGTCCCGGCATTGGCGCAGAACGATTGCGCCGCCGGAAAGACGCTTGACGAAGGTACGCTGACCGTCGCGACTGGAAACCCGGCCTATTACCCCTGGGTCATCGATGATGTGCCCGAGAAAGGCGAAGGCTTCGAAGCCGCGATGGCCTACGCGCTTGCGGACAGGATGGGGTTTTCCCCTGACGCCGTGACCTGGGTCCGCACCTCCTTCGACGAGGCGATTCAGCCGGGCGAGAAGAGCTTCGACATCAATCTTCAGCAGTATTCGATCACCGAGGATCGGGACAAGGTCGTGGATTTCTCCACCCCCTACTATACCGCGCCGATGGCCGTGGTGGTTCCGCAAGCCGCCGTCGACGCCGGGCTCGGTGCCGATCTGTCTGCGCTCAAGGATCTCAAGTGGGGCATCGTCGCCTCGACGACCGCCCTGCCGGTCGTCATGGAGATGATCGCGCCGGCCTCGGATCCGCTGATCTACGACGACAACGCCAACGTCGTCGAGGCGATGAAGGCCAACCAGATCGACGCCGCACTCTTCGATCTGCCGACGGCGCTCTACGTTGCGGCCGTGATGCTCGAGGACGGTGCGGTCCTCGGCCAGTTCGCGCCCGAGCAATCCGAGAACCCGGACCGCTTCGGCATGCTGATGGAAGAGGGCAATGCTCTCAAGGACTGTGTCGACGCCGCCCTGGCCGAGATGGAGGCCGACGGCACGCTGAAGTCCATCGAGCAGACCTGGTTGCAGGAAGCCACGGGCGTTCCGCTCATCCAGTGACCGCGTGAACCGGCGTGAACGATACGAAGCCCGCGAACGCCGGCGCGCGACCCTTGTCGCCGGCGCGAGCATGCTGGCCGTGCTCGGCGCGCTCGTGGCCCTGGTGCCGCTGGCACCGGGCTGGGAGCGCGTCCAAGCGTCGTTCTTTAACGGCGAGGTCTTCGCGCGCACCTTTCCGGGGCTGGCAAAGGCGTTCCTGATCGATATCGCGATCTTCGCATGGTCGGTGCCGCTGATCTGCATCCTGTCGCTGGCCATCGCGCTCTGCCGCGGCGCGCGCAGCCCGGCGCTGTTTCCGCTGCGGGTCTTCGGCGCCGTATACGTCGATCTCTTCCGGGGCGTGCCGGTGGTGCTGGTGATCTACCTCGTGGGCTTCGGCATTCCCGGCCTCGGCCTGCCGCGCCCCTGGAACAGCCCCTACATCTGGGGCACCGTGGCGCTGGTACTGACCTACAGCGCCTATGTCGCCGAGATCCTGCGCGGCGGGATCGAGAGCATCCATTCCAGCCAGCGCGCCGCCGCGATCTGCCTCGGGCTCAGCGAACGCGACGCCATGCGCTACGTGATCCTGCCGCAGGCGATCCGGCGCGTGGTCCCGGCCAACATGAACATGCTCGTCGCCCTGCAGAAGGACGTGGCCCTGCTCAGCTTCATCGGTCCCGTCGAGATCCTGCGCCAGGCCGGCATCTACAAGAGCCTGCTGGCCAATTTCACGCCCTACGTCGCCGCCGCGGTGATCTTCCTGCTCGTGACCGTCCCTGCGACGCGTTACGCCGACTACCTGATGAACCGGGCGCAGAATGCCCGCAGCTAGGCTGAAGCTCGAAGGCGTGGTCAAGTCCTACGGCGAGAACACGGTTCTCGACGGCATAGACATCGACCTCGCGGCGGGCGAGATGATCTGCCTGATCGGCGCCTCCGGCTCGGGCAAGTCGACGCTGCTGCGCTGTATGAACGGGCTCGACCCGATCGACGACGGGCGCATCCTGCTCGACGGCGTGGATATCGCCGAACCCGGATTCGATCTTGCGCCGGTCCGACGCCGCATCGGCATCGTGTTCCAGTCCTACAACCTCTTCCCGCACATGACCGCGCTCGAGAACGTCATGCTGGCCCCGCGCCGCGTGCTGCGCGAGGCGGACGCTCCGCTGCAGACCCGTGTGAAAGAACTGTTCGAGCGTTTCGGCCTTGGCGCGCATCTCGCCAAGTATCCCGACCAGCTTTCCGGCGGGCAACAGCAGCGCGTGGCGATCATCCGCGCTCTGGCGATGCGCCCCGAGATCATGCTTTTTGACGAGATCACCTCGGCGCTCGATCCCGAACTGGTGGGCGAGGTGCTCGACGTGCTGCGGAAACTGCACGCCGACGGCATGACAATGGTCTTGGCGACCCACGAGATGGGGTTCGCCCGCGAACTCGCGGATCGGGTGATCTTCATGGACGGTGGGCGCGTGGCAGAATCCGGCCCGCCGGAACAGATCTTCCGGAACCCCAAGGGCGAACGGACCCGCGCCTTCCTGCGCAGCGTCCTGAAGTAAGCCGCCCCGCGCCGGCGCCGCCGCGGGGCGGCTCGGGTCAGGCGGTTTTGGCGGCGCCTTCCTGTGCGTCCGCGATCGTATGCATATGCACGTCCTGCTGCGGATAGGGGATCGAGATGCCGGCGGCGTCGAAATTCTGCTTCATCTGCTGCATCAGGTCCCAGTAGACAGTCCAGTAGTCTCCGGTCTGCACCCAGGGCCGGCAGATGAAGTTGACCGAGCTATCCGCCAATTCGTGCACCCGGATCGCCGGTGCCGGCTCTTCGAGCACCAGCGGGTGCGCTTTCACGGTCTCCTCGATCACGCGCAGCGCGTCGGGGATTGAATCGTCGTAGCCGATCCCGAACACCAGATCGACGCGGCGCGTCGCGCTGGCGGTGACGTTGGTGATCGTGTCGCCCCAGACGTTCTTGTTGGGGATCACGATCACCTGGTTGTCGGGCGTGACGATGGTGGTCGCCACGATGCTGACCGACCGCACCGTACCGCCAACCCCGCCGACGTCGACGTAATCTCCTTCGTCGAAAGGACGGTTGATCATGATCATCAGTCCGCTCGCCAGATTGCCGAGCGTATCCTGGAAAGCGAAGGCCATGATGAATGAGGCGCCGCCGATCAGCGCGAAGACCGGGGAGATGTCGATTCCCAGCATCGACAGGACCACCATCAGCCCGATGGCCAGAACGATCCAGTAGATGATCGTCACGAGAAAGGCCTGCAACAACTTGGACAGGTTGGGCACGCGCCCGATCCAGCGCGAGGCGCCGCGCCGCACGAGCCGTGCGACGAACAGCAAGACGAAGAGTGCTGCAAGAACGATACCGATGTTCTTCGCCCATTCCAGCCCGCCTGCCGGAGACGTCGCCCAGCGGGTCAGTTCAGCCAGCAAGGTTTCGATGTTCGCGGTGCGTGTCCCTTCCGTGACCACCGCGGTGCGGTAGGCGCGGTACTCGGCGATGGTGTCGGCGTTGCCGCCTTTCTTGTCCCAAGCGGTCAGCACCATCGTGTAGTTGTCGAAGAGGCGCCGGCGCTCCTCGGTCATGGCGGCCAGCTCGTCTCCGGTAGTTCCGGCGATCTGCGCGTCCACCACGGCCTGCGTCTGCTCTCTGGCAATGCCGCGCCAGGTGTCGGCAGCCGCCTCGAGTTCGGCCGCGGTCAGCGGGATCAGCCGCAGTTCGAGTTCTTCGGGCGAGATCTCGGGGTTGATCACGTTTGCCGGCAGGTCGGGCCCCTCCTCCGCGGCGGGCTCTTCCGCGGCAGCTTCCTCGGTGCTCGCCGCTCCGTCTCCGCTGTCGTCCGACTGTGCCGTGGCAAGGACCGGAACAAGGCCCAGCATCGCAAGCAGAAGAAGCAGGCGCAGCAGCCTCTCCGGCCTGAGGAAGTTGAAACGTTCAGGCATGAGGGTCCTCCGAAAGTTGCTGTGTCGCTTTGGCCCGGACCGGCCGGGCAAGCCCGCGGCGGAGTAAAACACGAAACCTGCGGTGCTTGCCACCGGCAGGCTGCGCGATTTCACATCGCACTTCGACCACCCTGCAATCATTTCCGGCACAGGGCTGAAATCCTGTGCGGTCGTGGCTTGACTTGCCCACGACTTCACGACCTATTTCAACCTGGACGGACGGCCCGCCGCGGGCGGCCGCGATCCGACAACCAACAAAAAACCGACAGGGAGTTCTTCATGAGACATGTGCCACGATTCATTGCGGCGGCGGCCATCGCGGCCGTTGTCGGCCTGCCCTTCAGTGCGGCACAGGCCGAAACGCCGGCCGACACGCTGATCCAGGCCTGGGCCATCGACGACGTCATCTCGCTTGACCCCGCGGAGGTGTTCGAGTTCACCGCCTCGGAAATTCTCGGCAACAGCTACCAGCCGCTGGTGGGCTACGACGTGAACAACGTCTCCGACATCTTCGGCGTTATCGCAGAGAAGTGGGAGGTCTCGGAAGACGGCAAGACCTTTACCTTCACCATCCGCGACGGCATGCAGTTTGCCTCCGGCAACCCGATCACCGCCGAGGACGCGGTGTTCTCGTTGACCCGCGCGATCAAGCTCGACAAGTCGCCGGCCTTCATCCTGACCCAGTTCGGCTTTACCGCCGACAACGTCGACGACATGATCCGCCAGACCGGCGACATGACCTTCGAGTTCGAGATGGACAACGCCTATGCGCCGACCCTCGTGCTCTACTGCCTGACCGCGACGATCGGTTTCGTGGTCGACAAGCAGCTGGTCATGGAGAACGAGCAGGACGGCGATTTCGGCTACAATTGGCTCAAGACCAACTACGCGGGTTCGGGCGCCTTCACGATCCGTGAATGGCGCGCCAACGAGGTCGTCGTGCTGGAACGCAACGACAACTATTCGGGTGATGCGCCCGCGATGGTGCGTTCGATCTACCGTCACATCCCCGAAGGCGCGACCCAGCGCCTGCTGCTCGAGCAGGGCGATATCGACATCGCGCGCAACCTCGGCGCAGAAGAGATCGTGGCGCTTCAGGACAACCCGGACGTCAAAGTGCTCGATGGCGTGAAAGGCTCGATCTACTACATGGGCCTGAGCCAGAAGAACGAGAACCTCGCCAAGCCGGAAGTCCGGCAGGCGATGAAGTACCTCGTCGACTATGCCACGATCGCGGACACGATCATGAAGGGCAAGGTGCAGGTCCACCAGGCCTTCCTGCCCAAGGGTTTCCTCGGTGCGCTGGAAGAGACCCCGTTCGCGCTCAACGTCGAAAAGGCCAAGGAACTGCTGGCCGAGGCCGGGCTGCCCGACGGCTTCTCGGTGACGATGGACGTGCGCAACACGCCCGAGATCACCGCCATGTCCGAGGCGATCCAGGCCACGATGGCGCAGGCCGGCATCCAGATGGAACTGATCCCGGGCGACGGCCAGCAGACGCTGACCAAGTACCGCGCACGCAACCACGATATCTATATCGGCCGCTGGGGACCGGACTACCAGGATCCGCACACCAACGCCGATACCTTTGCGCGCAACCCCGACAACTCGGATGATGCCGCCTCCAAGCCGCTGGCCTGGCGCAACAGTTGGGACATCCCGGACATGACGGCGGCCGCCGATGCCGCCGTTCTGGAAGCGGATGCCGACAAGCGCGCGCAGATGTATCTCGACATCCAGACCGAGCATCAGCAGGTGTCGCCCTTCGTCATAATGTTCCAGGAGATCGAGGTCTTCGGGATGCGCAATGACGTGAACGGCTACATCATCGGGCCGTCCTTCAACGACAACTCGTTCCGCGAAGTCACCAAGGACAGATGAGCGACAGCACCATCGCACCACCGGGAGGGCGCAGCGGCGCCCTCCCTCTTTTCGCCCGCAAGGCCGGACGGCTGATCGCCTCGGTCCTCGTCACCTTCGTCGGGCTCTTGTTCGTGACCTTCCTGATCGGGCGCGTCGTGCCGGTCGACCCGGTTCTGGCCGTCGTCGGGGATCGCGCCTCGCAATCGACCTATGACGCCGCCTATATCGAGCTCGGCCTCGACAAGCCGCTTTATCAGCAGTTCTGGATCTACCTGTCGAATGCGCTGACCGGCGATCTGGGCACCTCGATGCTGACCAAGAAGAACATCACCGAGGATATCGCCCGCGTCTTCCCCGCCACGCTGGAACTCGCCACCGCCGGGATCATCCTCGGCACGCTTTTCGGCATTCCGCTCGGCGTACTCTCCGCCGTCCACCAGGCCCGCCTGCTCGACCAGATCGTGCGCGTCGTCGGCCTCGTCGGCTATTCCGCCCCGATCTTCTGGCTCGGCCTTCTGGGACTGCTGGTCTTCTACGCCAAGCTCGGCATCGTCGCGGGCCCGGGCCGCATCGACATCGCCTACGAATACTCCGTGACCCAGAAGACCGGCCTTCTGCTCGTCGACACCGCCATGCAGGGCCAGTGGGACGCCTTCCGCAACGTGCTGGCGCATCTCGCCCTGCCCGCGAGCCTTCTGGGCTATTTCTCGATGGCCTACATCAGCCGCATGACGCGCAGCTTCATGCTGGCGGAACTCGCACAGGAATATGTCACGACAGCCCGCGTCAAGGGCGTCGCCGAATGGCGGATCATCTGGATTCACGCGCTCAGGAACGCTGCCGTGCCGCTGGTCACCGTCGTGGCCCTGTCCTATGCCAACCTGCTCGAGGGCTCCGTTCTGACCGAAACCGTGTTCGCCTGGCCCGGGCTGGGTCAATACCTCACGAACTCGCTGCAAAACGCCGACATGAATGCCGTACTTGGCGGCACGCTGGTGATCGGCGTGATCTTCGTCGGGCTCAACCTGCTGTCGGACCTGCTATACACACTGCTCGATCCGCGCGTGAGGAGACGCGCATGACCAGCATGACACGCCGCGAGTGGTTGCTGGACGAACAGCCCTCCTCCCGCCGGCAGGCCCGGTTCGGGCAGTATTACCGGACCTGGCTGCAGCTCAAGCGCAACCGCCTGGCGATGGTCGGCCTCGGGATCGTGCTGTTGCTGATCCTGATGGCGGTCTTCGCAGACGTGATCGCGCCCTATGACCCGATCGTCGGAGGAGACTTGCGCACCGAGCGGCTGCTGCCGCCCTCCTGGGCGCATCTGATGGGCACCGACGACCTCGGTCGAGACATCTTCAGCCGCATCGTGCACGGCTCGCGCGTCACGCTTCTGGTCGTGGCCATGGTCGCCATCATCGCCACGCCCATCGGGCTGCTGGTCGGCACAAGCGCGGGCTACTTCGGCGGTTGGGTCGACACCGTGCTGATGCGCGTCACCGACATCTTCCTCGCCTTCCCGCGCCTGATCCTGGCGCTCGCTTTCGTCGCGGCGCTCGGACCCGGCATCGAGAACGCGGTCATCGCAATCGCCATCACCTCCTGGCCGCCCTACGCGCGGCTTGCGCGGGCCGAGACGCTGACGATCCGCAACACCGAGTACATCTCGGCCATCAAGCTTCAGGGTGCGGGACCGGTCCGCATCATCTGGGGCCACGTCGTGCCCTTGTGCATGTCCTCGGTGATCATCCGCGTGACGCTCGACATGGCCGGCATCATCCTGACCGCCGCGGGGCTGGGGTTCCTTGGCCTCGGCGCGCAGCCGCCGCAGCCCGAATGGGGCGCGATGATCGCCAGCGGACGGCGCTTCCTGATCGACTTCTGGTGGGTCGCCACCATGCCGGGGATCGCGATCTTCGTGGTCTCGCTCGGCTTCAACCTGCTGGGCGACGGGTTGCGCGACGTGCTGGACCCGAAAGGCGAGAAATGACCGATATCCTCAACGTCCGCGACCTGCGCGTCGCCTTTCCGTCGCGCAGCGGCCCGGTCGAGGTTGTGCGCGGCGTCAGCTTCGATCTCGGCCGCGAGCGGCTGGGCATCGTCGGCGAAAGCGGCTCGGGCAAGTCGCAGACCGGCCGCGCCATCCTCGGGCTTACCCCCCCCTCGGGCACCGTGACCGCGGACCGGCTCGAGTTCGAGGGCATCGACCTGCGCGGAGCCGGGCCAAAGCTCTGGCGGTCGTTGCGCGGACGCCGCATGAGTATGGTGATGCAGGATCCGAAGTTCTCGCTCAACCCGGTGATGACCGTGGGCCGGCAGATCATGGAAGCCTGCCGCCGCCAGGAAGGCGTGACCAAGGCCGAAGCGCGCGAGCGCGCCGCTGCCATGCTGGAGGCGGTGCAGATCCGTGACCCGGAGCGCGTTTTCAATGCCTACCCGCACGAGCTTTCGGGCGGCATGGGCCAGCGCGCGATGATCGCGATGATGCTGATCACCGAACCCGACCTGCTGATCGCGGACGAACCGACCTCGGCTCTCGACGTAACGGTACAGCTCGACGTGCTGCGCATCCTCGACGATCTCGTGGCCGACCGCGGCATGGGCCTGATCTTCATCAGCCACGACCTGCGGCTGGTCTCGTCCTTCTGCGACCGCGTGCTTGTCATGTACGCAGGCCGGATGGTCGAGCAGCTCAAGGCCAGCGAGTTGCATCAGGCACAGCATCCCTACACCCAAGGGCTGCTCAACTGCCTGCCGCGGATCGACGGCGACCAGCATCCGCTGCCGACGTTGAAGCGCGATCCGGCGTGGCTGGCATGAGCCTCGTTGCCGCAGACGAACTGGAGGTCACCTTCGGTCATGGCCCCGACACCGTGCGGGCGGTGCGCGGGGTCAGCTTCGACGTGACCCGTGGCGAAAGCTTCGGCATCGTCGGCGAAAGCGGCTCGGGCAAGTCCACGGTCCTGCGCGCGATCTGCGGCCTTGCCCCGATCTCGGGCGGCGTCGTGCGGATCGACGGAAAACCCGTCGCGACACCGCGCGCCGCGAGCTTTTACCGCAACGTTCAAATGGTGTTCCAGGATCCCTACGCCTCGCTGCATCCGCGGCACACGATCGACCGGGTGCTGTCCGAACCGTTGTCGATCCACGGCTTTTCCGATGTCGAGGACCGGATCGAGCAGGCGCTGAAGGACGTGGGCCTCGGTCATGGCTTCCGCTTTCGCTTTCCGCACCAGCTTTCGGGCGGGCAGCGCCAGCGCGTCGCCATCGCCCGCGCGCTGATCCTCGAACCGCAGGTGCTGCTGCTCGACGAACCGACCTCGGCGCTCGATGCCTCGATCCAGGCCGAGGTGCTGAACCTGCTCGACGACCTACGCGCGCGCCACGGGCTGACCTACTTGCTGGTAAGCCACGACCTCGCCGTGGTGGCGCACATGTGCGAACGGCTGATCGTGATGCAGCACGGGCGCATCGTCGAAGAGCTGACCCGCGACGCCCTGCGGGCCCGTGAGGCGGAACAGGATTACACGCGGACCCTGCTGCGCGCGAGCGCAGGGTTCAAGGCGCCCGAACGGGCTTGAACGGAGTTTGAGATGAGCGTGCGCTTCCCGGTCTTCGACGGCCACAACGACTTTCTGCTGCGCCTGCTCCGCGATCCCGAGCGCCGCGAAGAGATCTGGCTGAAGGGCGAGAACAAGGGACATCTCGACCTGCCGCGCATGACCTCGGGCGGTTTCGCCGGCGGCTTTTTCGCAATCTACGTGCCGTCCGAAGGCGATTTCGGCGATATCGACGCGATCATGGACAATCCGCCCTTCGCCATCGACCTTCCGGAACCCGAGCCGCTGGACCGCGCGCAGGGCGTGGCGCTGGCGATGGCGGGGCACCTGCTGTGGATGGAGCGGGCCTCGGACGGGGCCTTCCGCATCTGCCGGAGCGCCGCCGAGATCCGCGAGTGCCTGTCGCGCGGGGTCATTGCCGCGATCATGCATATCGAGGGCGCCGAGGCGATCGGGTCGGATCTCGATGCGCTCCACGCTTTTCACGCCATGGGTCTGCGCTCGATCGGCCCGGTCTGGAGCCGTCCGACGGTCTTCGGACACGGCGTTCCCTTCGCCTTCCCCTCGAGCCCGGACACCGGCGACGGGCTGACCGCCGCCGGCAAGGACCTGGTGCGGCTCTGCAACGAGTTGCGGATCCTCGTCGATCTGTCCCATCTCAACGAAAAGGGATTCGACGACGTCGCAGCGCTTTCGGATGCGCCGCTTGTCGCAACTCATTCCAATGCGCACGCCATCACGCCCTCGTCGCGCAACCTGACCGACCGGCAGCTGGCCGTGATCCGCGAAAGCGGAGGCATGGTCGGTTTGAACTTCGCCACCAGCTTTCTGCGGCCCGACGGGCGGCGCGGCAACGACACCTCGTTCGAGCCGATCTTGCGCCACCTCGATCACCTGATCGAACATCTCGGCGAGGACCATGTCGGCTTCGGCTCGGATTTCGATGGTGCGACGGTGCCCGGAGACCTCGGGGACGTGGCCGGACTGCCGGCACTGACCGCCGCCTTGCAGACGCACGGATACGATGACGCGCTGCTGCTCAAGCTCAGCCATCTGAACTGGCTTTCGGTGCTCGACCGGACGCTTTGAACGCCGGGGCTATCGGACCGTCGCCGGCGTCCGCGCCTCAAGCGCGACGCGCACCGCGCGCGCCTCGGTGTCGGAGATATCGAGATAGCCGACGATCCAGTCGATGGCCTCGTCGATGTCCTCGGTGATCAGGGTCATTTCCTCGCGCCGCAGCCCCTCGAGTTCGGCGTATATGCCGTACATGCGCATGATGCCGAATGATCCCACGGACCCGACGACATAGGCGCAGGGGTTGTTGCCGGTGTTCTCCTTCAGCGACTTGCGCAGACGGATCGCCTTCTTGATGTCGTGCGAGCTGTCATCGCCCAGTTCGATGGCCCTGAGGTCGAACAGGGCCGGCAGATCGAGGTTGGCCTCGGGCCCGGAGGATTGCCCCAGTTCCATGCCATACTCCACCAGCGCCAGCAGCGTGCACCGATCCTCGGCACGGACGTGATGGAGGTTCCATTCCGGAAAGAACCTGTAGTCGATCATCCTGCGTTTCCGACTTTGCGGTCGCCATTGCCGCAACCGGTCCGGATCGGTGTCACTCACCGACGGAGGTGCCGCTCTTCAAGCTACCACATAACCGCAGGCGAGGTTTTCGCAAACGCCGCGTTCATTCCGGGTCGGAGCACATGGATCACTTCAGCGTGACCAATTCGTCCTACCGGACCGTCGCCGACCCCGGCACGAAAAAAGCGCAGTAGGCCCGTAATCTCCGCAGTCGGCCCACGAGCACACGCTGCAGACCCTGCGCGACGCGGCGCTCTGTTGACCTTTCTCGCTCCGATGGCATTAGATCGTCGCATACTCGACCAGAGACCCTGACATACGGAGATCGCCGTGCCCTATCGCGCAGTTTGGATGTTTGTTGCAGCAAGCGTCGTCTTCGCCACCACCGCGTTACCGGCCCTTGCGCACAGTGCGGACGGCTATGGGGGAGGTCTGGTCGCCGGCTTCACCCATCCGATCCTCGGCTGGGATCACGTCGCCGCAATGGTCGCGGTCGGCCTCTGGGGCGCGTTCCTCGGCGCGCCGGCGATCTGGATCCTGCCGGTCGTGTTCCCGCTGGTCATGGCGCTCGGCGCCGCTGCCGGCATCCTCGGCATCCCGGTCCCGGCGATCGAGGTCGGGATCGCGCTTTCGGCCGTCGTTCTCGGGCTGATGATCCTGTTCACGGTCCGCGCACCGATCTGGATCGCGGCGATGATCACCGGGGTCTTCGCAATCTTCCACGGCTATGCGCATGGGACCGAGCTGCCCGCGACGGCGAATGCCCTTGCCTTTGCCGTCGGGTTCGTGATCGCGACCGGCCTTTTGCACCTTATCGGCATCGCCTTCGGGCTGCTGGTGCAATGGCCCGCCGGGCGGGTTGCAGTCCGGGGCGCTGGTGGGCTTATCTCGCTGGCCGGTCTCGCTTTCTTGACCGGGGTTGCCTGACACGTGATCCGCGCGAAGTGGTTCGTGCGGCTGGCCGCGGTCGCCGGACCGGCCCCGGCCTGCGCCCACAGCGCACCCCCGGGGCTTGAAGGCTTCTACGTCGGGCTGGTGCATCCCCTCTCGACGCCCGCGCAGGCGCTTCTGATGCTCGGCCTGGGGTTTCTGGTCGGCGGGTTCCCGGCCTCGAAAGCGCGCGCGCATCTCGGAGTCTTTTCTCTCGCCCTGCTGGTCGGGGTTTTCGCTGGCGGTTTGCTGGACCGGCTGGAGCTTGCGACCTACGGTGCTGCTGTCGCCGCCTGCAGCCTCGCGGCGCTTTGGCCGGGCCGCGCAATGGCGCCCGCGGTCGCGTTGGCCGCCGCGGGCGGACTGCTGATCGGGATGGCGTCCATCCCCGACGCCGGGGCGCGGATGGACCGGGTGCTGTCGATGACAGGCTCGGTGATCGGCGCCAGCCTTGGCCTGCTGTGCCTGCTGGGATCCGTTCGTTTCGTCAGGGACCGCTACACGCAAAGCTGGGTCGACATCGCGTTCCGGATCGCCGCCGCTTGGCTCGGCGCGATTTCCTTGGTCATGCTGGCGCTGCGAGCCTCGCTGGACGGTTAGCCGAGACGCTTAGAAGCTCAACTTCGACCCGCGTCGGGCATAGCCGCCCCGGGCTCAGGCGGAACTGTTGCCCGGCCGCAGCAATCGTGTTGCTAGAAACGCCAGAGAGGCGACGCAGACGATCGACGGGCCCGCGGGGGTGTCGAGTACGTAGGCCGCCCACAGTCCAGCCACGGCAGACATGCCGCCGATGACCGCCGCGGCGATGGCCATCTGCTCGGGCGTCCGGGACAACGGGCGCGCCGCGGCCGCCGGGATGATCAGCATGGCCGCGATCAGCAACGCGCCTACGACCTTGATCGCGACCGCCACGGTGATCGCCAGCGCCAGCGTGAGGACAAGCTGCTCGCGCCGGGGGTCGATGCCGCTGGCATAGGCGAGTTCCTCGCTGAGCGTGCTGGTCAGCAAGGCCGACCAGCGCCACGCGATGAGCCCCACGACGGCCAGCACGCCGCCCCAGATGACGATCAGGTCACCGACCGAGACCGCCAGGATGTCTCCGAAGAGATAGGACATCAGGTCGATGCGGACGCCCGACAGGAAGGAGACGGCAACGAGGCCGAAGGCGAGTGCCGAATGCGCGAGCACGCCGAGAAGCGTGTCCATCGCATAGCCGCGCCCTGTCAGGGTCGTCACGGTCAGCGCCATCGCGAGCGCCACCGCCAGAGCCCCGGCGAAGACTGACACCTGCAGGGCCAGCGACAGGGCCACCCCGAGAATCGCCGCATGCGCGGTGGCATCGCCGAAGTAGGCCATGCGCCGCCAGACGACGAAACTGCCCAAGGGGGCCGCAGCGCACGCAACCCCGATGCCCGCCAGCGTGGCCCGGGTCATGAAATCGTCCAGGATCACAGCGCGGCCTCTGTTTCTTTGTCTGCAGGACCGTGATCATGTTCGTGACCGCAGGCCTCGTCATGCGCATGATCGTGTTCGTGCCGGTAGAGCGCCAGCGCACCACCGGTCCCGGTTCCGAAGAGGGCCCGGTATTCCGGCGCGGCGGAAACGATGTCGGGCGTTCCCTCGCAGCAGACATGGCCGTTGAGACAGATCACGCGGTCCGACGCGCTCATGACCACGTGCAGTTCGTGGCTGATCATCAGGATCGCGCAGCCGGTCTGGTTCCGCACGTCCTCGATCTGGCGATAGAAGGCGGCCGAGCCAGGCTGGTCGAGGCCTTGTGTCGCTTCGTCCAGCAGCAGCAGCGCAGGGTCGCCGATGAGCGCGCGCGCCAGCAACACGCGTTGCATCTGCCCTCCGGACAGCGAGGACATCTGACGCTCGGAAAGGTTCGACACGCCGGCGCGGTCGAGGGCGCGCAGGCAGGCGTCATGCGACGCCGCGCCCGGCAATCGCAGGAAGCGCGAGACCGTCATCGGCAGGGTCGGGTCGATGTGAAGCTTCTGCGGAACGTAGCCGATGCGCAGACCGGGTTTTTGGGTGATGCGACCGGACGCTGGCGACACGGCCCCGATCAGGGCACGCAACAAGGTCGTCTTGCCGGATCCGTTGGGTCCGACCACGGTGACGATCTCGCCCGGTGCGACGGTAAGGGAGACGTTGCGCAGAACGGTGTGACCGCCGTAGCCGACGCTCAGGTTCGCGACCGACACGAGGCTCATGCGTCGGCCCCTTCCGCGCAGGCCGGGCAGACGCCGACCGCCTCGATCGTCGTCCGTTCGATCCGGAAGCCGGCGGCACGCGCGGCCTCTCCAAGGCCGCCCTTCGCCCGCGTCGAGCAGGCCTCGGCCACCGACTGGCACAACCGGCAGATCATGAAGGCGGGTGCGTGGTCCGAACCGAGGTGACTGCAGGCAACGAAGGCGTTGAGCCGTTCGATCTTGTGCGCGAACCCGTTGGCCACGAGGAATTCGAGCGCACGGTAGGCGACGGGCGGCTGCGACCCGAACCCGGCATCCCGCAACCGGTCGAGCATCTCGTAGGCGCCCAGCGCACGATGCTCCTGCAGCAGGATGTCGAGCGCCTCGCGCCGGACCGGCGTGAAGCGCAGGCCGTTTTCGTTGCAGCGTGCCTCCGCCGCGGCGAGCGCGGCGTCGATGCAGCCTGCATGGTCGTGCTTCTCGAATCCCACCGGATCGGGCGGTGTCGCGTCCCCTGCCCGGGTGCCACTTGTCATCGTTTTCGGTTTCCTGTATTCGGCATGTAATGTTATAAAATCACAAGGAAGTGCGCGTGTCCAGAAGTCTCCTGTCCCTGTCGTTCGTGGTGTCACTGGCCGCCACTACCGCGTCCGCCGAAGTGCCGAAAGTGGTCGTGGACATCGCGCCGGTGCATTCGCTCGTGGCACGTGTGATGGAGGGCGTCGGGACGCCATCCCTGATCGTCGCGCCCGGCGCAAGCCCGCACGAATACAGCCTGCGACCTTCCGAGGCAAAGGCCTTGCAGGACGCGGACCTGGTGTTCTGGGTAAGCCCCGAACTGACCCCGTGGCTCGCGGACACGATCGGCACCCTGGCGGGCGAGGCCGGAGAGGTCGTGTTCATGGACGTCGACGGCACGCAAAAACTGCCGTTCCGCGAAGGCACGCTGTTCGAGGCGCATGCCCACGGACACGCGGAAGGCGATGACGCGCACCATGACGATGCGGATCACGCTAATCACGACGACCATGACGACCACGATGAGCATGAAGACGAGCACGGCCACGAAGAGCATGCCGGGCACGACGGCCATGACCACGGCGAAGAGGACCCGCATGCCTGGCTTTCGCCCGCCAACGGGGCAGTCTGGCTGAACGAGATTGCCGCCGCCCTGTCCGCCGCGGATCCCGAGAACGCCAACGCGTACTTCGGAAACGCCGCGAAGGGGCGCGAGGAACTGGCGGCGCTCGAGACCGAGATCGACGGAGTTCTCGATCCTGTGCGTGGCGGGGGCTTCATCGTCTTCCATGACGCCTACCAGTATTTCGAGGACGCCTTCGACCTTTCGGCGGCGGGCGCGATCTCTCTGTCGGACGCGACCGATCCCAGCCCGTCCCGAATTGCCGAGATCCAGGCACGCGTGGCCGAGCAAGGGGTGAGCTGCGTACTTTCCGAGCCGCAGTTCAACGCAGGCATCGTCGCGTCTGTGATGCGGGGAACCGAGGTGAATACCGGCGTTCTCGACCCGCTGGGATCCGATCTGGAACCGGGACCGGCTCTCTATCCCGCGATGCTGCGCAATCTCGCGACCGCCCTGGCGGATTGCCTGTGACACCGGTCTGTCGGCAAAGGCGCGCGGGCGCGATCGGATGAGGCAGTTGCGCAGGCCGACGCCAGGCTTTCCCCCGCTTCATCCGGATCGTCGGGGCGGTCACATGGCTTCCTGTCGCGCTCCCTGCCTTTGCGCCTGTACTCGTCGCATTCATCGACGTTGCAATGAACCGCTTTAACCCGTCCAATCGACAAGGAAAGGATTCACGATGAAGGTCACCAGACTTGCACTCGCGGCAACGGTTGCCGCCACTCCGCTTGCGGCTCAGGAGCAGCGCCAACTGGACGCGCACGTTCATGGCGTCAGCTCGCTGGAACTTGCCATCGAGGGCGGCACGGTCGAGATGGACTTCTATGCACCCGGCATGGATATCGTGGGCTTCGAGTACGCGGCCAGTTCCGACGCCGACAAGGATAAGGTCGAGGCCGCGATCCGACTGATGCTGGTTCCGGAGAACGTCGTTGCCCTGCCGGAAGAGGCCGGATGCCGCTTGACCGAGGTTCTTGCGCACTTGCACTCGGGAGAAGACCACGACGAACATAACAACGACGACGGGCATGCGCACGACGAGCATGCAGAGGACAAGGACCATGACCACGGCGACGATCACGCGGAGCACGCCGAGGACGCGGAGCACGCAGAACATTCCGAGGACGCGGACCACGACCACGCCGGGGAAAGCGGCCACAGCGAGTTCCATGCCCGCTACATCTTTGCCTGCGAACATGCCGACGATCTGGACACGATCACCTTTCCGTTCTTCGATCAGTTCGAGAACGCCGAGGAGATCGAAGTGCAATACGTGACGGAAACCGGCGCCGGGTCGGCAGAAGTCGGACGAGGTGCCGCCGAAGTGACGCTGGACTGACCGTGGCATCAGCCGCCCTGACCCTTGCAGACGTAGCTTTTGCCTGGCCGGGTCGGGGCGGGTTTTCGCTGTCCTGTCCATCCTTCGAACTACCAACCGGCAAAACGGTTCTGCTGCTCGGGGAAAGCGGGTCCGGCAAGTCGACCCTGCTGTCGCTGGTCTGCGGGATCGTGGCGGCCGACGAGGGCGAGGTCCGCGTTTGCGGAACCGATCTCGGAACGCTCCGGGCCGGGGCGCGGGACCGGTTCCGCGCCGAGCAGATCGGCGTCATCTTCCAGCAATTCAACCTGCTGCCCTACGCGCGGGTGATCGATAACATCCTGCTGCCGCTTCGCTTCGCCCCCGAACGACGCGGACGCGCAGGCGATGCGACGGCGGCGGCGGCCGAGCTCTGCGGCGCGCTGGGGCTGCCCGAGGACGCGGCGCATACACCTGCAGGTCGTCTCAGCGTCGGGCAGCAGCAGCGCGTCGCGGTCGCGCGCGCCTTGATCGGCGCGCCGCCGCTGATCGTCGCCGACGAGCCGACCTCGGCGCTCGACGCGGGATCCCAGGACGCGTTTCTGAACCTGTTGTTCTCGCAGGTTCGCAAGGCGGGCGCGTCGCTGCTCATGGTCAGCCATGACGAACGGCTGGGCGAACGGTTCGATCGGACCGTGCGGATCGGTGATATCGTGCAAACCCGCAAGGCCGCCGCATGATCCTTCGTCTCGCCTTCGGTTCCCTTCTGGCGCGCGCCCTGACGGTGGGAATGACCGTGCTGGCCATCGCGCTGTCCGTTGCCCTCTTTCTCGGGATCGAGAAGGTGCGCGTCGGCGCCCGCGCGAGTTTTGCCGACACCATTTCCGGCACCGACCTGATCGTCGGCGCGCGGTCCGGGTCGGTGCAGCTTCTGCTGTATTCGGTGTTCCGCATCGGCAATGCCACCAACAACGTGACCTGGGACAGCTACGAGGACCTCGCGGCGCGCCCAGAGGTCGACTGGATCGTGCCGATCTCGCTGGGCGATAGCCACCGGCAGTTCCGGGTGATGGGCACCACGTCGGGCTTTTTCGAGCACTACAAGTACCGCGGTGGACGAGCGTTGGAGGTTTCGCAAGGGCACGGGCTGGACGATCTCTATGACGCCGTGATCGGCGCCGATGTCGCCGCGACGCTAGGGTATTCCGTCGATGATCCGATTGTCGTGGCACACGGGCTGGCGTCGTTCGTCGAGCACGCCGACCAGCCCTTCCGCGTAGCCGGCGTTATCGCCAAGACCGGAACGCCGGTCGACCGCACGGTAATCGTCAGCCTCGAGGCGATCGAGGCGATCCACGTCGACTGGCAGTCCGGTGCCAAGGCGCCCGGCGGCGCCACCCCGATCGAAGTGATCCGCGAGATGGACCTTGCGCCCAAGGCCATCACGGCGGCGCTGGTCGGGGTCAAGTCGCGGCTGCAGATCTTCGGCCTGCAAAGATGGATCAACGAATATCCCCAAGAGCCATTGCTGGCCGTGTTGCCCGGTGTCGCCCTTCAGGAACTCTGGCAGATCGTGGGGGTCGCCGAGACCGCGCTGATCGGGGTGTCGGCAATGGTGGTGGTCACCGCCCTGCTGGGCATGGTCGCGATGATCTTCTCGAGCCTCAACGAGCGTCGGCGCGAAATGGCGATCTGGCGCGCAATGGGGGCGCGACCGGCCACGATCCTCGGCCTCCTGGTGCTTGAGGCGGTTCTGATGGCAGCGGCGGGGGCGGCCTTGGGTCTCGGGCTTCTCTACCTCGGCCTGACCGTGGCCCGGCCCTGGGTCGATGCCGCGTTCGGTCTCTGGCTGCCCATCGACGCACCGACAGTCCGCGAGGCCTGGGTTCTCGCAAGTGTGATCACAGCGGCGGCCCTGGCAAGCCTGATTCCGGCGCTCAGAGCCTACCGGTTGTCCCTCGCGGATGGTATGATGGTGAGGATATGACACACGACACGCGCATCACACGACGCAACCTCGTCCTTGCCTTGGGTGCGGCCACGCTTCTGCCCGTGCGGGCCGATGCGGCCAGGTTCCGCGAGATCGGCTGGGACGACCTCATCCCCGCCGGAGTGCCTTATGGCGAGATCATTGGGCCCGGGCTGATCGATGAGGCCAACGATACCTGGAACCCGCAGTACGACGAGAACGCCAAGAAGGTGAACACGCGTCTCGTCGGGAAACCGGTCAGGCTTCCGGGCTACATCATCCCCTTCGACATGGGCGCCAACGGCGTCACCAGCTTCATGCTGGTGCCTTACGTCGGCGCCTGCATCCACGTGCCGCCGCCGCCGCCGAACCAACTGGTCTTCGTGACGACTGAAACGCCCTGGCCGAACGAGTCGCTCTGGGCTCCGGTCTTTGTCTCGGGTCGGCTGACAGCCGAGACCCTGTCGACAACGATCGCCGATGCCGGATACCGGATCGCGGCGGAAAAGATCGAGCCGATCGAGTGAACGGCAGCTGGCGCACACGACAAAACGGTGCGCCTCGGTCGGGCGCGCCGCGGCTAGTCGCCTGTCTGTTGCCCGTCCTCATTCTCTGCGCCGTCTTTATTGCGCAGACCGCCCAGGCCTGTTCCTTCCATTTCTACAAGCCCGAGCGCTCGGTCATCGACCGCGTTCTCGACAGCGACACGCTCGCCATCGCGCGGCCCCACCCGGACAGCCCGTTCTCCTTTCAGATCGTGGAAGTTCTGCGCGGTGCGGAAAATGGCGTCGCGATCCGCGAACTCGTCAATTCGCAGATCCGCGCCCGCCTGGCGGCGAACCCGGACGACGGTGTGCTCTTCGTCTTCGACCAAGAAACGAACGTCTGGCAGTCCATCGCCTACCTGAGTGGCGACTACCGGCAAGTCGTCGACTTTGCGCTCGCGCATGAAGAGGCGTGGCGCACGGAATATACTCCGGACAGGCTGGCGCTCTTCGCCGGTCTGCAGACCCACCCCGAGCCCGCCCTGCGCCAGCTTGCCCTGCTGGAGATCGACAAGGCACCCTACGACATGCTGCGCGGGATCGAACTGCAGATCCCTGCCGAGAAACTGCTGGCCGAACTCTGGAAGATCGAGGGCTATCCCTACCAGTCCATCCGGATCCTGCTGCTCGGCCTAAGCGACGATGACGCAGCCCGCCGCGAGATACGGGCCTTCATCGCCCGGGCGCCGGACCGGGAACGCTCGCGCAACCTCGGGGCGTTCGCGACCGCCCTCGTCGAGATCGACGGCGATGCCGGCATCGCCCTGCTGGATCGGGAGATCCTGTCGGACCCGCGTCAGTCGCGCGACAACGTCGAACAGGTCGTCGAAGCGCTGGCAATCCACAGCGGTGTCGGCGCCCCCGGGATGGCCGCATCGATTGCGGCAACGCTCGACCGCCTCGTTGCCCTGCGCCCGGACACCGCCGCCCTGATCGCCCGCCAGTTCGGCAGCCGTCAGAACTGGACACAGGCCGACCGGCTGGCCCCCCTCGTGGCCGAACGCAGGCTTACCGCAGCGTCCGATCTGATGACGGTGGCCGTCTACCTCGCGCAGGCCCGGGACGCGCATGCGGCGCCGCCGACCGGCACCGGAATGGGGGACTAATGGCACGAAGTAGGGTCAGAACTTCAGGCACGCGCAACGACGTGGCGGGTCCCAATCGGCGCACATTCGCCACCGGCCTTGCGGCGAGCGTTGCGCTGGCCGGCGCGAGTGGCGCGGCGGAAGAGACCGTCGAACTCGACTGGGCCGACCTGGTCCCGCCGGGCCAACCGCAGCTCCCGCCCGACCTGCAAGGACTCGTCCCGCATGACGAAAGCGCGATGGCCAGCCTTCAGGCTCCGTCAACGGGCGTGCGCACCGACTGGAACGGCCGGATCGTGCGGCTCTCGGGCTTCATCGTTCCGCTCGATTTCGAGGGCACCGGAGTCGCGGCCTTTCTGTTGGTGCCCTATGTCGGCGCCTGCGTCCATGTCCCGCCGCCGCCCGCAAACCAGCTCGTGCTCGTCACCGCGCGACCGCCCTATGCCTATGAAGGGCTGTTCGAGCCGGTCACCGTGACCGGCATGTTCGGCACCGCCTCGACGTCGACGCAACTCGCCGACGTGGGCTATGCGCTGTCCGCCGACCGGATCGACCCCTTCGAAGGCTGACGTTTACCAGGCGCCCATTGCACCACCAGTTTCAGAATTCCCGGATCGCTCACGTGATCCATGTCCACTCGGCTGATATAACTTGGAACGCGGCGTAATCTCCGGGGCGGGCGAATCCGACGAGGAGCGGCTGCATTCAGCGCTCGGAAACTTGACGCAGAGCGCCGATACGGCCCAACTGCAACCAGTCCGAAGGGCCGCCTGAAGCTCGGGCCAGAAGCGGGACGAGCTTCAGTCGTCGAAACAGGTCTTAGGTCAATCGAACGCACGAGATTGGCTCAGCGCAACAATTGGATCTGCGGCAGGATGTAGGGGATGCCCTCGGGCGGCGGCGCGTTGACCCGGACTTGGCTGGCATACGCCTCGGAGAGACTGGCGTCCGCAAGAACCGTCTGCGGCGGACCCGAGGCCAGCACACACCCTGCCTTCATCAGAATGACGTGGTCGGCATACATCGCCGTCAGATTCAGGTCGTGCATGACCGTGATCACGCCGCCTCCACGGGCTGCAAAGGCTTTCATGCACTCCATCACGATGGACTGGTGGCCGATGTCGAGGCTCGACACCGGTTCGTCCAGCATGAGCCATCGCGGCTCGCCGATGTCCTCGATAGGCCACACCTGCGCAAGCACCCGGGCGAGTTGAACCCGTTGCTGCTCTCCGCCGGAGAGGTGGTGAAACGGCCGATCCGCAAATCCGCGGAGATCGACCGCGGCCAGCGCCTGTTCCGGGACCGAGGCATCGCCCGCAGCGAGTCCCGCGGCCAGTCCCATGCCCACGATCTCGCGGACGGTGAAAGGAAAGGCAACGGTCGACGCCTGTTGCAGCACGCCGCGTACCGACGCAAGTTCGGGCGGCGTGTAGTTCTGGAGCGCACGACCGTTAAGCAAGATGCTTCCGTCAAATCGAAGTTCGCCTGTCAGGGCGCGCAGCAACGTCGATTTCCCCGATCCGTTCGGCCCGACGATGGCGGTGACACGTCCGGGTTGCGCAGACAGATCGACGCCATCGACGATCGTCCGGCGCCCGATCCGCACCCGGATATCACTTGCAATCATGGGTGACCTCAGAACGTGCCGTGCTTGCGCAACAGGATGAAGAGAAATACGGGCGCGCCAAGTACCGCCGTAACGATCCCGATTGGCAGTTCGGCGGGTGCCACGACGGTGCGGCCGATCATGTCCGCACCCAAAAGCAGGGTCGCTCCGAGCATGGCGGCATTGGGCAAAAGGACCCGGTGGTCCGGACCCGTCGCCACGCGCAGCAGGTGCGGCACGACGATGCCAATGAAACCGATGCCTCCCGAAACCGCCACTGCGGCACCGGTCGACGCGGCAACCGACAGCACTGCGATGCGCTTCATGCGCTGGACGGGAACGCCCATGTGCATCGCCGCCGCTTCGCCCAAAGCGAGACCGTTGAGGCCGCGGGCAAGGAACGGAGCAAGCGCCAACCCGGCGAGGATGATCGGCCCTGCGGTCAACACCTTGGCCCAAGTCGCACCGGCCAGCGAGCCGAGACCCCAGAATGTCAGGTCGCGAAGTTGCGCATCGTCCGCGACATAGATCAACAGGCCCGAGACGGCGCTCACGAGGGCCGATATTGCGATGCCGGCAAGCAGAAGCGTTGCCACCGATGTCTGCCCGGCGCGCGTGGCCACGGCGTAGAGGACCAGGGTGGTGACCCAGGCACCGGCAAAGGCCGCGAGGGCGACAACGGAACTGCCGAGCGCCTGTTGGACCTGCAAAGGCAGCAAGGCGCCGAGCACGATCGCGGAGATCGCGCCAAGACCCGCCCCCGCGCTGACCCCGACGATACCGGGGTCGGCAAGCGGATTGCGGAAAAGCCCCTGCATAAGCGCGCCTGACACCGCCAGGGCCGCGCCGACAAGAACCGCAAGGGTCAGGCGCGGCAGCCGGATCTCGAACATGACCACATGGTCAAGCGGATCTATGGCGTGTCCAGCTGCGAGACTTTCGAGGATCGGCCAAAGCGTGGTGCCCGTCGCGCCGACGGATAGTGACGCGATACAGGTGACCACCAGCAGACATCCAAGGGCCACCGTAAGCTGACGCACCCGTCGCGCCCGGTCCGTGAACGCGTTTGAGCCTCCCCATCTGAATTGGTCCACCGCTATGGTTAGGAAACGGAGGACCAGGAATGGGGAACAAGC